>NZ_LQXQ01000005.1 GCF_003268395.1 Acinetobacter sp. CFCC 10889 | reverse complement strand
ATACACCACCAAAATTTTAAAATGGCACTTAGAGTAAAGAATTATTTAGCCGCTTCTCCATAGAGATTAGGTTGATTTTTTCCTTCGCTTGCAAACCAAATCATCAGTAAAATAAAGCCAATAATCGGGATTAAGGCAATAAGAAACCACCATCCAGAGCGCTCAGTATCATGTAAACGCCGTACACTCACTGCAAGGTCAGGCAATAACATAGCTATTGTAAATAAACCTGTAAAAATAACTTCTGTTTCTAAAACGGTATCAATAATCATCATTGCCAAAGTTAATAAGAACACAGCTAAACGGAAAAACCAATATTCTTTACGACGTGCTCGACCATTAAAATTAGCATAATTTTTCAGACATTTTATAAACCAATCCATAAATTGATATTGATCTTCAGTTTTGGTTTCAGTGTTGATTGGTGTTGTAGAATGCGTTGTTAATAGGTCTTTATAAACAGCAATCGCTTGATGTTTTTCATTGATATCAAAATCTACTTTTAAGCCTCGTTGCGGTGATATTTGTTCTTTCCATTCACTTCCAATAAATGTATATCGTTGCTGATCCTCACCTGAAATAATTCCGCTATTGGTTTGGATGGAGAAGTCTAAAATTGTACCTTTCATTTTTATACCTTTACTCAAAATACTTTTAGTTACATTGGAACGTATTTTTATTTTGGATAAAGAAAATGACAGCTTGTGTCAAAAGCATTTAAAAAATAAAAATATTTTCGCTTGATTAACGATTTCCTCATTTATAGAATGTTTTTATATATAGTGATTTTGTTATAAAAATATTTTTGGATTTATATAGAAATATTTTGAAAAATGACACCACTTGTCACAAATTAAAGTAAATATAGCACCTGAAAATAGTTGTGCATTGACCATAGTGAAAGTATGAAAAGTCGTACAGAAGAAATAAAAGGACACGAACGTTTAGCAGATCGTTTGGTTCAAATTTTAATTAAACTGAATGCCGGGGATGCCTTAGATATTGCGACATTGGCAGAAGAATTTAAAACGAGTCAACGTACGATTTTAAGAGATTTCGACAGATTTAGAGCGACTGGATTGGTCTTAGAAAAGGATAAAGAAACTAAAAAGATTCATTTATCTGTAAAGAGCTTGGGAAAGCTGAATATTAAAGATTTAAAAAGATTTGCTGATGTTTCTGGTGTGGCTGACTTATATCCAAGTTTAAATCCATCATTTTTAAAAGAATTGCTTGATCAACAAAATGCTCCTGTATATTCAGCAAAAGGCAATTTTTTTGAAGATGCTGTGCAGTTTAAATCTTTGTTTGACTCTATAAGTAAAGCAATTCAGGAATATAAACATATTGCATTTAATTACAATCATGAACCTCGTGTCGTGCAGCCTTATCGCCTGATTCATCATCATGGAAGTTGGTATTTGGCGGCTGTTCGTAAGCATCAGTTACGTACTTATCGTCTCAGTCGTATGACACAAAATTATGATCATCATGAGTTGTTGTCATTTAAACCTGATCCTGACGTTTTAGCGCAACTTGAAAATGAGAATAGTATCTGGTTTGGACAAGAAAAATCTGAAGTAGTGCTATCTGTACATGCTGATGTTGCAATGCATTTTAAGCAACGTGCATTGTTTCCTGAACAACAGATTGTCAAAGAGTTAAAGGATGGAGGTTTGCTTATTTCAAGTCAAATTAGCCATCAAAATCAAATTATGCCTTTGATTCGTTATTGGATTCCACATGTCAAAGTGGTGAATCCACAGCAAATGCAAAGTGAAATAGAGGTTGGTTTGAAAAAGTATTTGGGGTTGTAGTTTTTGAAAAATTACAAGTTTTAAATTTTAGAAACTTAAATGTATAAAAAATTATTGTGTTATTTAATTTATATTGAGGAATGATCATGGAAACCAATATCGCTTTATTGAATGGTTTGAAACAACAACTTCAAAAAGTACTTTTTAATCAACAACAACTTTTGGGGGAGTTAGAAAAAAACCATTTAGTTCCTGAATATGATGTTACAAAGCCATTAGTTCTTGATAGTAAGTCTGTGCCTGAAATGAAAAGTGTATTACAAGGTGAATACATTAAATTAGAAAAATTTGAAGTGGTGTTGGCTGTTGTTGGTACAATGAAAGCAGGAAAATCTACAACGATCAATGCAATCGTTGGGCGTGAAATATTACCAAATCGTAATCGTCCAATGACATCGTTGCCAACATTGATTGCACATGTAAAAGGACAAAAAGAGCCTATTCTAAGTTGTGATGTCAGTTCTATTAATGAATATATTGCAAAATTAAAAGTATTAAATTTAGTGCAATATGCTGAAGATGATCGTGTTTCGAGCTATCAGGAAATTTTAGAGTTAATTCAAAATATTCAAGCTGGCTATAAATTTAAAGAAGGTTATAAAGGTGAAGAAGCTATTTTTAGCTTTTTAGCACATTTAAATGATTTGGTGCGTTTATCACGAATTATTGTAGAAGATTATCCTGAATATGGTTTCCCATTCTCAGCTTATAAAGAAATCAATGCCTTGCCTCGAATCGAAGTCGAGTTTACAGAGTTAGCGCAACAAGAAGAACATTTGGGTAATTTGGTTTTACTTGATACTCCAGGACCGAATGAAGCAAATTTACCTGAATTAAAAGAAATTTTTGCTCAGCAACTGAAACGCAGTTCTGCTGTTATGGTGGTGATGGATTATACTCAGCTTAAATCACAAGCAGATGCAGATATTCGAGAAGAATTAGAGAAGTTACCTAAAATTGAAAAAGATCGACTTTTTGCTTTGGTCAATAAGTTTGATCAGAAAAATGCGAATGGTGATGATCAAGCGACAACTAAAAATATTGTGGCGAATGATTTGTTAAAAGGCAAAATTCATGCTGAAAATATTTATTGTATCTCAGCACAAGATGCTTTTTTAGCAACACGTATTCAAAATTATATTGAGTTAAATCAAGGTAAACCAAGTTTTGATGAGCTAGAGTGGGTGCAAGATTTTGCAAAAAAAGCTTTTGGTGAAATGGCAGAGCTTGTATGGGAAACCTTTGATGCAAATAAGGTTTTAGAGTTCAGTCGAAAAGTAGCGGAAAAGAGCAATATTGAATTACCTTTGATAAATATTATTCAAGAAAGTTATAAAAATGCACCTAAAATTGCGATGCAGTCAGCTTTGCGTGATGTGGATAGTATTTTTACTAGTGTCACAAATTATTTTAGTGTACATGGTCATTTTAATAAAGAATATCAAATGACAGAGGCAGAGCTAAAAAAAATCAAAGAGTCGTTAGTGAAATTAGAAAATGATAAAAAGCAATTAAAGGAATATGCAGCTAAATCTTTAACCGAGGTTGATAATGTAGTAAAAAAGTCGCAAGATGAGATTTCAAAGAAATTTAAAGATTTTGAAGAGCTGAGTCGTCCAACTCTAGTTACATATATAATAAATGCGGTGGATGAATTCAAGGCTAATAAACAAACTGCAATAGAAGAGAAGATAGGTAAAAGTGGTTTTGAAAAAATAGTTAAATTAGTAAAAATCAATGATAAATATGCAGAGGATAAGAGTACATT
Source organism: Acinetobacter sp. CFCC 10889 (assembly GCF_003268395.1). GTDB lineage: Bacteria > Pseudomonadota > Gammaproteobacteria > Pseudomonadales > Moraxellaceae > Acinetobacter. The sequence goes on along the minus strand of NZ_LQXQ01000005.1, from coordinate 115,430 downwards.
AAAAGCAGAATTAGATTCTTTAAACAATGCATTTAGATATGATGTCATTAAATTAGAAGCAGATAAAATGCGTGATTTGAGCGATTATTTAGATAAGAAAATTAAGGGATTGGCTTGTGAATATGAAAGCTCATTAACTGGTATTTTTCAGGATATTTTTCAGGAATTTAATGAGGTAGTCGAAGAAGTTAATACAGTTGTTATTGCAAATATTTCTAAAATTAGTCAAGAATTTGGTCAGGCTGGTATAGAGATTCAGCTTGTCCCATTAAAATTTGATTTTAAAAGTATTCAATCAACTATCCAGTTAAATCTGTCTGAAAACTCTAAAGAATCACATACATCTAGGCGTGTTGAGTCCACAAAGATTTTTGCAGGATTGAGACGTTGGTTTGGTGACAAGACTGGTAATAAAGACTGGGGGTATGAAATGAAAGAAATTAAATATTTAGAGATTAAACTTGGTACGATTATTAGTGAAATAGAAAAGAATTTTCTTCAATCTATAGCGAATCCAATGAAATTTGAATTAGAAAAAAGTCTTGTTTTATTTAATAATCAAACAAAAACTGACCTAGAAGCAATTACTTTACAGATTGAGGAATTGGTAAATGAGTTGCAAATAGCTTATGACGCAGAGCAACTGCCTTATGAACAAAAGAAAGTGCGTAAAGATCTAATGAATGATATTGAAACGACAAATAAATCGATTCAAATCGAAACTCAAACAATTAATAAATATTTACCTGAAGTTCTCGGAGATGTTGTATGAAACAAAGTTTTGAACAATTGCTCACTGAAAAAAAATCAGATGAATTTCAATTTTTAAATGAAAAGTTGATAGTAGATTTTGTAAATGGCATCAGTGTATCGCAAGATTTGCAAAAAGTGATTAAGAAGAGATCATCTCATAGAAACCGTTTTATGGATGCTGTTTCAGGTAAAGCACATTTAAGACAAGCACACTTAAATGATCATGTCATCTCGGGCTTGCAAGCTTGTGAGGGGTGGTTAAAAACTTTATCGCAGAATGTGAATGAGCATTCAGTTGCAATCTCACAAATTTCGAGTTCATTGAGTAAAACACAACAACATTTGGCAAAAGTTACAGATGTAGTGATTGATATTCGTGAGCAAGTAAATTTACTGAGTTTACATACACAAGATTTAATTCAGGATGTTCAAGTTCTCAAGTCATCTGATGCAGCTAAAACACAACTAGATTTGGTTTTTTCATCATGGGAGGCAGGTGACTTTAATCATTATTCAATTATTTCAAAATCTTATATTGCTTTGGATAATTTGTATTGGGGAAATTTCTCTAAAGTCACAAATTTTCCAAACAAAGATGAATATTTTAAATTATTGAGAAATAAGTTAATTATTCAATTAAAGAAAGAGTTTTCTATATCAAAGGAAAATCAAATTATTCCACGTGAACAATGGTTGTGCAGCGATAAGAAAAAATCTGATGATATTGAGTTAATTGAATATATGGGGGATTGGAGTTTGGTTAAACCATCCATTGCACCAAATGCTTTTTTAGCGACTCAATGGGAAACATTAGATGAACAAGAATTAGTTAAGCCTGAGATTAAGCACTTGCCTTTCCATATTGCGGATATTGCAACTGTTGCCGATAGTATGATTAATGAGTTTTTTAAGGTGCGTTCACATGGCTAAATTGGGAATCGTGTTATCAGGTGGTGGAGCAAAAGGTGCATATCATGTTGGTGTGTTGAAAGCCATACAAGAACTTGGTTTAGAAATCGATATGTTAGCGGGGGCAAGTATTGGTGCTTTAAATGGTGCAGTACTATTATCAGCAGATAATTTTGATCAAGGCATTTCTCATCTAGATCAGCTTTGGGATAAATTACCTCAAATAAAACCGATCCAAATGAAAGGTTTTGAAAATTTAAAAGAGCATATAGGGTTTAATAAAAAATTAGATGCTGGAGCTTATATTAGTTTACTTCTTGCTTCAGGTTTAAGATTGGCAACACCTATAGGTTGGGTGCCCGCTTTATTAGGTGTTTTATTTAATCGCCTAGAAGTTAAATCGGTTGAGGGTTTTTGTAAGCATGAGCCACTCACTGAAATGATGCAAGAATTTCTGAATTTAGAAAAATTGAAATCTGCAATTCCATTTTATATTTCGACTTATAAAATTAAAGACAGGGAAGCTGCTTTAGCTAATTTCTTTGAATCTTTAAGTTCCATTAAGGATTTTGTAAAAGCAGAGTTTTTAGGGATAGATAATCAATATTCTGAGTTTTATAAAATACAAAATTTAAGCCCTGAGGATCAGAAAAAATTTATTTTAGCATCAGCAGCTTTACCTTTAATTTTTCAGCCAGAGCAAGATGCACAAGGTAATCGGTTTGTGGATGGTGGATTAGGTGGAGCATTAAAAGCACAGGGGAATACGCCTATTACGCCATTAGTTGATGCAGGATGTACACATATTATTGTTGTGCATTTAGATCATGGTGCATTATGGCACCGTCATGATTTTCCTGATGTAAATATTCTTGAGATACGACCTGATCAGCAATTGGGTTTAAATTTTAAGAACTTATTAGATTTTTCAGAAGAAAGTGTAACTTTACTTCGCAAGCAAGGTTATGTTGATGCTAAAAAAGAATTAAATAGATTTATTGAGGCTTTTGGATTAATTTCAGACTTAAGTAGAAATAGAGCCCAAACATTGAAAAGTTTAGATCAATTATCAAAATCAGAAAGTGATTTAGATGATGTGATGAAACGTTTATAGACTTTTCTACATCACATCAAACTATCCATATATTCGTCCAAGTCGATAAATTTATATGACTTGGACATGTCATTTTCATATTTTAAAAGTTGTAAGTGAAGCTCTAAATATTGTGCAAGTTGGGTTTGTGTTTGCTGTGCTTTGGCAGAATTTTTACTTAAATATTTGAGTTTGGATTTCGCCTTTAAAGCTTGCTTATACGACCAAAAACAGGCACGGCGCACTTGTTGTAATTGATAATAATCGACATTGCTGGTGTTTTCCCTAAACATATTTTCTTTATAAAATTTGACAAAGCCGAAGCTCAAAGCAAAAAAGAACAATACACCTTGTAAAAACATACTTTGAATAAAGGCAATATTGAGGGTTTGTAAAATAATAATCACTGCCAGTTTAAGTGGAATATTTTTAAATTGCAGATATAAATGTGTAGAGCTATGCTTAATTTGTTTAATAATGATTGGCACGATCAGCATAAAAAACAACATAATAATTAATATTGCAATGCCTTTGGCTTGTGTGGCATCAAATTGTTGAAAATTTGCCTCTATATAATGACCTAGCACAAAATCAATGCTGACAAAAATCATCGCAGCAAGTACCCAAGGAATAAATTCACGTAATTCGTCCAAAACCCCTTTAGTTTTAATTTGACTATAAAATAAATAGTTGCGCTTAAATGCTTGCGGATATTTTTTCTGTAATTGCTGTAAATAAATAGAAACTTGTTGGGGTGTGCTCATATTCGTCATGGAGAATTACAATCTATTGATTGCAAGCTCTTATCAAATCACAAAATTTAAAAATTACAGCATTGTACGTGCTAATCAGAATTCTGATCAAGACTACAATGCTGTGTTTGTCTGTTTAATTTTGAGCGGAGCATGCGGGCGAGGGTGTTTTGAGCAACTCTGCGTAACGGTTATTAAAGTGAAATTCATTTGACAATACAGGCTTTGCATTTTGCTGAGTAGATAATTCATCACTTAGCCATATTTTCACAGTGAATGATTTTGCTTGATAAAAAGCCGTTTTAAATTTTTCAAATTGAGTTGAGTTTGTATCTTGAAACGGATTCATAAAGCTATGTTGATCTAATATAAATTCAGCCTCTCCAAAACCATCGCTTTTTGAAGTCAAAACATCAACGCCATCACGGTCTTCGAGTAGAAAGAAAGGGTGTTCATTGGAGTGTGAACAGTTTAGAGACATGGTGATCCGAGATTGATCAGTATTAATATTTAAAGTAAAACCACGATCAATGCTATCGAAAAAAATTAAATTCCATTGCTGTTTAGGGAGTACAGGGATGAGATTGTCTTCAGGTTTTAAATGAGGAAAATCTTTCTTTACATCAAAAGTATTTTTATTTGTTGCTTTTAATGATGTTTGGACTGATTCAGTGGCTATATTGTTCTGTTGGCAAGCAGAGAATAGTGTCGATGAAAACACAAGTGAAATAGCAATAATATTATTCTTCATGTAATTAAATTTCAGACATAAAAAAACCAGCATAATGCTGGAATTTTTGCTACACCATCTTAGTTTTGTAAAATGGTGCCCGAGGCCAGACTCGAACTGGCACGCTTTGTGGGCGGGGGATTTTAAATCCCCTGTGTCTACCGATTTCACCACTCGGGCTTAACAAGATTGGAGGTAGGAGCCGGAATCGAACCGGCATTTACGGAGTTGCAGTCCGCTGCATCGCCATTCTGCCATCCCACCATCTCTTGGTGATGCACATATTAGCAATCTTTAAAAAAAAAACAATACTTATGTCAATGTGGATGCACATAATTTCGGCATATAGAATAAAATAGTCAAAATAATCATGTATTATGTGCGAAATTGATTCATATCTACCTTGGAGATGCACCGTGGCATTAGTTTTAGATGGTCGTGCGTTGGCAAAACAAATTGAAGCTGACTTGTTGGTACGCGTAGAAGCGTTAAAAGCAAAAACAGGTCGTACCCCAATTCTTGCAACGATTTTGGTCGGTGATGATGGCGCATCTGCGACTTATGTACGTATGAAAGGCAATGCATGTCGTCGTGTGGGTATGGATTCTTTAAAAGTTGAATTGCCAACAGAAACGACAACTGAGCAGTTGTTGGCTGAAATTGAAAAATTAAATGCCAATCCTGATGTGCACGGTATTCTGTTACAGCATCCAGTGCCTGCACAAATTGATGAACGTGCTTGTTTTGATGCGATTTCACTTGCGAAAGATGTAGACGGTGTAACTTGCCTTGGTTTTGGCCGTATGGCGATGGGTGAGGCTGCATACGGTTCTGCAACACCTGCAGGGATCATGACCATTCTAAAAGAACACAACATTGAAATTGCAGGCAAGCATGCGGTGGTTGTGGGTCGTTCTGCGATTTTGGGTAAACCCATGGCGGCAATGTTGCTTGAAGCCAATGCAACAGTAACGATTTGCCACAGCCGTACTCAAGATTTGGCGAGCTTTGTGAAGCAAGCGGATATTATTGTGGGTGCAGTAGGTAAGGCTGAATTGATCCAAAAAGATTGGATTAAACAAGGCGCAGTAGTTGTAGATGCTGGTTTCCATCCTCGTGATGGCGGTGGTGTGGGTGATATCCAATTGGTTGGTATTGAAGATATTGCTTCTGCATATACACCTGTTCCAGGTGGTGTAGGTCCGATGACGATTACGACTTTGATTCGTCAGACTGTAGAAGCTGCTGAAAAAGAACTGAGTTAATTTTCTAAAAAAGTCACGACGGAGTCTTACTGTTACGACTTTTAATGTAAGAAGCTCGAATGTTACTTTTCTTTCGGGAAAAGTAACCAAAACCATTTGTCATCTGCTGAACTCGTCATATTCTGGTTTTAAATCTGAAATGTCGCAGAAACAGTTTGAAATAAATTTAGGGTTACCTCAAACAGCAGCAGATGACGTGGTTGCGTATCAAATACATTTATAAGTTCAAATAAAATTTCTTTAAGGCTTACTATGAGCTGTACATTTCAACTTCAAAAATCCCCCCAACACTTACTCGATGCCTTGCATGAAGTAATCCCTCAGTGTGAGCTGATGGCACAACAATTGCCTGAAACGCCAATTTCACTATGGCTGATTCCCCCTGTATTTCCAACGGATCGCTTGGATGACGAAGTCATTCGCCGTATCTGGAATGATACGCCGTATTGGATTTTCTGTTGGGCATCAGGTTTGGCAATGGCACAATGGCTATTGGCTGAACCTCATCATGTCAAAGACAAAGTGGTGTTGGACTTTGGCGCAGGCTCAGGTGTAGTTGCCATTGCAGCGAAAATAGCAGGTGCAAAACGTGTGATTTGCTGTGATATTGACCAAGTCAGTTTGGATGCATGTCGTGAAAATGCCTTGCTTAATGATGTTGAACTTGAATATTTGGATGATCTGTATAAAGCAGAACAAGTCGATGTATTATTGGCCGCAGATGTTTTATATGATCAATGTAATCGCTTTTTCTTGGATGAGTTTTTAAAATTTGCCCCTGAAGTGTGGGTAGCAGACAGTCGGGTGAAAAACTTCAGTCATCCGCATTATCAAAAGCTGGATGAGCGCAGTGCCACAACCTGGCCTGATTTGGATGAAGCCAAAGAGTTTCGCAATGTAAGTTTTTACAAGACGCTATAAAAAAGCGTCTTTTTTATGACCAAAATCCTTGTTAGATTGCCAAGGTGCACATTGTTGTGACCTAGCAATACATTTAAATCATCAATAACATTAAGATTAAATATGAAGCGTAAAATTGTGGGTTACAGCGACTAATGCTGATCAGTTAAGCAAAATTATTTGAAAAATTCCTAAAATCTCCCCTAACCCTGAACCATATATGGTGCAAGGAAAAAGAGGGGAACTTCTTGTAACTAAAATGATTTTTAGTAATGAAAAGCCCCCTCCTTTGGAAAAAGGTGAGGAACATGTTCCGCAAGGGGAGGATTCAAAAATCCTTAACTGACTGGCATTAGTTACAGCCACATCATTTTGAACAAAAAACAGGAGTCTCTATAGCATTAGAGCGAAGCAAGTTCAGTGGATTGATCATCACGCTCATGGCTTAAACTTTGCTTCAAGGTACTGAGTTGTTTCAAAATGCTAAACATTAATGATAACTGCTGTAAAATGATCAAGGCTTTTGCTGAGTCCTGATCTGACTGATTTAAACGCAAACGAATGGTTTGCAACATATTATGTGCTGTCAAATCAGGCATTTCATCCCTTAATAGTGCACCTTTGATATCATCAAGTGCCTGATCTAATAAATTTAAAATCTCAATATCATCAATTTTTTCACGGTGTGCACCGAGTGCTGCGATATAACTTAAAAAAGTATGATTTAAACATAAAAATTCGAAAGCCAAAGTTTTTTGCGTTGGATCAAAATCAGGCTCAGTGGCTAACGTGGAAATAAGCGAGGCAACATCGGCATCCGTATTATGCGCAGCTCGGCGGACAATACGATAATTCAGTGCATTATTGCGACCATGATGATATTGATTCACAACATCAGCTAAATATTGACATTGAGACTCTAAAGAACGGTTGATGGTGCGTGGTAAGTGACGGAATTTCCAATCGGGGAAAATAAAAGTCACACCAAACCACGCAAAAGCACAACCAATTACAGTATCAATAAGGCGGGGCAATGCTGCCTCAAAACCTAAACCATCTAGATTGAAATTAATTAATGCTAAAATGGTAATAAAAGCAGTGGCTTGAGCATATTGTTTACTGCGTAGATCAAAAAATAATACTCCACTAAGGATCAATATGATCAATTGACCTTCAAGTGTTTGTACATAAAGCAAAATGATATAGCCAACGATAATTCCTGCCAAAGTACCAATAATTCGCAAGCGCAAACGGCGTTTGGTGGCGTTAAAATTCGGTTGGCTGACAAAAAGTGCAGTAAGTAAGACCCAATAACCATATTCAATTTGGGTAATTTGCACAAAAACATAGCCAATAAATAGCACTATAGACACCCGAATCGCATGGCGGAACAAGACAGATTCAGGGGTTAAATGTTGTTTAATACGACTGAAAATATCATCCCAACCTTTTAAATCATCATCTTTCAGTTGGTTTTCGATTTGCTTGCTTTGGTCATATTTGATATGTCGTTCAGTTTCAACATTCTGTAGCTGTGCATCAATAGATTTTAAATTTTGATATAAGGAAAATAAGGCGTTGATCCAAATCTGATCATAATTTTGTTCTGAGCGTAGTCGATCAAGTGATTGTCTTAAATTCTTAAATGCGTGGCTAAAACGCACATTATGCTGATAGGTATTGCGATTTAGAATGCTATCACTTAAGTCCTTACAAGCTTTACCTTGCAGGGATAAAATTCGTTGGAAGCGAAATAGAATATCACTGTGTTCAAATATTTTCGCTAATTTTTGATAATCAATATGTGCCGAATCTGCTCGTTCATGAATATCTTGTGCTACAAAATAGTATTGTAAACTACGGCGTGTATCTCGTTGTCCTCGGTCACCTTTTAAGCGGGTGAGGAGGGCAGTTTTCATATCGTTGAAAATGCCGATTAATTTACCATTTTCCATAGATAAGTTAATCATACTATCTTGATAACTGTCAGCAGTCATATCGACATCAAACAGATTGGATTTGGCAAATAGAAAATCACCTAAAGACGAGTAGCATTGTGAAAGTTTATCTTGTACTTGGCGCACAGGAAATAGTAAAAAACTAATGGTTGAAATCAGTCCATACCATGCAGCGCCAATGACCAATAAACTGGGTTGCATATACCATGTGTCAAATAAATGTACACCGAGCATTGAGTACACAGAGATGACCAAGCAGCCATACGAAATCGTGGCATAACGCCGCCCCAATGAACCCAGTAAAATCCAACAAATACAAGAAATAATTAACCCAAATGCAAAAAAGATTGGGTAGGGAAATAATAACGTGACAGATGCTGCGGTGACAAAAAAGCCAATATAGGTATAGATCAAATTCATGATACGAACAGAAAAGCGATCATCAATATCGCTCAAACCTGCAGCAACGACACCTAAAGTTAAAGGAATCGTCATGAGCTGTTGATCTAAAAAATACGGTACAAAAGCCGTCCCTGCAAAAGCAATAATCATGCGGATGTTATACATGACACTGGTATTATATGTTGCTTTTTTAAGCCGATTCAGCCAAGTATTCAAACCTATTCCTTATAAAGTCTGTATGGGGCGAGCCTGAAAATAATCAAAAGATAACATGTGAAATTTCAATTAATCAGCAATAGAAATAATACAATGCAAGCGTTACACTTGTCTGCATTTCCTCCGATTAAATTCATACTTTCTATGTCTCAACAACAGGTCAAACCGCAATATTCGACGGGCTGGATTTTACTGCTGGCACTTTTTACATCGCTTGGACCGTTGTCAATCGACATGTATTTACCTGCTTTGCCACAAATGGCACAAGACTTTAATGTATCTACACAACAAGTGGCGAATTCATTGCCTGCATATTTCTTTGGTTTGGCTGTAGGACAGTTGATTTATGGACCAATCAGTGATCGTATCGGGCGCAAAAAACCGTTGTATTTTGGAATGACACTGTTTGCCTGTGCAAGTTTGCTCTGTGTTTTAGCCAATGATCAATGGTCATTGATTGCAGCACGTGTGTTGCAAGCGCTTGGAGGTTGTGTAGGCGTAGTGATGGCACGTGCAGCGATTCGAGATAAACTTGATATACAAGGTTCAGCACAAGCTTTTGCCAGTATGATGATCGTGATGGGGATTGCACCTGTACTTGCACCGACATTTGGTGCATGGATTTTATACTTTTTTGAATGGCATTATGTTTTTATTGTTTTGATGCTGATCGGTTTCTTTTGTTTGGCGTGTGTACATTTTTTCTTTGAAGAAACATTACCTGAAGAGCGCCGTTTAAAATTGAATGCGGGGCAAGTACTACAACTGTATGCCACAATTTTTAAAGACCGTAGTTTTTATTTGCCTATGCTTGCAGGTTGTTTAACGGGTGCAGCACTTTTTGCTTATATTGGCTCAGCATCTGCGGTTTTGATGGATCAATATCATTTGAATGAACAGCAGTTTGCCTATGCATTTGGTTTTAATGCTTTGGGTATCATGTTTGTGTCATTTTTAAATAAAAAATTAGCAAATAAATTTTCTGTCGTGCAGCGTTTACAGCTAGGTGGATTGAATCAAATCTTTGGTTCAGTTGTGATTGTGATTTCAGGTCTTTTGGTTGATGTGCCACTTTGGATCGTGATGGTGGGTTTATTTTTAACTGTTTCAGGTATTGGTTTTACAGGTCCAAATGCAATGGCATTGGCAATGTCAAAACAAGGTGAGCGTGCGGGAACAGCCAGTGCGATTATGGGAAGTACTCAATTTGCCTGTGGTTTGATCGGGGGGATTTTACTGAATTTCTTAGTCTTCAATCATGTCCTAAATATGGGGATTTTAATGCTTGGTTTTACTGTGGCAGGTGGTGTGGCGATTTGGCTGGTTAAAAAAGAATTGCAATGAGAAATGCCGTAATACAAGCCCATTTCATCTGATTATAAAGTGCCAATTTGAGTATTATTTTCATTTTGGCATATTTGATTTTAAACTTTACAAATCATTGGATGGCATGGGTAAATCTAACAAATTGTGACAAACATTCATAAAATATCCATTATTTTTTGTTAATTGTGTCGGAAAAGTGATAGACATTAGTCTTAGTGATAAAATTGCTATTCTTCATTTTAAATCATAAATGTAAGAATATATAACAAAAATTGAAAAGTTAATCTAAAATAAGAATTGAAAATACATTGTTATTCGGTAAAACTGATTTTAATAAAGCCATTAAGTTAAGATAGATTACAGATGTGTTATTCTTTTACACATAATGTTACTTTTATGTTTTAACCTAAGTTTCAACGCTTTCATAATTTAACAAAAAAGCAGAAGTGCAGGTTTAGAGGGGGTAGTAAATCATATTACTACACACAACAAACAGAAACATTGGTTGTATCAACATTTTAGAGGGGTGATTCAGCCAATTTTGTACGGATGCAGCACACAATTAAGACTAGGAGTTTTTTCATGAGTCGATTCCTCAGCAGTAAAACATTTGTTTTGAAGAGCTTAGCCCTAACTGTAACCGCATTGATGGTTACAACAGCCAACGCAGCAACATCTGATCAAGAGGAAATTAAACAACTTCGTCAAGAAGTTGAAGCTTTGAAATCATTAGTACAACAGCAACAACAAGTACAACAGCAGCAACAAGTCAGATTACAAGAAGTTGCAGCACAGCCTGCTGCACCACAGTCACCTTTAGCATCGTTAAAATCAAAAACTGGTGCTGATGTAAATCTTTATGGTTTTATTCGTGCGGATGCGGAATATCAATTTAAAGGTGGTCCAAATGGTATTTTTAACGATATTAACCGTGTGGACTTAAAAGGTGATGCAAACGAAGATAAATTTTATAGTACAGCAGCAACTTCACGTATTGGCTTAGACTTTAAAGCACCCGTACAAGGTGCGGATGTTGGCGGTAAAATCGAAATTGATTTCCGTGGCTCAAGTGATACGGTTCGTATTCGTCATGCATATTTAAACTATAATAATTGGTTAATTGGTCAAACGACATCATCATTCTTATCAACTGATACCCAACCAGAAATGATGGATTTTAACTCACCACTCGGGATCGGAACTAAACGTACACCAATGGTACGTTATAGCGATAAACTAGATGCAAATACTCAGTATTTCGTTGGTCTTGAAAAAGGGCGTGATGAAAACCGCTTACCTGCTGCAACTGCAAAAATCAGCCATAAAGTCGGTGACACTGCATTACTTACAGGTCGTGCTTTGATTCAAGAAGTACGTGGACGTGCAGCAGATGATGCGACTGAGTTTGGTTGGGGCGTTGGTTTAGGTGCGAAACTGAATCTTGCAGAACAGCTGACGGTATTCGGTGATTATTCACATGTAAAAGGTGATAACTTCTTCTTATTATATACAGACAACCCATATAAAGTTGAAGATAACAACAAAGATATCGATTTAACAGATATTGATGCAGTGACTGTAGGTGCAACTTATAAAATCACACCTAAACTACGTAGTACGATTGGTTATGGTGCAGCATTTTATGATGACAGCACTTTAGGCAAAGATGCGAATGAAAAGTTACAACAAGGTTGGTTAAACGTAATGTATAGCCCAGTGAAACCGATTACTTTTGGTACAGAATATGTCTATGGTGAGCGTGAAACTGTTGGCGGTGAAAAAGGTCGTGATAGCCGTTTAGGTGTGATGGCGAAATATGATTTCTAATTAACTATGTGTGATTAGATCAACAAAACAGGAACGTGATGAGTTCCTGTTTTTATTTACATATTGCTAAAAATTTATACTTTATTTTTGTTATAAAAATGATCAAAATAAATCTAACCTATAACTTTAGTCTAATAACAAGGTGAAATACGCCATAAATTTGTAAAAAAAGCTGATATTTTTATGAAATTAAGCATAATGTTCGATCTTTTTAGAATTGCTAAAAACAATGTTTTAAAAGCGATTGTAATATAGGCAGCATTCTCTCAATTTTAATGTTGTTGGCTCAGTTTATTCACGATGTGATCCTTTGGGATAGGCTGTAATTCTGATGTTTTTTGATGAAACTATCCATTTTATCAATGATAGAAGGAACAATGATGATTTCTCAAATATATTTACGATGTTGTATCGTATTTCTATCCATCAAAAATACAGATTCTCATGGGTTGATTCAATTTAATTCGGAACATTGACTGTTCTGTCTTTCTTTTCGTTGTGCAGTTTTACTCGATTTAAGACTGTAGAACAAAAAGTATCACCTCAATTAAATGGAAATAATGATGGAATTTACTTTTAATGCTTTTTATACGCTTATTGCAGCCGTTATTGTGCTGTTGTTAGGGCGTTTTCTCGTTCGAAAAATTGAATTTTTACGTAAATACAATATTCCAGAACCTGTTGCAGGGGGCTTGGTTGCGGCTGTTATTTCTCTAATCGTACATAATATGTTCGGTTATAGTATTACCACAAGTAGTGAATTACAAACCAGTTTTATGCTTGTTTTCTTTGCATCTATTGGTTTAAGTGCAAACTTTGCAAAGCTGAAAGAAGGCGGAATTGGTCTAGTGGTATTCCTTGTCTGTGTTGCATCATTTATTGTGGTGCAAGATGCAGTTGGGATGGGCTTGGCATCTGCTTTAGGTTTAGATCCGTTGATTGGTTTAATCGCAGGTTCGATCACATTAACAGGTGGTCATGGTACAGCAGGTGCTTGGGGGGGAATCTTAGAAACTGAGCATGGTATTGAAGGTGCATTGGCTCTTGGTATGGCGAGTGCGACTTTTGGTTTGATCATTGGTGGGATCATCGGTGGACCACTTGCGAAGTTATTGATTAATAGATACCAACTTTCTAGTCCAAAAACACATCAAGAAATTCAAAGTACAGATAATCAAGTGAAAGGGGAAACTGAACTTGGTGAATATGTGCCTTTCGAATATCCTCAACAAGTTCGTTTAATCACCGCGGATAATGCGATTACAACACTGGGGCTATTTGCAGCATGTTTGGCTTTTGCTGAGTTTATGACAGGCTTTAGTAAAGGGCATTGGTTTGAATTGCCAACCTTTGTTTGGGCATTAGGTGGTGGTGTTATTTTACGTAATGTTTTAGAAAGTGTCTTACGTATCAATATGTTTGACCGTGCAATTGATGTTTTTGGTAATGCTGCATTATCTCTATATCTTGCGATGGCATTGTTATCATTAAAACTTTGGCAATTGGCAGATTTGGCTGGTCCATTGGTTGTCATCTTAACAGCACAAACTTTGACAATGGCACTCTACGCTGCGTTTGTGACTTTCCGTGTCATGGGTAAAAACTATGATGCAGCTGTATTGGCAGCAGGACATTGTGGCTTTGGTATGGGGGCAACACCAACCGCAGTCGCAAATATGCAAGCCATTACCAATATGTATGGTCCATCGCATAAAGCATTTTTGATTGTGCCTTTATGTGGTGCGTTCTTTGTAGATTTAATTAATGCGACAGTGATTCAATTAATTTTGAAATTTTTTGTTTAATTAAGCATAAAAAGAGAAGCCTTTCATCTCGGCTTCTCTTTGACTTACATCAGTGATATTTTATTTTTTCTATACAAATCATTATTTTAATACTTAAATGTAGCTGATCGTAAAATATCTTTTACTGTACCATTCATCTTTTCAATATTTGATCATGCTGCTTTCCGATTATACTGTTTAAATATGACAAAAAAAATTTAACAGTTTTTTTTGTACGTTTGTGCTCTGATATGTGCAAAAGTGGGAATCATATTTTATGCAAAAAATTACCTTATGGATTTTGATGTGTTGTTTTATGTTGACGGCATGCCAAAGCACGCCACAAATGTCACATTTGACAGCAGCGCATGAGATGCCTGTAGCACGTTCGCAACTTGATAAAAGTTTCTATAAATTTAAAGATTCCCAAAAAAAGCCTGTCATTGCATTAGTTTTAGGGAGTGGTGGTGCACGAGGTTATGCACATATTGGTGTGATCGAAATATTAGAACAACAAGGGATTAAACCTGATTTTATTGTCGGTACAAGTGCAGGCAGTATCGTGGGTTCGTTATATGCCAGTGGTAAGTCAGCAGAAGAATTACGTGAAATAGCCTTAAATTTAAAAGTGAAAGATGTCCGTGAGTTTAAGATCGGGATGAAAGGTTTTTTTGATGGTCAAAAAGTAGAAGATTATATCAATACCCAAGTAGGACAACAGCCACTTGAACAGATGAAAATCCCAATGTATGTGGTGGCAACCGAATTGAAAAATGGTCAAAAGGTTGTATTTAATTATGGGAATACAGGACAAGCTGTCCGTGCTTCAGTGTCTATTCCAAGTATGTTTATTCCAACAGAGATTAATGGGCTTGAATATGTTGATGGCGGTTTAGTCAGTCCAGTTCCTGTAGATGTTGCACGAGATCTTGGTGCAGATATTGTCATTGCAGTCAATATTTTAGCGCAACCTTTATATACAGAAACAACCAATATGTGGGGCTTGTTTAATCAAAATATTAATATTATGCAAAGTCATTTGGCGGCTGAAGAGCTGAAAAATGCGGATATTGTGATACAGCCTGATTTGCGTGAAAAAGCGCATATTTTTGATGTGAAAACTCGTGAATACACCATGCAAGTAGGACGAGATGCTACAAGTGAGCGACTTAATGATATTAAAACGGTATTAAATATCAAAAAGAAAGCAGTGCAAAATGGACAGATTTCTGAGTTTAGTGTGCATAATTAATTGATCATTTTTAACTATAGTATGAGTTAATTTTTAGCTTAATAATGAAATTTAACTGTATTATAGTTTTAAAATCATTTATTTAAATTTACTATTTTTTGTAAAATATTTATAATTCTAATCAATTCAATATTTAATAAAATATACATGATTAGGATTATGAAGTTAAAATGACGAAAATTGAAGTAGGTCAAAAAGTAAAATTAGCAACGCAGCCCGAAGTGATTTTTGTTGTCACAAAAATAACTTGGATCAATCTTATGAAATACAACTTTGTAGCATGAGCGAGCCACGTGTAAGTTACGATAATATTTCGATCGAATGTTACGTCTTGTTCAACAAGCACAAGATGAATAGGTATGAACTATATATTTTATAAATGATTCAACCAAACAGTATAATGTCAGATAATGGTCAATTGCCGAATTAAACATTTTTTTTGGTTGAAAAGATATATAATAATAGTTCTCTATCTCCTGTCTTAACACTGAGTCAAGAAAATAATGTCACCACTCGATCAAATGATCCCTGCAACAGAAGACCAATCTGAATTAACGATGTCTATTTTGATGACCCCTGACATGGCAAATTTTTCAGGTAATGTACATGGGGGCACGATTCTAAAGCTGCTTGACCAAGTCGCTTATGCATGTGCGAGCCGTTATTCGGGCAGTTATGTTGTCACTTTGTCAGTGGATAAAGTGAACTTTAAAGAGCCAATCCATGTTGGTGAATTGGTGACATTTTTAGCGAGTGTCAATCACGTAGGTCGTACTTCTATGGAAATCGGCATCCGTGTAGAAGCACAAAATATTCAAAAGCGTTCAGTGCGTCATACTAACAGTTGTTATTTTACAATGGTTGCCGTGGATGAAAATGGCAAGCCAAAACAAATTCCTGCATTAAATTTAGATAATGATTGGAAGCGTTGTCGATTTGAAGCAGCAGAGCATCGTAAAGTTGCTCGTTTGCAAGAAAATCATCATCCATCGTGCAGTATTTATAAGAAAAGCTCACATAGTTGATTGAAGAAACCTCCATTTTGGAGGTTTTTTTATGAATGGGTTTTGATATTTAACAATGGAAATTAGGATTAAAATAAAAAAGCAGTATAGATTGATTGTTTTTAGTGATGATATGAAAGAAAAAATCTATTTAGAGAATCGAACGTGATTTCTTAAAATCAAACGAAACGTAGCGTATCGTTTGGTGCAGGGATGATGGAAATTGAAAAAACCGCACGCCGTAAGCAGTGTATTTTAGATGCGGTAGTGCAAGCCTTAGAACAACATGATTATCGTAAGCTCACGATTGAAGATGTCGCTTTACGTGCAGGTGTTGCCAAATCAACGATTTATCGTTGGTGGAAACATAAGTCAGACTTAGTTTTTGAGGCGTTTAAAGCCTATACCGCTTCTGTTTTTGAAATGGATGTTGAGCAAAGTTTGCAATATAACTTAGAGCAACAATTATTAAAATTAGCCAAAGCTTTAGATCATCAAGTGGGGCGTGCTTTGTTAGTCGTCATGGCAGAACATCGAGAAGCTGCGGGTGAGTTTTTTCAGCAGTATTTACTACCTAGACGAGAAGCCACACGAAAATTGATTCAAGTGGCGATTCAACGGGGTGAAATTTGTGAAAATTATCCGTTTGAGTTGATGCTCGATAGTGTGTATGCCCCGATTCATTATCAAATTATTTTTTTTAATAAAATACCTGATGCAGATTATATTCATGACTTAGTCACTTTAGTTTTAGCACCGATTCAAATCACAAAAATACAGGTGCAAGCATGAATGATAGAGCAGCATTGCAGTCTGAAAAGTTATGGAATAGAAATTTTATTTTATGTATTTTTAATAACTTATTCCTATTTACCTATTATTTTGCATTTTTAACCATTTTACCTGTTTATATTTTAAAGTCTTTGGGTGGCTCTGTTCAGCAAGCAGGCTTAGCACTGACATTATTCTTGGTATCATCCATTGCGATTCGTCCATTTTCAGGTTTAATCATCGAAAAAATAGGCAAAAAACTGGCATTTCGTGGTTCAGAATTATTATTTGTACTTTGTGCCTTTGCTTATTTATT
The DNA here is from genome assembly GCF_003268395.1 of Acinetobacter sp. CFCC 10889. Classification (GTDB taxonomy): domain Bacteria; phylum Pseudomonadota; class Gammaproteobacteria; order Pseudomonadales; family Moraxellaceae; genus Acinetobacter. Next base: position 98,172 of record NZ_LQXQ01000005.1, on the reverse strand, counting down.
TGCAGATAGTCTGTGGGTTTTGTTGGCAGTGCGTTTTATACATGGCATTTGGTTTAGTGTTCTTACCACTGTTGCTGTGCCGATTGCCAATGAGTTTATTCCTGAACAGCGTAAAGGTGAGGGCATGGGGTATTATGTCATGTCGACCAATTTGGCTGTGGTATTTGGTCCATTTCTTGCGCTCACAATTTTGCAATATGCTGACTTTATGAGCGTTTTTCAGGTGTTGACTGCGATTATTTGTGTGGGTTTTATTTTTTGTTTAATTATTCCTTTAACTCCTTTGACATCGAATACGACTGTAAAAATAGCAAAATCAACAGATCAACATCATTTGCAGTTTTCCGACATCATTGAGCAACGTGCTGTGCCAATAGGTTGTGTGGCTTTATTGGTGGCATTTTCCTATTCAAGCATTATGAGTTTTATTACTGCTTATGCGGAAATGCAAAACTTACTGCAATATGTCAGCTTATTTTTTATTATTTTTGCATTGGCAATGATTATTGTGCGTCCTTGGGTTGGTCAAATTTATGACCGAAAAGGAGCAAGCGCTGTGATTTATCCGTCTTTTGTATTTTTTGCAATTGGTTTGGTGATCGTAAGCTTTGTACATTCACAATGGATTTTATGGTTGGCTGCGGTATTTATTGGCATTGGCTATGGTTCACTTTTCCCGTGTTTTCAAACAGTTGCAATTCAGGCTGTACCTAAAGAGCGAATGGGACATTCGATTTCAACTTTTTTTACTTTGTTTGATTTTGGTATGGCTGTCGGTTCAGTGGTCATGGGCTTGATCATTGCTTATTTAGGTTATCAATTCACATATCTTTTTTGTGCAGTCATTGTGGTGATGACTATGCTTTTATATAGAGTGAGCGTTGCACAAAAACTAACTTTGGCAAAATAGAAGGCTAAACCTATGGAATTACGTCATTTACGCTATTTTGTGGCAGTGGCAGAAGAATTAAACTTCACCAAAGCTGCACAACGTATGTTTACTGTTCAGCCTTCTTTGAGTCAACAAATCAAAGACTTAGAGCAAGAGGTTGGTGTACAATTGTTAATTCGTTCTAATCGTAAAGTTGAGTTAACGGATGAAGGACGAGCATTTTTAAAAGAAGCTTTGCTCAGTTTGGAACATGCAGAAAAGGCAATTTTTGATGCACGTCAGATTGCCAAAATTAATAAAGATCAATTGAATATCGGCTTTGTGCCTGTGGCTGAAATGAAGGTTTTTCCTTATATCATGCCGAATATTCGCGCGCATTTTCCTGATATTAAAATTGATTTCCATAGTTTGACTGATTCGGATCAGTTTAAGGCATTACGTAAAGGCGAGATTGATATTGCTTTCACGCGTTATCTAAGTGATGACGAAGAATTTGAAAGCATGCAAGTTTTTCAAGAACCTTTGACTTTGATTATGCCTAAAGATTCGCCTTTTGCACAGCAAAAGCATGTCAGCATTAAGTCATTTAATCAGCAGGATTTTGTCATTAGTGATGAAGATGCATCACCTCAACTGCATAAAATTATTCAGGATTTTTTTAAGCAGTCGAAATTAAATGTCAATGTCGTACAGAAGTCGACCAATATTCTTTTAAATGTCAATCTTGTCGGTATGGGGGTTGGTTGGAGTTTAGTGCCTGCCTATGTGATTCCTTTACTTGGCGATAAGATCGTAGTGAAAAATACGGTTGAGCCTTTACCGATGATTGGTTTGTATGCAAGTTATCGCAAGGATCAAAAGAATGAAGCCATTGATTTGATTTTAAAAATTTTAAAAGAACAGTTTTATATGGAGATGTTTTGATCCATTTTGAATGCTGATTCTACAACGTGGTTCTGTTTAAGATGTGGCATTTCAGATTGTATAAAGAAGGGGAAGTGCTTGGCAGCTCAACAGCTGCCAAGTTAAAACTGAAAAATAATTATTGATCTTTCAGTTTCTGATAGGCTTCTTCAGATAAGGTTTCGACAGACCAATGTGGTGTTGCATCACTATTCATTAAACTGAATTGATAAAATTTATGTGGATATTCACTAGAATAGTTTTCACTATCTGGCAGATAGTCTGACTGTGCAATAAATTTCGTGTTGTCTAGCCATATTGCAGCAGAAAAGCCGATATTATTTTCTGCATGAAATTGAGGGATGGTTTTTACTGCTTCAAAAATGAGTTGTGCATTATGATTGTCATCAATTTGATAAATATTCAGTTCATTGTCCGTATAGCCTGCTTCTAAGTCACTGTTAATACTGAGCATATATTTGTAGTCTGGGCTAAATGTCGGGATGCCTGACAAATATGCTTCTGTTCCAGTTTTTAAATTTAGCAAGGTATAACCTGCTCCTTCATAATATTGTGTATGTAAGAGCAAAGAATCAATCGCAGGATATTCATTGATGATTGTATAGGCACAGACTTCGCAATATTCAGGGTGATCTTCCTTGCCTCGACTTGGCATATATTTTTTAATAGTGCCATTAAAAAGTTTAATACTAATGCCATCGCCAATTTTTTGGATTAAATCAGGATATTTAGCGCGAATTTGCTCTTGTGCATAGGTATAACATTGTGATGAGTTGTCTGGGCACAAAGGTCCAGCTTCATCGCTACGCATAAAGCGAGTGCTATCCAAGGTGTTTTTAGATGGTTGTAGGGAAATGATTTGCTCTGTACTTGTTGATGAATTGTTTTGTTCAGGTGTTGGTTTTGAACATGCCGTGAGTGCTGTAATACATGCAAGTAAAACAATTTTTTTCATAAGAATAAATAGCTTAATTTGAATGGCGATATTATGCGTAAATTTATTCTTCAATACAGCTTTTTATTGACAGAAATATGTTTGAATGAAAAATATGGGTATAAAATTGATGTGAAAAATAAAAATCAGATATAAATACATAAATTATTGCAATTTAAAAATCACCACATTTTAAACATGGTGATTTTAAAAAATTTGAGCAGTATTTACAGCCTATTTTGCATGTAGCTTACTAAACAATTGCTGACTAACTGTATTCATGGTTTGTGGAATCGCCAATGCTGCTACGAAACGGTCAGGGCGTAAAATGACCATGGCTTGATCTGTTTTACCGAACCAAGAGCGAATTTCTGTCCCAATATCACCAATCGTGATTACACCATCATGGATTTTACGTTTTTCATTGCCTAACTGCACCGCAGGTAAAACTTGGATAAACTTCACACCCAAAGATTGCCATACTTTCATATTGGTATCATTGATGCCCCATTTCGGATCGACACCCCAAGCGATCACCGCAAAGTCATTCCCAATCACTTCATCCAGTAAAACAGTTTGCCCATTTTCAAGCTGAACCTGTGGTTGGATAAACATTTTACCGACAGGTGATTCTTTATTGTTGTCTTTAACTAATGCACCATCATTATATTTCGGCATCGGTTTAAAACGCATTTCCAGTAAATACTGTTTGATTGGCTTGATGTAGTTCAGTGCATAAGCAATCCCATCACGGACAAAACCTTGCCATTTTTTCGGTGGCGCAAGGACATGACCAGCCATCACAGAAAGATCAATCATGGCTTTAGCATGGTCTTTACGTTCAACTTGATAACTGTCCAATAGCTCAGGACTCGCTTTGCCTTGAACGACAAGTGCCATTTTCCATGCCAAGTTAAAAGCATCACGCATACCACTGTTATAACCCTGACCTTGCCATACAGGCATGATGTGCGCTGCATCACCTGCAAGTAAAATACGATCTACACGGAATTTATCTGCGATACGGGCATTGTGGGTATAGACACGTTGACGAATCACTTCGATGCCATCAGTGGTTGGCAAAACTTTAGATAGAAGTTTGGCAATATTTTCAGGCTTGCTGAGTTCTTCCTGTGTTTCACCTGGCATCACCATAAATTCAAAACGACGGATGCCATGCGGTAGGGCAGCAGAGACATACGGGCGCACAGGATCACAGCACAAGTAAATGTGTGGTGTTGCCAATGGGTCATTTTCAACATCAATCACAATCCATTGGTTTGGTGCAGTTTTACCATCAAAACCGATATTTAAAGTACGACGAACAATGGAGTTCCCGCCATCACAGGCAATTAAGTACTGTGCATGAATGACTTCTTGATTGCCGTCTTTAGTTTGGATGTTCAGCGTTACGCCGTTGGCGTCCTGAGTGAACTCATCTAAATGACGTGAAAATAAAACCTGTGCATTTTCATACTGTTTTAAACCTTGTAATAACACATTATCCACTTGCGGCTGAATAAAGGCATTACGGCGTGAGAAACCAAACTCACGGGTTAAAGGCTGAATATCTGCAAAGCAACGACCTTTCGGAGTCAGGAATCGCATGGCATGGTTGGGCGTGGTATGTGGTAAGACTTGATCGACCAAACCCAGTGATTGAATGGTACGCAAAGATTCATCATCAATTCCAATGGCACGTGGGTAATCAATCAAGCTGTCTAACTGCTCAACCACAGTGACTTTGACACCTTGTTTGCTTAAGTAGTTGGCAAGGGTTAAACCCACAGGACCTGCACCTAAAATAGCCACTTCAGTGCTGTAGTCAATCTTTGAACGCATAGCGATTGTTCCATTCAAATCACAATATGTGGCTATTAATGACTGAAATGGTGGTCTTAGCCTAGCTATGCCATAGTGGAAAGCTAGCCTAATAAAGTGCAATGTGGAGTGATTTTTTTATTTTAAATATTTGAAAATAAATAATAAAATTTAAAATAGAGCATAGGTGTATTGAATCTAATGATTATAAATATCTATGATGAATATTGAAGTATATCTTTTTAAAATATGAGGATGTATAAAAATCAGTAAATTAAAATATTGGCAATATTCAAATATAAAAAGACCAGATCGCAGCTTGATCTGGTCTTTTTTAAGCTAAGCGAGCTTAACTTAAATGATTTGAACTTACATTGTTATCTTGAGAGAGAGCATTAAATCTTATTGATTTGCTTGTGGTGCAACAGGGGTTGAACCTTCAGCAGCACTTTCAGTTGCTGGCTGTTCAGATGTTGGTTGAGCAGCAGCAGAAGCATCTTCAGTTGTTGCAGCTTCTTGGGTTGATACAACTACTTTTTCAGCTTCATCAGCCGCTTGTTCAGTTGCAGCAAAAGAAGCGGTTGCAGCAGTAAGAGCAAAAGTTGTTGCAAGTAGAGTTTTAACTAATTTCATTTTCGGCATCCTTATTCATTTAAAAATAAATCCCAAGATTTTTATGTTATCTAGTTGATTGAGTAGGTGACAACAATCATTGGGAACGAGGATCATGCTAAGCGCTGAATGAAATTTAGGCAACCTTATCAACAAAGCGAAACAGTCTGGGTTACGAAACAGATATAAATACCCAACTTTTGTGTGGTTCATGTGAAAAAATCTGCATTTTCGAAATTTTAAATGTGTGGAAATATGAAAATTAGCTCATAAATTAATCAAACTATTTACTGAGCTTTAACATAACATCCGTAATTTCTGTCACATCCAATATTTTTTTTTGAAAAAACATTTGCAGGAAATAAGCTTTTTATATTGATTTAAAAGATATAAAAATAAGTCACTTAGCAAAATTGGTATAATTTAAAAATACTTATTTCATGATAAAAAATATTCACTTAGCATCAAAAAGCTAATTTTTTTAGATGTTGCAATGAATCTCTATGCAATAAACTCTACACTAAGACTGAAAATAAAATTTTATTCATGATTGAGTGTGCTTCTGTGAAAATTATTGCGACTGCCGCAGTCAAAACCCACATCATTTCTGGTTTTTTAGGTGCAGGAAAAACCACCTTATTACAAGCCTTGTTGGCGCAAAAGCCTGAACATGAAACATGGGCAATTTTGATGAATGAGTTTGGTGAAATTGGCATTGATCAGCAATTATTACCCGATGCACAAGGCTACGAGGTTAAAGAATTACTCGGTGGTTGTTTGTGTTGTGCGAGCCAATTGCCGATGCAAATCGCATTGTCACGTTTGATTCAGGAGAAAAAACCTGATCGCTTATTCATTGAACCTACAGGTTTAGGGCATCCTGCACAGCTGATTGAACAACTGACCGAACCGCATTGGCAGTCGCAAGTGGATATGCGGGCTTTGCTGACGGTGCTTGATGGCTCACGTTTACATGATGCCGCATGGATTTCACAGGATTTGTATCAAGATCAACTTAAAGCGGCACAAATCGTGGTGGTTTCACATGCAGATACGATGTCTGATCTTGATCGAGATGTATTCAATGATTTAAAAGAGGAACATCTGACTCATGTGCACACTTGGCTCATGGCGGAACAGGGCAATATTCAAATTGAGCAAATAGATAGAGCGCATCAAGGGATTCATCGTAAAATTTTGCCACTCATTCAGATACAAAAACAATTTTCAGCCGAAGAAAGCTTACCTGAAATTAAACAATTGCCTTATCACTATGTAGAATCCTCCAATGGTTATACCGTTGCAGGGTGGAAATTTTCCAAACGATGGAAGTTTGATTTTTACGATTTACTTGATGTGTTATGTGAGCAAAAAGACTGGCTACGAATAAAAGGGATTTTTAATACCAATCAAGGTTGGATGACTTTTAATTTTAATCCTGAGCAACTCAATTATAAATCAGGCGCAGAAAATATTGATAATCGAGTCGAAGTGATTACCCAACATGATCGGGATTGGGAAAGCTTGGAAACAGCGATTTTGCGTTGCCGCATTGAGCAGGATGAAAAAAATCAGTAATCATTTTCAAAATCTTATAGACTGTGCGCCATATTTGAGAACTTATTTTTTGGATTTTTCATGGCGTTAAAAGCAACGATTTATAAGGCAGATTTGAATATTGCCAATATGGATGTACATCAATATGGTGATTATCAGCTCACGATGGCTTTGCATCCCTCAGAAACCATTGAGCGTTTGATGGTGCGTGTGTTGGCTTATGCACGTTTTGCCGAAGAACGTTTGGAGTTTACCAAAGATTTGTTTGAGACCGATGAGCCTGCACTGTGGGAAAAAGACCTGACAGGGCAGTTGGTACAATGGATTGAAGTCGGTTTGCCTGATGAAGATAAGGTCAAAAAAGCTGCTGCCCGTTGTAAAAATGTCGCTGTGGTGGCATATGGTTCAGCGGTTGCAGAATGGTATAAGCGCAGTTCAAAATTAAAAACTTTGTCCAATGTGCAAGTTTGGCAGTTATCGGAAGCGACAACTGAAGCGATTCAACAACTATGCGAACGGACAATGCAGTTACAACTCAATGTGATGGATGGTGAATGGACATTGATTGGTGATCATGCGCAAGCCGTGATTGAGTGGACGCAGTTGCAGTAATATTCGTAAAATAATACGAATATAAAGATTGAATACAACAGTGAAATGTGGAGCAAAGTAATGACAGCCGAATTAGAAATTATTGATTTAGTGGTTGGTGAAGGTAAAGAAGCGGTAAAAGGCGCTTTAATTACCACACATTATATAGGTTGGTTAGAAGATGGAACAAAGTTTGATTCTTCTCTTGATCGTGGCAACTACTTTGAAACCGTGATTGGTACAGGTCGTGTGATCAAAGGTTGGGATCAAGGCATTATGGGCATGAAAGTGGGTGGAAAACGTAAATTGATCGTGCCATCACATTTGGCTTATGGCGAGCGCAAAATGGGGAATATTATCCCTGCTAATTCAAATCTTATTTTTGAGATTGAATTATATGATGTAAAAACCCGTGACTAAGCATGTGGTTTATTTTTGAAATTACAAAAACTCTAAGCATCGCTTGGAGTTTTTTTAGCATTAGAAAATAATAAAAATAGACAGTTTTGTTATGAGATGTAAGATGGTTTGGGCATAAAGAATATGTAGTAACGATCAGAATTAAAAAGAAAATGAGTGATGAAATCATAAATTTTTAGGATGAAATGAATGAGATGATTTACCAACAAAACAAAACTTTCATTTTAATATTCATTTCAGAATAATACCTTATAAAATATCCCATTAAGAATGTTTGCTTGGAAAATGTGCTTTACAACAGATTGTTCCATTTTTTGTTTGATCGACTCTCACTCGAATATCGCAAATTTTACTACTTTGAATACAAAGTGGGAAATTTAGATAGATCAAGTTTTCAAGCATTAAAAGTGATTCATTTAGTAAACATTCATAAAATCAATGAGCTGAAAATTTATGTTGAATCGTTTGTCTAAACCTATTGTTGCCTGTTTAACGCTGTTGGCGGCTTCTATGAGTATGATGTCTCATGCTGAAACATTGAAACCTGATCGAAATTTACTGACGATCATTGGTTATCATGAAATTACCGATCATGAGCGGGCATTGATTCCACAATATGCGATCAAATCTAAACAGTTTGCAGAGCAGATCAAATCCTTAAAGAAAGATGGTTTCCACTTTATTAGCGTAGACCAACTGATTAAAGCCAATCAGGGCAAATATAAATTACCGAAAAAGCCATTGTTACTGACTGTAGATGATGGTTATCAAAGTTTTTATAAATATGCTTATCCGATTGTTAAAGAAAAACGAATTCCTGTGGTGTTATCAGTAGTCGGTTCATGGCTTGAAACCCAAGACAAGCAAGTCAGTTTTGGGGATCAAAAAATTCCACGTAGCGATATTTTGACATGGGCTGAATTAAAAGAAATGCAAGACAGTGGCTATGTTGAAATTGGCAATCATAGTTATGATTTACATCGTGGGATTTTGGGAAATCCACAAGGGAATTCTGAGCCTGCTGCGACCACACGCTTATATTCTGCTGAAAATAAAAGCTATGAATCTGACCAAGCCTATGCTGAGCGTATTTATACAGATTTAAAGAAAAATAATGACTTGTTGCAACAACACGGTATTCGCAGTCCTCGTGTAATGGTGTGGCCATACGGGCAATACAATATGAAAACCGTAGAAATTGCCAAGCAGTTAGGTATGCCGATCACCATCACTTTGGATGATGGTAGTAATGATGTGAAACAGTCACTCAGCCATTTGAACCGAATTTTGGTGGAGAGTGATACCACACGTGCAGATTTATTGGCAGATATTCAAACCCGTGAAATGGGCCTAAATGACAATAATCGTCCCCAAAAAATCATGCATGTCGATTTGGATTATTTGTATGATGCTGATCCCGCACAAGAAGAAAAAAATATTGGATTGTTGCTAGATCGTATTCAAGCCATGAAAGTCAATACAGTCTACTTACAAGCTTTTTCTGATCCTGATGCAGATGGGTCGGCAGATATGGTGTATTTCCCCAACCGTTATTTGCCAATGCGTGCAGACTTGTTTAATCGGGTGGCATGGCAAATTCAGTCTCGTACCCAAGTCAACCGTTTGTATGCATGGATGCCGCTTTTAGCGTGGCAATTACCTGAAAAAAATCCAGTATCGAAGCATTTGGTGGTGACACAGCAAGCGAAAAAATCAGACCATTTAAATATGGGTTATCACCGTTTGTCACCGTATTCTCCAGAAGCAAGGGAGGTGATTCGTGGACTTTATCAGGACTTAGCGAAGTCATCTGAATTTAATGGTATTTTGTTCCATGACGATACTACATTGTCAGATTATGAGGATACCAGTGACTATGCACTTGCAGCCTATAAGGCAGCAGGGATTTCGACTGATCTAGAAACTGTGCGTAATGATGAAACCCAATTGCAAAAATGGACAGCATTTAAAACCAAAACCATTGATGACTTTGCCATGCAGATGGCGGATGAAATTCGTTATTACCATCCGTATTTGGTGACTGCACGTAATCTCTATGCACAAGTGGCTTTAAATCCTTATTCTGAAAACTGGTATGCACAGTCTTTAGAGCAATCGCTTGACCGTTATGATTTTACTGCAATTATGGCAATGCCTTATATGGAACAGGTGGATGATAAAGATCAATTTTTTAAAGATATTGTCAATCGAGTGAAATCATATCCAAATGGCTTAAAGAAAACAGTATTTGAGTTACAAGCAACCAATTGGAGAAATAATCAGCCTGTGCCAACACAAGAGATGGCGGATACGATAAAATCATTGTATCAGCAGGGCGCAATGCACATCGCCTATTATCCTGATGATCCTTTCAAAAATCATCCAGACCCAAAAATCATGCGAGATGTCTTTGGCTTAAAAACCAATCGTCTGGTTCCTTGATAGTATTTATATGAATTTTTTACAGCATTTTTGGCATATGGCATTGGATTTTGTGTTTTTTTATCCTTTATTCATGTCATATCTATGGATGATTGGTGCGGTGATTTTTTATCAAAAAGAAAAGAAAGAACCTGCTTATGATCATCCTAATCCCTTGCCTACATACCCTAAAGTGGCCGTGCTTGTGCCTTGTTTTAATGAGGGGGACAATGCGGAAGAAACTTTAAGTCATGCGCTTCAGTTAAATTATCCACACTTTGAAGTGATTGCCATTAATGATGGAAGCTCAGACAATACTGCGCAAGTTTTAGATGCATTGGCAGTCAAGTATGAAAAGTTACGTGTTGTGCATTTGGCGAAAAATCAAGGCAAGGCAATGGCATTGCAAGCGGGGAGTTTACTGACTGATGCAGAATATTTGATTGGAATTGATGGTGATGCATTGCTTGATCCACATGCGGCGATGTGATGATTCGTCATTTCCTTGCAGACAATTCAGTTGCTGCGGTGACAGGAAATCCACGGATTCGTACCCGTTCGACATTGCTGGGTCGTATTCAAGTTGGGGAGTTTTCTTCGATTGTTGGATTAATTAAACGGGCACAGCGTAGTTTTGGACGTTTATTTACTGTTTCAGGTGTGATTACGGCATTTCGTAAAAGCGCAGTGCATGATGTAGGCTATTGGTCACCCAATGCTTTGACTGAAGATATTGATATTACATGGAAATTACAACGCGCAGGTTGGAATATTCACTTTGAGCCGAATGCTTTGGTGTGGATTTTGATGCCTGAAACCCTAACAGGATTATGGAAGCAACGCTTGCGTTGGGCGATGGGGGGTGCGCAAGTATTGATTAAAAATATTGATGTTGTTTTTAAGCCAAAATTAAATTATCTTTGGCCGCTGATATTGGAACTGGTATTGACCTTGGTGTGGTCATATCTCATGCTTGCTGTAGCTGTGATTTGGTTATTGCATTTTATTTTCCCAATTACGGGGTTGAGCCAAACCGCAAGCTCGCCATTTTTACCTTATGGTAGTGGAATTCTTTTAGGTTTGAGCTGTTTACTTCAGTTTGCTTTAAGCAAATGGATGGATAGTAGATATGAGCCAAATCTTTTAAAGAATTATTACTGGATGATTTGGTATCCCTTTGTTTTTTGGTTAATTACACTAACAGCAAGTATTGTCGCATTTCCAAAAGTTTTACTGAGAGGTAGTGGTAAGCGTGCACGTTGGGTGAGCCCTGATCGGGGCATGCGTTCTTAATGGTCTTGGTCGAGTATGGGTAAAATGAAATCAAATCTGATTATTGACTTACGTCAACAGTTGCCTTGGCATAAACGCTATTTGTCTAATACTTCAACAGCAATGCTTTGGGCGGTGTGGCTGCTGTTGTGGCGTCCATTATTGTTACTGTTGGGTGTAATTGGCATCCAAAAGCCACATATTGTGAACAATATCATGTCTGCTTTTACATTAATATTACAACATGGTTTGATCGCCTTGATGGTTTGTGCATTGAGTTTATTACTTTGGAATCGCTTTATTCCTGCAAAAACACCGCAGCAAGCACAACAAAAATTATTGACAGATTATGCTGATCATTTTGCACTAAATGCACAAGAAATTGAGTCAGGTCGGCAACAAAAAGTGAGTACCGTTGTACATGATGAAAATGGGAAAATTATTTCTATTCAATAAGCTCATCAAAAAATGAATCCCACATTCGGTGGGATTTTTTATGAGGCGGTGAGGATGCTGCGCAATGGATGAAAAGGTAATGATGGGTATGATCACGTGCAAAAAATAAATTCGGCTGAAAGCATTCGTGGTTTGGCATGTTTGGCTGTGGTTTTTTCACATTTAAGTTTGAGTTTTATTCCATATTTACATCGTTTTGATGCTAATGATATTGCCAATAATCAACTCATTTATGCCATCCACCATTCACCTTTTGCTTTTTGGTATTCAGGTACAGCTGCTGTATTTATCTTTTTTGTATTAAGTGGTTATGTGTTGAGTTATGCACTATGTAAATCACCAGAATTGATTTCATCCAAACTTAAAAATATGTGGATCAAGCGCTATCCACGTTTAATGATCCCTGCGTTGATTTCCTGTGTGATTATTTGGGTCGTGTTTAATACGATTAAAATTGATAGTAGTCATGTTGGTGGTTGGTTACAGACTTATGTTACACAAAATTTTTTATTTAAAACAGCTATTTATGAAGGAGCTATAGGTTCATTTCTATTTGCAGAAAGTAGTATCAACTGGGTGTTGTGGACGATGACAATTGAGCTATTTGGCTCATTTGCTTTGTTTATTTTAATTTACCTTAAGCAATTACATACGTTACTGTTTCTCATTGCTTCCGTACTCATTGCAGCTTTTGCGTATTGGTGGCGGGGTGAAGGCTTTTGTATGGGAATTTCCAGTTTTATCATTGGTATGTATTTTTATTTCTATGGTCGTCAAATTCCGATCCTTATTGCCAGTATTGTATTGATTTTAGGACTGTATTTGGCTGGTGCGCACAACAGTAGCGCATCTTACGCATGGATCTATGCTCAAATTGGCGAAAGAACCTATGAATATGGTAATTTTTTTGCAGGAATATTGATTGTTTATAGCATTTTAATGAGCCCTAAATTATCGAAAGCCTTAGAGCTGCCTGTATTGGTATGGCTTGGTAAAATATCATTTTCTGTATATTTACTCCATTTGGTTCTGATGTATTTGGTCTGTATTCCACTGTTCAATCTCTTTTTAAATTGGCAATGGGGTTATTTAAGCGCCGTAATGTGTGCATCATTGCTGTATATCGCAGTGACTTTATGGATTGCTGAGTTCTATAGCCGCTATGTTGACCAATTGGCAATGCGGAGTAGCCAAAAACTTGCTCAATTGATTTTAAAATAAAAAGATAACAAGGCATAAATTATTTTTATTTACAAATTCTAGATTTTTTGCTGATTTAATCGACTATTTTTTATTGAAAAATATCGTAAATTGAGAAAATATACAGCTCTTTTTTGTCATGGATGGCTGTGATGCAATTCTTTAAATTTGCTGTATGTGGTTTGATATTGGGTGTAGGAACTTTGGCGCAAGCAGCGCTTGATCCTCAGCAAGCTTTAACACAAGCACCGCCTTTAACATTATTTGAGAAATGGAATGCACCTATTGCACCATTTAAAATATTTAAGCATGTTTATTATGTTGGCACTGATAATCTGTCTTCAGTATTGATTGATACAGGGGCGGGCTTAGTGCTCATCGACAGCGGAATAGCCCAATCTGCACCACAAATTAAAGCCAATATTGAACGTTTTGGCTTTAAGATGACTGAGATTAAATACTTATTGAATAGTCATGCTCGTTTAGACCAAGCAGGTGGGTTTGCGCAGTTAAAGCAATGGAGTGGCGCAAAATTAGTTGCCAGTGCTGCGAATGCCGAAATGTTGGAAAATGGTGCTGCCACAGATTTTGCTTTAGGTGATCAATTACCTTTTCCTCCTGTGAAAGTCGATGTCATTATCAAAGATGGTGAGCAAATTAAATTGGGTCGTCAGACATTTACTGCACATGCAACTCCAGGGCATTTACCAGGTGCAACATCTTGGACAACCGACATTCGCCATCATTTTAAAAATTATAGACTGATCTATGCGGATAGTTTATTTACAGGTGGTTACTATTTGTTAAATAACAAAAATTATCCCAATATCGTGGCAGATATACAGCAAACCTTTAAAAGTTTAGATGCAATTCAGGCTGATATTTTCCTTGCAAATAAAGCAGATCGTTTTGAGATGAAAGCAAAATTAGCAAAGTTACAAGCAGGTGATACCTATGCTTTTATTGATCGAGATGGCTTGCAGCATTATGTAGCAAAAGGCAAAGCTGATTTTGAACAGCAGTTACAAGATCAACTTAAAGAGCATCCACAAGCCCAGCCATAATGGATGATTAACATAGAATGGAAAGATCTCTAATAAATGATCTTTCTGTTTTATTTGTAAAAATAATGACTTGATCGACATTTACAGAAATGTACAAGGAATACTCTACATGAGATTTGATATTGATATCCGCAAAGGGGAGAGATGAAGATATTTTATAATTGATTAAATGAGATTATGATTAAATTCAATAGCTGAAAAAGTGAGCATAATTTGAGAATGCAAAAATATATCCTCAGTTGTATATTGTTGATGTGCAACTCTGTACAGGCAAATTCAAATCATGTATTTGCTGCGTTACCATCAAGTGTTCAACTTAGTTCTGAGTGTACACAGGATGATCCAGATGTATTTGAGCCTAAAACATATCGCTTAAATGTTGGAAAAGTCACATTAACAACCTATTCTTGCCGTACAGAAAAAACTGATCATTCAAAATATTATTCGAGTTATGGGCTAAAACTTAGTTCAGGAAAACAGCTGTTTTTGAATGATCAAGCAGCAGATGCAATTGGTTATGTTGGGGGATCAGTAGCGCAGGTTGATGCTTCGACAGTGGTCTTTGACAATATGTATGAACGAGGTGGTGATCTGGTTTTGGTTTGGTTTGTAGATGAGCAGCATGTATATTCCGCTAAGATTCCTTATATGGCATCGGATGAGGGCAGTGTCACTGTGACAGCTCGAGGTCAAAATATTATTTTACAAAAGAAAATATATCTAGGTGATGACCAAAAAGGTCAGGCTCAACATAAAAATGTTGGACAAGCTCTTGTAGTTAAAAAAGAAAAAAATAAAGGGCTTATTTACCAATCAGGCAATGTAAAAAACTTTCAGCAGGATGCATTCAAATAGAATGATAAATAGGTGTGCATGTGCTTTATATTGAAAGACGATAAAAATAAATTTAGAGGCGCTTAAAAATGAAATTGCTGTTGCTTTTGATCATCGCTAGCGTTGTGATCTTTTTGCTGTATCGAATGATTGCTAAACAGCAGATTTCCAAGCTTAAACCCTCCACATTTAAACCTTTTAAAGATCCTATACAGCCTAAAATCGTTGAAAGTAAAATAGAGCCCATAGCATATAGTGATGAAGAACAATTATTGTTTGATGATATTGCAAAAATGTTTTTTGAGCAGCGTTTACAATCACAATACATTGATCAAGCAGAGCAGATTCAGCAGCAATTTTTAAATAAAATGCCTGCAAAAACTAACAGTCAAATCGGTGAATTTGATTTAGGTGAATGGTGTATTTACTGGAATTATCATCAACAATCTTTAGAGTATTATGTTGGAAAATATGGGATTTTTTATACCCATGTTGATCGTTTCGGAGTCGAGCATCAGGATGAAGTTAAGATCGAAGTCTAATCCTGTCATGGTTTGAGTAGCATACTTTTTAGAACACCACCTATAATCTATTCAGTTTGCCTCACCATTTTAAATGGATTTCAGTAGCTTTAAAATTCGTTGTTCAACCTGTTCCAAATAAAAAGCATCATCATATAAACGGGTCATCAAAATTGCCCCTTCATAGTCTGCAATGCTGATTTTCGCCAAATTTTGTGCTTGCTCCGAGTCATGTTGATACTGAAATAACTGAGCAAAAGCGGCTTGCCAATCCTGAAAAATAGCTCGAATTTTTTCGACCACTTCATTTGAAATATCATGTGATTCGACTGAAATAATGCCGATCAAACAGCCTGTCACTTCATAGCTGAAAAATTGTACTGCATGTTGGTGTATGTGTTGAAAAATAGCTGTGGGCTGTTGATCGCTCGCTGTCACTACGGCAAACAGATGTTGATTGAGGTAGAGGTGGGTGTGTTCAAGAACATGCATGAGCAAGGCGTGTTTATTGGGAAAATGGTAATAAAATGCTGCCTTCGTCAGTCCACAGGCTTGTGCCAACATTTCCATGCTCGTACCTGCATAGCCATGGGTTTTAAATTGCAGGGCGCAAGTATTGAGCATGTGTTCAGTGGTCAGTTTCTGTGGGCGCATGGTGATCCATTGGTGAGGTGAAATGTATTAAGCGATATAATTCACTATAAAAGTCTCTAATATTTTATCCCAAATTGCTTCTGAACCCTTACGGAAATAGCCCATATGCCCAATCTGTTTTAAGCCAAACTGATCTGCTGAGATGTTGATGTAATGCATTTCAGCTTGCTGATAATGTTGCATAAATGCATAACGTGAACTTGGCAAAGCCCAATCATCATCAAGTGCTGCAACTGCATAAATTGGCGTTTGGACTTGTGCATACAGTGGTTTGAGTTCAGCTTGTTCAGGGTCATCGAAGAAATAAGTCGGATTCTTGCACCATTTACGCCATTGCTCATACACGCCTTTGGGAAGATCTGCACCCATATTGAACTTGCTCCATGGTAAATAACCTGTAACGGCAACCATGGGGGGAAAAACAATATTCCAAATCACTTGAACTTTCAGTTTTTCTTTGAATGGCATATAACCATGCCAACCTGCACCTGTACCAAAGCAATACATGGCGGTGACTTTATGATGATTTGGGGTTAAGCCAAGTGCTTGTCCACCATAAGAATGTCCGACAACAAATAAAGGTAATTCTTCATCTGAGAAATAGTCGATTGCACCTGCAAGGTCGAGTTTGCCCCAATCGAGATAGGACATTTTAAAACCTTTTAAGCTTTTTGGTGAGGATGCACCTACACCTCGATAATCAAATGTTAAAACCTGAAAGCCTTGCTGTGTCGCATATTCAGAAAAACGACGATAAAACGGCTGTGGCACACCTGTTGCACTCGATACAATAATTTTGGCTTGGATCGTTGTTGTAGGTGAGTACAGCATTCCGCCTAAAACATAGCCATCTAAAGCCTGAAATGTCATCTGTTCTGTGGTGAAATTTACTGTATTTGTATGTCGTTGTAGATTTTGCATCATCATTTCTCTACTTTGTATTTCTCTGAGTTGTCGCACTTTGAGCTGAACTGAGTAAAAAACTTATTTTTGATCATAATTTCACTATTCATCAGTGCGATCACGTCAAGCGATTAGATCTCACCAAACGTGATCATCGCAATGTTATTGGCATTGCTATAAAGTTGATTAATTTATGAAAAATTATGAAAAATAAAGCTTATTTCCCTTTAAATTGCGGTGCACGACGTTGCAACATTGCCATGACACCTTCTTGTGCATCTTCAGAGGCAAGTAATGGGGTCAGTAAATCTTGCAAATTGGCAAAGGCGGCTTCAGGACTTTGCAGAAATGCTTGATGTGCAGATTTCAGTGCAGCCTGCACAGCAAGTGGCGCAGCTTGTGCAATGCGTTCAGCCAATTCAATGGCACGAATCAATTGATTATTGCCTTCAACCACTTCTGTGACCAAATTCATTTCATACGCCGTTTGTGCATAGAACAAATCACCTGTCAGCACATATTTCATGGCTTTTGCCCAACCTGCTGCTTGCACAAAGCGTACTGTTGCTCCACCGAACGGTAAAATGCCACGTTGCACTTCAATTTGGGTAAATTGGGTATTTTCATGGGCAACCACGATGTCCGAGTTCAACATCAATTCAATGCCTGCGGTATAACAGTAGCCTTGAACCGCAGTGACCAATGGTTTTGTACGTTGGCGACCAACAGTTCCCCAAGGATTGACAATATCATCGTTGAAGTTAAATACACCATCGGCAAGTTTGGGCTGTAACTCAACCAAATCCAAGCCTGCGGTAAAATGATCACCATGCGCAAAAACCACAGCACAGCGCAGTTCAGGATTGCTTTCGTATTCGGTCAGTGCCAACGATAAATCTTCGATCATGTGACTGTCGAAAGCATTGCGCTTTTCAGCACGATCCAATCCGATTAAAAAAATATGACCACGGATTTCACGACTAACTTTTCCTTGTGTAGACATTGTTGTTCTCTCTTTAATTTTGATTGAGTTGAAAATCAGCTGTTATTTAAGTTTTTAAACGATCGTTAGAAAACTGTCAAATGCAAAGAAGTGACTGCTTCGTCTACAGTGATAGCATATTTTGTTGAAAATAGAATGGTGAGATGTGTTGCAACATGAAGTCGCAAAGGCAGGGGAGTGCTGAAAAGAGTTGGCTTTCGACTGTGCAAAAAATATAAACCAATCTGTGAATTTATCTTGCATTCACAGGGTATTTTTTCATAATAAGCACTTCCTCATCAGGGTAGCCCGCACATGTCGCCATTAGAAATATTTTCCGTGATCATCAGTGTCATCGGGGTGGCATTGACCATTAAGCGAAATATGTGGTGTTGGTTATTTAATATCGTTGCCTGTTTTTTATATGCTTATTTATTCTACGAATATAAATTGTATGGCGAAACCATTTTACAATTTTTCTTTGTGAGTATGCATTTTTATGGTTTTTATCATTGGCTCAAAGGTAAACAACAAGACCATGAGATTTGTATAGAACCTATTACAATACAGCTTGTGGTTGGGCAAATGATCTTGGCAGCCGTGGGTGGTTTTGTCTTTGGTTGGTCATTGCATACGTTCACAGATGCAGCTTTACCATGGTTGGATTCACAATTGGCAGCATTTAGCTTGTTGGCAACTTATTGGACAAGTCGTAAACATATTGCGACTTGGGTGCTGTGGGTTTTTGTCGATATTATTTATGTCGGTATGTTTCTTTATAAAGATTTATTTCTTACGGCAGCTTTGTATGCGGCATTGGTGGCATTGGCAGCCTTTGGTTGGTGGCAATGGACACAGGTTCGACATAAACAAGCTTTGAATGTCTAAGATGGTCGTAAAATGTTGATTGATTTGATTGCGATGCAAAAGCAAAAGTTTCAACAATTGGCTGAGAAAATCATCGCCAAACCTGAGCAATATCTAAATTTTGATTCGGTATCAGATTTTTATAAAGCAACGTGGTTGAATGAATTTCCAAATGGAACAACATGGACTGTCACAGGCTTGGACGATGGTGCAGATGAATTTGATATTTGTATTGAATATCGGGATGTTTATTTAATTATTGAATATACTTCACAGTTGAAAGTCTATATGGGGAAAATAGGTAAAAAGTAGATTGATTATGATCACAGGGTAAGATTTATATCGTATATTCAATCACAATATGATTGCTTAGTTTAATAATTGAATTTATGATTTCATTTGAAAAGTATGTATTTTTAGTGTGAAATATTTGAAATTATAGAATATTGATATGCATTTAAAATGATGAAAAATATTATCAATATATTTTGATATATTAGATTTTTATTTCTAATAATGTGATTTTTTGCATTTTATTAGGGGTTGATCAAAGAGTATCAGTAAATAAGTCAAAATGGCAGACTGAAATGAAAGTGTGGGGAAAATTCAGTGAGTTTATAGGTGGGGATATTATTCTAAATTGGAATATACTCACAAAATGTTGCTTAGTACTGATTTTAGGTGCTTTAAACTATCTTCTATGGATTTTATGGTATCTCTTTGTTTTTAATTTCCCTACGTTAAAATATTGGATGAATGTAGATTTATTTTCTTCACATCTTATCATTTCAATTATCATTTTCTTTTTATATTTATGCTTAGCATTTATTAGCTGGAAATTTAAAAATAATACATGGATCAAACATTATTTTCCCTATATTTGTATTTTTTATTTTGGTTCGACTTTGATTTATGGCGGATTTAATGTCGGAATTATTAGTCCTGCAACCATCGGCAGTTATGTCAGTCTGATTTCAGTAGGTGTAGTCTTATTCGACCGTAAAATCATTTATAGCACAGCTGTTCCCGTTACTATATTCATGCTGAGTTGTATAGTTCTCAGTAGTTTAGAACGCATACCTTATGCGCCATTATTTAGTCAGGAACTCAACAGTACGATATTATCGGAAAATCCATTTTGGGTATGCAGTATGCTCATTTTGTCATTTCCAATTCTCATATTTTCGATTGTACTGTTCGAGATTTTACTGACCCAGTGGCGTAATCGTGAGGCACACATTCAAACGATGAGTTTGCTTGATCCACTGACCAATATTTTTAACCGCCGTAGCCTTGCACAACGTTTAAGTACCATGCAGCTTGAACAAACATCTTATACTTTGGTTTTACTTGATTTAGATCATTTTAAAATGATCAATGATACTTATGGGCATGATGTTGGTGATTTGGTGCTGACCAAAGTGGCGAAATTGTTAGATTTACATTTAGCCGAAGATGATATGGCGGGGCGTTTTGGTGGCGAAGAGTTCTTGTTGATTTTGCAAAATAAAACCGAGGAGCATGTGATTGCGATTGCGGAGCAATGCCGAAAACTGATTGAGCGAGAACCAATCCTATTAGACTTACATCATAAACTACATGTGACCGCCAGTTTTGGTGTGGCAAGATCGGATATAAATAAAAGCAAAGAATTGGTACTACGCCAAGCAGATCAAGCTTTATATTTGGCAAAGCATAAAGGGCGAAATCAGGTACGATATTATACTGAAATGGAGCATCAAGAAGATGTCTTGCCACAATGATAGGCTTTTTAGCACAGCACTTATTTCTAAATTTTGACCCATTTGGGCACAGTCATTAATACAAGTCCTACACTGATCAATAACATGATATTGTCAATAAAATAGGGATACATCATCAATGCAATGCCAGATAGCAAAACTATGATGCGTTGTTGCTTTTTTCCATAAATAAAATAGCCTAAGCCAATTGAGCTAAATAAAACACCCAATAATAAAATGCTGACATTCATTTTTTCGCTATACTTTACTGAAAAAATCAGTATGGCGTGTCTAACTGAAGCTATACTTAAAATGATTTATTTTATTCATCATTTTGAACAGTATTGAATAGATAATTTTGATTACAAGAGAAAATGTATGGCTGTGATTTTACCTGTGGCTCAACGTGGAGAAGCGGTTTTAGCGATCACTGCTGCACCTGTGGCTGAAACTGAATTTGGCAGTGAATGGTTGCAACAATTGACTGCTGCACTGCATGCCACCATGTTAGAGAGAAATGGCGTGGGCATTGCAGCCCCGCAAGTGTATATTTCCAAAAGAGTGATCATCGTGGCATCACGCTCAAATCCTCGTTATCCTGATGCACCTGAGATGGATGCGGTTGTCATGGTTAATCCTGAGATTTTATCTTTTTCAGATACTACACTTTGGGGTGAAGAGGGTTGTTTGAGTGTGCCAAATGAACGTGGTGAAGTCGCACGTGCGGAATATATTCGGGTGCGTTATCAGACTTTGTCGGGTGAGGCGGTCGAAACTGCATTTTCAGGTTTTCCTGCACGGATTGTGCAACATGAGGTGGATCATTTAAATGGTGTGTTATTTGTGGATCGGCTTTAAAAATCGTATGTAGTTGTAAAATTCGCCTGATTTCAACGAGTATTTGTATTTATTTTCTCTGATCATTTTTGAAGATGGGTATAATGAGACAATTGTAAAATGTGATGAGCATATAAATGAAAACTGAATTTCAACAAGGCAAAATTAAGCAGTATCATGCTGATAGAGGTTTTGGTTTTATCGGTGGAGCAGAGGAAGATATTTTCTTTCATATCTCTGATTTTCCCCTTGCTGATGGTGAGCCGAAACGGAATGAACGTGTGAAATTTGTTGTTGTAGATAATGATGGTAAACCTCGTGCCATGAAAATTGAGCGCGTAGAAGATAATTCAGCAAAGGCGAAAAAGACCAAAGTCGTGAAGCATAATAATGCGATTACCAATACTTTGTTGTCTAATTTCAGAAAGTGATGTGTGATATACCACCCCCAATATTCCATTACGAATATTGGGGGAAAATGTATGTTTATATGTAGAATAATTATACAATTTCTTATAATCAATTTAAGTCATTTTTGTTGATACATCATAATTTATGAATAGGTATTAAAAAGGATGTAGTAACGTATTGATTAATCCTTTCTCTATGATATTGCACTAAAAGTTATGAATTTTATGCTATCAAATTTTAATTTATATTATTTGGTCTATATAAATTCATGAATTATTTGTTTAAATTTTGAAATGTATCGCATAAATGCATATAATTTAAAAATCAATTTTTAATCAAGAGCAAAGATTCACGTGGCTGAACTGATTCCTCCCAGTATACAACAACTAAAGTCTGCAACGAGTGGGGAACGTAAGGTTTATCAATTGCTTGAAACTATTTTTCAGCATGATGATGCTATCATTTGGCATGAGCCTAAAGCTTTAAACCGCTATACCGATTTTATTGTATGGTTGCCTGAGCATGGTTTGCTAGTGATTGAAGTCAAAGACTGGTCTAAAGAACGCTTTGAAACCTTAAATCCCGAAATTTTTACAGGGCGTTTTTATAATAAAAATAATGCAAAGCCAGTTCCTGTACAAAACCCCGAGCAACAGGTGCGTAAGTGCATGCTGAATATTCTGAATCAATTTAAAAAGACAGCGGTATTTTTACAGCAGAATGGAGCTTATCAGGGCAATGTCAAATTTCCGATCAGCAGTTGTGTCATTTATACCGAACTGAAAGAACAGGATGCCCATGAAATAGGCTTAAGCCTGCCTTCAATTACAACGGCACATAAAACCATTTATAAAGATGACTTACGTCTGGTTGCTGAAAATAAAACATTTAAAAATAAATTGATTGCAGCATTTAAAGAGGTCGCATTTCCTTTTGAAGCACTGACCTATGCAGAAGAAAAATTTCTACGTTATATGATTTTTCCCGAAATTAGAGTCAATGAATTTAAGCAGGATGAACTGTTTGTTGTCGAGCCTCAGGAGGTTAAAGCGCTTGATTTATCTCAGGAGTCGATTGCGAAAAATATTGGTGATGGACACCGTATTTTAAAAGGTGTGGCTGGCAGTGGCAAAACGCTGGTGTTGGCTTGCCGTGCTAAATATTTAAAAACGATTTATCCCGAATATAAAATTTTAGTGGTCTGTTATAACAATTCACTGTGTAATCATTTACGGCACATGTTTGGCGATGACTTTAATGAAAAACTGGAAGTCAGAAACTTTCATGGTTTGGTCAAGCAGATCACATCTGCAAACCTGTCCATGCTT
This sequence comes from Acinetobacter sp. CFCC 10889, assembly GCF_003268395.1. GTDB lineage: Bacteria > Pseudomonadota > Gammaproteobacteria > Pseudomonadales > Moraxellaceae > Acinetobacter. The sequence continues at coordinate 74,929 of NZ_LQXQ01000005.1, read as the reverse complement.
AAAAATGAAAAGCAGACAGACTATAACAGCCGTGTTGGGCAGATCTTGCTGGATCATCTGGAACAGAGCGGTCTGGCTGAAACTGAAAAGTACGATGCTATTCTGATTGATGAAGGGCAGGATTTTGCTCAGGAATGGATTATTGGTTTATCTCAGTTGGTGAAGGCTGAAACTAATAATATTCTGTTCTGCTACGATCCTGCACAGAATATTTTTAACCGTAAAAAACCGAGCTGGCGTTCTGTAGGTTTACAGGTGCAGGGGAAAAAGCCCGTCGAACTGTATAAATGTTACCGCAATACCAAAGAGATTCTGGATATTGCTAAAGCATTTTTAAATCCTAAAACTATGGATAGTTTGCAGAACAGTGATGAATATGACCGTGTTTTAGATCCTGATACAGGCGAGTGTAAAACAGGGGAATATCCAAGTATTTATCATGAAAATGATGTGCGCCACCTGGCTGATCTGATTGCCCGAAAAATTCGTCAGTTACTTAAATCCGATACAGCACCGAAAGATATTGCCGTGTTACAGGCAAAGTCTGCTGAATACGATATTTTTGTGACGGAACTGAAGTCCAGACTCAGTACTTATATGTCTGATACTGAAGTTGAACTGGTTTTCAGCAGTGCTGAAAAGAAAGGGCTGGATCTGAACAAAAACTCAATCAAGATCATGAATGTTGAATCTTCTAAAGGACTGGAGTTTCCGCATGTATTTTTTGTGGGACTGGATTATATGCCCCGTATCGGTGAAAACCGTGATCAAGATTCTGAGCGGAAACTGGCTTATGTGGGCATGACACGTGCGCAGAATAAACTGTTTATTTTGGGTTGTGAAAATAAAGGCTTTCTTGCCGATATTAAAGAGATATATGAGCAAACGGCTGGTCAGGTTGAGGTTGTTGAAAGTTCGGTTGAGGTAAGCATCGAAAAAGCTGAAGAGCAGATTTCAGCATCAAATACAGAAACAGTGGATGATTCGATGATTGGGCAGAAATGGACTGAGGATGAGGAAGTCCGTTTGATTGATGCTTTTATGGATGAAAAGTTGTCGATTAAGGAAATTGCGAAACGGCATAATCGTAAAGAGGGTGGGATTCGGGCGAGGTTAAAGAAATTAAGGTTGGTGGATTAGTTTTTACCGACATTCCAATTTAAAAGAAATCAGGGCGAAGTTTGATTGAAAAGTGGCTTTTCTGATTAAAGGATGATAGTTTTTCTTGTTTTAGGTACACTTATTTGAAATCTGAACTCCTTTAAGAGCTCTCTTTATTAAAATTAAAGAGGGAGTTAGGGAGAAATTAGAATATTTGAGAATAATAATGAAACCTTACAATAAAAACTTGAAACAAGCGTCTCGTGATCTTCGTAATAATATGACGGATGTAGAAAAGCTGTTGTGGTCAAAGCTTAGGAATAAGCAGATTTTAGGTTTGCAATTCTATAGACAGAAACCGCTTTTAAATTACATCGTGGATTTTTATTGTCCATCTGCAAATTTAGTGATTGAGTGTGATGGTCGTCAGCATTATTCAGAGGATGGCTTAGAAGCTGATCGGATGAGGGATGAGGCTTTGGCTCAGTTAGGGTTGAAAGTATTGAGGTTTGATAATTTACAGATTTTGAATGAGGTTGATGGGGTGGTTGAAAAGGTTTTTGAGGTGGTTCAAATGCAGTTAGAATCCCCCTCTTGCGAAACGTAGTTTCTCACCTTTGATAAAGGGGGACTTCATGCGAATTTTATGATGGTATTGGATTCGTGGAGTTCCTCCCCTTTAAAAAGGGAGGTTAGGAGGGATTTATTATTACAAGTCTGTAATTTTTCCATATTCTTGATCTATTTTCTCTGTGGAGTAATGGACTGTATGGACAAATAAATCGTTTTCAGTAGTTTTATACTGTGCAAAAAAGATAGGATTGGTCAAAGTGCTTTTAGTATGGCTTAGGTCAATATAACTTACTTCATAACAATCAGGTTCTCTGCGAATAATTTCTGCTAACTTTTGTAAGTAAGGAGCAAAAGTTAGATACTCTGATTTTAGAGTTGATGGATCAACAGCCAAATGGGCAATATTAGATATTGAATATTTGTATCTTACATTTGTGGGAAATTTATCTTCTATAGGTTTAGCCTTAAATTGAAAAGAATTTGGTTTTAAGTACATTTGAAAATATTTGATATTACGTCCTTGCAATGTTTCCATGACTTGTTCAATTTCTTCATTCGGAGTTTTTAATCCAAAATAAATTGCTTCGACTGCTCTATAGTCATAAGAATTAATGCCTTGATTTTCTGTGATGATTCTTAATTCTTGCTCATATTCCCATCTCTGTGATTTGTATCCAAGCATTTTTTTTTACTAGATGGTCAGGATCATCTTGATCTAGAATTTGAGAAAAATCTAAATTTTGAACTTTATCTGAATATTGAATATCAAAAAATCGATGTTTAGGATTTTGTTTTGCTAAGAGCTGATCTAAATCATATTTGATACAAAAGCCTTTATGACTATTGGCATAGTGAGCCCATAAAAGTTCATCGTCATAACGTTTGCTTAAAGAGAAAATACCGAGTTTGGTATCTTTCATATTAATGATGTTTTGAAAACTTTGTTCAATTAAGGCTAAATTATCCGAATGTTGATAAAAAATCTTTTTTAAATTTTCTATTTGTTCTTGATAATCATCAATTAAAATGAGTCCTTCGCAAGGATCATTAAGTTGGCTTGTATTTGAAGCCCAAAACGTATCATTTTTTAAAGATTCTAAATCCCTTTCAAAAGCTCCGCCACGATATTTATATACAAACATAAGTCAGTGTTTTTCAATAGTTTGATTGATTTTTATATTGTTGTTTTAATAGAAAATTCAAGGTGTATTTTTATATCTATTTAATCCCTCCCAACCTCCCTTTTAAAAAGGGAGGAGTTGTCACGTAAGTCATTGGATACGCGAAAGTCCCTCTTTTTAAAAGAGGGATTTAGGGAGATTAAAAAATAAAAGCCCACAACTTGAGGGCTTTTTTACTCCCTCCTTTTTTAAAGGAGGGTTGGGGAGGATTTATAAATTACTGAACCGAATCATCCAAATTTGGCGCTAACCAACGCTTCGCCTCATCCATTGTCCAACCCTTACGCTTCGCATAATCCTCAAGCTGATCCTGAGCAATTTTACCCACGTTAAAGTATTGAGATTCAGGGTTCGCATAATAGAAACCGCTGACAGATGAAGGTGGCCACATCGCAAAACTCGTGGTCAATTGCGTACCAATCTTATCGGTAGAACCTAACCAGTCAAACAAAGACGCTTTTTCCGAATGTTCAGGACACGCAGGGTAGCCTGGTGCAGGACGAATCCCGACATATTTCTCTTTAATCAACTCTTCATTGCTTAAACTTTCAGAAGCTTGGTTGCCCCAGAACTCTTTACGGATACGCTCATGCAAATGCTCCGCAAATGCTTCAGCAAAACGGTCACCTAAAGATTGCGCAAGAATCGCAGAGTAGTCATCACCTTTGGCTTTATATTCATGCGCCATTTCTTCCGCACCAAAGATCGACACGGTGAAACCACCTAACCAGTCTTCCGCTTGATCTTTAGTCGCCACAAAGTCAGCCAATGACAAGTTTGGTTTACCAGTCACTTTGTCAGACTGCTGACGGATATGATGGAATGTATGTGTCACTGATTGACCATCTTCCGTATACACCTCAACAGAATCAGCCGCAGAACGGTTAGCAGGATAAATGCCAAATACAGCACGTGCATCAAAGCGTTTATTTTCAATAATATCTTTCAACATATCTTGCGCTTGATTATATAAATCAGTCGCAGCTTCACCCACCACGTCATCCGTCAGAATTTTCGGGAATTTACCTGCCAGACTCCACGAAATGAAGAATGGTGTCCAGTCAAAATATTCCACCAAAGTTTCTAGTGGATAATTGGTAATGGTTTGCGTACCAATGAAGTTTGGCTTCACAGGTTTATTCGCTGCAAAGTCAATTTTCAGACCATTTTCAATCGATTCTGCATAAGACAGTTTGGCAGCTTTTGGCTGTTTGTTGGCAATACGTTCACGGACTTTTTCATATTCCGCACGGGTTTCTTCAACAAACTTCAGCTTCATTTCTTTAGAAAGTAAAGTTGTTGCAACACCTACAGCACGTGATGCATCAGCTACATAAATCACCGCATCATTTGAATATTGCGGATCAATTTTTACAGCGGTATGCGCTTTAGACGTTGTCGCACCACCAATCAACAATGGCACATGGAAACCTTTACGTTGCATTTCTTTGGCAACAAAAACCATTTCATCCAACGACGGTGTAATCAAACCTGACAAACCGATAATATCGACATTTTCATCAATTGCAGTCTGTAAAATTTTCTCAGCAGGCACCATCACACCAAGGTCAATGATGTCATAACCATTACAGCCTAAAACCACGCCCACGATATTTTTACCAATATCATGTACGTCGCCTTTGACGGTTGCCATCAGGACTTTACCTTTAGACTGACCGCCAGACTTTTCAGCTTCAATAAATGGGTTCAGCCAAGCCACAGCTTGCTTCATTACACGGGCAGATTTCACCACTTGTGGGAGGAACATTTTACCTGAACCGAACAGGTCACCGACCACGTTCATACCGTCCATCAGTGGACCTTCGATCACATCGAGTGGACGAGCAGATTTTAAACGTGCTTCTTCAGTATCTTCATCAATAAAAGTGGTGATGCCTTTAACAAGAGCATGTTCAAGACGTTTTTCGACAGGAAGTCCACGCCATTCCAGATTTTCCACCTGTTTTTGCGCTGCACCCTGACCACGGTATTTTTCAGCGACTTCCAAAAGTTTTTCAGTTGCTTCTTGATGGCTTTCACCTTGATTCTGATTCAGAATCACATCTTCAACCGCAGCTTTTAACTCAGGGTCAATGTCATCGTAAATCGCCATCTGACCGGCATTTACAATCCCCATGGTCATGCCTTGTTTGATGGCGTGATAAAGGAATACAGAGTGAATCGCCTCACGCACAGGCTCATTGCCACGGAAGGAGAACGATACGTTTGATACACCACCTGAAATCATCGCATGTGGCAGATTCTGTTTAATCCAACCTGTCGCTTCAATAAAATCAACTGCATAGTTGTTATGTTCTTCAATCCCTGTTGCCACTGCAAACACGTTTGGATCGAAAATAATATCCTCAGCAGGGAAGCCAACATCATTTACCAACACATCATAAGAACGCTTACAGATTTCACGCTTACGTGCTGCGGTATCTGCTTGACCAGTTTCATCAAATGCCATGACGATGATCGCTGCGCCGTATTGGCGACATAAACGTGCTTTTTGTACAAACTCGTCATAACCTTCTTTAAGGGAAATCGAGTTCACTACAGGTTTACCCTGAACGCATTTTAAGCCTGCTTCAATGATTTCCCATTTTGATGAGTCAATCATGATTGGCACTTTAGAAATTTCAGGTTCAGACGCAACCAGATTGAGGAAATGCACCATCGCACCTTGCGAATCGAGCATCCCTTCATCCATGTTAATGTCGATCACCTGTGCGCCTGCAACCACTTGTTGCAATGCCACATCTAAAGCTTCAGCAAAATTTTCTTCACGGATTAAACGTAAGAATTTTTTAGAACCTGTGACGTTGGTACGTTCACCGACATTCACAAATAATGAATCAGCGGTAATGTTAAACGGTTCTAAACCACTTAAACGACATGCAGGCTTGGTTTCGGGAACTTGGCGAGGTTTGATGTCTTTGACTGCATTGTAAATGGCACGGATATGATCAGGTGTGGTACCACAACAGCCCCCTGTAATATTGATCAAACCGCTTTCCGCAAATTCTTTTAAGAATGCTGCTGTTTCTTCAGGGGTTTCATCATAACCACCAAAAGCATTCGGTAAGCCAGCATTTGGATGCGCTGAAACGAAGGTATCAGCAACATCGGAAATAGTTTTGACATGTGGACGCATAGCATCTGCACCAAGCGCACAGTTAAAACCAATCGACAATAAATCGCCATGACGGACTGAGTTCCAGAATGCTTCTGCAGTTTGACCAGTTAATGTACGACCTGAAGCATCGGTAATCGTGCCTGAAATCATCAGTGGCAATTCATAACCAAGCTGATTAAACACTTCTTTAACAGCAAAAATTGCTGCTTTACAGTTCAGGGTATCAAATACAGTTTCGATCAGGAGAATGTCTGCACCACCTTCAATCAGGGCATGCGCAGCTTCTATATAGTTTTCTTTGAGTTCATCAAAAGTAATGTTACGGAACGCAGGGTCATTTACATTAGGAGAAATCGAACAGGTACGTGATGTAGGACCAAGCACCCCTGCCACAAAACGTGGTTTGTCAGGGGTTGAATACTTTTCACACGCCGCTTTGGCAATGCGTGCTGCTTCAAAGTTGATCTCATGGACATATTCTTCCATGTGATAATCTGACATTGAAACTTTTGTACCATTGAAAGAGTTGGTTTCGATAATGTCAGCGCCCGCATCCAAGTACGCTTCATGAATACCCTGAATGATTTGCGGTTGAGTCAACACCAAAAGGTCATTATTGCCTTTAAGGTCAGATGCCCAGTCGGCAAAACGCTCACCACGATAGTCGGCTTCTTCTAGTTTATGACGCTGAATCATGGTACCCATTGCACCATCAATAATCAGAATCCGTTGAGCAAGTAGCTCTTTTAGGGTGGTAAGCGTGGACATAAATAACCCAATCCGATGGAATATAAAATCGGCATATATGTTAGCAGAATTCACATCAGTTTTATTGCTATTCATAGCACTTGATGGTGGAAAATATTTTTTGCTTTGGTCGGGAATGGTAGAAGACGTACTTTTGTTTGAATTTTCATCATAATGTCATAGCACTTCTATAAAATATTATACCCCTATAAAATAAGATGCACTTTTTTATTGCAAATATTACAAATATTTCAAATGGTGGAAATGTTTAAAGTGGTATAAATTGCAAGTTGAATAGGGGCTAATATTTTGATTTTTGATAATTAAATATCAGATGTGGATATTTTTAGGTAATTTTTATCCATGCAATTAAACAAAAATGTTGCTTTATATGACAGCTGTTTGTCATATAATTGTCATAATTTAATTGAACAATAAGCGCATTCTATCATCCGCTTAAAACGTCTGCATGAATTCTAATTTACCACCCGTTTCAGATTCATCACCATCGTCACATTCAAGTAAGTCGACGAATGTGCATGTTCCGACACCCAAGTTTTTTATGCCGGTGTTTTTAACGATTATTATTTCGACACTAATTTATATTGGTGTTCAGCTTTCTGCTGATTTAGCTCATGTTCCACCTTTGAGCTTATATTCAGTTGTCTTACTTGCGACAGCTTTATTTATTGCGTTGGGCTTTGAGTTTGTAAATGGTTTCCATGATACTGCCAATGCTGTAGCAACCGTAATTTATACCAATGCACTTCCTGCACCTGTAGCAGTGATGTGGGCTGGTTTCTGTAACTTCCTTGGGGTGATGGTTGCGAGTGGTGCTGTGGCATACGGCATTATTGCATTACTTCCAGTTGAACTGATCATGAATGTCGGCAGTGGCGCAGGCTTCGCTATGGTGTTTGCGATGTTGATCGCGGCTATTCTATGGAACTTAGGCACTTGGTTCTTAGGGATTCCAGCATCAAGCTCGCATACTTTGATCGGTTCGATCTTAGGTGTAGGCATTATGAACTACATTTTGCACTCAGCGAGTGGTGCAAGTGGTGTAGACATGGATCAAGTGATGAAAGTGGGTAAAGCTTTACTATTTTCCCCTTTGATTGGTTTTGCTTTTGCAGCAGTTGTATTCTTGTTGGTGAAAAAGATTTTCAAGAAACAAGTTGAGTTGTTTCAACCACCAGAAGGGAATAAGCCACCTCCACCATTGATTCGTGCAATTTTGATTTTTACCTGTACAGGTGTAAGTTTCGCGCATGGTTCAAACGATGGGCAAAAGGGCATGGGCTTGATCATGTTGATTTTGATCGGGATTGTACCATTGGCTTATTCACTGAATAAAAACCTAGATCAGCAACATTTACAGTCTTTCTCACAATTATCTGAGCAAACTGCAACTGCAATTTATACGCAACATGCAGAAATTTCAGATGAACAAGCGCGTAATACCATTACCAAATATATTCAAACTAAAGAACTTACACCAGAAGTTGTGCCAGCTCTGGCAAGTTTGACTGACCATTTGGGTGATCGTGTAGGTAAGTTTGGTGATTTAAAAGATATTCCTGAAACTGAAGTTTCATCATTACGTAATGATATGTATTTGAGTACAACAGCATTCAAACGCTTAGACAAAGCGAAGCAGTTGCCTGAAATGAGTGAAGCACAAGCGAAAACAGTCAAAGAATATCGTAGTCATTTAGACTCTTTCTTACAGTATATTCCTACTTGGGTTAAAGTTGCCGTGGCATTAGCACTTGGTCTTGGAACAATGGTGGGTTGGAAACGTATCGTTGTCACTGTGGGTGAACGTATTGGTAAGCATCATATGACCTATGGTCAAGGGATGTCTGCTGAGTTGGTTGCAATGACAACAATTGCAGCAGCAGATGGTTTTGGTATGCCTGTATCAACCACACATGTATTAAACTCTGCGGTTGCAGGTACCATGGTTGCCAATAAATCAGGATTGAATTTTGCGACAGTGAAAACGATTTTATCAGCATGGATTTTCACTTTGCCTGCAACAATCTGTTTATCAGGTGCACTGTACTGGTTGTTATTAAAAGTCTTCTAATCTTTGAATTTAAAATAAAAAACGCTGCGATTGCAGCGTTTTTTATTTTTGCACTTATTTTCTTAATTTGCCAAACACTCGTTTGATTGGCAACTTTTCATTGGCAAAGCCATAAATTGCTGCAAAAGGCAGGGCAGTACGTGCTAAATATGCGACACGCCATAAGCCACCATGATTTGCCCCATCCATAATCAGTTCCAAAGGATGCTCGATCTGAGTGTCAGGATTTGCGACAGCATCAGGATTTTGTAAATCATGAATCCACAGCGCAGCCATGATGGCATTGGTGGTTTCAGGTGCAAAGGCTTCTACATCAAATAAACTCGCACCGTTAAATGCTGCTTTGAGTAATGGATTTTTCGTTACTGAAACAGTGGTTGTTGATGGTGCAATATTAATACTAACATGTTGTCCATGATGACGTGCTAATGTTGCTCGCCATTGTTGAATACGTTTTGCCAAAGCATAGTTTGGACCTTGTTCAACGACTAAACAGTCTGCAATGCCATAACTGTGTCCATTATCAGAGTTGATCAATTGCTGATTATTGGCTTTAAATAATTGCTTCAAGGATACTGTTGCAATGCTTTTACTCAGCCATTTTTCAACTTGAGAACGGGTTTGATGTTTATCCGTCGCAGCTTGAATCACTTCTTTGGGTACAGCATAGACATCGGTCGGTGTGCACATATACATCAACGAGCTATCAGGCTTTTGTGTGCTGACATAGCTCATGATGCTGTCCATCGCCATTGATACACGCACATGCTTTTCACCATCGAGATAAGCAATGGCAGCCAAATCTAAAGTATGAGGATTTTGTGCTAACCATTGAGCAATTTCAGGTGTTTGGGTCAGTAGATTTGCACCGAGCTTATTTTTAAGTTCATTGATTGATAAATTTTCAGCCAATACTTCAGTGCTTGGAGCATATAAAGTTGCATTGCCGTGTTGGATTGTATTGAGGATTTTCTCCCAAACTTTAGCATTAGGTAAATCAATGGCAATGATATTGGCTTTCCATTTTGCGAGCCAAGTGAGTGGACCAGCTTCAGATGCTGCACCAAACAAGACCATGCTCCGATTAGACAAATCAAACCATTCTGGATGTGCAATGACATTACGTAAAGCCTTGGCATGGCTTGGTTCAATAATGCCATTATTTTCCCATGTTTGGATTTGATCCAGTAGAGCTTGTCCTTGCAATTTTTGTCCATGATAAGGTACATACCACTCAGGAGCGGCAGTACTTTGTCCTTGAAACCGAACAGTATGTAAAGACTGAATATTAGGCACAGTCATGACATCTTTAAGCAGATAACGCTGCCCATCACGATAAAAATCAAAACTATTTTGTGCTTTAGCTAAGCCTTGTTTGGCGATGGTAATGGGCGCATTGATTGAACGAATGCCTTGAGAAACCAATGCTTTAAAATGTCGAGGATAGTTTTTACGCCAGTTTTTCTCGTCTGAAACTTTTTGTGCACTGTCTTGATCAACCAATGACAATGCTGCTGCAATAATTTCTTTACCGAGTGTTGAGGTGCTAACTTTTTGAGTTTCAGGATCAATGGGGAATTGTAAACCGTCAAGTGGAGTGGGCATGCAAAAAATCTCTATTTTTTCATCATTAATATACAGATGTATACATTATCCACGCCAAGTTTAAATATCTGGTGGCAATTTCTGCCAAAATAGATCACTTTTCAATAAAATTATTTGAGGTCAAAATGATCAAAAGTCTCTAAAAAAAGAGGCTTAGGTTTTAACAACGTCCTTTTTTTGCTTGTCCAGGTGGGCAAAAACCACCACGATCGTGGTCATGATGATGTCCATCAGGGTCTATGACAACACTTCCTGCGGGTGTGCGTACAGCACAAGCACTCAGTGAAATTAAAAAAATAGCAGTACACAAGCTAAATATTTTTTTCATGTTTTCATTCCTTGATCATAGTTTATTCTTTATAAATACCTTAAATTTAGGAAAATAATAGCGGATTTTTTACATGAAATTGTAATTTTTAGCATGATTTAAAATAATAGGATAGTAGAGAAATTTAGGCTGTGATGTTGACTATTATCTGACATATTTACAATGAATTTGCATGTAAATACCTCATTTGAGGAATAGAATAATTTTGATAAAACAATACATTGAGTGTGGGGAAATTTGATGTAAGAATCTGTGAGAAATTTATGAAAATTCAATTCGGGGCATATTTAGTTGCTGGTTTGGCATGTTTTGTCATAAGTAGTACACAAGCAAAAGATGTATTTTTTGCTCAAATTAATGTAGATCAAGGAAGTTATCAAACACAAGGATATAGCAATATTAGTGATGCGATTGATCAGTATGCATCAACCAATATGAAATTATTATTTCCAAATTATACAGAAACGACTTATGCACATTCTGCATTAAATCTAAGAGGTGTAAATACACAATTAGAATTTGCAAAAGATTCACCTCAATTACAATTTAGTATTCCATCTTTAGGTATTCATAAAACCTATGGTGCAGTAGGGGGTACACGAGAGCAAGCCAAAGAAGAATTTTTGAATGCACTCAAAGGTGAAGATAGTTATATATTAAAAGCGCTGACGAAAGAATGGGTTAAAAATACAGCGATTGATCCAGTGGCAGGTAACCCAAATAGTCTGATGAGTACGATGAGTGTCAGTACGACAGATGCAATGTCTGATATGACTTCAAATCATGCACTGGGTGCAAAAACCGAAGGTTCACGTTCTAGTTTTGGTATTGCACCGCGTTTTGGACGTTATACTCAAGGGGATTATGGAATAGATGTTTATAACCTGCCATTAACCTATAGTCATTGGTTTGCTGGTAATAAGATTGGTTTAGCTATTGATGCACCGATCACATTGGTGGATACAGAAGGCGCGTATTCTGGAAGTATTAACCTAGGTGTCGGGGTAAATGTTAAAGCTTATGAGAATAAAGATTTAACTTGGTTCGTGATGCCACAAGTACGTGTTGGTGCGACAGGTTCAGAGGATTTAGGTTCAGCTGCGATCATTTATGGTGGTGGTTTGGTGAGTAATTTACAGTTTCCTTTAAGTTGGGATGCATCTATTAATATTATTAATATGGCGACCGTGTATAAAACCGATTCGATTCAAATTGGTGATTATGAAACCCATTATGATTTAAAAAATACTGTACTGCGTAATGGCGTGGAATATAGCCAAGTATTAAAGCGTAGTATTAATAATAGCCCATTGATTGCGAAAGTCTCTTTGGCACGTACCGATTTTCATGGGGATGAGTTATATACCGAAGTGTCACATGACATTTCTGCATCGATTGGCTTTAAAAACCTGAAACCGAATGCATGGATTTCAGACTATCGCATTGGAGCAACCTATACATATACTGACAATGATTTAAAAGGTTTCATGGTTAATATGGGCTATACATTCTAAGGAGAATGTAATATGAAATATATTCTTCCAAGTATTAGCTTATTGTTGGCGACTAGTGCGAATGCTGAATTGATTATTCATGAATCAAAGCCCATTATAAAGGCGGTTGTAGCACCTGTTGAAACTGAAATAGTCGAAAATTCAACTTTAGCGCCTACTGTTGCTGAACAAACATCAGTCATTGTACCTGTTGAAATGCCACCCCAAGCTGTGACCACGGTTGAAAATGTAGCAGCAGTAGCCGATACAGCCTCTGAGCGCCGTATTTTAGGTTTAGCGTATGCAGAAAATGCAAAACCTTTTGTCGTTTTTGCAGAAGCTGGTTTGTTAGGTTTTGGAGTTGGTGCAGGTTTTTCTGTTAATTCATATCTAGACATTGTCGCAGGTTATAACGGCGGTAAATACAATGCTGAAGGTTTAGATTTTGAATTAACAAGTGGTATGAAAGTCGATCAAGTGGACTATGACAGCAAAGTTCAATATCTTGCTGCAAATATTCGACCTTTTGCAGGTGCATTTCATATTTCGCTAGGTCTGTATAATCAAGATATTAATTTTAAAGGGCAGTATTCTCCAAGTGATTTTTACTTAGATGATGGAGAGCGACCTGAATATGAGTTTAATCATGCAATTTTTGATGCTAACACAGTCGGAAATGTCAAACTTGATGTAAGTTTTGATAAAAAAGTTTTGCCATATGTTGGTATTGGTTGGAGTCCAAACCTCAGTAAACGCTGGGGCTTATCAACACAATTGGGCGCAATGTACGCAGGTGAAGCACAGGTCTCATATTATCCTGAAAATGGTAATACTTCAGTTCAAGATATAGACCAAACAACGACACTGGGTGAAGCACTTCGTGTTGAAAAAGAACTTTTTAGTAGCTCTTTAAAATGGATTCCTGTTGCTAAACTTGGTTTATGGATTCGTTTCTAGACATTTAAATCGAATATTAGTCATTCAAATGTGGCTAATATTCAACTTAAGATGTGATTTTGACATCAAAATTAGAAAGGTAATTGCATTAATTGATTGAAAAAATGAGGAATAACTTTTGGTTCAATGATGATCGTCATGACAACACCATAAGCAGCACCCCAAAGATGCGCACTGTGATTGATATTCGAATTGCCCTTTTTACCTGACCAAATGCTATAACCGACATAGAGCACGGCAAAAATAATCGCAGGAACAGGAATGAAAAAGACAAAAATCAACTTCCACGGCTGAAATAAAATATAGGCAAATAATACCGCAGAGACCGCACCCGAAGCACCTAAACTCGCCCATTGACTGTCATTTTTATGCTTTAAATAGCTTGGTAAAATTGCAAAGATTAATGCACCCAAATAAAATAAGACAAAGCCTAAGTCATAGAGATATTGGCGATAAAAACTTTCAATGATGCTACCAAAAAAGAATAAGGTAACCATGTTAAATAACAGATGCATACCATCAGCATGAATAAAACCATGTGAGATAAAGCGGTCATATTGTGATTTTTGTTGAATCGCAGGTGGCCAAAAAATAAGACGATCCATTACTGGACGTTTTGAAAAAGCAATCAAGGAGATGACCACGGTAATTAAGATAATGGTAATCGTGTGATTAAAAGGTAAATGCAGCATAAGTGTTCACTAAGCAAAGTTAGAAGATCAATTTAACAGCAATCATGCCATTAATTGCGATTAAATCATGTTGTTTTTCATCAATTCCGACAATTTTAGTTGATTTTTATTTATTCGTCCTCATCTTCAGTTAAAATACCGACTTCAGCTTGAGGATAGAGTTATGTCGACTGAGAACACCAATACTGCAGTTGCAGAAGAACTTCCAAATTTATTGATTACTCCAACTGCGCAAGAGTATTTGAAAGAATTATTGGAAAAACAAAATACTCCAGGCATTGGCGTTCGTGTGTTTGTAGAAAATGCAGGCACGCCACGTGCTGAATGTTGTATGGCATATAGCGCACCTGAAGAAGTGATTGCAACTGATTACCGTCAAGAATATGCAGAATTTCCTGCATTTATCGATTCACCATCAATACCATATCTAAAAGATGCGGTGATTGACTACAACAAAGACCGCTTTGGTGGGCAGTTAACATTCCGTGCGCCGAATTCAAAAGTACCTCGTGTTGGTCCTGATGCATCGATTGAAGAACGTATTACTTATGTATTGCAAGCAGAAATCAATCCAGGTTTGGCTGGGCATGGCGGTAACTGTGCATTGGTTGAAGTTGTTGAAGATGAAGAACATGGCTTAACTGCAGTACTTAAATTTGGTGGTGGTTGCCAAGGTTGTTCTGCGATTGATGTGACGTTGAAACAAGGTGTGGAAACGACACTAAAAGAACATGTTCCTGAACTAGCACGTGTGGTGGATCAAACTGACCATAGCCAAGCAGATGGTGCATATTTCAAATAATTTTGTTTGAAAATATTTTAGAAAGCTTCTCAAATCGAGGAGCTTTTTTTATGAGTGAATATTTTAGAGGCAGTATTTTACTTATTTAAAAAATTATAAAACTTAAAACAACCTTAAAAATTTAAACGTTTGGTTAAATATAAAGCAAATAGATAGGTTCTAGTTAAACTTAATAGGAATTATTATCATTATTATTGTAATTAGATTTACATTTGTTACACTTAGACACGCAAACTGCACTTTTCATTCTTTTTCTGTATTTTGAAACTCTCTGGAATACCTTTTATGTCAAACCGTATTATCCAATCTGTGCTGTCTATTTCTGTGCTATCGCTCATGATGGGGCAAGTTTACGCAAATGATTCACAAGAAAATTCCAGTGATATTCAAAAGAATAAAGCAGAGCCTGTGCAGCTTGAGACAGTGGTTTTAACTGCATCAGGTTATAAGCAAGATAAAAGTAAAGCGCCAGCAACAATGACGGTGATTAGCCAAAAAGAATTACAAAAACGTGAATATAGTGATATTACAGATGTATTGCGTAATACACCGGGGGTTGTGGTATCTGGTTCAGGTTCTGCGCAAAGTATTAGCATTCGTGGTATGAGTTCTAACTACACGTTGTTCTTGGTTGATGGTAAACGCCAATATTCTAAAGATGTTAACCCAAATGGTGATGATAACGGTTTTGAAAAAAATATCTTACCACCGATGGCTTCGATTGAGCGTATTGAAATTATTCGAGGTCCTGCTTCAACATTATATGGCAGTGATGCAATGGGTGGGGTGGTTAATATCATTACTAAAAAAGTCACTGATGATTGGTCTGGTACAGTAGAGCTAGGTACTGTCGTACAGGATTATGCCGATTCGGGTGATATTAAAAATGCTTCGGTGTATCTTGCTGGTCCACTGATTGCCAATAAACTTGGTTTACAATTGGGTGTGAATAAACAAGAGCGTGAAGAAGACAGTTATGTCGGTGGCTTTCGTGGTGTAGAGCGTGAAAGTTTAAATACTCGTTTAACTTATTTGGTAAATGATGAGCACGATTTGCAATTTGAAGCGAATTTTGTCACCCAAGATGCTGCTTCTACTGTCAGTAAAACAGTTGCACCTGCAAAAAATGCGGAGGATTCTGCTTCTCGAAATTATCGTAGTGTTTATTCTGTAACACATAATGGGCAGTATTCGGATAATTTAGAAAGCAAAACTTATTTACAATACGAAAATTCTAAAAATCCAGATCGTGCCAATACCACTTTAGATACCAAAGGTATTGAGCTTGAAACATGGACATTCAATAATCAATGGAATTGGGATGTTGCAAGCCATAAATTATCATTTGGTGCTTATTATAAAGATGAAGCTTTAAATGATAAAGCAACCAATCGTAATCCAAATATTCCTGAATTTAGTGAATTATCCCGTTGGTCAGCAGCCGCATTTTTAGAAGATACATGGCGTATCACTGATCGTTTTAATTTAACTGGTGGTTTACGTTATGACCATGATGAGAACTACGGTG
This sequence comes from Acinetobacter sp. CFCC 10889, assembly GCF_003268395.1. Lineage (GTDB taxonomy): Bacteria > Pseudomonadota > Gammaproteobacteria > Pseudomonadales > Moraxellaceae > Acinetobacter. Next base: position 58,691 of record NZ_LQXQ01000005.1, on the reverse strand, counting down.
GTAATGTCTCACCACGTCTATATGGTGTATATAGTTTAGATCATAACTTTACCATTAAAGGTGGTGTGTCTACAGGATATAAGCAACCTGATATTCGTGCTGCGACAGAAGGCTTTTATAGTGTAACAGGTGGCGGTGGTTCACCAACTTCAACAGGTCGTGGCATTATCCGTGCAAATCCTGACTTAGATCCTGAAACAAGCGTATCTTCAGAGTTGAGTTTAAACTGGAAAAATAGTTTCCTTAATGCCTCATTAACAGGTTACGTTACACAATTTAAAGACAAAATCACAGAAGTGAGAACCTGTGAAACAGATACAGATGGTTCAAATACCAACCGTAATAATGTTGCAGCATGGAAATGTGCTGAAGGTCCTACACCATTCTATTTCATCAGTGATCGTATTAATGTGGATGACGCAGAGTTAAGAGGAGTAGAGGCAACAGTTGAAGCAGCACTAACGGAATATACTAGTCTTACAGCAAATTATACATTTACAGATACTGAGATTAAATCAGGTGATTTCAAAGGTCAGCCTTTAAATGAAATGCCAGAACACATGTTTAATATCACTGTAGATCATGAGATTAATGATGCATTGAATGTATGGTCACGTTTGCATTATCGTGGAGAAACTTCCGCTTATCTTAGCCGTACTTCAATGTCTAATCCAAATCCTGGCTATGAGTTCTTAGATGTTGGTTTTAACTATAAATTTACCCCACATTTAAAAGGTAAATTTGGCGTTTATAATTTGTTAGATGAGACTGCAGAAAACTCAGATGGTGATCGTTTACTTGATGGTCGTCGTTATGGCATTAGTTTTGTGGCAAATTTCTAAAGTCTAATATTCGGATCTAAACAGATGGATTGAATTGTAGAATAAGAAAAAGGCGTTAAACGCCTTTTTCTACATTTAAAATCTGTAAGGTTTGTTCTGAATAATAGAACTTTTCCAAATAGATTCTTGCCCGTGTTTTTAGATGTTCAGAAGATACAAGTTGTTGAATAATGGGTGCAAGTAAATTTTGTAATTCATGTTCAATTAATGCTTCATCAATATTCAGATCATGCAGTAACAAATCAAAAGGGCGTTGCTGATTACGAATGTACCATGCGTAAACACCATCATGAACTTGCTGTTTGAGATAATCTGTCTGACGTAAATATTCCCAAATTTCATGCCCCATAGCGACAGTCTTCGGTAGATCATTCACTTCTACATAATTTCGTACAACATTTAATGGCTGTTTTTTGATTCTATGCCATAAATTTGCTTGGAAATGGTAGAGCTTATCATCATCAAAATGTTGGTTAATGACTTGCTCACTCAGTTGGCTAATTTTAATAATATTCTTTTGCAAATAATGCTTTACTGTATCATCTAAATTGGTATCAGTAACAGATTCTAGAACAGATTTCCCCATTTTCATAAAGCGACCAACACCGGGCACTTTTTTATTCATCACAGAATTATCCATATAATCTTGGATTGAATGATGAATCAGTTGTGTGAGCATGAGAGAAAATGCAGGATTATTCACAACTTTTTTAATCAATGCTTTTCGATGTGATGATTTACTCGCCACATATTGTGCGATTTTATCAATCGTGGCTACAGGAATAATATCTTCAATACAAGCATTGTCATTACTTGGGTGGATCAGTGCAAAACGGATATGTTCAGCGATTTGCTCAATCAAAAACTCACTGGCAGGTGTTGCTAAAATTTGCTTCTGTAGCAATTGATTAATTTGCTCGAAACTCCAAATACTTTGCAGCGTTTGTTTGCGAAACCAAAGATAAAATGCTTTAAATTCATTTTGGATGGTATCTGCTTGTGTAAATTCTTGATCTAAAAAAGCCAATTGTGCATCGATCAATTGTTCAATCATGGGATGAGTCATAATGATGCCTTATTATAAAATTTTCTGATCAGCCAAAGGGTTCTTTTGTAACTGAACTTTATCTAGAAAAGACAGATAGGCATCAACCACTTTATCAGGTGCTTCTAATAATGGCATATGACCTACTCGATCTAAAATTACAGGTGTTTCACTACGTTTGATCATCGTTTTAAGTTCTTGTGCAACTTCCATGTTAACGATTTGATCTTGTTTGCCCCATACAATCAATGTCGGAGCTTCAATATTTCTCACCATCGTAGCAAATGATGTTGTTGTATATAACTTATTTAAAGCATCGATTTGATCTATCACTCTTTTGGTATCCTGAGCCTTTAAAATCAAAAGTTTTTCACGTTCATTATTGATAATGCTTGGGGTAAATGGTGGATTGTACATGACTTTATTCATGACGAAATTTAAGTCACCTGCTTGTGCAACCAATAATTGTTTGAGATAAACAGGTGTTTTTAAATAGCTAGTATTATTGCTTTTAAATACACCACCAGAACTGAGTAAAAATAAACTTTTAGTATCATAAGGGTACTGAGATGCATAAAACATCGCAATTGCGCCACCCAAAGAATGCCCCACGACATTCAAATTATTTTGAATACGGGCTGCTTCGATAAAACGGCGCAGTTGTTCAGTGACATTAGGAACAGAAATATCAAAATTGCAGGAACTTGAGTGGTTCCTGCAAAAGGTAAGTCAGGCATAATTACATGATAATGACGGGTTAACTCATGAGCAACATCATTCCATGTATCACGACTACTCCCTAAACCATGAATCAATAAAACTGTGGGTTTACTGCGGTCACCACCTTCACTATATGACCAAACCACATCACCTACACGTAAGGTTTTACTCGATACACCTGCCCAAGTTCGCTCTTCTTGTAATACTTTTTGGTAATCAATCGATTCATGTGTTGCGGCATGACTGATATTTAGTCCTAAGCTAGACAAAGTAAAAGTCATACTACTCGCAATGAGTGCGGCTCTACAAAATTTAGAAAAAGTTTTTGAGGGCGTTTGCGGCATGAATCAGATTCCTTTTAAACAATTCACCATTATATAAAGCAAATGCAATTTTTTGATGACCTAGTTTTGCTAAAGTCTTGGTATATTTTGCATAAAATGTTAGTTTTTATCGCTTGTTGTTGATTAAATCATCTGTTGGATGTGGTTAAAGTGTCGATTGGTTCAAAGTATTTTTATATTTTGTATCATAATTGGTCAATGTTTATCTGTTTGAATGAAAACATAACACTTAACTTAATTTGTAACAGAGTTTATTTTTAGTCAGTGACAATCAAAATTGACAGTATTAAAATTAAATATATCTCCACACAATGGAACTGATGACACATGCTAACTGCTCAAGAAGCTTTAGAACGTTTGAAACAGGGTAATGAACGCTTTGCTCATGGCGAAACAAATCATAATAAGTTTTTGACACACCAACAACGAACAGAAATGGTAGGTAGTCAGGAACCTTTTGCCATTATTTTAGGATGTTCAGACTCACGAGTTCCTGCGGAGATGGTATTTGACCAAGGTTTTGGTGATTTATTCGTGATTCGTGTGGCAGGGAATATCGTTGCGCCATCACAAGTGGGCAGTGTAGAGTTTGCTGCAGAGAGTTTTGGTTGTCCTTTGGTCATTGTGCTAGGACATAGCCATTGTGGTGCGATTCACTCAACGATAGAAGCACTCAAAAATCCTAATACACCGCCTTCAGCAAACCTAATGTCGATTGTGAATCGTGTCCGTCCTTCTGTTGAAATTTTGATGCAAACAGAGTTAAAAGATGATCTTGAAAAATTATCTATGCATGCAGTGAAGTCAAATGTATTTGCTTCTGTAAATCAGTTACGACATGGTTCAGCCGTACTTGAAAGTTTGATTGCAAAAGGGAAGTTAAAAGTGATTGGTGCGGAATATTCACTCGAAACTGGTGAAGTTCTATTTTATGACTTTTAAGCCTGAGTATTTTAAAGTTTAAAAGTGTATATGAAGAGTTGAAATAAAAAATCCCACAATGTTGTGATTTTTATAAGGTTAATGCTTAGAATTTATAACCTAATTTTAAACCATAAGCGATCGCATTGTTATCTGTAAATTCAGCAACATATTCGCTTCCACCTGCTTGTGCACCTGTTTGTGCTTTAGCATCACCTAACCAGAAGTATTTTACACCGCCAGCGATAAAGGTTGCAGGTGTAGGGTTAAATTGAACGCCTAAACCGACATTCCAATAGCCTTCTGTTGGACCAAGTGTAGAAACTGGATCGCCTGCACCAGAGTCCCAACCGACAGAAGCTGTACCTGCCCATTTGTCATTTAGTTTACGACCAACACCTGCATTGACAGACCACTGATCATCTGAGTATTCAACGAGATTAAAGCCTTTATCCTGTTTAACTAAAGGACCAACCAGTTTAGAGATTTCACCGAATTTATGAGGTTGAATTGAGAAGTCTTTCCAATTGACCCAACGGATATTGGCAAAGGCAACCGTATTTTCCATAATACCAGTTTGTAAGTCTAAATTGACTGATTGTGGTGTGGTAATTTTAGTTTTACCAGGTGCTTTGATTTTTTTGTAATCCTCTTCAGTGATTTTTAATGCCGTAAGTACAGCGGGATTTGAGTCCAAAGCAGATTCAGCAGAAAGTGTTTCAACTGCACTTACATCATGATCGATTTCAGAGCGATATGTGATCGATGCTTTTAAGGCAATTTCAGGAATTTGATATGAAGCCCCTGCTAACCAACCTACACCGCCAGTTTCTTTGATTGATGCATCATAGCCATTATAGAGACTATACGCTTGACCACGTAAACTAACTTTACCTTTAATGGTTTGGTATGCAGCACCACCATAGAGGTTAATATTTTTAATAGGTTGGAAACCGAAAATCATCGATAAGTTTTGAGTATCGACTTCAACTTGAGTAACACCCTTACCAAGTCCAGCATCAATTGGTGCTAAAGTACCTTTAACTGTTTTTTCAATTCCTGCTAATACGCCATCATCTATTTTCTTTTTAGCTTCAGGACTTCCATTGTAGGCTGTTAAAGTTTGTTGATATATCGCTTGCCCTTGAGCAGAAGTTAAATCTACTCCTTGGGATTTGAGAGCTAAGCCAACACGTTGTTCGGCACTAAGCGGTTTTAGTGTTGCATTTGCTAGATTGGTAACACTAGCATTGCTTAAAACAGTATCTGCTCCTGGATTTGAAACGAAAACATTACTTCCATGATATTTCGCATCTGCACCAAAAGGTTGATCATATAAAAGACCAAAAGAAATATTGTCTGTCAATTGAAGTTTTAACGCTGCTGATGGGAAATAATAATCTTCACCCATATCTTCAATATTACGGCGTGTTTCACTTGTTCCAGCTTCACGACCTTCAACAGTTGGATCTAAAACAGAAAGACCTGCTTCAAAATAGTTATCAGGTTGTAAAAAAGCGGACATCGATTGACCAGATCGATCTAGCGCTGCAGCAAAAATACTTGTTGCAGGTAATGTTGCAAATAAAATAGCAGTAGTTAGCGTTTTTAATTTCATTTTAGTTTTTCCCTAGCCATAAAATGAATGATTTGAAGCATTTGTAAACAAAACTTAGAATATTTGTAACTTACAAATAGAGTTTGAATTTTACCTCTTTTTACAAAATAACATATAAAAAATAAGAGTAAATACTCTAAGAATTGAAAAAGTGAAAAAAGTGTAAACGGTGTAGTTTATTATTTAGACTAGAAAATTTTAAATTTAAATGAATCATATATTTATATTGATAAGTTTGACTTAAATAAAATATTAAGATTTATTTTTTAATGGTGAAAAATCGGACTCTATAGAAAGTTTTAGTGAGCTTTTTTGTCTAAAAAATAGAGTGAAATTACAAAGAGTAACGATGAAATAATTTAAAAATTTTTGTAGAAATCACAAGTACTATTTTCAATGTAGTTGCATTTTAAACGATCATCTGAGCTTAAAAATGAGTCTTGAAAGATCAAATAACCAGATAAAAAAAATCAATTGGCTCTATTTAACGATTATAGAATCCATCGTAGAACATTGGATAATTATTCTCAATAACCTTGTTCGATCAATTTAAACTTGGCAAAAAGCATCATTTTTATGAATTGAGCTATCTTTAATACAATTGACGAAAAATCATCCACATTTTAAAACTAGAGATGAAAGTTAATTTTTTAAGTTTAAGTTTTTAACTTTCAACCGCCAGAAAAATAAAACCAATTCAAAGGAAATGTAATGTCAGCTTTAAATATTCCACAACTTGTCGCACCAATGATTCCCCGCACTTTATTCAGTACTGAACATGAACAATTTCGTCAAACCGCACGGCGTTTCTTTGAAACTGAAATTGCACCACACAATGAAAAATGGGCAGCGCAGCAGCATTTAGACCGTAATTTATGGAATCGGGCAGGTGAATTAGGCTTGCTATGTTGCACGATGCCTGAGGAATATGGTGGCTCAGGTGTAGATCGTTTGTATTCAATGATTTTGATGGAAGAACAGGCACGCGTCGGAGATTCTGCATCAGGTTTTTCGCTACATTCGGATATTGTGGCAAATTACATTAACAACTTTGGAAATGAGCAACAGAAGCAAGATTGGTTGCCGAAAATGGCAACAGGTGAGGTGGTGGGTGCGATTGCGATGACTGAGCCGGGGACAGGTTCTGATTTACAAGCTTTGCGTACGACAGCCGTTGAAGATGGTGATGATTATATTATCAATGGTTCTAAGATTTTCATTACCAATGGTTATCTGTGCGATATGGCTGTGGTTGCGGTCAAAACAGGTAAGGGCGAGAGCGAAGCACAGAATGTATCTTTGGTGATAATCGAAGCATCCCGTGCAGGATTTACCAAAGGGAAACCATTGAAGAAAGTGGGTTTGCATGGTCAGGATACGTGCGAATTGTTCTTTGATAATGTGCGTATTCCAAAAAGTAATTTACTGGGTATGGAAGGCATGGGCTTTATCATGTTAATGAAAGAGTTAGCATGGGAACGGATGATGATCGGTATCATTTGTGCAGCAGGTGCAGAGTTTGCTTTGGCAAGTACAGTAGAGTATGTCAAACAGCGTAAAGCGTTTGGAAAACCTGTTTCTGCATTCCAAAATACTCGTTTTAAATTGGCGGAAATGCGTTCTGAAGTTCAAATTGCACGGACGTTTGTTGATCAGTGTATGCAGCTTGTTTTGAAGAATGAACTGTCAATTGAAGCCGCATGTACAGCGAAATATTGGGTATCTGATCTTGCCTGTAAAGTGGTCGATGAGTGTCTGCAATTGCATGGTGGCTATGGTTATATGATGGAATATCCAATCGCCCGTGCGTATTTGGATATGCGTCCAAATCGTATTTATGGTGGTACCAATGAAATCATGAAAGAGTTGATTTCACGGACGATTTAAATAGTGATAGGCATTAATGAATACCCAAAATCTCCCCCTCTTGCGAAGCAAGCTTCTCATCTTTAAAAAGAGGGGAACTTCCATTGATTAAAATTTATTTTTGGTTATGGATAGATGTAAGTTAAACAATAAAATAATCAAATCAGGGATATAAAAATGTCAGAATTACGTTTTGATGGACGTGTAGCCATTGTCACAGGTGCAGGTGGTGGCTTAGGACGACAACATGCACTCACCCTTGCAGCACGAGGCTGTAAAGTGGTGGTGAATGACTTGGGTGGTGGCGCACATGGATCAGGTCAGTCTTCATCGGCGGCCGACAAAGTCGTGGAAGAAATTCGTGCCGCAGGCGGTGAAGCGGTTGCCAATTATGACTCGGTGGAAAATGGTGAAGCCATTGTTCAAACTGCATTAGATCATTTTGGTACTGTGGATATTGTCATTAATAATGCAGGGATTTTACGGGATGTCAGTTTTGCCAAAATGACTGAGCAGGATTGGGATCTGATCATGCGTGTACATTTGAATGGTTCAAAAAGTGTCTCACATGCAGCTTGGCCAATCATGCGTGAAAAAGGTTATGGTCGTATTATCATGACGACTTCAGCCGCAGGGATTTACGGAAACTTCGGTCAAGCCAATTATTGTGCGGCAAAATTGGGTATTCTTGGTTTAGCCAACTGTTTAGCGGAAGAAGGTCGCAGTAAAAACATTTTCGTCAATACCATTGCGCCCTTAGCAGCGTCACGTTTGACTGAAACCGTGATGCCACCTGATTTATTGGCTTTGCTCAAACCTGAAGCGGTGAGTCCTTTGGTGGCTTGGCTTGCTCATGAAGATTGCAAGGAAAATAAAGGCTTATTTGAAGTCGGGGCAGGCTTCGTTGCTAAACTGCGTTGGGAGCGTACAGAGGGTTATATTTTCCCGAACAAACGCCCATTCAATGTCGATGATGTGGCACGGCATTGGGACAAAATTACCGATTTCACAGAATCAACTCATCCTACTTCAACCACAGAATCATTCACGCCGATTCTTGAAGGTATCAACCATCCAAACTTAGGCGGTAATGAATTCATCGACTTGGATGTTGCATCTAAAGCCAAACTTGAGATTGAATCGTCTTATGATGAACGTGATTTGTCACTTTATGCATTGGGCATTGGTGCGGCACAAAATCCATTGGACAGTTCAGAACTTGCCTATGTCTATGAGTTGGGCAGTGAATTCCAAGCCTTTCCAACTTATGGCGTGATGCCACAAATGAATGCCATGTTGCAAATGGCAAAACAGGGCGTTTCACTTCCGGGTATGAATTATGGTTTCGACCGTGTGCTACATGGTGAGCAATATACCGAAATTAAACGACCTTTACCGCCACATGCCAAGCTACAGCATACCTTCACTTTAAAAAGTGCCTATGACAAAGATCCAAATGCTGTGGTCACTTTTGCAATTTCGTCTAAAGATGAAAATGGTGAAGAACTCATTTACAACGAAATGACCGCATTTGTACGTGGTGCAGGCGGTTGGGGCGGTGATCGTGGTGATTCGACCGAAATCAATGTTGCACCTGAGCGCGAACCTGATGCTGTGATTGAAGAAAAAACTGATGTGAATCAAACACTGTTGTATCGTTTATCAGGCGATTGGAATCCTTTGCATGCCGATCCTGCATTTGCCAAAGCTTTTGGTTTTGATCGTCCAATTTTACATGGCTTATGTACTTTTGGTTTTAGTGGTCGCCATGTGATTAAAGCATTTAGCAATAATGATGGACGTTATTTCAAAAGTATCAAAGTACGTTTTGCCAAGAGTGTCTATCCGGGCGATACCCTTGTCACCAAAATGTGGAAAGAATCGGATACAAAAATCATTTTTGAAACATGGGTGAAAGAACGTAATGAAGTGGTGATTAAGAATGCTGCCATTGAATTATATACAGAAATTCCTAAGGCAAAAGCCAAAGCAAAAACTGAGCAAGCATCTGTTCAGGCAGTACAGACTTCTAATGAACCTGATCGTTTAATTGCCAAAGATGTGTTTAAAGTCATTGCAGAGCATGTCGCACAACATCCTGAATTGGTGGATAAAACCAAGACTTCATTCTTATTCAAACTCAAAAATCCTGATTCAATGTGGACGCTTGATCTGAAAAATGGTGCGGGCTCATGTACGCAGGGTGAAATTGCTAATGCGGATGTGACACTTGAAATGGATGAAGAGCACCTTGAAACGGTGGTGACAAGTTCATTGGCCGATGTGCAAAAGTTGTTTTTTGGCGGTCAGTTGAAAATTGGTGGCAATGTTATGGCTTCCAATAAGCTGATTGTATTGCAAGAGATTGATTCTAAATTATTTGCTGACGCGAAAAATCAACGTATTGCCAATGGCAGTAATGCAGGATCATCCGACAGCACAACAAACTCAGCTTCTACAGTAAATACGGAGATCACGCTTGCGGATGTCTTTACTGCGGTAAATCAACATATTGCAAATACAGCAGGCATTGTCGATAAAACCAAAACTTCATTCCAATTTAAACTGAAAAATCCTGAATCGACTTGGTTTATTGACCTGAAAAATGGTGCAGGTAGTGCAGGTGCAGGCGAGGTTGCCAATCCTGATGTGACCCTTGAAATGGATGAGGAGCATGTGCCAACCGTGTTTAATGGCTCACTTGCCGATGTACAAAAGTTGTTCTTTGGTGGTCAGCTAAAAATTGGTGGCAATGTGATGGCGTCCAATAAGTTGATCGTACTGCAAGATATGGACAAAAAGCTGATTGATCGGGCACGTGATGCACGTGTGGCTTCAGGAGATACAACACAGGCTGCGGCAGCACCGACAAGTACAGCCAAAGTAGCAAAAGCACCTGAAATTTTCACAGCATTACAGAATCGTTTAAAAGATGAAAGTAATGCAAACCATACTTATCAATTTAACATTACTGAACCGAATGAATCTTGGACAGTGAATTTAGCCAATGGCAGTGTACAACAGGGTAGCGATGCCAATGCTGATGTGACTTTGACCTTGTCTGATCATCATTTGGCGGCGTTGGTTTCAAGTCAGCGTGAGATTCGTGACTTGTATCAGCATGGTGATGTGGTGGTGGATGGTGATATTCGTTTGGTGCATCAGATGCAGTTTTTAAGTGGATCAGTTTAATTTGAAGATTGAATTCATATTTAACTCGTAATGGAAGTTCTCACTTACTTTAAAGGATGAGAAATAGAATTTCGTATGAGGGATAGGATTTATATAAAAAAAATTTCCCTCATCCTAACCTTCTCCCAAAGGGAGAAGGGACTTTAAAAATCAGGATAATAAAATGAAAAGACGTGTCAATGTAATTGGTGTCGGCATGACCAAATTCGCCAAACCGGGTGCAAGTGCTGAATATTATGAAATGGCGAAAGAAGCAGGACAGAAAGCCTTACAGGATGCCAATATCCAATACAATGAAATCGAACAGGTTTTTGCAGGCTATGTGTATGGTGACTCGACTTGCGGACAGCGTGCAGCTTATGAACTTGGCTTAACAGGTGTGCCGATTGTCAATGTGAATAATAACTGTTCTACAGGTTCAAGTGCTTTATTCCTTGCCCGTCAAGCCATTGAAGGTGGATTGGCTGAATGTGTACTCGCACTTGGTTTTGAGAAGATGGAAAAGGGTGCATTGGGCGCAAAATTTAATGACCGTGAACCACCGATGGGGCAACATGCGCAAGTCATGTTAAATGTACAAGGTTTCAATTCTGCACCACCTGCGGCACAAATGTTTGGTGGCGCAGGGCGTGAGTACCGTTGGAAATACGGCACGAAAAAAGAAACTTTTGGACAGATTGCAGTCAAAGCCCGTAAACATGCGAGTAACAATCCTTATGCCTTATTTGGTCAAGTGCTGTCATTAGATGAAATCATGGCATCGGACAATGTCTTCGATCCATTGACCCGTTTTCAATGCTGTCCGCCAACTTGTGGCGCAGGTGCAGTCATTCTATGTTCTGACGAATTTGCCAAAAAGCATAGTATTTCCAATCCTGTTTATATCGCAGCGCAGTCAATGACCACCGATTATGCCTCGAGTTTTGAAGAACAAAGCATGATAAAAATGGTTGGCTATGACATGACCAAACAAGCCGCAAATCAAGTCTATGAAGCGGCGGGCATCGGTGCAGAAGATGTCGATGTAATTGAATTACATGACTGTTTTACGGCTAATGAATTACTCACCTACGAGGCATTGGGGCTTTGTCCTGAGGGCGAAGCTGAAAAATTCATTTGGGATGCAGACAATACCTATGGTGGTAAATATGTCACTAACCCATCAGGTGGTTTATTGTCTAAAGGGCATCCTTTGGGTGCAACAGGTTTGGCGCAATGTACTGAATTGGTGTGGCAATTACGTGGTACAGCCGATCAACGTCAGGTCGCAAATGCCCGTATTGCCTTACAACATAACCTCGGTTTGGGTGGAGCGTGTGTCATTACCATGTATCGCCGTGACTAAAACTGTATCAAATTCAGCAAAATGGATTTTCATGACATGGAAATGAGTTGAAATGACATAGCGAATTGTACCCATACGGGTACAATTTTGTTAAGGACATCACGTCAATTCAAATAAATATAGACAGGATTCAGCTATGGGTATTCTACAGAAATTTATTAAATCTACGGTTTATCATGAGCCATTACCAATTCGCCGTGATATTCGTTTTGACTTACCTGCAAATCGTATTGCAGATTGGCATACAGAAGCGGGACCGATTTTTACTGCATTATTGAATACTTTCTCCATTGTTTTGCCAATTGGTGAGCGATTCTTTATTGATGCAGTACGTGCGCATCGTGATTTGGTTGAAGACCCTGAACTTAAAAAAGCGGTAACTGCATTTATTGGTCAAGAAGCCATGCATGGTCGTGAGCATGAAGACTATAACAGTGCTTTGTTTGCGCGAAATCCGATTGCACCGAAGTTTGAAAGCTTTGTACTTGGTGTATTTGGTTTAATGAAAAAGCATTTACCTGCATCATATTCGCTTAGTGCAACCATTGCACTTGAACATTTCACAGCGTTACTCGCAGATTCTGTGTTGCAAATTCCTGAATTATTTGATGGTGCAGAAGAACATTATGCCAATATTTGGCGTTGGCATGCTTTCGAGGAAACAGAACATAAAGCTGTAGCTTATGATGTGTGGAACACGGCAATGGGGCAAGGCATTTATGCTTATTTATTGCGTAGCTTTGGTTTAGTCGCTGCAACCATCGTGTTTTGGGGCTTTGTACTGCCTGTATTTACCAAAATCGTAATCGATGAGAAAAAATTGACTGATCTTCCAAGTTGGAAAAAAGCGTATAAATATACTTTTGGTGAAGTGGGTGCATTGCGTAGGCAATTGGGCAATTATATTGATTATTTCCGCCCGAATTATCATCCTTGGGATCACGATAACCGTGAAAAAATGATGGCTTTACAAGATTTGATTTATCAATTGGCTGATGCAACAGCGGCTAAACAGAAAAAAGTATCTTAATTTTCTACAAGAGAATTTGAGAAAATAAAAAAGCCAGTCGAGATTTACTCGACTGGCTTTTCACTTTAAACAGCGAATTATTTTTCTACACCAGCTTCTTGACCAGCATATTTCGCATTTGCATAATCCCAGTTTACAAGGCTTTCAAGGAAAGTTTTGATGTAAGCAGGACGTGCATTACGGAAATCGATGTAGTAAGCGTGTTCCCAAACGTCAATTGTTAATACTGCAACTTTACCATGAGCAAGTGGAGTATCTGCGTTTGCAGTTTTAAGGATAGAAAGTTCGCCATTTACTTTGTCAGCAACCAACCAAGCCCAACCTGAACCGAATTGAGTTGTTGCAGCAGCAGCAAATTCTTCAGCAAATTTTTCATAAGAACCAAAAGCTTCATCAATTTTTGCAGCCAAAGCGCCAGTTGCAGCACCGCCACCATTTTTAGCTAAGCAGTTCCAGTAGAATGTGTGGTTCCACACTTGCGCAGCATTGTTGAAAACACCCGCTTTAGATGCATCACCAGCAACAGCTACGATGATTTCTTCTAAAGATTTGCCTTCAAGGTCAGTGCCTTTGATGAGGTTGTTTAAGTTAACCACATAAGTGTTGTGGTGTTTGTCATGGTGAAATTCTAAAGTTTCTTTGCTGATGTGTGGCGCGAGGTCATCATAACCATAAGGAAGTGCAGGTAAAGTAATTGTTGACATGTTCTAAATTCCTTGCAATTAAGCTGGGTTTTAAATGAAGTACTCCTGTATTGTAAATGATTCTATGGACAATAGGGCAGTCTTTTAATACACAAAATATGCAAAAAATTTCAGTATTCAACATATGCGATACATAACTTCAAGTTAGAACGCACCATGTATTGCGTTATGCTGCTTAACATTCTAACTTAAAGTTTTGTCTTCTGTTGATTGAGCTTAACAATCAAAAACTCATGTTTGGTTTGCTTGTAAAGCTTCGAGATAGCGACGATTTACCTCATGCCAATCCACTACATTATAAAATGCTGCAATATATTCAGGGCGACGGTTTTGATATTTGAGATAATAGGCGTGTTCCCATACATCTAAAGCTAAAATAGGAATGTTACCATGCATCAGTGGCGAGTCTTGATTCGGACTGCTTTCCACAACCAATTTATGTTCTGGAGTGACACTGAGCCAAGCCCATCCGCTGCCAAAACGACTGATCGCAGCTTTGGTAAATGCCTCTTTAAAAGCCTCAAAACCACCAATATCTTCTAGAATTGCTTGAGCAACATCTCCAATTGGCTCGCCACCGCCTTGTGGATGCATCACTGTCCAAAATAAAGAATGATTGGCATGACCGCCAGCATTATTCATCACCATATTTTTTAGATTTTGTGGAACTTCATTGATTTTGGAAACTAATTCTTCAACTGTAAGCTTTTCCCATTCTGTGCCTGCAATCGCAGCATTAATGTTATTGATATAGGTTTGATGATGTTTACTATGGTGAATTTCCATGGTTTTTGCATCAATATTCGGTTCAAGCGCATCATACGCATAGGGAAGTGTTGCTAGAGAATAAGCCATGCTATTGGATTCCTTTAATTTTAATCGTGTTAATGAAAGAGGAAAGATTGTGCTTTATTATTGATTTAAATGTTAATGAGAATCAATATGTTTTTCATTTACTTGTTTTATTTATCGATTTTATTTAAATAAATTTATATATATCATATGTATAGTGTTGTTTTTAATAACCATTGGAGATCCCTCAAATTATCTACTGATATGATTCGAGACATCTCCTATTTTAGGAATAAAATATAAAATTATTTATATTCAATTGCTTATGTGCTTTTAAGCTAAAATAGTTTAGATCGGATTATTTAATTCGAAATAGCTGTATTCAATATTAAATTGTTCTGCGATTGCTTTACCCAATCGTTGCACACCATAACGCTCAGTTGCATGATGTCCACAGGCAAAATAATGTACATTTAACTCCTGTGCTTGGTAGAACGTTCGTTCACTCACTTCGCCTGAAATATAAGCATCACAATCTTGCGTTGCAGCTTTTTCAATAAAGTCTTGCGCGCCACCTGTACAGAAGCCTACTTTTTGAATTTGGCTTTTGTCAGCAGCTAAATGAATGGTATTGAAGCCTAATTTTTCAGTTAATAACGTTTTGAATGCTTCAGGTGATAATGCCTGCTTTAAATAGCCAATATTGCCAATCGGATGACGTTCACTTGGATCAAGTGCTTCAATATTTTGCAGTTCTAAGAGATCAGCAATGGCAGCATTATTACCTAGAGTTGGATGTGCATCGAGGGGTAAATGATAACCAACGAGAGAAATGTCATGTTGAATCAAAGTCTTGATACGTTTGCCACGCATGCCTGTAATTGGGTAAGCTTCACCTTTCCAAAAATAACCATGATGAACCAATAACAAATCAGCTTGCTGAGCAATCGCAGCTTCAATAGCACTTTGTGATGCGGTAACCGCACAGAGAATTTTTTTGACCTCAGTTTTGCCTTCAATTTGCAAACCATTGGGTGCGTAGTCTTTAAACTCAGCCGCTTTTAAGGTTGAATCACACCACTGAATAATATCGGATAATTTTGCCATAATGCTCTAATCTATTTACATACAAAAAGTATTGGAACCATCATTATTAAAATGATCTTAAACACATCTCATTCAGCGAGATGTAGGAATTTATTTGTGTTTGCAATTGCAGTGTTTATTATATGAAATATCAATAGACACTAAACACAATGCCAGATTGTAGTAATCTGTTAAATTGTAACTAAAGCTGAACAAAACTCCTTGTGTTTTTTAGGTTTATTTGTTGATTTGGATTACAATATTGAAAATACTTTCACATCAATGAATTAAAAAACTCTTAAGAGGAACGAAAAAGTGCGCCGCACCTTTACATGGCTACCTTGGGTGTTACTCATCCTAGTAATTATTAGTTTTGTCGTATGGCAAAAATTACAACAACCTAAAGCACCCATTGCAGCAGATGGGGTAAAAATGCCTGCTGAAAAGGTTGAGCCATTAGTGGATACTTCACGTACTGGCGGGGTGGTCTCTTATAGTGCTGCGGTCAAAGTTGCAGCACCTGCGGTGGTCAATATTTTTACAACACAAAAAGTGAAACAAAATCATCCATTATTGAATGATCCCGCGTTTCGTGAGTTTTTTGGAAATCAAATTCCTGAACAAAATCAGGGGCAGAATGAAAATAGCCTTGGATCAGGTGTGATTGTTCGACCTGATGGTTATATTTTAACCAATAATCATGTGATTGAACAAGCAGACCAAATCGTGGTTGCTTTACAAGATGGTCGCCGTGCAGAAGCTAAAGTGATCGGTACTGATCCTGATACTGATTTGGCTGTGATTAAAATTGAGTTAGAAAGTTTACCTGTCTTGCCATTTAAACTTAGTGGCAATGAAGTCGGTGATGTTGTCCTTGCGATTGGTAATCCATTTGGGGTAGGACAAACAGTTACTCAAGGTATTATCTCTGCAACAGGTCGTTCTGACTTGGGCATCAATACTTATGAAGACTTCATTCAAACCGATGCAGCGATTAATCCTGGTAACTCAGGTGGTGCATTGATTGATGTGGCGGGCAATCTGATTGGTGTGAATACTGCCATTTTCTCACAATCAGGCGGTTCACTTGGGATTGGTTTTGCCATCCCTGCAAAAATTTGCCAACAGGTTTTAAATTCAATTTTAAAAGATGGTCGTGTCATCCGTGGTTGGTTAGGTATTAGCTTAGTTCCACCAACACAGGTCGATGTATTAGCACCTCGTCAAACAGGTGTCGTTGTGGCTGATGTATTGAAAAATGGTCCTGCTGCGGATGCTGGTTTAAAAATTGGTGATCGAATTGTCAAAGTAAATGATGAGGAAATTACATCGACTTCGCATTTAATTAATTATGTAGCGCTACAAGCACCAAATTCTGAAATTAAAGTCGCCGTGATTCGTGGGCAAGAGACTTTAGCGCTCATAGTAAAAGTGGGTGAACGTAAAGTGGAACAAAGTGATTCACAGTTTATTCCATTGCCAAAGCGTTAATCAAAAAGTGTGAATAATAGTATTTAAGCCCTGAACATTCAGGGCTTTTTTATTATTTATTCCATTGGCTATTTCTTATATTTCAGCATTATTTTGAAAATAGGTAGTATGGTTTTTCATGTTGCTATGTTAAAAATTAAACCTGAAAATTAGGATTGATTTAATTTGAAAATGAAAACAATAGGTTTAATTGGTGGCATGAGTTGGGAGTCTTCGGATCTTTATTATCAACAGCTCAACCGCAAAATACAGCAGCGCTGTGGTGGTTTGCATTCTGCCAAAGTTATTTTAAATAGTGTAAATTTTCATGATATTGAAGTTTTACAAAGAGAAAACCGTTGGGATGAAGCAGGGCAGTATTTAGCACAAAATGCGATGCAATTGGTCGCAGCGGGTGCGGATGTGATTGCCCTGTGTACCAATACTATGCATAAAGTTGCAGCACAGATTGAGGGCGCGATTGATTGCCCATTTGTGCATATTGCAGATGCCACGATTCAAGTGATTCAACAACAAAAAATACAACGAGTTGGTTTGCTTGGCACAGCTTTTACCATGCAGCAAGATTTTTATAAAGGTCGATTACTTGCACAAGGTATTGATGTACTGATCCCAAATTCTAATGATCAAGTGATTGTGCATGAGGTGATTTATCAAGAGTTGTGTCAAGGAAAAATCATAGCATCATCGAAACAACAGTATTTACGAATTATTCAAAGCATGATTGAACAAGGTGTGGAGGGAGTGATTTTGGGTTGTACTGAAATTGGTTTATTGATTCAGCAGCAAAATTTAAATATTCCTGTGTTTGATACCACACAAATTCATGTGGATGCATTGGTGAATTTTGCTTTGTCACCGTGATACTTATTTTAGAAGTGATAGAAAATAAAAAAACCAGTGACGAATCACTGGTTTTAATATTGATTTTATTCAATAAAATTATGCTTGCTGAATACCCGCAACGAGCCAGTCTTGTGTAGAGCCCGCAGGTTTTACAAAATGCCAGATTTCTGTGAATGGAACAGGTTGACTGTTCAAGTCTTCACTGACTGTGCCTGTAAAGCGCACGCTCACAACATATTGACCATTTTCAGTAGCAGAGTCAGTAACCATCGCATTTAAATTTGAAAATTCAGCAACGTCTTGATCTTGGTTTGCCATGATATCGCTATACATGGATTGATATAGATCAGGAGTTAAATAACGCTGAATTTCGCTAATGTTACTTGCGGTGTTCATAGATTGAATATGATTGAAGCGTTGACGTGCAATACGTAAGAAAGCAGCAGGTTCACTACCATCAGGTAATTGATTACCACTGTGCATTGATGCTGCGCCAAATGGTGCTTGTGTTGCAGCAGAACCACCTACAGATTGACCAAAAATATTGGTATTATCCGCATTTTGTGGTGCAGATGAGCGACCAAAAGGTGCAGCATTTTGCCCTGCATTGTTTGGTGCATAAGGATTAGATGCTGCTAATTTTTTTTTTGCACCAAATTTACGGAATAAGAAGAAAGCACCACCCGCAATTAGGATGAGCCAAATCCAACTTGGAATGCCACCTTTTTCTTCCTGCTGTGCAGCCGCTTGTTGTTTCGCTAATTCTGCATCATTGGTCTGTGCTTGAGTATTGGCATTGTTGTCATCTGCCATCGCGTTTGCAGCAACTGCACCAATCGCAGCACCTGCAACACCTGCAGCAACCATTTTACCTACACCAGAACCAGACTTCTGTTGGGTATTTTGAGCAGGCATCGGTTGTTGTACAGGCGTAGCTTGTCGAGGTTGTGAATAAGACTGGCTAGAAGTTGTTGAACGGCTCATACCATGACTTTTACCGCCGCCTGCACGTTTAGCTTCTGCTAAAGGTGCAACCACCAATGCTGCCATCAGTACACCTGCCATTAAACCACGCTGTCGAACTTCCATTGAATTTTCCTACTCGAAATAATATCTGAATTGAACTTCTATATATGCAGCTTTTTCAGTGAAATTTCAAGAATGCTTGCCAGTTTTTTGCACAATCATTCACATAAAAGCAACGATTTCCTTGATTATGTTTCATCACAGAGTTGCATCGCTTCGGTCAAAGCTTCATGTAAGCGTGCAACGGCAATGATGTGTACCCCTGCAATGGGTTTTTGTGGAGCATTGCCACGTGGCACGATGATGTATTTAAAGCCATGTTTAATCGCTTCTTTTAAGCGTTCTTGACCATTAGGCACAGGGCGTATTTCTCCTGATAATCCTACCTCACCAAAAACCGCCAGTTGCTGTGGTAAGGCTTTGGAGCGTAAACTTGAAGCACAGGCTAAAAGTACTGCCAAATCTGAACCTGTTTCGGTGATTTTTAACCCGCCTACGACATTGACATAGACATCTTGTCCTGAGGTTTGTACACCACCATGACGATGCATCACCGCCAAGAGCATATTTAAACGGTTTTGTTCTAAACCGAGTGCAACACGGCGTGGTTGCCCATGTGCATCATCCACTAAGGCTTGCACTTCGACCAACAGTGGTCGAGTTCCTTCACGGCTGATCATGACCACTGAACCGGGGATGGCTTCATCATAACGACTGAGGAAAATGGCTGAAGGATTGGCAACTTCTTTTAAGCCTTTATCGGTCATTCCAAATACACCAAGCTCATTTACCGCACCAAAACGGTTTTTCACCGCTCGAATCATCCGATAGCGTGAGTCAGATTGACCCTCAAAATACAGTACACAGTCGACCATGTGTTCTAAAACACGTGGACCTGCGAGTGAACCTTCTTTGGTCACATGACCCACGATAAATAATGCAGTACCACTGTTTTTGGCAAAACGGGTAAGTAGAGCAGCAGATTCACGGATTTGTGACACGCCACCCGGTGCAGATTGTAAGGTTTCGGTATATAAAGTTTGAATTGAGTCTAAAATGGCAACAGATGGACGCAGTTGTGCCAAAGTTTCACAAATGCGTTCTACGCAAGTTTCTGCCATGACTTGTAATTTATCTGTTGGTAAATCTAAACGATTGGCACGTAAAGCCACTTGAGAGAGTGATTCCTCACCTGTGACATACAGTGCTGAACTGTTGGCTGCCGCCATATAGGTTGCGGTTTGCAGCAAAATGGTCGATTTACCAATACCGGGATCACCACCAATCAACACCACTGAACCAGTAACCAAACCACCACCAAGTACTCGGTCAAACTCACCAATGCCTGTACCCAAACGTGTTTCAGTCGACACAGCGACTTTGTTTAAAGTGGTGACATTGGCGGCTTGACCTGCATAACCACCACCCATTGGTTTGGCACGATGTGACACGACAGGTTCAATCCGTACTTCGGTCAAGCTATTCCATTCGCCACAGTCAGAACATTGTCCTGACCATTTAGGATGATCTGTGCCACATTGTTCACAACGGTAGAGGGTTTTTGCTTTTGCCATAGTCGTTTACATAACTTCAATCTTTGCTTGGACTATACAATAAATTTCTGTTCATCAGCAGAGGGAGAATGAAAAAGAGCGACTGTTTAAGTCGCTCTGATGATCAGGATAATTGAGTTAAATTAAATTGACTGCAAATTAGTACAATTCACCTGATTTACGTTTTTCAAGGAAATCTTTAGTTTCTTTCACAATCACACTTGAAAGTAACAATAATGCGATTAAGTTTGGAATCGCCATCAGACCATTAAAGGTATCTGCAAATAACCATACCAGATCAAGTGTTGCCACAGTGCCAATAAAGACCGTTGCGATATAGAGTAAACGATAGATCAGAACAAATTTTTCACCGAATAAATAAGTCGCACATTTTTCACCATAATAACACCAGCCTAAAATGGTCGAATATGCAAAGAAAATAATCCCGAAAGTGACCACCCATCCACCAACACCGGGTAGCAAACGATCAAAAATATGCGTGGTTAAAACAGCCCCTGTTTCGGCACCAAAGGTATTACCTGCAACCAAATAACCCATGACCAAAACAATGCCTGTGATACTGCACACGATAATGGTGTCAATAAAAGTACCTGTCATTGACACTAGACCTTGGCGTACAGGGTGATCGGTTTTGGCAGCGGCAGCTGCAATCGGTGCAGACCCCATTCCTGCTTCATTGGAGAATACACCTCGTGCCACACCATAACGAATCACAGCACCAATCGCACCACCAGCCACCGCTTCACCTGTAAAAGCATCGGTGAAAATTAATTTTAAAGCAGGTACAACCAAGTCCATATTACTGAAAATAATGGCTAAACCACCCAAGACATAACCGATTGCCATGATTGGAACGATAAATGAGGCTGCCTTGGCAATGGATTTAATTCCACCCAAAATCACCAAAGCCGAAAAAACGGTAATGACAATACCTGTGATCCATGTTTTGATGCCCATGCTGTTTTCAACTGCAAGCGCAACAGTATTGGACTGTACTGAGCTGCCGATGCCAAAGGAAGCAATGGTACCGAATAAGGCAAATAAAACAGCAAGCCATTTCCATTTCAGTCCACGTTCAATGTAGTACATTGGACCGCCTGACTTTTGTCCATTTTCATTGGTGACTCGATATTTGACAGCGAGTACACCTTCGCCATACTTGGTTGCCATACCGACCAATGCAGTCATCCACATCCAGAATACTGCGCCCGGTCCACCCAGTACGCATGCTGTGGCAACCCCAGCAATATTTCCTGTACCAATGGTGGCAGAAAGTGCAGTCATCAAAGCACCAAATTGGGAAATATCACCATCACTGTTTTTGGCTTTGTCATGTTTACCAAAGACTTGTTTGAAGGCGAAGGGTAGAAGTCTGAATTGTAAGAACATTAAGCGAAGGGTGAGAAATACACCTGTGCCGACCAACAGCACCAGCATATAAGGTCCCCAGACCCAACCGCTGAGTGTTTCCATGATTGATTGTAAGTTTTGCATATTATCTTCTTCTTGTGCCTTGTCCGTTATTTACATAGCCAATTTTAAGCAAAGGCTATGCCATCCCTATATTTTTTGTGTTTGTGGAGTGCCTATAGCGAAGACTGAAACTTGATTCAATCATCAGCATGGGCAAACAAGTCCATATTGTTTTTTCCAATGATTTCTTTTTTGACATAGATTTATTTAACTTACAAGTCATTTTCTATTTTTAGCAAGGAATAAAAACAGTGCATTTTAATTGTTGATTTTTATAATAATTAGGAAAGTTAAATAAAATCATAGGATTATTAATGTATGATAATTTATCTATAAAATAAAAACTTGCTGCGTAATAAATGAGCAAGCTTGATAATTTTTTTTTTATTTTTTAGCAAAATTAAGCTAATTTGTGCAAATTAATACAAATGTTGAATTAAAAATGTCTAATCAAAACCACAATTCTTCTGTTGATACAGGAGAGTTGGCAAGAAGTTTGTCTAATCGTCATTTGCAATTAATTGCAATTGGTGGTGCGATCGGAACAGGATTGTTCATGGGGTCAGGCTCTACGATTAGTAAAGCAGGACCATCAATTTTATTTATTTATATGATCATTGGTTTGATGGTTTTTTTCGTGATGCGTGCATTGGGAGAATTACTATTATCAAATTTAAAATATAAATCTTTTATTGATTTTTCAACGGATTTGATTGGTCCTTGGGCAGGCTATTTTGTCGGTTGGACCTATTGGTTATGTTGGATCACCATCGGAATCGCTGATTTATCAGCCATTATTTATTATCTGCAATTTTTTAATCATGGTGTCCCTTTTAGCCCGATGGAAGGGGCAATGATCAGTATCGCTGCCATTGTTTTCATCATGGGCTTAAACTTGATGACAGTGAAGCTTTTTGGTGAATTAGAATTTTGGTTTGCGCTGATTAAAATCATTGCCATTGTGGTTTTAATTGCGGTCGGTTTATGGATGATTTTTACAGGATTTACCAATACAGCAGGTGATGTTGCTTCATTTAAACATCTGTGGGATCACGGTGGTATGTTCCCGAAAGGTTTTGATGGCTTTTTAGCAGGTTTCCAAATTGCAATTTTTGCCTTTGTTGGGGTTGAACTTGTTGGTACAACTGCGGCAGAAACCAAAGATCCAGAGAAGAATTTACCGAAAGCTGTGAATTCGATTCCGATTCGGATTATTTTCTTCTATGTTTTATCTTTGGTGATCGTGATGTCTGTGACACCTTGGGATAAAATTGATCCAACGATCAGTCCATTTGTAAACTTATTCAGCCAAGCGGGGATTGCAGCCGCAGCCATTATTATGAATTTAGTGGTGCTATCGTCTGTGATGTCATCTATGAACAGTGGTGTCTTTTCTACTAGCCGTATGTTGTTTGGTTTATCACGTGAAGAACAGGGACCGAAAGCTTTTGGTAAGTTGAATGGTCGTGCTGTTCCTGCCAATGCTTTGTATTTCTCAGGTGTGTGTTTATTGTTAGGTGCAGGTTTGCAATATGTTGTGCCTGATACTGTGAAAGCATTTACCTTAGCAACTACACTTTCCACGATTTTATTCATCTGCGTATGGATTATTATCATGTGGAGTTATTTGGTGTATTACTTTAAGCGTCCTGAATTACACAAAAAATCAATCTTTAAATTACCGGGTGGTCCGATTACATGTTATGTGGTGATTTTATTCTTTATTGCGATGATTTATGTGTTGTCTAAAGATGAAATTACAGCACAAGCTTTGGCTGTTAGCCCGATTTGGTTGGTGATTTTGGCGATTGGTTATTTTGGTTTTTATCGCAAAAAATAGCCTTATAACATGCTGATTTTAAAAACTGTCTGATGGAAACATGAGGCAGTTTTTTTATGCGACAAAATTTGACGTTATGATCCTCAGGAGCCTCATAAAATGATAGAAGCTGTTTTTGGATTGTATTAAGATATTATTTTTATTATAAAAATGGGGAACAGGGATGAGCCATGATGAAGAATATTTACAACGACATTTACAAGAAATGTTTCGTGTACATGGGCTTTCGCATAATCATGAGATTCGAGCAGGTTATGCGGCATGGCTGCAATTGATTCAAGAAAAATATCAGCAAGAATCGTCTGAATTATTGGGCTTATGTGTGGCTTATGTGGAAAGTTTGCAGTCAGCTTTACCCATTTCTGAAACCAAAATTCATTATGTTGAATATGCACAGAAAATTGCCAATTTGTATCGGGATCATCCTGAGCAACGTGCAGATATTTTCAGTGTATTGAATGAGTTGCTCCTTATGGGTGAGTCTTATTTTGCACAGCCACGTTTGTTTAAAGACTATGTGGCAAAGGGGATGTTTGAGTTAACAGAAATATTGCTGCGGACACAGGAATTTTGGGATTTACAGCAGTTGTATCATGAGGGGGAATTTGTATTTTCAGCAGGATTGTTAGCACTTTTAGAGCGTTATATCGCACTTTTTGATCCTTATCAGGCAATGAATTATGATGAGCGTGAACCTTTAATCAAAGATTTGCAGTTGCAGATCGTAAAACAATATCCTGAAGATATTTTAAATCTATTTTTATTTGCGATTGAACATGAAGCGTATTTTCATTATTGGGTGAGTAAACAGTTATTTTTTGTGTTGATGGAGCAGAAAGATAAACGTTTGAATCAACCTGAGATTTTGGAAAAATTAGTTCAAAATTATGCCTTGATTATTAAAAAAATGGTGTATGCCAAGCCGTTTATTCTACATTTGGCATTTTCCATTGAAAAACTCGCCAAAGCTCAACAACTTAATCCTGTCATTGTCGATGCCATGTTGGAAATTCCATTTACCTCGTACAGTACGCAATCCATTGCAATGCGCCGTTTGGAACAAATTCAACATAAAGTCAGTGATTTGGCGACAGAATTTAGACAACAAGCGACCTCATGTTCATCTGAAACTGAAGAGTTTGAATATCAATTGCCATTGTCTTCTGTGACACCTAGTAGAACTTTTTATAGTGCTGTGCCATTGCGTTGGGTGGATATTTTACAACAAGAATTTGCAGCTTTTGATGTGCAAAAGAAAGCGGATTGGCAAATATTTTGGCAGCATGTGGACAATGTCAGTGCGAAAAAACCAAGTCAAAAATGGTTAAAAAAAGCTGAGGAAATTTTACAGTCATCGGTCAAGGATGCCTATGTACAGCGTGTGTCAGGGTGGCTGACCTTGATTGAGCAAAATTCACCACGCAATATGCGTGTATTTGACAGTAAAAATGAAAATACTTTAAAAGGAATGCTGTGGTTTTTATTGTTATTGCCTGCACAAGAGGATGTGATTGCATTATTGCATCGTGTCGTTCAGATCGGTTTTCGCAAAATCGCAGGTGTTGGTGCCAATAGTACCAATTTAGCCAATGCAGCAATGTATGTCTTATTGCAACAGGGTGAAAATGGAATACAGGCACTACAGGATTTATATACAACGTTGTCCTATGATGTGGCGCAAAATGCAATTCAAAAGGCATTGGCAAGTGTTGGGGAAAAGACCCAATAATTAAGCAAATTTACCAATTTCACTTATGTTAAAAGTCGATGAGTAAATCATGGGCTTTTACTTTTATCATCAGGATGATCACGCTATACTGCTTTAAAACATTGTATTGGGTACACCGATGTATGCTATTTCAAATAAAATTGCTTTATTGTCAATTTTCCTGCTGTTAACAGCATGTGGTCAATCAGGTGAATTACAATTACCAAATGACCCAAATTATGACAAACGTGCGCAATATTTGCTTTACCCAAATACAGACAGTAAAACAGCTTCTTCTGAAAATAAAGTAGTGGCAACTCTCGATGCACCTGCTGCATCACAAGCGACAACCAACTAATTTTTTAGTGTTCATTGAAAGGATACATTCATGAGTTTTTCCCGCATTAATGGGGTATTGCATGCAGAGCAATGTTCTTTAGATCAGCTTGCAGAGCAATTTGGCACACCGCTTTATGTGTATTCAAAAGCTACTTTTGAAAAACATTATTTGGATATGGATAAAGCGTTTGACTTTATCGATCATCAAATTTGTTTTGCGGTGAAGTCAAACTCAAATCTTGCGGTTTTGAATGTATTGGCAAAATTAGGCTCAGGTTTTGACATCGTGACAGGTGGCGAGCTTGCACGTGTGTTGGCAGCGGGTGGCGAGCCAAGTAAAATCGTTTTTTCAGGTTTAGGCAAACAAGAAGCAGATATTCAAAAAGCATTGGAAGTGGGTATTGCCTGCTTTAACGTAGAATCTTATGCAGAGTTGGATCGTATCCAAAAAGTTGCAGAGAAAATGGGTAAAAAAGCGCCAATTTCGTTGCGGGTCAATCCTGATGTGGATGCAAAAACCCATCCGTATATTTCAACAGGTTTGAAAGAAAACAAATTTGGTATTCCGTCTGATGTGGTATTTGAAACGTATCAATACGCTGCATCATTACCCAACTTGGATGTGGTCGGGATTGACTGCCATATCGGTTCACAGCTTACCGAAACACAGCCTTTTGTTGATGCACTTGATCGTATTATTGGTATGATCGACAAACTCAAAGAATTGGGTATTCATCTAAAACACATCGACATCGGTGGTGGTTTGGGTGTGACCTATAAAGATGAAACACCGCCAAGCGTTGCTGAATATGCTAATGCGATGCGTCCTGCATTGGAAAAACTTGGTTTAAAAGTCTATATGGAACCGGGTCGTAGTATTTCTGCCAATGCAGGGGTGTTATTGACCAAAGTTGATCTGCTTAAACCGACCAATCACCGTAATTTTGCCATTATTGATGCAGCGATGAATGACATGATTCGTCCATCACTGTATCAAGCGTGGATGGATATTCAAGAAGTCAACCCACGTACAGATGTTGAAAAGAAAACATGGGACATCGTGGGTGCGATTTGTGAAACAGGTGACTTCTTAGGTAAAGAACGTGAACTTGCGATTCAGGAAAATGACAATCTTGCACTATTAGGTGCAGGTGCGTATGGCTTTGTGATGAGTTCAAATTACAACAGTCGTGGTCGTGCTGCAGAAGTGATGGTTGATGGCGATCAGGCGCATGTGATTCGCAAACGTGAGACGATCGAATCACTTTGGGAAAACGAACAATTATTGCCATAAGGAGTCATTTTAGATGTTGTTAGAATTTACCAAAATGCATGGTCTAGGCAATGATTTTATGGTGGTGGATCTGATTAGCCAACGTGCTTTTTTCGATGCAGCCACGATTCGCCGTTTGGCAGATCGTCATTTTGGTGTGGGATTTGACCAACTGCTGATCGTTGAACCACCTGATTTTCCAAATGTAGATTTTAAATATCGTATTTTCAATGCGGATGGCTCAGAAGTGGAGCAGTGTGGCAATGGCGTTCGTTGTTTTGCCCGTTTTGTGCATGAACGCCAATTGACCAATAAAACCAAGTTTAAGGTGCAAACCTGTGCAGGAATTGTAGAACCTGAAATTGGTGCAAATGGTTGGGTGCGGGTCAATATGGGCTATCCGAAGTTCCTGCCAAGTGAAATTCCTTTTGTTGCTGAAGAGGCAGATGCTTTGTATGACATTGCACTTGCCAATGATGAACAGTTGACCATTGATGTGGTGAATATGGGCAATCCGCATGCAGTGACCATTGTTTCTGATGTATTGACTGCTGATGTTGCTAAAATTGGCCCGCAAGTTGAATCACATAAACGCTTTCCACAACGGGTTAACGCAGGCTTTATGCAAATCATTGACGAAAAACATGCCCGTCTACGTGTGTTTGAGCGTGGTGTTGGTGAAACGATGGCTTGTGGTACAGGTGCTTGTGCTGCGGCTGTTTCGGGTATGCGCCGTGGTTTGTTGGCAAACAGTGTTGAGATCGAGCTTGCAGGTGGTAAGTTGCAAATCGAATGGAAAGAAGGCGATGTGGTGTGGATGACCGGTCCAACTGCAAATGTCTATGAAGGCCGTTTGGATTTACGCTATTTCCAAGGTTGATTTAAATTAGAGTCATTTGAATACGTTCAGATGACTCAACTTAGAATAAATATTTTGAAAAAGTAATATAAAAAAGGATAAGGCAAATTATTCGCTTTAACCATCGGAAAAATCACAAAAGAGACTAAATCATTCTAGAGCATTTTCTATTCAGGTTTAATGTTATTAAAATAAATGCTTTTTTAATAGAGGTTGTATTGTTAGCCTTTTATCGATGAACTATATTTAAGCAGGACTTATGTCCATTCATAATGAGTTTCTGCATTATCTAAATTATAAACCCAAACTGCTCCTGCTGGGCATGCATCTGAAAAAAACCAAGCTTCAAAAAAAATAGGGTCTTGTTCCATATTATCAATTTCTGATTTAGGAAATGCATCCCTAAATAATGAAACTTGCTCATCAATAGAACCTGAAAGAAATTTACCTTCTTTTGCAAGCTTTAACCAATGTTTATTCATCGAATATTCAAGAACATTAAAAAACACCTTTTTTTTAAAATTAAAATCAGTTAAATCCCCATACTGAGACAAAAATAAGTAGATACTATCTATATTACTCCATAATCCATTTAATGCCTGTATATTATCATATTCATTAGATGCTATTTTTTTGATAGAAGATTCATAACTCATAATTGACTACCTAAATTTATTTTGTATTATTGCCAGAACTAGATGAAACTTGACCTGCATACCCTATAGGATTAGCTTTAGAAATTTTAATATGATTTTGATTATTATTACCAATGCAACATAAAGTTTACCATCTTGTATAATGAAATTGTTATTTCTCTTACATCAGGTTGCCATTCATTGAATAATTTAAATGAATTCAAAAAGCATAATAAACGCATACAGATTATTCAAAAAAAGTTTGTTTAATATGGTCAATATTTATTTTATAAAATTTAAATCAGGAAAAGAAAAATGGCAATAGACCGAATTGATTGGCATGCGGAGTCTGCTGAAAAAGCAGGTTTTCCTTATGAAAATGGTGGCACTCATATCGGAATTTATCTGACATGGATCATTCATAATCATTTGGAAGGTGTGGATCATACTGAGGAAAGTGTAGAGGAACTGGAATTGGTACGCACACGTCAAATGACAGGTTTGGATTTTCTGATACAAGTTTGTGACGAAAAATTTTGGGAAGATGATTTAAATGAAGAGGCGATTCAGTTTACGCAAGCCTACTATGAAAGCCATGATTATTATAAAGATTATGATGCAACATTGGTGCACCCTAAAGGTTTGACTGAAACTTATGCTGTTGCAAATACTTGGGAAAATTATGATTTGATGGCAGTGGTGATCAGTCAGAAATATCAACAATGGAGAAACCAAGAAAAGTAACTCATATCATTGTTGATAAATTTGTATAGAAGAGTTCTATCTTTTCTTTAAAAATAGTCGGTGATTGCATAGATTTTGTAGATCAATCAAGCAATCACAACACAGCTTGTCATAATCTCGATATACTTTATAAAAATTGACATTATTTTTGATCATTCTAAATGATGCTTTTTCTTTATTTAATATTTCAAGGAAATGACATTGATTGCTTCCTGCCGCAAACAGGTTTCTAATATTCCTGAGCATTTAAGCACATGGCTATATGCTGAAGGTTCTCTGACACAACAACTGACGGATATTGCAGGTGGTGCGTTCAAAGTTGAACCGACACATGAACATTTCCAACGTTTAACGTACATTGATAGTCAGTGGATGCAGATGCCACAGCAACATACAGCATGGGTACGTGAAAGTTTTCTATATGGTTGTGATACTGAAGCATGGGTCAAAGCCAAAAGTATTTTTCCGATTTTAAGCTTACAAAAACGTGCACGATTGTTTCAGCACATTGGGCGTAAACCGATTGGCAAGTTTTTGTTTCAACGTACAAATCCTGCATGTGAGCGTCGAGTATTGCTTTTAGACGATGGTTGGACTCGGCAAAGTTGTTATACTTGGCATGGCTGTAAATTTATTGTGCAAGAAACTTTTTTACCTGCTTTTGAGCAATTCCTTGAAAGTAAATCGTTGAAATAAGGTGTTGGATTTTCATGGCAACTCTGCAACAAACCACATGGCGTGATCGTCTAGAAGCATATTATTATCTATGTCGTTTTGATAAACCCATTGGTACAGAATTGGTATTTTGGCCAACCATGTGGGCATTATGGATTGCAGCAGGGGGGATCCCTGATACAGTGACATTAATTGCGATGGTTTTAGGCACGATTTCTATGCGTGCAGCAGGTTGTGCGATCAATGATTTTGCAGACCGCAAAGTCGATGCACATGTAGAACGTACCAAGAATAGACCTTTAGCGACAGGTGTTATTTCAGCGACAGAAGCAATTTGGGTATTTATTGCTTTGGTTGCAGCGAGTGCATGTACGTTGTTTTTCTTACCAATAGCAACTTTTTACTGTGCTTTGGCTGGTTTGGTCTTGGCATTTATTTATCCATTTATGAAGCGCTATACCCATTTACCGCAAGTGGTTTTGGGAATGGCATTTTCATGGGGTATTCCGATGTCCTTTACTGCGATGGGTAAGTCTTTGGATTGGACGTGTTGGTTGCTTTACTTTGGCAATTTGGCATGGACGGTGGCGTATGACACACAGTATGCCATTACAGATCGGGAATATGACTTGAAAATTGGGGTGAAATCGACCGCAATTTTATTTGGAAAATATGACATTCAGATCATTTCTTTATTGCAAGCGACAGCAGTGATTTTGATTGGTGCAAGTTTGTATTTGGAAAATTTATTATTTCCTTATGGTTTAATTGCTTTGTTCGTGGTTGTTGCGGATTTTGTTTATCAATGGACAAAAACTAATGACCGTGATCCACAGCGTTGTTTCTGGGCATTTCGCCATAACCGTTGGGTGGGATTCATTATTTTTGTAGGAATCTTTATCGCTTTATATTTTAAAAATTAATAATTTAGAAACAAATCATAAAAACACTGCATTTTCATGAAAAGTACCCTAGTAAGGTACTTTTTTTTATGCTTTATTAGGTGAGTGCTCATGAAGGGCGAAAAACAACAATGAGGATGTATTTATGCAACATTTATTGAAAAAATCACTGATTGCTTTAAGTTGTAGTTCGGTTCTGTTTTTTGCGGGGTGTAGTGATGACGATGATGATGACTATATTTGGACAAGTCATAAAACTTATGTTTCTGAAAAAACCTATAATTTAGATCAAATGCCAAATTCTGCTTCTGTTAAGGTCATGACATATAAAATGCCTACAGTTGCAGGAAAAACTAAAGAAGCGACAGCTCTCGTATTTGTACCAAATACTGCACGTCCAAAAGATGGATGGCGTGTTGTGGTTTGGGAGCATGGTACAGTAGGGATCGGTGATAGTTGTGCACCAAGCAATAATGCGTTTAACCCTCGTTTTAAAAACATGGCAGAGAGTTTATTAAAAGCTGGCTATGTCATTGTTGCACCAGATTATGAGGGTTTAGGTACCGCAGGTATTCATCCATATTTAAATTTAAAAAGTGCTGCAAACTCTGCTATTTACGCTGTTAAAGCATATAAAGAAAAATATGATACGCAGATCAATGGTCAGTGGATGTCTGTAGGTCAGTCACAAGGTGGACATGCTTCTCTAGGTACAGCAGAAATTGCTGCAGATGATACGAATTATAAAGGTGCTGTTGCAGGTGCACCTGCGTCAAGTTTAGGATATATCATTTCTGAAGTTGCACCAAAAGCGATTCAACAAGTGTTAATGGGAGAAGCCGTAGGAGCTATTCCTAAAGGTACTGCGATTGATATTCAAGCTGAATTATTAGCATATGCTGCTTATACGACAGTAGGTATTACTGCTTATGATCCGAAATTTAATTATCGTGAACTGTTTGAAGAGCGTTCACGTCCTGTAGCTGAATTTGCAGAGGGTACAACGGGTGAAAATGGCTTATGTTTAACAGATTTGCATAACAAGTTTGCAGATGATATTAAGTTGTATTTGTCAGCGAATCCAACTAAAACGGTGATTGATTATCCAAGTTTGGTGAAAAATTTCCAAGAAAATACCACAGTAAAACAGTTCTTGGCAGATAATCAACCTGCAACGAAGAAAATTAATACGCCTGTGATGATTATTCAGGGTACACAGGATATGGCAGTACCATATGATGTGACCAATCAATTGCAAAAAAATCTGAAAGCATTAGGTACTGATGTTACATTCTTACCAGTGGAAGGTGCGAGTCATACTGAAGCGATTGTAAAAATGAATCCTGAGCTTGTGAAGTTCATTCAAGCAAAAATGCCAGCTAAATAATTATTTAATAACGGTTTTAGCTAATTAAGAGCTTAAAAAGAACATATCTTTTTAAGCTCTTTTTTATCACTTCTGCAAAGCTTTTAAATCTTCTAATACGATTTCAGCATGTCCTGCGGCTTTGACTTTACGATATTCTTTAATCAATTGACCTTTATGGAAAATAAAAGTTGAGCGTTCAATGCCCATGACTTGTTTACCATACATATTTTTTTCTTTAATCACATCAAAATGTTTACATAACACTTCTTCTTTATCACTGATCAAATTAATGGTTAAAGCTTGTTTTTCAGTAAAGTTCTGATGAGTTTTGACTGAGTCACGAGAAACACCAATAATCGTGGTATTTAAAGCATCAAATTGATCTTTTAAGCATGAAAAACCAACGGCTTGCGTGGTACAACCCGGCGTATTATCCTTTGGATAAAAATAAACAATAAGCCAATCATTAGGCATGTCAGTCAGGTTGATCTCACCTTGTGTACTTGCAAAATTTTGATTTGGAAGTTGAATCTGTTCAGTCATGATTATTCCTTAAAGTACTGTTAATGCTGTAATTTCAATGTTAAAAAAGCATAATTTTCATGATATAGGATATCACCTTTAGCGATTGAAAGCGGTTGTTTAAAAATAGGAGCATCAATCACTGTGGTATGAAATTCACCTGCCTCACCACATGGATCTATACCACGAGCCAATAACTCATTAACAAACGTTTGATCTAAAATTCTTCCTAAATCCGCAACTTGCATGCCTAAATTTAGGTTAACAGTCACCACAATACATTGGAAATGAAGTGAAATAAGATCATGTACCACATCAAGACGTGGCTTTTGCCAAAGTGGCATGCACAGTTCAAGATTTTGCTGTTTAGCAACGGATTGATTCCATTCAGCATGCCCAATCAGATCAATATCACCAGTAACTAAAATTTCAGCACCATACTGTTTTGTGCTGTGCAGTAAGTGCAAAAATTGCTGCTCATAATTTTCCCATGTGGCTGCTGCTTTGAGAATAGGCAAGCCCAAGGCTGTCGCTTGAGCTTCAATAATGTCGAGAGGCATCGCATGAGAACGTGAGCGTAGACCTTGTTCTTCTAACATCACAATGAGTGCAACAGCTGTACCTGTTTGCATCGCCTGATAGAGGGCAAGGCTACTGTCTTTTCCACCACTATAAGAGGCGACAAATTTACGATTCTGAAGTGGTTTTGGGGCAAATTTTGCATAAATATATAGTGTGCTTAAGGTGGCAGCGACAAAAAAGCCTGCGTGAAGCAGGCTTTCATATACATCAAATCTTATTGTTTCGCTTGAGCAGCTTTCATTGCAGCTTCAGTTAAAGTTTTTAATTTACCTGTTAACTGCGTACCAAAACATGCTTGAAGATCTTGATTCTGCTTTTGTACAAATGCTAAAGAAGATGGATTTTTCTTTTGGTTAATGGCACTTTGGATTTGCCATTTTTGATCATTGGTTAATTTACCATCTGATTCAATTGCACAAGAACAGTATTTGCTGACTTCAGCAGAGCTTAGCTTACCGCCTTTCGCAGTTTCAGTTTTACATACGCCAATTAATGCTGATTTAACATTCGAGCTTTTATATGCTTGTTGTAATGCATTATTGTCTGCTTGTGCTGCTGTACCAAATAAAGCCGCCGCAGAAAATAAAGTTGAAAGAATAAGACCCGATTTTAAGTTTTTCATAAACTGTACCTTGTTATTACTGTATATAACGTGTTGGATCTGCAACACCTGCATCGTTAAAGCCTTGTTTTCTCAGGCGGCAGCTGTCACATTTACCACAAGCACGTCCTTGGTCATCTGCTTGGTAACATGAGACCGTTTGACTATAGTCTACGCCATGTTCAATACCTAAGCGTATTATATTCGCTTTGGATAAATGTAACAGAGGTGTTTCAAATTTAAGTGGTTTACCTTCAATGCCTACTTTGGTTGCAAGGCGAGCCATATTGGCAAATGCTTCGATAAACTCAGGGCGACAGTCAGGATATCCAGAATAATCAACAGCATTGATGCCAATGACAATCGCTTGTGCATCAAAAACTTCGGCAGCAGCAAGTGCATAAGACAAGAAAATCGTGTTACGTGCTGGAACATAAGTTACAGGAATACCATCAGTTTCATGATCAGGGATTTCAATATTATGATCAGTCAGTGCGGAACCACCTAAATTTCCCAAGTCAATATTGATCACACGATGTTCTATACCTGCATTTTTTGTAATGGCACGTGCAGCATCAAGCTCAGTTGTAGAACGTTGACCATACATGAAACTCAGTGCAATACAGTCATAATTGGCTTGAGCCCAAGCCAAACAGGTTGTTGAGTCTAAGCCACCAGATAATAAAACTACGGCACGAGGGCGCATAATCAAAGTCTCCAAAAAATACTAAAATTCGATAACTTACAGTGGATTATATTTTAGATAAATAAAATACCAACACATATAAGCGATCTATTAACGACCAGTTTCATCATTCCATAACAATTTATGCAATTGTAATTGGAAACGAACAGGGAGATGGTCTTCTAAAATCCATTGTGCAAGGTCACGTGCCAATTGTGGTAAACGTACAGCACCTTTTTCGACTGCAAAAGCAGGTGAGAACCAAACGGTACTCACTTTTTCATGGAGCTGGAATTCAACCACTTGCTGTTTTGCCCAGTCATAATCTTCACGATTACAGATCACAAATTTGATCTGGTCGTGTGCTGTTAAATACTCAAAATTACTCAATAAATTACGTTGCATTTCACCAGATGTTGGTGTTTTTAAATCTAAAACTTTGGAAATACGTGGATCAACTTTGGATACATCCAATGCACCACTGGTTTCTAATGAAACATCACAACCTAAGTCTGCAAGGCGTGTCATCAGAGGTAAGGCATTGGGTTGAGCAAGTGGTTCACCCCCCGTCACACAAATATAAGGGGTTTTAAAATCAAGCGTTGTTTGAATAATTTGCTCTAAGGATTGGCGTTCGCCACCCTCAAAAGAATAGGTTGTATCACAATAGGTACAACGCAAAGGGCAGCCTGTTAAACGAATGAAGACAGTGGGTAAGCCCGCAGCATTGGCTTCACCTTGCAAAGAATAGAAAATCTCCGTAATACGTAGTCCCGCAGACGGATCGGAGACAGAAATAGTCGAAGTTCGCAGAGCATTCATGAGATTTACCACAGGTTACAAAATGAAAAATCTCCACGATCATATCTGAGCGTGGAGATGAGGAACTCTTTGCGTTCCGCAGAAGCAAAATGAAAAATTAGTCTTCGCGTAATAAATCGTTCAAACTTGTTTTAGCACGAGTTTTCGCATCAACTTTTTTCACGATGATTGCAGCATATAGGCTGTATTTACCACATTTTGATGGAAGGCTGCCTGATACAACAACCGAGCCAGCAGGGACACGACCATAATGGATTTCACCAGTTTCACGGTCATAGATCTTCGTAGACTGACCAATGAATACACCCATTGAAATCACAGAACCTTCTTCAACGATTACACCTTCAACAATTTCAGAACGTGCACCAATGAAACAGTTATCTTCAATAATCGTTGGGTTGGCTTGTAATGGTTCTAAAACACCACCAATCCCGACACCACCAGATAAATGAACATTTTTACCGATTTGCGCACAAGAACCTACAGTTGCCCAAGTGTCTACCATTGTGCCTTCATCAACATAAGCGCCAATGTTGACATAAGATGGCATTAGCACCACATTTTTAGCTTGGAAAGAACCTTTACGTGCAACAGCAGGTGGAACAACACGTACACCAGCTGCTTTAAATTGTTCGTCAGTCCAACCATTAAATTTGGTATCAACTTTGTCATAGAAACGAAGATCACATGATTCGATTGGTTTGTTATCATTAATTTTGAATGATAATAAAACTGCTTTTTTCAGCCATTGATGAACAACCCATTCACCATCAATTTTTTCTGCTACACGAAGTGTACCGTTATCTAATCCAGCAATAACGTCCTCAACTGCTTGACGAACTTCTGCAGGACAAGTAGCTGCAGTAAAATTTGCACGGTCTTCAAATGCTTGCTCAATAAGAGTTGAAAGCTGAGACATGATCTTCCTTCCAAAAAGTTTGTTCAAGATTCTACACCAAAAAAAGCGCTAGAATGTGAGAAAAAAACAGCTTTTTATAGAAAAAATACGATCTACAAATAAGCAATTTGGGTCTAAGCATAAAAATCCTAGTTTTGCCAATATGTAAAGTAACCAAAAACAAATAATTAAGTATAATTGTATCAAAACTTAACAAAACTTCATCAATACGTATATTTTTCCTCACTACATTTTTGAATATGATGAATGCGAGTCAAAAATATAGTTAATGATTAAAGAAAAACGCTTTTTTGAGGAGACATCTATGAAAATGTTCAAAGTATTAGCAGTTGCAACAGCATTATCTGCGTCTTGTTTTGCAATGGCTGATGATCAAGTTGTACATAGTGGTTATGCCTTTGATAAAAGCCAACTTATTCCAACTGGTGTGCGTGCTGAAGTAGGTACTACAGGTTATGGTGGTGCTTTACTTTGGACTGCAAACCCATATGTAGGTTTGGCATTAGGTTATAATGGTGGCGATATTTCTTGGTCTGATGACTTATCTGTAGATGGCGTAAAATACGACATGGATATGGATAATAGCCTCGCTTATTTAAATGCTGAATTCCGTCCTTGGGGTGCGAGCCAAAACCGTTGGGTACAAGGCTTATATGCAGCAGCGGGTGTGGGTTATGTAGATACTGAATATGAACTTAACTCTAAAGCAGGTCGTGGAAATATCGAAATCGAAGGTCACAAAACTAACTTTGATTCATTACATGGTAAAGTCAACTATGACAATGATATCGCACCATACGTTGGTTTTGGTTGGGCACCTAAAATTACTAAAAATGTAGGTGTTTTTGGTGAAGTTGGTGCTTATTATACAGGTAATCCACAAGCGAAAATCACAGCTGTAGGTGGTACAGCAGCTGACCGTGACTTGTTGGCTGAACACCAAGAAAATGTTGAGAATGATGATAAATATGAATGGCTTCCAGTTGGTAAAGTAGGTATTAGCTACAACTGGTAAGACTTGATATTTATAATAGTTAAAAAAACGAGCTTCGGCTCGTTTTTTATGTCTATCAGTTATTAAAATGAATAACCAATTTTTAAACCATAAGCAATTGCATGATTATCATCAACTGCATTGAGATTGGTATTTTGATTGCCTGCCACAAAAACATTATTCTGAGCAGTATTTGCATTTTGTAATTGAAAATATTTTAAGCCTGCAGCAATAAAGCTATTGGGTTGTGCTCGATACATTGCACCTAGACCAAAAGCATAAAAACCATCGGAGGGATTAAGTGTTCCTGCGGGATTACCTGTACCAGAGTCCCATGAAACATCGGATAATATAATCCATTGTTCATTGATGCGATGCGCCAGTCCTAACTTGCTCGCCCATTGATCTTTTTTATATTCAATCAAGTTAAATTTTTGGATCAGCTCGGGATATTGCAAAATAGCAGCATCTAAAATGGCATTAAACTGTGTTGGTTGCATGTGAAAATTTTGCCAATTGACCCAACGTATAGAACCATAAACTAAATTATTGCTACTGACTGCGGTTTTAAAATCAACATTTACTGATTGTGGTGTTTGAATATTGGTGCTGGTATTGGGGATAAATTGTATGGTTTTCCCTGCGAGACTTTCATTGACATGGTTATCATGTTTGATTTTAGAACGATAGGTGATAGATGTACTAAGTGCATATTCTGGAATTTGATAATTAGCACCTACTAGCCAACCTATAGCAGTATTTGATTTAAATTTAGCATGATATCCACTCATAATTGAATAGGATAAACCTTCCAAACTTAAATTACTTTGAAACTCTTGTAGAGAAAAGCCTGCATAAATATTCCAATTTGGATTAGGTTGATAACCCCAAAGGTTTGTGAGATTTTGGCTTTTGACTTTAAATTTCGCAGCTTCAATAGTTTTGTTTGAGAGTAAAGAATCAGGTGCATATTGGTAGTCAAGTTCAGCGGTATAGGGCTGATCATAAATCAAACCCAATGACCAATTCGGATGATATTGTATTTTAATGGCGGCATTGAACAGAGAATAGTCTTGAATCAGTTGCCCCGTTGAAAAATCATTCACCCCAACTTTTTTTAGCATATCTTGATTGGCGACTTGTCCAGAAACATTGGGATGAAGACGTGCTGTAGATAATTCTAAATAGTTGTCTTTTTCCAAAAAAGCGACAATTGATTGATCAGAATTCTCCAAGCCTGCTGCAAAACACAGACAGGGGACAACCCCGAAGGTGCATACTCCCCAAAGACCAATATTCATGTCGTGACCCCTACCCAAGTATGAAATATTATTGCTTTATTTTTGTACATGAATCTTATGAGGATTATGAAAGATGTGCAATCATTAATGGTAATAATTATTTGATTATTAAAATGATAATAAAAAATAGAGAGTGATTGGCACTCTCTATTCGATTTTGTCTATTTGTTCATTATTTTAATCTTCAGGATAAGCGATTTTTTTAAGTGCTTTAATATCCGCTTCAGGTGAACAGAGTGAAATAAACTCATAACCATAGCCACGCAGTAAGTGTCCTTTACGCACTGCAATCCATGTTGTATTTAACCCAAAAATATCAGTATCAATTTGTTTTAAACGATGATCACGTTCAGTGTCATAGGCAACATCATTGACAATACCTACTCCCATACCGAGCTCAACGTAGGTTTTGATCACATCGGCATCCAGTGCTGACATGACGATATCGACATCTAGTTCAGCATCTTGAAAAGCTTTGTCGATTTTTGAACGCCCTGTAAAACCACCGTGATAGGTGATAATTGGATATTCAGCTAATTTTTCTAAAGTAATGTCCTTAGGATCAAGCTTTGTCAGTGGGTGATCTTGTGGAGTGATAATGCTATGTTTCCATTCATAAAATGGCACACTACCCAAGTTATCTTCTGTGGTTAATGATTCTGTTGCGATACCAATATCTGCAAGTCCCAGAAGTAACATTTCAGAAATTTCAACTGGGCTGGCTTGTTGTAAGATCAAATGTACTTTTGGAAAAGCTTTTTTAAATAAATTGACAATTGGAGGCAACACATAACGTGCTTGGGTATGTGTTGTGGCAATGGTCAAAGTACCTTCATCCACTTTATTAAAGTCATCTGCAAGGCGTTTGATATTGTCAGCATCGATTAACATGCGTTCTACAATGCTTAATAATGCTTGACCTGGTTCAGTTAAGCCTAATAGGCGTTTACCTTTGCGTACAAACAGTTGTACACCAAGCTCATCTTCTAAATCTTTGATATGTTTACTCACACCAGACTGTGAGGTGTACAAAGCAGCAGATGCTTCAGTTAAATTATAATTTTGTCGAACAGTTTCTCGAATAATTCGTAATTGTTGAAAGTTCATTTTAATCATTACCTCGGGGTTTGGATGAGTGTTTGGCACTCATCCGTAGAGCGTATTACGCAACTTGATTTTCAAATAAATGTAAAGTGGAAGGGCTGACCCAAACGGTTTGGTTTGGTCTAAATTTATGTAATTTTGCCTCTTCTGAATTTAAGGAAATTTCAATTAAATTTCCTTGGCGATCATGTAACTCTGCCATGACTTTGCCTGCAATCCAAACTTCACGTAAGAAGGTAGCTTGAATGGCATTTTCAGTGGGCTGGGTATGAATTGTCAGTTCATCAGGGCGTGCAAATGCGATGATTTTGCCATCCGCAGTATTTTTTGCCGCTGCAAGTTGAATGCGATCCTCACCTAAATAAATCGTACCTTGACGATTTTCACCTTCAAAGCGATTGGCTTGACCTAAAAAGTCAAAGACAAATGGCGTAGCAGGTTTTTCATAAACTTCACGTGGTGAACCAATTTGTTCGATATCACCTTTGTTCATCACTACGATTTGATCAGCAACTTCGAGTGCTTCTTCTTGGTCATGGGTCACAAAAATAGACGTGATATGTAATTCATCATGCAAAGTACGCAACCAACGACGCAACTCTTTACGTACTTTGGCATCCAAAGCACCAAAAGGTTCATCAAGCAGCAATACACGTGGTTCAACTGCCAAAGCACGAGCCAATGCAATACGCTGACGTTGACCACCAGACAATTGCGCAGGATAACGATCTGCCAAGAAGCCAAGTTGTACAAGGTCAAGTAAACGAGTGACACGCTTTTTAATTTCGGCTTCACTTGGACGAGTTGCACGAGGGCGAACACGCAAACCAAATGCAACATTGTCATACACTGTCATGTGGCGGAATAACGCATAGTGTTGGAATACAAAACCAACTTGACGTTCACGTACATGAACATTCGTGGCATCTTGACCCTCAAGAACGATTTGCCCACGATCAGCAGACTCTAGACCTGCGATGATGCGTAATAATGTGGTTTTACCACAACCTGATGGACCGAGTAGGGCAACCAATTGACCATCTGGAAAATCTAAAGTGATGTCTTTCAATGCATGGAATGCACCAAAATGTTTTTCAATATTTTTAACTTGAATACTCATGAGGTCATTCCTTAAGAAACTGTTGAATCATCTTTGCTTTGGTTATGTTTTTCTTGGCGGAACTCGACCCATGTTTTTAGGATCAGGGTAATAATTGCCAATAAAGCCAATAACGATGACACTGCAAATGCGGCACTAAATGTATATTCGTTGTATAAAATTTCTACATGTAACGGTAAGGTATTGGTTTCGCCACGAATATGTCCTGAGACCACTGAAACTGCACCAAACTCACCCATTGCACGTGCATTACACAGAATTACACCGTAAATTAAGCCCCATTTGATATTGGGTAAGGTGACTTTCCAAAAGGTTTGCCAACCTGAAGCACCTAGTACAATCGCAGCTTCTTCTTCCTCAGTGCCTTGTGCTTCCATTAAAGGAATGAGTTCACGGGCAACAAAAGGAACAGTAATAAACACAGTTGCTAACACAATGGCAGGTGTTGCATATAAAATTTTAATGTCATTGTCCATGAGCCAGCCGCCAAACCAACCTTGCGAACCGAAAATCAACACCAACATTAAACCAGCAATGACAGGAGATACCGAAAATGGCGTATCAATAATGGTGGTTAAAATCGCTTTACCACGGAAATTAAATTTCGCTACACACCATGCTGCAGCCACACCGAAAATCACGTTTAATGGCACAGCAATCGCTGCGGTAAGTAAAGTGAGTTTTACTGCTGATAAAGTATCAGGGTTAATTAATGCCTCAAAATAAACGGCTAAACCTTGTTTAAAGGCTTCAACAAAAACCAAAATCAACGGTAAAATTAAGCAACTTAAAAAGAAAATCAATGCAATTGTCAGTAAGGTATAACGTACCCATTGTGGCTCACGAGTTGCATCACGTGACTGAAGTTTTTCAGCCAAAGCATTACTATTGGTGGTTAAGCTCATCGTGCAGTTCTCCCTGTACGGCGACTTGCCCATGCTTGAATTAAATTAATCAAGAACAAGATAAAGAATGAAATGACTAACATCACGACAGCAATGGTGGTTGCACCTGCATAGTCATATTCTTCTAAACGAGAAATAATCATGAGTGGTGCAATTTCTGTTTCAAAAGGTTGATTCCCTGCAATGAAAATCACCGAGCCATATTCACCAACACCACGAGCAAATGCTAAAGCAAAGCCTGTTAATAGTGCAGGAAATAACACAGGTAAAATCACTTTACTAATAATCTGAAAACGATTTGCACCGAGTGCAGATGCCGCTTCTTCAAGTTCAGTTTCAAAATCACTGAGTACAGGTTGTACAGTACGTACCACAAAAGGAATACCAATAAAAATTAAGGCTAAGGTGATCCCGATCGGGGTATAAGCCACTTTAATGCCTATAGGTTCTAGATATTGACCGATCCAACCTGTGGGTGCGTACAAAGAAGTTAATGCAATCCCTGCAACTGCGGTAGGTAAAGCAAAAGGTAAATCAACCAAGGCATCGACAATGCGTTTACCTGGGAAGGTATAACGTACTAAGCACCATGCCAATAACAAACCAAAAACCACATTAATTAAGGCTGCAACAATGGCTGTACCAAAGCTCAATTGTAGGGATTTGATAATACGTTCTGAACTGAGAATCTCCCAGAGTCCATCCCAACCCACACCTAATGATTTTATGAATACGGCAGATAATGGTATCAGTACGATTAAAGATAGATACGCTAGGGTGAAGCCTAGTGAAAGACCAAATCCTGGCAGCACTCGGGATCGCTGCGACATGACTACTCCTCAAAGAGAGAAAGCTTGTTGAAGTCAACAAGCCAATAAACTAAAAACTTTTGCCAAGCTTAAAAGGCAATACTCAAATTGCAAATTTAAAAAACAACTTGCTCTCATCAAAATTATTGATATAAGCATTTGCAGGGGTTGCAATCAAATAATCAAAAATTTCTGGAAAAGTACTAAATCCTGATGCAACATTAATATGACCAGCTTGTCCGAAGTTATGTGGTTTAATTTTCCATGCTTTTGCTAAGGCTTGAGCATCTTCAAAATTTAACCAAGGATCATTTTCAGAAATAATCATATCTACAGGTACATCAATCCGCAGTTTGTGGAAATATTCAGCATAATTTCCAACACTGTTTCGTGCAAAACCTGCTTCACCAAAGCGGGCAGGATTGGCAGGTGCAACTAAAACCAATTTTTTAACTTTTGATTTTAATTCAGGATATTGTGCTAAAGCAGCCACACTGGTTAAACAACCAAAGCTATGTGCAATGATTTGAGTCGGTGCATTAACTTTGTTTAAGGTGTGTACAAAGTTGTCAATCCATTCTGCTAGAACAGGATGATTCCAATCTTGTTGTACACGTGAGCACGACATGAGTTGGCGTTGTAGCCAAGACTGCCAATGATCATAATCACTGCCACCTACACCTGGAACAATTATGCTGTGTGTCATGTCGATGCTCCTTTATTGCTGATTTATTTCACAGTTTTATTTTGAAGTATTGGCTTTAACGATTTGGTCAAAAACACCATTATTTTCAAAATGTTGTTTCTGTACTTTCGCCCAACCACCAAATTCTTTATCAATCGTGACGAGTTTCAGTGGTTTAAATGTTGTTGCATATTTTTGTAATGTGGCTGCATTACGAGGACGATAGAAGTTTTTCGCTGCAATTTCCTGTCCAGCAGGTGAGTACAAATAGTTCAGATAAGCTTTCGCAAGATTTAAACTGCCATTTTTCTCAGCATTTTTTTCAACAATCGCTACAGGCGGTTCAGCTAAAATTGAAAGAGATGGAGTAATAATCTCAAATTTACCTGGTTGCTCTCGTTGTGCTAAGAATGCTTCATTTTCCCAAGCCAATAGCACATCACCGATACCACGCTCTGCAAATGTTGTGGTTGCTCCACGTGCACCAGAGTCTAATACTTTGGTTTGTTTATAAATTTGACGTACAAAATCTTGTGCTTTAGCATCTGAGCCATATTTATGTTTTGCCCATGCCCATGCTGCGAGGTAATTCCAACGTGCACCGCCTGAAGTTTTTGGATTTGGCGTGATAATATCAACACCAGGTTTCACTAAATCCCCCCAGTCTTTAATGCCTTTCGGGTTGCCTTTACGTACTAAAAAAACAATTGTTGACGTATAAGGTGTAGAGTTTTGTGGAAATTTCTTTTGCCAATCTTTAGGCAGTAAATTGGTTTTGTCTGCAATCGCATCAATATCAGCAGCTAGTGCCAAAGTGACCACATCTGCACTCAAACCATCAATTACTGCACGTGCCTGTTTGCCTGAGCCACCATGTGATTGTTTAAAAGTAATATCTTGTCCAGTTTTAGACTTCCAATAACCAGCAAATTGCTTGTTAAAGTTGTCGTATAACTCTCGGGTTGGGTCATAAGAGACATTAAGAAAATCTTTTGCGGTTGCTGTAAAAGAGGTTGCTGAAATAAGTACCGCAGCAATACCTAATTTTAATTTTGAAAATTGCATGTGTTATGCCCCAAATAATTCATAATTTCGTTAATATGGGTGCAGCATAACGCCAGTCTTTATCCATAAAAAATAATAAAAAACGAATTTTATATGAATAAAAACGCATAAGATTGGTTTTTAAATGCGCTGAGATTTGTTGTATTTTTGGGAAATAAACATGGTATTTTGTTATAAGAATGGTCAAATTATTGATTCTGTATCAATTTTTGATCGGGCTTTTCAGTATGGTGATGGTTGCTTTAGCACAGCACGAATTTATCAAAATGTGATTGAATTGGAAGACTTACATCGTTTACGTTTGCAACATTCTGCGGAACGGTTATTTTTACAGGTAGATTTTGCTTTTTTAGAACAAAGTTTGCGACAACTTCAGCAACAATTTGATTCATTGAATGGTACTTTAAAAATTGTAATTAGTCGGGGTGAAGGGCAGCGTG
Organism: Acinetobacter sp. CFCC 10889; assembly: GCF_003268395.1. Classification (GTDB taxonomy): domain Bacteria; phylum Pseudomonadota; class Gammaproteobacteria; order Pseudomonadales; family Moraxellaceae; genus Acinetobacter. Next base: position 13,878 of record NZ_LQXQ01000005.1, on the reverse strand, counting down.
GTTATGCTATGCCAGATCATCCTGCTGATTTATATGTATTTTACTATCCACAAAAAATACAGCTATTTCAGCCTGAATACATTGATAGTGGTGTCTTGACACAACGTATTGGTTTAACCATGCCTGCATTGGTGGGTTTAAAAAGTCTGAATCGCCTTGAACAAGTGATGCTAAAAAAAGAAGCACAGGAAAAAGCTTGGATTGAGGCTTTGGTTACAGATGTGCAAGGTAAAGTTGTTGAAGGAGTGAGCAGTAATTGTTTTATTCAAATAAACAATACATGGATTAGCCCTGAACTCCGCTATAATGGTGTACATGGTGTGATGCGTGCGGAGATTTTACAACGAATGCAACAACAGCACATTCCATGTCAACTCCGTTCAGTTGATTTAAATGAAATTCCACATATTCAAAGTCTATTTTTTTGTAATGCGTTAAGCCCGATGAAAATAGTACAGTCTTTGGATGGTCGAACTTTGGCGCTTCAACCTTGTGTTGAATTATTCGAAACTTTGCAATTACAACAGTTTAAATCTCATGTCTAATCCTCCTACAAAAAGTCATAAAAAAGCGCCAAATAGTGCACCCAATAAATTTTATAAAGGTATGGCGCTCATATTGATTGGGCTTTTGGTCTTTGTTGCAATCATTTTAAATATGAGTGTATTTAAAACTTATCCAGTTGAAGGCACAAAGCAAAAATTGGTCATTGATAATGGTGAAACCTATACAGGTTTTATTGATCAACTTGCCAAGGACAACAAAGTCAGTTTTCCGATTCTCTTAAAACTGTATCGTAAATTTTTTATTGATGAAACGATGAAAGCTGGGGTGTATGAAGTCTCGAAAGGCATGAGTGTACGTGAAGTCTTGATGATGGTTTCTGATGCGGACAATGCGCAAATGAACCGAATTTTGGTGATTGAAGGCACTACCACAAAACAATTGTTAAAAACTTTGAAAAAAGATCAATATGTTAAAGCAGAAGTGGCAAATCTCCCTACGGCTGAAATGCTGAAAGCACTCAATATTCCTTATGAACATGCGGAAGGTTTATTCGCACCCGATACTTATTTCTTTGATAAAGGTGCAAGCGATAAAAAGATTTTGATGGATTTATATCAACGTCAAATGAAAATTTTAGATACTGCATGGGAAAAACGTGCTCAAGGTTTACCTTATCAAAATAAATATGAAGCCTTGATTATGGCATCGATCATTGAACGGGAAACCAGTGTGGATCGTGAGCTTCGTCAGGTGTCGGGTGTATTTGTCCGCCGTTTGAAAATGGGTATGCGCCTGCAAACAGATCCAACGGTGATTTATGGTATGGGGGATAACTACAAAGGCAATATCACCAAGCAAGACTTACGCACACCAACTGCATATAATACTTATACGATCAATGGTTTACCACCTACGCCGATTGCATTACCAAGTAAAAAAGCCATTGAGGCAGCCATGCATCCTGATGATTCGGACAATATTTACTTTGTGGCAACAGGCAATGGTGGGCACAAATTCTCAGCCAATTTGGCAGATCATAATCGTGCGGTTCAGGAATATCTTGCTGTGATGCGTGCTAAAAAATAAGGAGTCATGATGTTTATTAGTTTTGAAGGCACAGAAGGTGTAGGTAAAACTACACTGATTCGAAAATTATTTGAGCATTTTCAAGCATTAGGTAAAGATGTTGTACTTACTCGTGAACCAGGGGGCACACCTTTGGCAGAACAAATGCGGGCTCTCTTGTTGTCAGTGAATCACGAAGAAAAGATGAGCAATGACACGGAGTTATTGCTGATGTATGCCGCACGTGCACAGCATGTGGAAACTGTGATTTTACCTGCTTTGGCTTTGGGAAAAATTGTCTTATGCGATCGCTTTACTGACTCATTATAATCCTTTTTATTTTATGTAAACTCATGAGAGATGCTTGAAATACACAGTAATTCTAGCGTCTAATAATTTATCGCTAAAACTTTTATTGAAAATGTAAACATCTTCAAATTTTCAATCTAATATACCTTTTGTAAACTAAAAGGACCAAAATAATAGCTCAAATTTAACAATCAAACTGCATAAAATGTAAACATAGTTGATGTGTTACATACATATTTAAGAATTTAGCACTACATATTAAACCGTCGATTTTAAAAATCGTAAAGGTACCATTTTAAAAATGGATATTTTTACTCTTTATTAATAGGCTTATTTTATAAATAAGAAATGTGCAGAAATTTTATAAATAATTAATTAGTATTAAACATTACTAAACAGATAAATTATTTATAAAAGGAAGTCTAGGAGGGTAGTGTTCTTCTTTGATGATCATAAATAAACCTTAGTTTAATAATAAATAAAAATAATTGAAAGAAATATACTTAACATGATTTTTAAATATCAATAATCAAATACTGCTTTGAAAATCTTAATTTTAGTATGTTCCTTTGTATTTAAGGGGAAGGTTAATAATAAGTTTAAGTAAGCTTGTTTAATATTTTTCTCGTTGATTAAAGTCATTTCTCTATCAATTTTATTAATCTTAAGTCTGAGTAAAGAGCTTAAAACAGTGTTAATTAAAAAATCATCTGTAAAAATATTTTCAGAATTTAATTCCATTAATTCTTTATACTTTTCCCACAGTTTTTTATGTGCGGAAGAAATATGAGTGGTAGGGTTTAATATTAAATTGAATCGCAGTCCTAAAGATATTATATATATTGATATAATATAATAACTATCAAAATAAGGAGTATATTCCAAGACATGATTTATAATATGAGAAAGGATATCAGAACTTAATTCATAAGGGGTAATATGTGTAATTAAGACAAAAGAGTTTTTTAATTTTAGGGCCTGGTTATCTTCAGACGATAAGTAATAATCAATTACTTTTGATAACGGAGAAGATCGATATTCATTGAGTAAAGTTTTATTTTCAAGCATACAGGTCATATAACTATGAACGTTCTTTGCTGAAAAGGTGACTCCCTTAAAATCTAAGATAAAAAAATCTGATATTTTCTCTACAAATATAGATTTAGTTATTGCATTATTTTCATACAAGTATGAGATAATATTAAATATATTTCCAGAATTTAAATCTTTAATTTTCTCTTTTAGCAAAACATAAAGTATTTTATCTTCAGTAAAAATAAATGAAGATGAATCTTTTAATGATTCTACATACCCTAAAACTTTATCCTCTTCTATTAACGTTAATTTATCTATATTACTTTGAATTGCAAGCCAAATCTTATCGGCCTGCTCACTGAAAAGCTGCATCTTATCGTGAGCTATACTTTTAATTCTATTAAAAACGGATCTTAAAAGCGTAAACCTAGGTAACTCTTTTAGAAAAATATCTAGTAAATCAAGTTGATTAAGTAACAATAAGCTTGTTTCATCCAAAACAATATATCCTGAGCTATTTTCAATGAAGGCTTTAATTTCTTTTTCATTAGTACTAGCTGGATTATGGATGATTTTGTAATCTAAATATTTTTCAGATTTATCACAAGCATTATGCCATGCTTGAAAAATATTGACCGTATTCTGTAAAATTTTTTGTCTAAAAACAAAAGGCAATTGAGATTTACCATTTCTAATTTTTTCAGTAATTTCATTTATTTGATCAATATGATTCTGATTACGACCTGTCAGTTTATTTAAAAATGCTATTAATTCCTCTCCAGTTGCGTTCTCTGGAAAGACTGCTGATCTGAAAATTGTAGATTCGGGAAATTGCATAAAGTATTTATTCTGGCGCTCTTTAAAATCATTTATATAAACTTCATGTTCAGGCTTAAGAGAGCCTCTGAGCATAATACAAGTCATAAATAAAGCTAGATAATTACCTTCTTGGTAATAATCATTTTGATCTACATAAGCACCTAAACTGAAAATAGCATTTTGAAGTTCGCTAGCATATTTAGAATCGCTTTTATATACATTAATGATTTGAAAAAGTAGTTTAACTTTTTCAAATCTACTTTTTATATTTGGTAAAAGTCCCACCATCTGTTTAATGATTTTTTGACCAAGTCCCATTCCCAAACATAGTTCAATATAGAACTTTTTATCTTGATCATCTAATTGCTGATTGTTCAGCATTTGATGGATTTGGCTACTAGCCAAACCTATAAGTCCTAAATTGAATTGAGCCCCGATTTTAATCAAATTCCACTTGCCGATACTTACACCTTTTTTTATATTTTTATTTGCAATTTGAATAGTTCTAGGCCAATTTTTCACTATAAATAAAGCTTGGCATAAGCCTAAATACTTATGATTTGACAGTTCTTGAGATTCTAAAATTTTTTCTGCTACATCAATATATGCTAGGGCAGTTTCTTGACTTTCTGGTTGAATGAATATTATTAATTGTTCTGCGAGTATCTTTGGTTTATGCAAGGTAAGGTAAGTTTGATATAGCTCTTTAAGATATTCGTTAGACTGGTTTTGATTTAGATGTGATGATCTAATAAACTTTTGAAGGGCTATGGCCGCTTCTGCATCTGGCATCTCCTCTACAATTTTTTGATATTTCTCTGCAAGGTTAGTGTTTAATATCTCAGATGCTATACCACTAGCCATAATAAATAATTGAATAGCTGAGTTCCCACATGTGCTTATAATTTCTTGTTCATGAAGAGCCAAGAAGTCTAAAGCTTCTTGGTGCCTACCTTCTTTAAATAGACATATTATAAGCATGGCTTTTTCATCAGCATCTAACTCTTTAAGTTGTTCAAGTAAACCAAGAGCCTCTGAAAAATTATGGTAATCGTATTGAATCCGACACGCTTGTCTTAATACAGATTTAGTTGGTCTCGCATGAAGAAGTGGCTCCAAATAAGAAAATAAATGGTTGGACTTATCAAAATACCCATAAATAAATGGACTTATCGATAAGATTGGCTCAATATCAAATTTATAATTTAAATTTTTATTGATTTCCCAAGCCTTTTGTATCGCATTAAAAGCACTAGTCATTAAACCTATATCAAAGTCTGGAAAACCCTCTAAAGGAAAAGGTGTGTTATAGATAGACTCTTTTCCTGTCGCCCGATGAAAATATCTCTTGGCAGCTAAGGAGTGATAGAGAAATTTATCTTCATCAGAATCTAAATCAGTTTGAACATAAGTAGCGATGATCTGATCTGCTTCGTCATAAAGCTCACCATTCATACATATAAGTAATTGTCTGATGACCTTTTCAGGATTCTTTTCTTGAAAATAACCAAGAGCCTCTTGTTCTTGCCCTATTAAAGTCATTGCGATTGCACGTATTAGATGAGCATTGTCGTTATCATTTAGAGGTAAACTCAAAATTTCTTCTAACTGTTCGTTGCTGAGATCTAGATAACGAATCTTATTTAATAAGTAAGTATATAAATAGCGATTATTTACTTTAAGACTGTCAGCTTTCTCAAACTGTTCTAAGGCTTCTTCATATTTATCTTCAAAAATGGCAAGATGTCCAAGTTGAAGATGAAATTCAGCAAGTTCGTGTGTTGAAAATTCAATACTTTTAGTTTCTAACTTAATTAGTAAATCTTTTGCTTCTTTGATTTTATTATTATCAAAATATCTAGCACAAATTTTAAGCTGACTTGCTACAGCGCCTTCAGGATCGTTAATCCAAGGCTCTAGGTTGTCAGTAGCCATACTTTCTAAATAAATGGGCTTAGTCTTTATTTTTTCAGAAATTAGTTCTAAGTTTTTTACTACGGGCTTATTGAGATCTTTAATAGTGAATTTTAAATTTTCAGCAGCTATTTTTTCATGATAACGAGCTTTTAAAAAATCATAAATTTCAAGATTTCTGAATAACTTATTTTCTGTTGGGACAGAGACTGTAAAGTGATCTTGCTGATCTAAATCTACTGGCTGTTTTCTAAACCATGCTTCATCCAACCATTGGTAATAAACAGGAACCTTACCTGGCTCATCTTCATCTTCATCTTTTAAATCAACAATAACAACCATTACTATAGAATCTTGCCTTAAATAATAATTGAGTGTTTTCGTTTTAAATTGATGTTTAATATGAAGGTTATCAGAATTATATTTTGGTGATTGTGTTCCTTTTAGTTGTAAGTAAAAGGAGAATTCAACTTGCTTCTGAGGATTGTGAACTTGAACAATATAATCAATACCAAAGTCGGTATCACCATCAAGTTCTTTTAGTATCCAACTACGAGGTCTTTTAATTGCAAAAATATCTTTTGCATTACGTCCAATTTCTTGGCCTAATCCTTCCGTTGGTAAGTTATCACTCATGATGAAACCGTAATAAAAATTAAATTTAGTAATTTGATTATAAGCATTTTATTTTTTTTATTAAGAGTCTAATGTGTCGGGATACTAATTCCATAGTCCGCTATAGATTTGAGGCTATGAAGTCTTTAATTGTAAAAGCAACACATTGATCTATATTTATTACTGATAGGGGGGGACATCTTTTTTCATCGTAGTTTCGTAGATAAATAGATAAGATGTCCTCAAATTAATTTCGCATACACTTATAACATGGGCACTTTACCAAAAATTGAATCAGTACTGTTAGAAATCCATCAAAGTCTTGGTAGTAATACCTCATATTCGACAGTTCAAAAGAACAAATTTGCTACTGGGAAAATCAGTATCAGTAAGCAATCTGACATGATGAAAACAATTATTTTATCTATTTTTGAAAAACTTAATGTTCGCCCTGAGTCTTTTGATGCCATTTGGCAATCATTAACCAATATTGCAAATGCCTATAAAGGTCTTGAACTCAAAACTTGGACATTTAATGCTGATCAAAAACAAATTAACTGGATGCTTCTAACGCATTTCTTAGTGCCAGGTTTAGCACGATTTTCGGCATTCCAGGCTATTGAGACCCCTTTTGATAAAGGTATGCCTGGTGGTCGTTTCTGGTATTTACCTGAGGTGATTGAAAGTGATGGTGATAAAAAACTAATTCTACCTGTGCCACAAGTCATTGACTGGTTAACAGATCTACTAGGAACAGAGGTAGACAGTGTTGCCAACCATAGCTTAGATATAGACATTCAAAATTTAAGACGTTCTCTCTATAACTGGAAGAATGGTACGAATACTATTCGTTATAGCTCTATTTATGAATATTTCCCAGAAGGGTTAAGTTTAGATTTTGCAGGTGCCTTTACCCTAGATAAAACGATTACTTTTGATGAGCAATTTAATCAAGCATTAGCTTTTATCAACAAAAAGGATCTAAATGCTCAAAAGCTGAAATTTGAAATTCCTTTATCTGAGGAAATCCTTACGGAAATTTTGCAGGGGAACGGAAATGAAGAAGAAAAATCTAGATTAATTGAATGCTTATTGAATCGCTATTCAGCGCCTTCAATAGACGTTATTCGCCAACGACTTATTGTTGCTAGTGCAGTGCAAGATATTTATCACCGTTTGATCAAAGCCCAATGTCCTGATGTAGATAAGTATTGTATAGATCCAACCAAAAATAAAATCCTACAATTATTTGCGTTATATAAAGGCGTTTATAACCTAACGATTGAGGCTTGGAAAAATTGCAAAGATGCTGGTGAATTTGCTGAGGATATGTGGTTTGAGGCCCATTTACCTGAATGGGATAAAGAAAGTTTATTACTTTCGATTCTACCTTCATGTAAAGAAACAGCTATTGATGAGCTAGCAACGTATCTGAGCTATAGCTTCCGTATCAATGCAAGCGATGTACTTGATGATGTAATTGGTCATGATCCGGAATCATGTGCTGAAATTGCTGAACATACTGTACGTAAACTCCATAACTTTTATGAAGAGCAAACCAAAACTGAAGAGTTAAAGGCTCGTATGCAACAAAGCTCACCATGGAGAGCATTACAAAATGAACAGAATTATTGGATAGTAAGTGGCGTAGCCCAGTTACCAGAGCTACCTATTCACTTGAAAGAAATAACCGCTAAGCGTATGAGAGAACTGGCTAATACGCCTATAGAGAAAATTCTAGTTGTTATCCCCGAACTTGCTTACTATTTAAATGGTGAAAGTAAAAACAGACCTAAAGATTGTAAAAATAAGGTTGAAGCTTTACTTGATGAAGCAGAAAAAACCGAAGGATATGATTTATGGAAGTTTGCCCTTTTGCAGTACAAAGCTAAACACTTATTGGCACAAAATAATTTTGACGAGGCATCAAAATATTTCAGAGATGCATTGGAAGAAAGTTTTAAAGGTAGCTACGGTCTAATGACTGGAGAAATTGCACGAGATTGTTTAGCTGTAGCAGTGGCGAATCAAAAACTTATCACAAACAATCACGAAAAATATTATCGTGAAATGCTTAGTGGTGGAATGATAGAAAGTGATCAAATACCTTCTATAGAGGAAGTAGCACGTTGGGCATACTCTTATTTTTGGGAAGATCTTTATAAACCGTATCCTAGAATTAAACCTGAACACCCGCTCAGTCAAATTCTGGTCAAACCAGCCTTGGATAAACTTTTTCCTTTGCTACAACAAAATAATTTAGCAGGATTGAAGGATTGGCTAAATTCTAATAAAGCTTTGTTTAAATCTAATCTGCCCGACGTTGAAGGCAATTCAATGCTCATGCTGATGCTGAAACTATTTCTTAAAGCTCAAAAAGTGATGGATACAAAGATATTAGAAGTTTGGGAAACCCTTTTAAAAGATATTTTTGAAAAATATCCAAAACAACTGAATATTCCTGATCTAAAAGGCCAAACACCATTAATGTTGGCTGTTGAAGCTCGTGAAACGCTATTGGTGGAACAGATGCTAGTAGCTGGAGCTGATGCGAATATTCAAAATTATCAAGGGATGACCGCCTTACATACAGCTTGTAAAATTAAATCTCCAAAAGTTTTTGATACTTTCTGTACAGAGTCTTCTAATTGGAATTTGAGAACAATGGATGGAAGATTACCGTTACATACTGCTTGTTGGTCAGGAAATATTTACGCTGTCGAAAAGTTAGTAGAATTAGTACCGAAACAACTTTGGGAAAAAGATCATGCTGGCTTCACACCGCTGGAATTGGTTGAATACCTCATAGAAAATCCTGATGCATTAGATATATTAAGACAGCAAAGTAGAAAAAATGGTTATTCTTGCGGGACACAACAAGAACTTGAAAAAATTCTTGAAGTTTTAGAGCAGAATTTATCTATTAACAGTTAATTTCTCTCTTTCAAAGCCCTGTAGATATTGTGTACAGGGTTTCTTTATATTAATACGGCTTATTTGCACAAACTTATTCTTAAATAATTTTTTTAGACAAAATTTTTTACTTTATAACTTATAACCATAATGATTAAATATTTAATCATAAATATGAAATTATAGTCTTAATGATGAATTTTATTATCATAATGACAGTAAATATTAAAAATGATAAAGTAAATTCATATTAGGGAAATTCTAAAATGGTGAAGCTATGAAATTTGGAGCATTGAAAACACCAGAAGCGATGGGGCGTGAATTAGGTGACCGACTAAAGCAAGCACGACTTAATTTAGATCTTACTCAAGAAGAAGTCGGCTTATCGGCAGGCGTGAGTCGCTACACTATAAAAAATTTAGAACAAGGCCGAGGTAGTATTCAGGATTTGATGGCTGTTTTAATTGCTTTGAAAAGCACTGATCAATTAGACAATTTAATGCCACCGCAACAGATATCGCCTATAGAATTATTGAAGCTAAGAGGTCGGATTAGAAAGAGAGCATCTGGTTCACACAACAAAACAGTATCGAACAAGAAAATTGATAAGACAGATAGAGAAGAAGATTTAGGATGGTAGATAAAGTTGATGTAATTAAAGTTGTATACAAAGAATTAGATGTTGGAGCTTTAAGTTTTGATCCCATAACAGGTCAAAGCGCGTTTATATATATGCCAAAATTTGTTAGTGCTGGTATAGAGTTATCGCCTTTAATGATGCCTTTACGGGAAAATTATATATATAACTTTAATGCTTTAAATCCTGAAACTTTCAAAGGATTACCAGGAGTGCTAGCTGATTCGCTTCCAGATGATTTTGGTAATCGTATCTTAAATACCTGGCTAGCTTCAAAAGGACGTGCAGCAAATAGCATTACCCCAATTGAACGACTTCGCTACATAGGGAAGCGTGGCATGGGGGCATTAGAGTTCTTACCTGCTGAAGCTCGTGGAGAATTAAATGCAAATGAATCTGTTCAAATAGATGAACTTGTAGCTATTGCACAGGAAGTTTTATCGGCACGTAACGAATTTGATGCCGAGCTAAGATCAGATGGCTCTGATGACCAGGAAGCGATGTTGTCACTCTTAAGCGTAGGGACAAGCGCAGGTGGAGCAAGACCTAAAGCAGTTTTAGCATTTAATAAGGATTTTACAAAAGTCAGATCAGGGCAAGCGAATGTTCCAAATGGTTACACACACTACCTAATGAAATTTGATGGTGTAACTGAGAGGAATACCAACAAAGAAACATTTGGTGATCCTTTAGGGTATGGTGCAATGGAATATGTCTATTATCAAATGGCTACTGCCTGTGATATTGATATGATGCCTTGTTATCTGTTGCATGAAGGTGACAGACAACATTTCGTAACTCAAAGATATGACAGAATCGGGAACGAAAAGCTGCATGTACAAACTTTAAATGCAATGGCTCATGTCGATTATAAGATGCCTGGATCATTTTCTTATGAAGAACTATTTCTTGTACTTCGTGAGCTTAAAATGACTGCAGTTGAAGCTGAACAAATATTAAAGCGAATGATTTTCAATATTGTGGCACGTAATCACGATGATCATGCCAAAAACTTCTCATTTATACTTCGAGATCAGAAATGGGAGCTAGCACCTGCTTATGATTTAGCATTTAGTTATAAACCAGATTCATTCTGGGTAGATTCTCACTGGATGTCCCTGAATGGTAAACGCAGAGATTATGTATTAGAAGATATTCTTTCAGTAGAACATTTGAGTAGGAAATTTACTCGTAAATATGTGCTAGAGGTTTTAAATCACACAATAGAGGTTGTGTCAGGATGGAAGGATCTGGCTAAAGCTTCAAATGTTCCTGGAAAACTAATAGCTGAAGTATCCGAAAATTTGAGGCTGAAGTTTTAAATTTGACGTTAGAATGTTTACAAGTCAGCGCTATATTGTATTATATTTTAGTATGTATAACGCTGATATTTTTTATCATAAGTTCTTCTTTGTGAACTATTGTTGATATTTTTAATCATTATGAATAATTATTTGGATAATAGAAGTTCCTGTTTTATTACTGCCATTAGATAAACAGAAACGTATTATTGAAAAAGTAAATCAACTCTATTCTATGATTGACCAACTTCAACCTCTACAAAGTAAATTATATAAAACGAATATTTATCAATTAGATAGGTTGATGATGGATGAAGTGTGATGTTTAAAGTCAAAATTAATGCTAAAAATCGTAAAGGTAAAATTCTAGAAACTGAAATTCTAAATCAGGAAAGCTATAATATTTTTAAGGATTTAAATACATTATGTGATGAAGAAGCATTACATGCGATTAAGCATCAGGCAGGTCCATTTATTGCTTATCAAATCTCATCAAATGTAACAATAGCCTATCGTGCTAATAAAGACAGCACCACTCTATATCTAAATGATTCACAGGCATTTGTGCAGGTTTCAAAACTAGGAGTCTTTAACGCAGAGAATATCAAGCGATATAGTGGCACTGATACAATTCACTCAGCAATTGATGATAAAAGAATTAATGGATTAAAGCAGATTGCAAGGATTATAAAAATATCCAATGTGACATATGAGCAATATAAGAAGCTGATGGCTCATTTTGTTTAAGTATCTAATTTTATTTCATATACATCTTAATTAAACAATGGAATGAGTTACTACTGTTTGGATTAGCTCAATCTATGACTATTCAGGTTTGTGCAACAAAAGCCCCTATAATCTGAGAATTTTTCAGTGGTTTGATGATTTATGAATAGTCGCAGGTAAGTACCATTTTGGGTACTTACCTTAAAATATTTCTATTGGGTTCTAGAGAAATTATTGCTGCATTTTAAGTGTCTATGCCTAAAGCTTGTTCTATAAACGAAATGATAGAAATATTCAAAACAGTTAACCAATCATTCAGTTCCAATATATCTAGTCTTCTATCTAAGTTTTCAACTTTAGCAACGTAAGATTGGGGTTTATTTAAAGATGTGGCTAATTCTACCTGAGTCACTTGTTTTAACTCACGTATACGAATAAGTTCTTTTATTAGCTTTTTATAGCGAGGGTCATGTATTGAGCTCATGGCTCAAGATGTTGTACTATTAACAAAATTATCCCAAAATGGGATATTTTCATTAAGAATTATATGTGTGTAAAATTATGTATGAATATCAATCAATTAAGAGCTATTGGTTTAGTTTCTTATCGCAAACATATTTTAAAGAGAGTACATTTAAAGAAATTAATGAGTGTTTTTATTTTGTATTTCCTCAATTTAAGGAAAAGTCACTTTATAGAAAACACTATCGAGCATTTAGAGAAGCACAAAAAAGTGGTTTTGTAACAGCATGTACTGAAAAATCTCCATATATGTATACATCGGATATTTTTCTTGAAAATCAAAGCTAAGGCCTATCTAGCTTTAAATTAGATCATGTATTACATCCGATAGGTTTTGTTCGCTATGGCGTTCAATTAGTCTTGCGGACATTCCTAAAGAAATTGGTTTTTCAAAATCTAAAATTGGATGATCTCCAATAAATAGTATTTCTGTCATTTCACAGCTAAAATGAGCTTTAATAACTTCATAGATTTGCTGGTCAGGCTTTATAGCCCCAACTTCATAACTTAAAAAAACGGCATCAAAGATACTAGGAAATATTGTTTTAAGCCGTTCACCATAGGGCATTGCTAAATTGGAACAAAGTGCAATTTGGAAACCATACTTTTTTAGAGTTTGAAGAGTGGAAAGTGTATCTTCGTATAGTTCAATCGACTTTAAGTCATACATAAGATCTTCGTTGATTTCTTTCAAAAGTTGTAATGGAATTACTTTCCCAAAAAGCTTAGCCAATTGAACCGTACCGGGTTTGTCGGAGAGTCAATATTCTGAGAGACTACCCCGATGACAAAATTAAAATATACCCCTGAAATCAGAGAAAGAGCGGTTCAATTATTGATTGAATCTGAAAAAGATTATCCTTCTACTTGGGCTGCAATCACAGCAATTGCGCCTAAGATTGGTTGTACTCCTGAAACACTTCGTGCCTGGCATCAAAAGCATTTAGATCAGCAAAATCCTATTAAAGTACAACAGATATCTGATCAAGAAAAAATGAAACAAATGGAACGTGAAATTAAAGAATTAAAGCGTGCCAATGAAATTCTACGTAAAGCAGCCGCTTTTTTCGCCCAGGCGGAGCTCGACCGCCCACACAAATAATGGTGGATTTCATCCATAACAATAAAGGCTTATATGGTGTTGATGCGATTTGTAGGATTTTACCGATCGCAGCTTCAACCTATTACCGAACTTTAGATCTCGCTGACAATCCAGAACATCGAGCGAAACGAGATCTACATGATGAGTATCATGCTGAACAAATTAAACGAATTTGGAAAGAAAGTTCAGGTCGATATGGTGTGCGTAAGGTCTGGCAACAATTGAAACGTGAAGGTTATATTATCGCACGTTGTACAGTTGCTCAATTGATGCAGAAGCTAGGTATACAAGGTGTTTGGCGTGGTAAGAATAAACAAACCACCCGTAACCGAGATGATCAAAAAAGAGCAGATGATTTAGTGAAACGTAATTTTAATGCTGATCATCCTGACCAACTGTGGGTGAGTGACTTT
>NZ_LQXQ01000004.1 GCF_003268395.1 Acinetobacter sp. CFCC 10889 | reverse complement strand
AACTTGACATTAATATGCATACAACTCGCAACTTTTTAAAAACACCTACAATTCCTACTACGAAAAAGTATCTTAACCACTATACAAAGTTTTGTTTATCTAAAGACTTCGTAAAAGACTTTAATAGTAAATACATTTTCTTAGGATCTTTAGCAAAAATACTTAATGTTACTCCTTGTAATTTAAAAGATAAAATTTATAACTTAAATATTAAACCAATCATTAACGATAATTTTTATCCTACTTATTATTCTAGAGATGAGGTTAAACATCTAAGTAAATCTATGATCGAAGATATAACAGTTTTTAAAAATAATTTTGGTCGTAAGAAAAAAGGTACTATATCTAAGCATCAAAGTAAAAATTATATTAACTTAAATGCAGCAGCCAAACTTCTTGGTATTTCTTCCTTACAGACAGCACAACTAATTCAATACGATTGGCTTGAGGTAGAAGATAAAGAAGTACGCCCCTACCGTATACCTAGAAGAAGTATTGATGAGTTGATACAACAAAAGAATGATCCTACTTATGTAGATATAGACGAGGTACTTAAAACTCTTAACTGCACATTTAATCAATTACAGAAAAATTGGATCATGTCAGGTTTCCTTACTCTAAGACATATTGGCTATTGGCGTTCCTTTCCAAAATGGGAATTCGATCATGTGGTCGAGCTTCATAAAGAGTTTTTTACAGCCTCGGAAGCTAATAACTTTCTAGGTATGCATCGAACTCATATTACTAATTTAACAGCTCGTGGATTGATAAAGCCGATATTTTACGGTAATAAAAATTACTCAATTAGATTATTCAAAAGAAAGGATGTTGAAAAATTAATGAAAGCTGGTTATGGTAATCAAATTAACCAAAAAAAATCTTAACTTATGTGTCAGAGACTCTCAAAAACTCTTAACTTATTTGTCAAAACCTTGTTAAGATTGAATGTCAAAAGAACTAAGAAACATTTGATTTAATTAAGTAAATTAATCTCACACTATCTGTCATTTAACGCCGTCACGCGACGCATAAAATGTCATGTGTTGACCACATCTAATGTCATTCCATAAAAATAGAGCCAAATGGCTCTATTTTTATTTCGGTATTTTATCTGTCTTCTATTTTTGATTTCTAACAAACCTCTGAACAAATCCCCCCTCCCCAAAAGCCACCTTATTATCAACATACATCACACCTCTAAAAAATCTGCCTAAATTACAAGAAACTTAAAATATTTGATAAATTTAAATATTTTTTTTATTTTTTCAATCTAATGAATTTTATTTTTAAATTACACAAAAACAATAAATATATTATTAAATGAAACTTAAATTTCATCATCAATTGCATTTAAAATAAGCAAATTATGTTGTTAAATTTAACAACATATAAAACATGAAAAAATTTAATAACATTGAAAAGTAAGTGAGAAAAATAATGTCAAATGGCTTAAAATCTGAAGATCAATACAATCCTCTAGATTGGTTTATCAAATGCTTGAAAAATTATGCGAATTTTTCAGGTCGTGCACGCCGTAAAGAATATTGGTTTTTTGTGTTAATTCAATTCGTTGTATTAATCATCGCTGGCGTATTAGATGGTGTCATTTTCAAACGCCCATTTGTTTTCTACTTCATTGCAGCACTCGGCCTCTTTATCCCATCACTTGCAGTTGCAGTACGCCGCATGCATGACATCGGTAAAACAGGCTGGTTATTATTAATCAGTTGTATTCCATTGATTGGATTGATTGTGATCTATTGGTTAGCGAGTAATACTTCACCTGAAACAAATAAATGGGGACAACCTGCAAAATAATTCAAATATACATAAAAAAGGCGCATTGAATATTCATGCGCCTTTTCTCTTACTCAAATATTATGCAGGAATACGTAATACTTGACCTGGGAAGATATCATCCGCATTTTTTAACAAAGGACGATTTGCTTCAAAAATTTTATTGTACTGATTTGCATCACCATAAAATTCTTTCGAAATTTTAGATAAATTATCACCTGATTTAACAGTATAAAACTTACTTTCAGGCTCTGGTGTTGCAACTGTAAGTTGATCATCTACTTGTGCAACATGATCAATATTTCCAACAGCCAAAATGATTTTTTCTTTATCTGCTTGAGTTTGTACTTGACCTCTTACAGTCGCTAAATCTGAAGCACCATTATAAGACACTGACAACCCTGTTACAGGCAAACCTAAAGCTTTGATATGACCCAATAATTTATTGGCAATTTCTTGTGCAGATGGTTCAGCAGGTGTTGCTGGTGCAGCTTGTGGCTCAGCAGGCGCTGTATTTTTTTTACCGATACCTTTTACAAAATCAAAAAGACCCATTATGTTTCTCCGTATAAATTTAAGTTTTATCTAATCAAGGGTTATAAAAATTCGCACTCTATTTTTATAACTAAAAATATACTGAAATTGGTTGTCATTGGTGATAGAAACGTAACGATATGTAACCAATGTTTTTGATTTATAAATAAAAAAGCCACCATAAAGGTGCTTAATCGCTGATGATGACTCATCAAGCATTCAACACATTAACCAAGTTTTTTAGTTACATAGTCAATAGCTGATTGAACAGTTGTGATTTCGTTTGAATCTTCATCAGGAATCGTGATGTCAAAGTCATTTTCGAAAGACATTACAAGTTCAACTAAGTCTAAAGAGTCAGCACCTAAGTCATCCATAAAAGATGCTTCGTTTTTGATCTCTTCAGCTTTCATACCTAATTGTTCTGCAACAGCTTGTTTAATGCGTTGTTCGATATCGCTCACAGGAATTCTCCTCATTGCTTGTGGCGGCTTTTGATTGCCGATAGTTTAATTGAATATTGGATTTTTTCAAAGTTAATACATGACATTTAAGCCATGTATAAACCACCATTTACATGTAATACTGTACCCGTGATGTAACTTGCACGCTCTGAAGCTAAAAAGCTCACCGCATTTGCGATGTCTTGTGGCTCACCAAAACGATTTAACGCTACTTGATCACTCATTTTTTTGCGAATATCTTCACTTAACTGTTCAGTCATTTCTGTTGCAATAAAGCCTGGTGCAATACAGTTTACTGTGATTTGGCGGCTACCCATCTCTTTTGCAAGGCTACGGCTAAATGCCTCAATACCAGCCTTTGCAGCAGAATAGTTTGCCTGTCCTGGATTTGCAAAGTGTGCAA
Source organism: Acinetobacter sp. CFCC 10889 (assembly GCF_003268395.1). Lineage (GTDB taxonomy): Bacteria > Pseudomonadota > Gammaproteobacteria > Pseudomonadales > Moraxellaceae > Acinetobacter. The sequence goes on along the minus strand of NZ_LQXQ01000004.1, from coordinate 117,444 downwards.
CCACAGAACTAATATTAATAATGCGACCAAAGCGTGCTTTAGTCATACCTTTTAAGACACGTTTAGATAAACGGAAAACTGCTTTAAGATGGATATTTAAAATATCATCCCAATCCGCTTCTGACATACGCAGTAACAAATTATCTTTGGTAATCCCTGCATTATTAACCAATACCATCACTGAACCATATTTTTGTTCAATGTCTGATACCAAGGCATCAATCGCATCACCATCACGTACATCTAAAACTGCGCCTACACCATTTTCAGCAAATGTTGCTGTTAATTTTTCTGCGCCAGCTTCAGAAGTCGCTGTCCCTACAACAAAATAACCATCTAAAATAAGTTGCTGAGCAATGGCTGCACCAATTCCTCTGCTTGCGCCTGTCACTAATGCGACTTTGCGTTCTTGTGTCATGCAATTTTTCCTTCTGCCACTAAAATGGCATTCAGTGCATCTTCCATGCGAGTTTGTGTATCAATTGGGAATGCTTTTTCAATATTCGGTAAACGCTTTGCAAGATTTGCTAATACATTACCTGGACCACACTCAACAACATACTGAATACCTTGATCTTGCAGATATTGCATAGTCTTGGTCCATTGTACTGACTGATACAATTGAGCAGTTAATGCTTGACGTAAAATCGTGACATCACTTGCAATTGCTGCATTGACATTTTGTATTACAGGAATACTTGGTAGCTCAATGGCAGTTTGTTCCAAAGCTTGTGCAAACTGTTCTGCTGCAGGCTTCATCAAAGAACAATGCGAAGGAACTGATACAGGAAGCGCAATCGCTTTACCACCATTCTCTTTCGCAGCCGCCATCACAGCATCAACTAAAGTTTTATCACCCGCAATAACCACTTGCCCCTGAGCATTGTAATTTGCAGCTTCAACAGAACCACGACCTTGAATATTGGCTTGTTCGCAAAGTTCTAATACTTTTGCATCTTCCAAACTAAGGATCGCAGCCATCGCTCCCTGACCTTGCGGTACAGCCGATTGCATCAATTGACCACGTAAATGAACTAATTTCACTGCATCCGCCAATGAAATTGCATTTCCTGCCACCAATGCACTGTATTCACCCAGTGAATGTCCTGCTAGGTATTTCGGTGCAACACCACCCAAATCCAACCATACACGCCACATTGCAATACTGGCTGTCAACAAAACAGGCTGCGTATTTTCTGTTTGATTTAAACCCTCACCACTTTGGGCAATATTCCACAAGTCAAAACCAACAGCCTCTGAAGCTTCTGCAAATGTTTCTGTCACTACAGTAAACTGTTCTGCAAGTTCAGCGAGCATACCTACTTTTTGTGAGCCTTGACCAGGAAACAAAAATGCAGTTTTTGTTGCTTGAGCTGCTTGCTCCAGTTGTTTAGCAGACATATAAAAGTCCTTTCTTCATACTTAGCTCGTTTCCGATGCGGCAATTTAACACTAAAAAAATAAAAATTTAATTGCCAAATACAACAAAAAACGCAAGACAAAAAAAGGGAGCATAATGCTCCCAATTTTTCACCAAGCTTTCGCTTAATGCATCAACAATTATTCAGCATCAGCTGCTTTAGCGAATAATTGACGACCACGGTAGAAACCATCTTTAGTCACGTGGTGACGACGATGAGTTTCACCTGTAGTTTGGTCTACAGTTAATGCATTCTCGGTTAAAGCGTCATGTGAACGGCGCATGTCACGGCGAGAGCGACTTTTACGGTTTTGCTGAACGGCCATGATGGCTCCTTACAAAGATCGAAAAAATGGATCAGAACAATTCGGTTGTCTTAACTAAATAGTATAACACAAAAATTAGTTAAGTTTACCCTTTAAACCTGCTAAAACATCAAACGGATTATCCCGTTTTTCTTCAACAATGTCCTGATCGACTGGCTGATGTTTATGCTCACAAGCATCATGCTTAGGAGACATTGGCATCAACGTTATCAATTCATCTTCTATTAGAGAAAGTAAATCCGCAGTTGCAGGGGTATTACTTGCATAATCACCCTGTTTTGTGGCTTCACTTTCGCCTAAGACGATGTAATCAGCATCCTCATCCAAGCGCTCTATCAGTGACTCATCATCGATTAAGGCAATATGAAAATCTGAAACAAGTTCAATTTCAACAGGTTCCAAACAACGTTGGCACTCCATTAAAACTTTTGTTTCAGCATGTCCATCTAACCATACAATGCGATGATAGGCATCCATTGATAGTGTACAGTCTATATTGACCAATTGATCATCAATTGATCCAACAGCTTCACGAGCAATACGAACACAGCGAGACAATGGCAGTGTACCTGACCATGTAAAGCCCTGTTCAGCCCATTTAAACGGCTCAATCTGTGCCGGAAAGGTTTTTGCTGACATAATTAAGGCGGCAATTCTACAAATTCATCGGTACTCTGTCAAAGATTAAGATACAATTTTGTACTTATTTAGACAGATCTTTTAGGTAATTCAAGTTATGCAACAGTTGCAGCCGCAACCTGAAGTCAAAACGTCATTACAGTTAAACACTTCTTCGACCTTAAATTGTGCTGAAAAATCAAACACTGTGCAACGTTTACAGTGGCATGATTTAAATACAGAAGCGCAACAAGTCGATTGGCTTATCTTACACTTTAATCAGTGGTTTTCCCACCTAAATGTACAACTTGTTCGTGGTGACTTTGAACCTGAGTATTTTCCTGCGACAGATCAAGTGCCTGCACGGATCCAATTTGCTCATGGTTATTTTAATAGTGCCTTACATGAAATCAGTCATTGGACTATTGCTGGTGAACAACGTCGTTTATTGCCTGACCTTGGTTATTGGTATGCACCTGATGGGCGTACTGCTGAGCAACAAGCCTTATTTGAACAGGTTGAAATCAAACCACAAGCAATTGAATGGTTATTTGCAAAAGCTTTTGGACGAAAATTTCGTGTGTCCTTAGACAATCTCACAGGTGAAAGTGGCGATGGTGCAATATTTAAAGATCAAGTTTTTGCTCAAGTACAGCGTTATTTTTCAGGGGAAGCACAACTGCCACGTGATGCAAAATGCTTCATAGAATGCATCTGCACAAGTATACGAAGTGGCAAAACATTACAAATTGCCGAATTTCAGCGTGAAATGCTTGATTAATTTACATAAATCAACATAGTGACATTGCAACTGTGCTTTTAAGCAAGTGATAATGAATGAAAAATATTCAGGAGAGAAAAATATGCTGCATTTAAGAGTTCATCCTGACAATCCTCAGCCACGTTTAATTAGCCAAGCTGTGGAGCGTATTCGTGCAGGTGATGTTGTGGTCTATCCAACCGATGCAGCTTATGCAATTGGCTGTCAGATTGGAAATAAAAATGCGATGGAACGTATTGCTCAAATTCGTGGCTTAGGTCCAAAGCATCAATATGCCATTATCTGTGCAGATTTATCAGACATTGCCACCTATGCCAAAGTCGACAATGCCATGTATCGCCTACTTAAAGCGAATACTCCTGCAGTAACCACTTATATTCTACCTGCAACCAGTGAAGTGCCACGTCGTTTGATGCATGCGAAAAAGAAAACCATAGGTTTACGTGTACCAAGCAACGCTGTTTGCCAAATGTTATTGAAAGAATTAGGTGAACCTTTACTGACCAGTACCTTGATTTTACCCAATCAAGATCAGCCTTTAGATGATCCTTTCGACATCGAACAACAACTGGAAAAACGGATTGATGTTTTTATTGATAGTGGTTTAGGTACATTAACCACCACCAGTATTGTTGATTTATCAGGGGCTAATCCTGAAATTATCCGCCGTGGTGTTGGGGATGTGAGTGCTTTTGAATAAGATTTTTTTATTAATATTCAAAATCTTATATTAAAAATCATTGGTATTTACAATCAAATGCTGAAGTGATTCAACATGAAAAATATTATTCACCAATATAAGAATATTTTTTAGAGGTTTGTATTGTTTTAGAGATCTTGGAAGAAATGGAAGCATCTAATTTGTGTATTCAAAATCAATACTGAACAAACATTGAATATGCAATTTATGATGCTTAATGATTTAAAAAGTTAATTTTATTAAAACAACATATTAGAAAAAATATACCATATGATTTAAAATCCACTCCTAACAAATATTCTAAATCTAAAAATAGCCCAATGAATAAAGTAGAAGCAGAAATTCAACACCTTAGCCATATCATCCAATTTGGTATTCATCAGCAAAATGTAAGTCTAGACATAGATCTTTTAGCAGATAAACTCACAGGGCAAATTCCTCGAGGTGCAGACGCACCGACTTTTTCAGCACGTAAAAATATGATCAATGCTCAAATTTTTATGAAATGTATACAATTTTTCTTTGCTGCAATTATCGCATTTTTAGTCGCTTTGGTTTTTATTTGGTTGAGTTGGGGAGAATTACAAAAATCGAATATTGAGCCAATGTTTATCGGTATTGCGCTTGTTGCTATAGCAATTACTGTATTTTCTACTTTAAAATTTAAATATTACTTTCAAGTTTTTAATGCCATTCGTAAAGTTATACAAGTGCAAGCTGATCCTGAACGTCGACAAATAGATGCTGATGAAAATTTCTTAACGCAACAATTTTCTACGCAAAGACGAAATACTCGCTTCATTGGTCTATTCATTACCCTACTCAGTGCTGTTCTTCTCACTTATATCTTCATGACTGCACCACAAAATCTGATCAAACTCGCCTTTGTATTACCGTTTATGTTGATGCTCGGTATTGGCATCATGATTCATCCAATTTCCAAAGCAGAAAATATGTATCTTTATGGTACAACACAAATGCCTTGGAAATATTTTCCAACAGCTTTAAAAGTCTGCACAATTCTAGGTGTTGTATTTTGTATTTTAATGTTGGCTTGGTTTGAAATTTAAGTCCTTTAAATACTGAAGGCTTTCATCATCCTCGAGTCTGTAAACGCTCTTTTTGCTGCCCATTCTCATCAAAATTTTCAGGGCTTAGCCAGTCCTCATAATTTTTTTGAATTGCTTGCCATTCTTCATCTAACATCGAAAACCAAGCCGTGTTGCGATTATTGCCTTTGGAAATGCGGTCTTGTCGAAAAGTCCCTTCATACTGAAAACCAAAACGTAATGCAGCATCCTGAGATGGTTCATTTAAATCATCACATTTCCACTCTACTCGTCTAAATCCTTGCTCAAAGCATGCTTTTAAAAGTAAATAAATCGTTTCTGTTGCTGCAATACTGCGTTTCATTTGATGTGAAAAATACACATTACCAATTTCAATCACACCATGCGCTGCTCGTTCGTTCATTAATGCAACCCAACCCAAAATCTTCCCTTCAACTTCGATCAAAAAATGTTGCGTATCAGCAAAACCAAAATTTTTCTTCAACGCTTGCTCTAGTTGTATTTGAAAGCTAAATGCCACATAAGGTAAATACGTCCAACATGCATGATTCGGCTCACTTTCCATCGCTTGCCATAAATAGGAAAATGCTGCTGTTTGTAAAATATCATGTTGCATAGGAATCAAACTTACAGATCGCCCCTTTAAGTGACTTGATTGAAAAGCTTGAGGGAGATCACTTGTAACTTTTTTACCAATTTTTTGTCCAAATTCATTAACTTGGTGTTTTTGATAGTTCAGCATTTTGATTATTTATAGTCATACATGAAAGAATAATATGCCCGTTTTTTGCTATTTTCTCTAGTAAAATTCTGCCTAATTGTTTAACAAAAAAAGCCTGAGCATTATCACGTAAGAAAATATTCCCTATTTATTTTCAGGTTTTTTTCACATTTCTACACAATAGTAATTTATTCCCATGACTTTTTAATTTAGAATACGGCTACTTCTATATTCAATGCTATTCGAATATCACTTCACATCTCCTATTCTTGAAAAGTGATCTCCCGAATCGCCTAACATGCCTTTGAAAATTCGCGTGGCTAAAAACGGTAATGACTCAATCAGTCTATAACTCAATGGAAAGCATTCCACAAATTCGAGTACTCGATGAGTGGCAAGATTCGATCCCTGAGGATTTATACATTCCACCTGCTGCATTCGAAATTTTGTTAGATCATTTCGAAGGACCACTCGACTTTCTCATTTACCTGATTCAAAAAAATGGTTTTGATTTGCTTCAGTTAGACATTGCACCAATCGCAAGTCAATATTTGTCGTATATGGACAGCATGAAGTCATTAAATATTGAACTTACCGCAGACTATATGGTGATGGCTGCGCTATTGGCAGATTTGAAATCTCGTTTATTATTGCCAAAACCAAAAACTGTAACGCTAGAAAAAGATCCTAAACAAGCATTAATAGACCGTTTAGAAACTTATTTAAGAATTAAAAAAGCTGCTGAGCGTTTAGGGCAAATGCCTGTGTTTGAACGTGATATTTTCCCAACAAATGTTTCTATCGGACAAACAGCAACAGTATATGAAGGCTATGCAGCTGAAATGCTGCGTGATGCTTTATACTGTATTTTTAATCGTCCTGAACCTGTCATCCATAAAATTGAGCATGAACCTGTTTTACTTGAGGAACGCATTGCTTATATTGAAAATATGATTACATCAGGGCAAGTTTTGAGTTTTGAAAGCCTGCTTTTGCCCACCCAAGGTCGTATGGGCATGGTCGTCACTTTTATGGCAGTATTGGAACTGACTCGCCAACAGAAAATACAGATTATTTCTAGTGGACTTGATGCGCCGCTTGCAATTCAAGGAGCTGCCGCATGACCATTGATCAACATAATGTATTTAATGTCGATGGCTCTCAACACGATCATCATCATGAAGTTTTGATGCAAATGGAAGCAATTATTTTTGCTAGTGATGCACCTGTGTCGATTGCTCGTTTAAAAGAAGCTTTTCAAAATCAATACTCAAAGCAACAACTGCAAAATTATTTGCAACAATTGTCTGTTTTACAACATGGTCGTTCGATTGAATTAGTCGAAGTTGCACAAGGCTACCGCTTTCAAGTGCGTGCCAAATATCGCAATATTATTAGCCAAGTTTGGCCAGAACGCCCAACCAAATTATCCCCGTCACTGTTAGAAACCATTTCAGTGATTGCTTATCATCAGCCCGTAACCCGAGCTGATATTGAGCAAATTCGTGGAGTGACAAATAATAGTCAGCTACTCCGTACTTTATTTGAATGGAACTGGATTAAAGAATCTGGTTTTCGTGAACTCCCAGGAAGACCTGCGTTGTTAGTCACAACGCCACAGTTTTTAAATGCTTTTGGTCTAGCGTCATTAGGTCAATTGCCTCCCCTACAGGATGCCAAGGAAGCTTTTATGGCATTGGATGCGCAAGCACCAAAGTCGTAAATAGGCACACTGTTGATTATTATTTCTAAGGTTATGCTGTCATGAGTGAAAAGTTGCAAAAGGTACTCGCACGAGTAGGATTAGGCTCTCGCCGTTATATGGAAGAGGTCATTGCTGCCGGTCGTGTGAGTGTCAACGGTCAAGTTGCTCAAGTGGGTGAACGTATCGAACCAACCGATGAGCTTCGCATTGATGGTCGTAAGGTTCAGTTCCAAATTGAAGATGAAATTCGTCGTCGTGTGTTGATTTATTATAAACCTGAAGGCGAAATTTGTTCACGTAACGACCCTGAATCACGTCCTACTGTATTTGAACATTTACCTCCGATTGCCAATGACCGTTGGGTGATGGTGGGTCGTTTGGATATTAACTCAACAGGTTTGTTATTGTTTACCAATGATGGTGAACTTGCCAATCGTCTAATGCACCCGTCAAATGAAATTGAACGTGAATATGCTGTGCGTGTTATGGGTGAAGTCACTCCTGAATTGCGTAAAAACATGCTCAATGGTGTTGTTTTAGACGATGGTCCTGCTAAGTTTGAATCATTTACTGAAATTGGTGGTGAAGGAATCAACCGTTGGTATCAAGTGGTAGTAAAAGAAGGTCGTAACCGTGAGGTTCGTCGTATTTTTGAATCTCAAGGTTTGAAAGTAAGTCGATTATTACGTACACGTTATGGCACAGTGATTTTACCACGTGAACTTCGTACAGGTCGTTGGATGGAACTTGATAAACAAGACATCGACAATTTAGCAAAAACTGTTGAGCTTAAACCTCGTCAAGGCACAGGTTTATACGGTATGGCAAAACGTCGTAATGAACGTATGCAAGACAAACCGATGACAGCACGTCGTGGTGGTTATTTACGCCAACAGCGCCGTGATAGTGAAAATGCTCATGAAGATCAAGGCTATCAAAATCATCGCCAAGACACACGTTCTGAGCGTCCTGCTTATGGTAACCGTGACCGTAATGACTTCCGTGCTGAACGTCCTGCACCACGTTTTGAGGGCAATCGTGATCGCAACGACTTCCGTACTGAACGTTCTGCACCACGTACTGAAAGCAACCGAGATCGTAATGGCAATAACTTTAATAGCCAAAACCGTGATGAGAATAAATTTTCACAGCGCAAACCATTTGGTTTAAAAAAAGGTTTTAATAAACCTTAATTGAGCGTTATAGAAATAATAAAAAACCACTATTTCGATAGTGTTTTTTATGCAATATTTTCTAAATAAACTTTCTCTGACACCAAATACTTTTGAAATTCAGCCCGATGCTTCTTCTGTTAAATCCTTAATTGTTTCAGAAACTCCATTTTTCTTCACAGATTCAATGCCGTTATCTCGTGCTGCATCACCTGAATAAAATTGACTCGACCCAATAATCTGATGATTTGCTGCTTTTAAATTAAAATAAGGCTTACCATTTTTTGCCTCTAAACGATCATAACGACCATCATCGGGGCTATTCTTCTGTACTGAAGCAATACCATTTTGTGCTGATGCTTTTGCTTTATAAAGCTCACTGGTTAGAATCACTTCCCCATTTCCTGCTTTTAAAACAAAGCGATACTGACCATCTTTTGCTTGACTAATTTCATACCATCCAGACATTGTTTCACCTCTTAATTTTTGTCTGCTTATTTTCACTTCACAGTGTTTATCGACTAAAAAATACACGAAACATATAAAATATAGATGACTTTTCAATATTTAAAAAGCTGATTTTGTAATAACTTTACATTTTTTATGATTTTAAAATTTTCAAGCAATGCAGCTCTTTTAAGCTGCTGAATCAATATATCACCAACCACACATTTCCCTGATTATTTTGAATGTTGTTGCCAAAGTTCATATAAATGAAAAGGTACATCTGCTTGCAGTTGTGCATAACTCAAACCTTGTTGTACATGCGGTTCATCTCTTAAACTTTCAGCGATTTTTGCAGTAGACAGACCAAAAGGTTCAGCATCTGCATTGGAATAGGCATAGACAATTTTTTCCACACCCGCCATTCGTAGTGCTGCCAAACACATTGGGCAAGGCTGTCCACTTGCATAGACCACACAATCTTTCAGCGAGGTGCTTTTTAGATTTTGCGCTGCCTGACGTAAAGCATTCAGTTCCGCATGTGAGGTTGGATCGCCTGTCGTCAATATCTGATTAACACCTGTACTGATCACTGTGCCATTTTTGACAATCACGGCACCAAAAGGACGACCACCTTGTTCCACATTGACTTTGGCAAGATGAATGGCTTGGCTAAGGAAATCTAAATCTGTCATGATCAAACCTATACTTTTCAAATGAGTCCAAACTCAAATTTAACTGTCTGATAATTTTACCAAAGTATGCGCTTCACCTTGTAATTCATCCTCAATGATTTGAGAAATAATTGACCAATCACCATGCGCCAAACCTGCACCAATCAAAGGATAAGCGATTTTCAAGCCTGAAAATTCAGCTTTAATTCCTTGAAAAACCTGCCGAATAGCATCGTAATCGGCTTTTAGACCACGCCCACGCCAATCAAATTGGCTATACGCATTGATGATAATAAACTCAACACCATCACGCTGAATCTTGGCTTGCGAATAACTGCCCAACTTTTCCCGATCACCTGAAATAGTTTGTAAATCAGCCTGATAGGCTTCAGGGAATTGTGCTTTAATCGCTTTGGCAATGCCTGCACCCATCGTACAAAAGCAGTTACAGCCATGTACAATTACATCAAACTGTCCCTGCTCAGCAAGTACCAACAATCACCAATCACAACTTTCATTTTTTATTCTGCAAAAAATATTTCTGTTTAAATTACAGGAATATCCATCCAAATACTGTTTGGAAAATGTTTAGCCAAATAAGTTTTTAAATATTCCGCAGTATCTTTGGAAATCAGTTTATCCTGAGATTGATCTTTTAAGTTATAAGCCAATGCATAAAGTTCCAAACCACGACTTTTCAATGCTTCCAGACTCAAGATCGTATGGTTAATACTGCCCAAACGCCCTGAAGTCACGAGAATCACAGGCAATTTTTTCTCAGCTACATAATCAATTGTAAGTAGTTCTGTGGTTAACGGCACCATCAAACCGCCTGCACCTTCGAGCAAGACAACCTCATACTTTTCAGCAAGTTGAGCAGTCGCATTTTCTATTTTTTGAAAATCAATCTCACGACCATCAATTTTGGTTGCCAAGTGTGGCGATGCAGGATAAGTAAAAATTTCAGGCATGGTCAGTTTACTGTCATCTTCAGGAAACCAGCCCATACCCATGATTTCACGATGCTGCTCAATGTCTTCTGAAATATCCACATTACCCGTTTGAATCAGTTTTTGCGTGATGGTTTTCTTACCTTGCGCATTCCATAACTTTGCTAAATAGCCTGTGGTGTAGGTTTTGCCAATGCCTGTATCGATTCCACTGATGAAGTAAACTGAACCTGTCATGGCATTCTCCGCGCGATACAATAAATCGGATGATAAGACAAAGGATATGACGCTTTACCCAATTCATCCTGTGTTAAAAACTGCTGATAATTCAAATAAAAATCCTGCAAACTTTGCTTTGTCCAGCGGAAGTTTGAAGCCGTAGCAGTGACACCTGTGGCTTTTAAATGTTGCAAAATTTGCTTTGGATGTTCGAAATTTAAAGCTTCAATCTGTTCGGAAATATGCAGAATTTCAAAACCATTTTTTAGTAGCTTTTCCTGAATATTTTCAAGGCTTAAATAATCCAAGCCCTGCCCTGTTAAAGCTTTAATTTCCTGTAAATTCTGCTGACCAAAAGTCGAAAAACACAACAATGCTTGAGGATTTAAACTGTGTCGTGCTTTGGTGAATACAGCACCTAAATCACTCATCCATTGCAGAACAGAACTTGAGGCAATCAGGTCGTTATTTTGAGGAAAATTCAACTGTTCAATATCGCCAATCAGGAACTCAATCTTTGGCTGAGTTTGAACTGCTTGAATCTGATCTGACTGAAAATGTTGCTGAACTTCTGAATAGAGATCATTCAAAATCAGATGCTTGATCTGTAAATTTTCAATGAGTAGATGACTTAAATTACCCGAACCACACCCCATTTCAAAAACCTGATTTAACTGCTTAGGACTATATTGTGCGATTAAATCAAATAATTGCTGTGCAATTTTGCGTTGCACAATTGCATGTTCAGGATAGCTTTGCCCTGCTTGTGCAAAGCGCAACGCCACTTGCGTTTTATCAATATGTTGTGGATTTTTCATTACAATATTCATCATCAGTTCACAACAAAGTCACAAGTTGCTCAAGCTCAGATTGCTTGATTTGTGCAGTGAGTGAAATGCGTAAACGTGAACTGTTTTGTGGCACTGTCGGTGGACGTACAGGCATGATGTAAAAACCCACATCCTGCAACGCTTTGGCTTTTGCCACTGTTTTGGTAGATTCACCGATAATCACAGGAACGATATGCGAACTTGAAGGACAATCAAAACCTTGATTAATCACAGCTTGTTGTAAATATGTGCTGAGCTGTTGTAAATGCTGACGTTGTGAATTTAAGTTCAACACTTTCTGAAAAATAAAATTTGTCCATGCCATACAGATCGGTGGTTGTGCAGTACTGAAGATCAATGGACGCATCGCATTAATCAAATAATCCCGAATAATTACATGACAAATCAAATATCCACCGACTGAAGCAATCGCTTTACCAAATGTCCCAACCAAAAGATCAATGTCATTGATCACGCCATATTGTTCCGCACAGCCTAGACCCTGCTCGCCACGCACACCGATTGCATGCGCTTCATCGACATAGAGCATGACTTTGGAGAATTGCTTTTTAATCCGAACCAGTTCAGCCAAATCTGTTTCATCACCATCCATACTGAAAATAGATTCAGTCACTACAATGATGCGTTCAAAGGCTTCATCTTCATGATATTTATGTAAAAGTTGAGTCAGATGAGCCAAATCATTATGACGATAACGCACATATTTTGCAGTGGATAATCGAATCCCATCAATCATACTTGCGTGAATCAGCTTGTCAGCAAGAATCAAAGTTTTACTGTCTGCAAGCGCAGGTAAAATTCCAATATTCATGTGATAACCACTGTTAAATAACAGTGCAGCACGACCATGAAAAGCCTGACCTAAACTCGCTTCAAGCTGTTCATATTCAGGAAAATTTCCTGTGAGTAAGCGTGAAGATGTCGAACTCATCCAGCGTTGATCATTCGGTGTTTCATCAAAAAACTGTTCACGTAATTGCAGGTCAGAATTTAAACCCAAATAGTCATTCGATGCGAAATTGAGCATGTTCCGACCATCAATCTGAATATAACGATCTTGCTGAATATTGGACGTAAATTGACGAAAATTTCCCTGTTGTTTCAGTTGATTCAGTTGTGCTGAAAAATGCTCCAGTAAATGACTCACAATGCATTCTCCATAGCATTTTTCATGTTTTCAACCACTTCAACCAGTTGTTCTAACAGTGTTTTTAATTCATTTTCGGAAATAACATAAGGCGGCATCACATAGACCAGTTTGCCGAATGGGCGAATCCAAATCCCACGGCGCACAAACTCTTGTTGCAGGGTTTTCATATCGACGTTAAAGGTCAATTCCACCACGCCGATTGCACCTAAAACACGCACGTTATTGACAAATTCAAGCTGTGCCAAAGGCTGTAAATGACTTGATAGTTGCTGTTCAATGCGCTGAATATTCGCTTGCCAATCCTGAGAAATGAGCAATTCTGTACTTCGTACCGCCACCGCACATGCCAAGGGATTTGCCATAAAAGTTGGACCATGCATAAACACACCCGCTTCACCCTGACTAATGGTTTCCGCTACTTTTTTTGTGGTCAGCGTCGCTGATAAAGTCATATAACCACCTGTCAAACCTTTGCCGATACACATAATGTCAGGCTCTACACCTGCCCATTCCCATGCAAAAAGCTTGCCTGTACGTCCAAAACCTGTGGCGATTTCATCGAAAATCAGCAGGATATTGTATTTTTCACAAAGCAATTTGGCTTGACGTAAATATTCAGGATGATAAAAACGCATACCGCCTGCACCTTGTACAATTGGTTCAAGAATAAGTGCAGCAATATTCTGATGTTGTTCTGCTAAGGTTTTTTCGAGTTCGGCAATGTCAGATGGTTTCCATTCCTCATCAAAAGCTGTTTGTGGTGCAGGTACAAAAATCCGATTCGGTAAACTTGAACCAAAAATCTGATGCATACCTGTGACAGGATCACACACCGACATCGCATTCCATGTATCACCATGATAGCCTGAGCGCGGTGTAACAAAGTTGGTCTTAGCAATTTTGCCTTGCGCAGACCAAAACTGAACTGCCATTTTCAGCGCCACTTCTACAGCAACAGAACCTGAATCGGCATAGAAAATTTTATCCAAACTCGGAGGCGTGATTTGAGTAGTAATTTACCCAATTGAATCGCAGGATCATGGGTAAAGCCACCAAACATGATGTGCGACATATTTTGCAGTTGATCAGTCACTGCCTGATTCAGCTCAGGATGGTTATAACCATGTATCGCACACCACCATGACGACATGCCATCAATCAACTGCCGACCATCTTCAAGTTCAATGATCGCACCGTGTGCCCTTTTCACTTTAAACGTCGGTAGCGGGTTGGTCATAGACGTATAAGGATGCCAAATATGTTGTTGATCAAATGCCTGATCACTGAGTTGATCATTCAACGAATCATCTAATGTTTGGTTTGATTCAGTATTTGAATCGGTCATCCTTAACTCCATGTACATCTATCACAATAAATCTATTTTACAGATCTTAAACCTGCATGAATGATAAATAAATTGCGAGATGCACCACTTATCAGGATGTTTGCTTTATTTTTTGTAAATATTGGCAGATTTTGTCAGTAATTAGATCAACTTGGAAAACAGGCAAACCATGTGAGCCACTGATTAACTCAGCTTCTAAAAACTTTGCGTCTAATTTTTGCAGATTCTCCAAGACTTTGTAACTAACTAAATAATCCTGTTTTCCGAAGATATGATATTGCTGACCTACATAATTTTTCAGAATATCAACAAGATTTAAATTTTCCAACAAGTTTAACCCATCTTGTAATAGCTCAATCTTCTGTGCCTGTATCAAACTTTGCAACTTTACAAAATCTGCTTTGGTACTTTCTACACCTTGGCAGACCATGTAGCCAAATTTCTTTAAGGTCGCAATTGCGTCAGCTTCAAAGGATTGTTTAAAACTTTGGAATGTTGTTTGTGGCATAGCTGTTTGCCATTCAGCATTGGCAACAAAACATGGATTGGATGCTAATGTAATCAGCACTTTGTGTTGTTGGTATTGCTTGGAAATTTGATCAACCAATAATGTGGCAAGTTGCCCACCCAAAGACCATCCGATGATCACATCAAAATCTTTGGCTTTTTCAGTTTGGCGTTGCAATTCTGCATTATCCAAAGCATTGAAAATATTGATCAGTTCAACTTCATGTCCTTGGTTTTGTAAAGCTTGCTGTAAGGCGCTGAGTAGTTTAGTACCACCGCCCCAACCTGTGATGAGTAAAATTTTTTGGTTCAATTGAAAATAAACTACATTGTCATTCTTGAAACTTTATTAGATCATGCTTAAAGTTCAACAACAATCATCTTCAGAAAGAAAGTAATGACTATCGTTTTAATGATAGAGAATCCAATAAATGAGATAGAACAAAGTACTATTCCCATTTCCACAGAAGCTTTTTTCACTAAAGCTTGGCAACCTTTAGCTAAAACCTTAAAATTAGAATGGGTTCCAATTTTTCAGACAGGTATTTTCATTAGTTTCTCAGATAAAAATAACGTATTGACTGAACTCAATTTATTATTAAACAATCTAAATTTGATTTCATTGCTCGATTCTGAAATAGCTTATTTTTCTGAACGACTAAATCTGTTAATTAAATCTATAAATTCAATTTTCGATTTAAGGGAAAATATTGTTCTGTATATTGGTTAATTCTTTATTTTTCATCATTATCCAAATCCACCAACAACGTTGCTTTATAACCCTTTTCCCAATTTTGCTTAAACTGTTTATGCATCGCATCTATTGGAAA
Organism: Acinetobacter sp. CFCC 10889; assembly: GCF_003268395.1. Lineage (GTDB taxonomy): Bacteria > Pseudomonadota > Gammaproteobacteria > Pseudomonadales > Moraxellaceae > Acinetobacter. The sequence goes on along the minus strand of NZ_LQXQ01000004.1, from coordinate 101,961 downwards.
CTGACTTTCACGTCCGACTTGTTGCGCTTTAGCAATGTCTTCTGCTCGCATATAAGCAATCAAATAATCCTGCCCCTCAAGTGCCACATGAAACCATGATTCAACAAAAACACCTTCAGCTTTTAAAGTTTCAATCGCCTCAGCTTTTCGTGCATTCAATTCAGCCTGCCATGCTTCAACATTCTGCATTGAATTGCCTTTTAATTTAATCAGCACTGCACCGACATCCATTGTTTTTCTCGTTGTATTTATTGAAAATGTGAGAATAGATCATAAATTTATTTCGCATAAATACCAACATTTTTCATCACGCATGAAATCTAAAATTTGCTATGATCAAAACAGCTTAAATGTAGGAAAAATCTGTAATGAAATTCGTTAAACTCGTAAGTATGAGCCTACTTTCCATTTCTACATTAGGCATGTTTAATTTCGCCCAAGCTGAAAACTCAATTTTTTCCAAAGTAGATTCAGATCAAAAACAATGGGTAGGCAAACCTGCACCAAGTTTTAAATTACAAGATCAAAATGCAAAATGGCATGAACTCAGCCAATATAAAGGCAAATGGGTCGTACTCTATTTTTATCCAAAAGATAACTCACCAGGTTGTACCCAAGAAGCCAATCAATTTAAAACGCTTTATCCACAATTTATCAAAAATAATGCCGTGGTTTTAGGCGTAAGTTTAGATGATGTTGAGTCACATCAAAAATTCTCTGAAAAATTAGGTTTAAACTTTCCAATCCTTGCTGACAATGATCATCAACTTGCAAGTCAATTGGGGATTATTCGAAATCTTGGTATTACAAAAATCGCCAAAAGGGAAACCTTTCTGATTGATCCACAAGGCATTGTGACCTATCACTATAGCAGTGTGAATACACAAACCCATGCAGGGCAAGTTTTAGCAGATATTCAAAAGTTTTCTAAAAAGTAGCCCATAAAAAGAATGCTGATCAGTTAAGCAAAATTATTGGAAAAATTCCTAAAATCTCCCCTAACCCTGAGCCATATATGGCGCAAGGAAAAGAGGGGAACTTCTTGTAACTAAAATAATTTTTTAGTAATCTTGCGCAGCTGAGCTACTCATCCCTCCTTTGAAAAAGGAGGGTTGGGGAGGATTTAAAAACTAAACTGACGGACAATATCCAATAAAAAAGCCTTTAGACATTTACCTAAAGGCTTTTATTCCACCTCATCCCAACCTTCTCCTCAAGGAGAAGGAATGAACAAAGTAATCTTACATTTGAGATTGAATATAGTTTGGTAGACCAATCAACTCAATCAAACGCATTTGTTTTTCTAACCAATACGTATGATCTTCTTCAGTATCCGACATTTGCTGACGAAGCATATCACGCGTGACATAATCGCCTTTTTCTTCACACAGCTTCACGCCTTGCGCTAACTTTTCACGTACATGATATTCAAGTGCCAAGTCTGCTTTTAAGCAAGTCACTACATCTGTACCAACTTCGATGTCATCACGATCCATGTTGGGTGTGCCATCAAGGAACAATACACGGCGAATCAAAGCATCTGCATGTGCGCCTTCTTCTTGGCTTTCATGGTCAATACGTTCGAAAATTTTGCTTAAACCCCAGTCTTCGTACATACGAGAATGGATCAAATATTGATCACGAGCAGCCAGTTCACCACCGATCAACATGTTTAGATAGTCTACAACTTCTGGATTGCCACGCATTTCAATTACTCCATACCCTTTTGCTGTATTATGGACAATTTTTCCATACAATGCAAAAAATAAAATGTGTAAGTTTATGATTTTTATAAAATTAAAATGAGAAACATACGCATTTACAGTCACATTCATAAATTTTTTAGATAAAAAATAAGCCTTTGCAAACTTTTTAGAGATGGCAAAAGTATAAATCTGAGCAAATTCGTCAATTTTAAAATTTGTAACGATTAGGAATGTGTCTTATTTCAAGTATTTTAAATGAGAATACGCATAATTTAAAATCAACATCATGACTTTCTAGCAAGCTTTCATAGCTGTATGTAATGTAATCCTATTTAAAAATATAGCCCATTTCTCAATATTAAAAATGGGCTATATTTCAATTGATCCTAGACGATGCATTCAGTCATCAAAAGACCCTCTTTTAGAAGTCAAAAGTTACCCCTGCTTTATAAGTACGTGCACCACCCACTAAAGCATAGTTTTCAGTAAACATTCCTTCCCAATATTTTTTGTCTGAAACATTATCAACATTTACAAGGAAAGTCGTATCTACACCACCCAGCTTAGTCTTATAACGTGCACCCACATCAACAATGGTAAAATCAGGAAGTTCTAAAGTATTGGCATTATTCATATACTGTTTGCCAACATAGTTGACACGGGTATTAACATTTAAACCGTCAATAAATGGAATTGCATAGTCCAAACCGACTGATGCTGTCCATTCAGGTACACCATATACCGTATTGCCTTCATTGGTGACGCCTTTGCTCACTGCTGCTTTGGTTAATTCAGAATCATTATAAGCAACATTACCCAATAAATTTAAACCATCAATGACTTCACCTGAAATCGCCCACTCTACGCCACGTGAACGTGTTTCAGCATCATCCGTAGTGATTTGATTAATTTTATCATTTGTTGTACTTGAATATGGCATCACCATCGTACTTGGCTTTTCAATTTGATAAAGTGCCAAAGTATTGAGCCATTTACCTGCTTGATATTTTGCCCCAACCTCATATTGTTTGGTTTGGAATGGTGCAAATGTTACACCTGCATTGGCATCGTTGCTTAACGTACTGTCAACGGTTGAGCCTTCAGATAATCCTTCGACATAACTTGCATACAATGACAGATTCTCACCAAATGGTTTCACCACAATGCCTAAACTTGGTGAAACTTTATCTTCGCTATATGCTGTTTTTTTCTGTAAATTTTTCGTATCAATGTCTTGATAACGTGCCCCCAAAATCAACTGTAAACGATCATCTAACATCGAAAGCTGATCTGTTAAGGTATAACTGACATAGTCATTATCCCCCATTGGTGCAATTTCAGGTCTTAACAGTGGCATATTGCCTTCATGTGATGGGTTATAAATATTGGTATTAAATGGAACAGCTGTTGCACCTTGCCCTTTATGTTGATCAAATTTACGGTTTAAATAATCAGCTCTTAAACCTAAAGTATGTTTAATTGAACCTGTATCAAATTTTGCTTCAAAACCTGCATTGGCAGACGTATTTTGTTCTTGTGAACCAACACGGTAATATTGCGAGGTCGCATCGCCTTGTGCATTTTGTAAAATCATGCGTGTGCCAAATAAATGCCCTGCATATTGTTTTTCAATATAGCCCACACCTGCAAATGCTTTTAGATCTGGCGTAAATTTATATTCCCCAGATAAACCAACAAAATTACTTTCTGTATGACCTTGTAAATGTGGAAAATAATTGGAATCCCCTACAGGTGCTTTCACAACATGATCCAACTTTTGCATAGAAACCATGGCAGGTGAACCACCATCTCGGTCATCACGTACAGCATAGGAATCAAAGTTAATTTTCACTTTGTCTGTGGTATAGTCCGCAGCGATTGCCCCTGAAATGTGGCGATCATCCATACCATCAATGGTATGTTCACCTTGACCATATGTACCATTGACACGCAAACCAAATTCTTTGTTCTCACCAAAACGGCGTGAAATATCAAAACCTGATTTGTAAAAACCTTCATCTTCAAAAGAGCCTGACACTTGTGTGACTTCTTTGTCAGCACGTTTAGAGTTAGCAATGACAACGCCACCGACACTACCTGTTGGTGCTACACCTGAAACCAAAGCATTTGGACCTTTTAGCACTGTAACGCTGTCTAAGAATTCAGTGGGCACACGTCCATACGGTGCAATTCCAAACAAGCCGTTATAAGCCATGTCTTCGTGATTTAAATCAAAACCACGGATTTTAAAGTTTTCATTTAAATGTCCTTGATTACTTGTGATACGAATACTTGGGTCATTTTTGAGTACATCCCCCACAGTTGATGCTTGTTGTTCTTGAATGAGTTGTTCGCTATATGAAGCGATGCTAAATGGTGTATCGACAATTTTTTTATTGCCCAATGGACCTAAATTGGTCTGTTGTTTGAGTTGCCCATTGGCGAAAGTCTCATTATTTTTTTGTTTTTGCGCTTGCAGAACCACTTCAGGTAAAGTGGCAACTTCATCTTCTGCTGACACAACCGAGCTAAACGTGCTCGTGATCATGGCAAGCCCTATTGAGCTTACTAATATTTTTTTAGAGAACATGGAAATAACACACAATTACTAATGAGAATGATTATTATATTCACAATCAATTCGTTTATTTATTGTAAAATTTAATCTTGCTTTAAGTTTACATCTGTTTTAACAATAATAAATATTATTCTCATTTAGAAACATGCTGTATAAATTTCTAAATTAAATTTAAATCAATAAATTAAAGTTATTTTTCAGATTTTTCTTCAGCTAGCTGTGCAAGTACAGCAGGTGCAATTTCTTTACTTTTATATTTTTTTGAGCCAATTTGCACATGATCTAATGCAACGCTCCACCATATTCTACGTGTTTGGCTATCCCCATTTTGAATGGAATCAAAATATAAATATGCTTTTTTAGTATTGGGTAACTTGATTTGTATTACACATTGACGTACTTCATTCTGTTTAAAAAAAGACCATGACTCCAATGTCTCTGCTGTCCGCGTATTGAATGGTAGTTTTGTTTTTAAAATATTGATTGCTTCTCTTTTATATTCAAAACCACTTTCAATCATAAATTTTTGTTTTTTCAATAATCTTTTTGCAAGATCTGGTTCATCTTTTAGTAATTTTTGCAACTGTAAATCTTTCTTTTCAAAAAACAAATCAAGTTGTTGAACAAGTGGTTCGTAATTCTTTTTAATTTTAAATTTATGTTGCCCCATTAAAACAGATTGATAAATTTGATCATTTTCAGTGAGCTGATCTTGTTGATTTATATTTTCTAGCTTTAAAAGCATTTGATTAAATATAATTTTTTCTTGCTTTCGTGTATTTTCTTGTTGTTGGACACACATACTAAGCTGCAACATATTCAAGTCTTCTTGTTGCGTATTTGCTATACATTTCCCTGCTGTTTTATAAAGATAAACCCGCTCAAAAGCGTCATTACGCTCAAGCAAATAAGGCATTATTTCATTTATTAATTGTGTGTAAAATACCTCATTTAACTGATTAAGGACTGCTGTACGGTCACAACGGTTAAAAGTGTTATCACAGCGATATAAAACAAAACATGCGAAAGTAACTAATCCGATCCAAATTATAAATTTCATTATTTTTCTACTCATATTAAAAAGGAGAGCCGAAACTCTCCTCTGTACCACTCAAAATTTATTGATATTGTTTTAAAAACTCTAAAAACTCTTGCTCAGTCAATACTGGTACACCTGCTTTTTCAGCTTTTTCAAGCTTTGAACCTGCTTTTTCACCTGCAACGACACATTTGGTTTTACTCGAAACACTGCCACTGACTCGTGCACCTAAAGCCTGTAACATTTGTGTTGCATCATCACGTCCCATGGTCGCCAATGTTCCTGTGATCACCCAACTTTCACCATTTAAAGGCTGACGAGTAGGTGCAGTTGGCGCATCCCAATGAATGCCAGCTGCAAGCAAACGATCAATTACTTCAAGGTTATGTGGTGCTTGGAAGAAATCAGCAATCCATTCTGCGGTAATGTCACCAACATCAGGGGTTTTCTTCAATGCTTCTACATCCGCTTGTCGTAAAGCCTCAAAAGTTTGAAAAGTTTGCGCCAACATTCTTGAGGTATTCTCACCAACTCCACGAATACCCAAAGCATAAATAAAGGCAAATAATGTGGTTTTTTTACTCTTTTCAATCGCATCAAAAAGGTTCTGAACTGATTTTTCACCCATTTTTTCAATGCTTAATAACTTTTCACGGTGTTCATGCAAATGGTAAATGTCCGCAACATCTTTCAATAAATCAAGATGTAATAGAGACTCCACCCAACGTTCACCCAAACCTTCTATATCCATCGCTTTACGAGATACAAAGTGGCGAATCGCCTCTATACGCTGTGCTGCACAATATAAACCACCCGAACAACGTGCCAAAGCTTCGCCCTCAGGCATCACCACAGGCGAAGCACAGACAGGACAACTTTCAGGCAATGTCACTTCTACCACATCGGTAGGACGAAACTCTAGCCAGACTTTTTCAACTTTTGGAATCACATCACCACTACGATATACGCTGACAGTATCACCAACCCGCACATCTAAACGATGGATCTCACCAATATTATGCAGTGTGACATTGGAAACAGTTACACCACCAACTGCGACAGGGTTTAAACGTGCCACAGGCGTTAAAGTACCTGTACGTCCCACTTGCCAGTCGATATTATCCACTGTGGTCAATGCTGCAACCGCAGGGAATTTATATGCTGTTGCCCAACGTGGTTCACGACTTAAAAAGCCCAATTGCTGCTGCTGTTTGAGTGAATCAACTTTGACCACCATGCCATCAATTTCAACGGATAAACTTGGGCGTTGTTGGTTAATTTGTTCATATTTTTCTTGAACTTCTTGAATACTACTGCAAACAAAATGTTGTTCACCGATAGCAAAACCAAAATTAGTCAACCATTCCAAACTTTCTGACATTTTGTCTAAGCCATGATGTGGCTCACATTGTGCGATTCCATAAGCATAAAATGCTAAAGGACGTGCAGCTGCAATACTTGGATCAAGTTGACGTAAACTTCCTGCTGCGGCATTACGAGGATTAGCAAAAGTTTTTTCACCTTTGGCTTCATTCTCAGCATTCAGTTTTTCAAAGCCTGCTTTAGGCATCAACACTTCACCACGTACTTCTAGCAAACGTGGCACTTCCGCTTTATCTGATGCCAAGACTTTGGGTAAATTACGAATGGTTTTCACATTTTGGGTAATGACTTCACCTGTTTCACCATCACCACGAGTCACGCCACGGACTAACACACCATCTTCATACCATAATGAAATCGCTAATCCATCAAATTTTAATTCAACATCATATTCTATTTTTTGATTGGGTAAGCGCTCTTCCACACGTCGAGCAAAAGCAAATAATTCTTCTTGATCGAAGACATTCCCTAACGATAACATGGGTACAGTATGGGTAATATTGTCAAATTTAGACAATGCTTTCCCACCCACTTTGTTCGTTGGTGTATCTGCCTGAATAAGATCAGGATATTGTTCTTCCAATGCTTTTAGCTGATGAAAAATTTGGTCATATTCACTATCAGCAATACTTGGTTCATCCATCACATAATAGGCATGATTATGTTGTGCTAAGATTTGAATCAATTGACGCATTTGAGAAATTACGGCAGTTTTATCCATATTGTTTTTCACCATATAAACAGGCGAAAAGTCCGCCCTAAGTAGATTTGATCGTAAGTATAAAGGAATTTTGTTGCAGGATATAAGTGAATGCCATAAGCCTTACGACAAAAATTGTCGTACTGATCTTTAAATAGACTTCATGATCATTTTTTGTTTTTCATATTTTCTAATCAAAACATTTTTATCATTTTTCAATAAAACCCCGCCATCCATAAATCACGGGGTTTTCCACTCAGGTCTATACCTTAAGCTTCTTGTTCAGAACGATAATCTATCGCTTTATGACGCCAATGCTCTTTTAATTGCGGGGTAAATTCCAGATTATTTTCATCATATACTGTACCATCCACTTCACGTGCAATTAAACCAGCAATGCTTGCCATGGTATCAAAACCTTTTTGCACATTGCTATGTGGTAAAGCTAAGAAGAATGCCAGACCTTTGACTTGCTCAGTTGACAATGTTTCCAAATCAAAACCTACAGGTCCTTCATCCGTCAAACGCAATACGGAAAACATCAGTGGACTTGGCTCATCAATATTGTCATAACGATGGAAACACGATAATTCACCATAGCGTAAACCGTATTTTAATAATACTTTTAGTGTTTTATCACCTGACAATGCTTTACGTGGATTTGGATAAACATTCAGTGCAATGATGCTTTCAGCATTCGCTAATGTGCTTTCATCATCAAAACGTTGCTGTTCATGCAAATGTACATCTAAGATACTGCTTTCATCATCAAACTCTTTGATTTCAGCTGTTTCCACATTTGGATTTAAACTAAATTCTTCAGCTTTCGCGTCTTTAACTTCAGTTTCAGTCACTTCTGCTTGTTCAGCTTTTACATCTGCATCTGTAGTTTTCTCAACAATTTCTGCTTTTTCTACAGTCGTCTCAACCGATTTTTCAACAGCTTCCGCTTGAATAACAACAGATTCTACCTTTTCTTCTACAACAGTCTGTGTTGCAACTGTAGATGCATTCTGTTCAGCTTTAGGTGCATCTGCCACTTGTGCAGTATCCAAAGTATTTAAATTGGGTTCTACTCGAGCGGTTTCTGTCTCTGCTTGGAGTTGATCACGAACATGACGTGGAATAACAGGTTTATTACTTTCTGAGTTAATGTGCAACTCTGATTCTAAAGAAGGTGCTGCATCATCTGATTTGCGTAAAACCATTCTTAGACCAATAAGAATAATAATGACTGCAACAACAATCCCAACGATTGTGGTGATTTCCATACTACGACTCCGCGGCTAAACCGTATTCTTTTGCCTCTTCCAAATTTACAGTGACGAGTTTTGATGTTCCCGGTTCGGGCATCGTCACACCCAGCAAATCGGTTGCCATCGTCATTGCAACTTTATTATGCGTAATGTAAATGAATTGTACCTGTTCAGAAAGCTCTTTTACCAAATTACAAAATCTTCCTACATTCGCATCATCTAACGGCGCATCAACTTCATCTAACACACAAAAGGGCGCAGGGTTTAATCTAAAAATAGAAAATACCAATGCCAATGCGGTTAATGCTTTTTCGCCTCCAGACAATAATGCCAGTGAACTGTTACGTTTCCCCGGTGGACGAGCCATCAATTTAACACCCGATTGCCAGTCATCTTCAAGGCTTAAACTTGCTTCACCGCCATTAAATACTTTTGGAAACAAATCTTTTAGCTCAGTATTCACCCGATCAAAAGTATTCATGAATAATTTTTTGGTTTCTTGATCAATACTTTTCATCGCATCTTTAAGCTGTGTCACAGTATTTTCCAAGTCTTGCATCTGATGACTAAGCTCTTCATGACGTTTTGACACTTCTAAATATTCTTCCGAAGCTGCCAAATTCACAGCACCTAACTTTTCAAACTGCCGTTGTGCCTTTTCTAAGTTCTGTTGATGAGCAACCAAATCAATGCTTAAACCTTGTTTGACTTTGGCATTTAAAGCATTGAGCTGATCTGAATAATGTTGCAAATCAGACTTTGCCACTTGCCAAGCCAAACGCTTTTCTTCTAACTGCGTGCGCAATTTTTCATCATTTTGCTGATGTAAATGACGCATTTCCGTTAACTTTTGCTGCTTGGACTGCACACTATTCAGTTCAACTTGCCAATCTGACCATGTCTTTTGTAATTTTTCAGTCAGTTGTGATTGCTCAGTATATTGGCTTTGTAGACTTGGCAATTCAAGCTGAATTGGATCAACAAATTTTTTCGACTGTTCCATTTGTGCCAAAATTTGCTGATATTGCACTTTTTGAAAAATTCAGGTCTTTTTCCAAAAGTTCAGTTTGTTGTTTATTTTGTTCTAATACACGGCGTGTCGCCTCTAGGTTCTGTTGTTTGGCTTGTGCTGTTTGTTGCTGTGCTTCAAGCTGTTCATTCAACTCATCCAGTTGATATTGCCATGTTTTATATTCAGGTAAATTTTCTTCTAGCTTAAAGCTCAACGCATGCAGATCAATGTCTAAATCATCTTTTTGCATTGCATCTTCTTCAAGTTGCTCCTCTAACTGCTGCAATTGATGATTGAGCTGTACTTTTTGTAAATCAAAAGCTTGGCTTGCACTTTGTTGTTTAGCAATCACCACATCAAGATTTTGCAATTGTTTTTGCTGCGTTTTCAATTGTTCTTGCTGCTGTTGCAATTGATTTTTCAATACTACAATTTGCTGCTGTGCTGGTGGTAATAAAGCTTCTGCTGTGGTGAATTGGGCTTGTAATTCAGCAAGTTTCTGCTCAATTTCATCTAAACGAATACGATGACTCAGTGCGCCTTGTGCCGCTTGACTGGCTTCGTCATAAAATAAACCAATTACCCAATCTTGCCCGACATGATAACCATCTAGGCTGAGAAGACTTTGCCCAGTTTTTAATTGAGCTTGCATGTTCAAAGCTTCAGCCAAATTCGCTGTAATCGCCACGTGTGCCCACAATGAGTGATGCGGAGATTCAATCCAATCGGCTAAACATGGCAATGAGTTAAGTTGAATACGATCTTTGCAAACCGATACCTTAAACTGACGTGCAATACTTTCAACAAAATCATTCTGCTCATCAAGCACATGGGCAGACAACCATTTTGCTAAAAACTTTTCCACAAGGTTCGCATGTTGTTTGCCTTGTGCATTTAACTGTAAAACCTGCATTAATTGCACCGCTTTCGCATCTGCTTTCACTGTGCTTTTTGCCATCAATTGATTGAGATTTTTCTGTTCTGATTGTAAAACTTGAATCTCAGATTTGAGCTGTGCACAGATGGTTTTTTGTTGGTTATATTGCTCTTGCTGCTGTTCTGACTCAGTTTTAGCAACTGCTATTGCATTTTCCAACTCAACAACTTGTGCTTGAAGTACATTTTTTTCTTGCTCAAGTTGGCTTAAACCCTCACTTTGACATTGCTTTTGTACCTGTACAGCTTGTTGTTTCAACGTATCTTTTTGTTGTTCAAGACGGCTGACATTTTTCGTTAAATGCTCAATCTGGGCTTGCATCTGTGCTTTTTGCTGTTGCTGCTTTTCAACTTGGTTTTTGATCTGTTCAAATTGTTTTTGTGCTTCAGCTTGTTGTGCTTTTAGGTCTGCACCGCTTTGCTGACTGAGCTGCGTTTCTGACTCTAATGTTTGTAAAGTTTGGCTTTGTTCATCGACTTGCGTAAATAAAGTGTCTAATTGCAACTCGAGCAGTTGAATGCGTTCTTTGGTTTGGACTTTTTGCTGTTCTAATTGCCCCACCATTTCCGAATTTTGTTGAAATAAACTCTGTTTTTGTTCCAAAGTCATTTTCAATTCTGACAATTTTTTCTCAGCCTGTTGCCATTCTTGTTGCAAAGGTGAAGACTGCTGAATCAAACGTTGGAATAACTCACTGGTCGCAGCAAGGTCATGCTCCAACGTCGTCATATCTGAACGGACGAGTTTAAAATGCTCACCCAATTCATTCATTTCTACAGCATATTGTTCTTGTAAACGTGAACTTTGTTCGCATTGAAATGACAAAATTTCAACTTTTAAAGTACGAATTTGCGTTTCTAAGGTTTTGTACTGCACCGCAGATTCGGACTGACGTTTAAGCGTTTTTAGTTGTGACAATAATTCACTAGAAATATCTTCTAAACGTTCTAGGTTTTGTGTGGTGTGCTCTAAATGTTGTAGTGTTTCTTTACGACGGGCTTGGTAACGAGAAACGCCAGCGGCTTCTTCGATAAATACACGCATTTCTTCAGGTTTGGCATCAACCAAACGGTTAATCATCCCTTGTTCAATAATCGCATATGAACGTGGACCTAAACCTGTCCCAAGAAAAATATCAGTAATATCACGGCGGCGACATTTCGTACCATTGAGAAAATATTCAGATTTACCATCTCGGTTAACTTGGCGACGAACGGCTAATTCACTATAAGCATTGTATGTGCCACCAAGCTTACCATAGGTATTTTCAAACCGTAATTCTACACTTGCCATCCCCACAGGTTTGCGTTTGCTCGTTCCTGTAAAAATAACATCTTGCATGCTACCGCCACGCAGTTGGCGTGCACTTGACTCACCCATCACCCAACGAATGGCATCAATCACATTGGATTTACCGCAGCCATTGGGACCCACGACTGCGGTACGGTTCGCTTTAAATTGTAATGTTGCACTATCGGCAAAAGATTTGAAGCCTGAGAGTTTTAAGCTGCTTAAACGCATAATGTCCTAATCACTTGCCAATGCCACGCTAACGGCGTGATCTCCTCGCCCATGCGAGTTCGATTTGTTTCATACGTGTCAGCGACTCCAACACGAGATTACGCAAGTGTCGACAAAAATCTTCCATAAATAAAGTGGCTTGTTGTGATTTTCGGATTAAAATTGCATCAATCACGAGTTTTATCAGCTCTAAAGCTTCTTGCAACTCACGTCTAGAAGTATTTAAGGTTAAAAAATAGCTTCTGCGTAAAGAAGGCAACAATTCTTTATAAAATTTCATCAGGTAGGGATTGCCGACCATGTCTTGTTGTTCAGCCAAGTATTGAAAAATACTGTCATAAAATTTTTCAGTATTACTATTTTTGACATGCTCGTTTAGTTGTTGCAATAATTTCTGTAAACTTTCTGCTTCATGGTTGCGCCATGTTTCACTCATACGCTGTACGATTTGCCCAAGAAATAAACTGCTTGTATCAAAAAGTGCACGTACTTGTTGCGGTGACATTTCCGAAACAATTGCACCTCGCCTTGGGTAAATTTCGATTAAATGCGTCCGTTCCAGCAACAGTAATGCTTCACGCACTGAGCCACGACTCACGTCGAGTTCTTTGGCAATGCGTAATTCCTGTATGCGCTCCCCTTCGACCAACTCACCACTGATAATTTGTTCACTGATATGTTTGGCGATTTGCTCTGAAAGGCTATCCACTTCTTCCAAATGCATAAAAATCCTATGTTATTTATTTTATTGTGATCAATATCAATCATTGAAATTTTATTTAACCTGTTCAATGCTGATAATTCTATGTCATTGTCGGACAATTTTAATGGATTTTGAGCCAATTGCACTGAGATTTCGATGAATAGAAAAGGATTGTTAATATATTCTTGTTTTTAAATCATCAATGATATTTGTACATATTGATCTCAATATTTATGACATAAAGCCTGTTTATTTCGCTAAATAGAAAATAAACAGACCAGAAATATTGTTTTAAATTTAATCTAAAAAAAAGCCAAAACACCTTTCACAATAAAAAATAAACCGATGATAGTCAGTAAACATGCAAAACACTTTTTCAACATCGCAGGCGAAAGCGCATGTGCAACTTTTGCACCCAATTTTGCTGTGATAAAACTCATGACACTAATGCCAATAAATGCATAAATATGTACAAAACCAATGGTATTTGGCACATTGATTTGTGCTTGAGCACCAAAGAACATAAAACCAAGCGCCCCTGCGATTGCAATCGGTAAACCACATGCCGCTGAAGTCCCAACAGCTTTTTGCATCACCACACCATTTTTATTCAAATATGGCACTGTCAAACTACCACCACCAATGCCAAAAATCGCAGAGGCAATCCCAATGCCGCCACCAGCTAAAATTTGCATTGGTGTAGATGGCAGTTGTTTTGATTCATCAACTTTGGCATTTGCGCCTTTAAACATTTTCAAAGCCACCCAGATCGCAAATAGTCCAATGATCAACTGTAAGTTTGCACCTGACAAAATACCTGCAATACCAGCACCGAGAAATGAACCTAAGACTAAGCCCGGTGTCAGATTTTTAACAACATTCCACAGTACCGCACCATTTTTATTATGTGCCATTAATGAACTGATTGAAGTCACCATAATCGTTGCCAATGAAGTTCCCAAAGCAAGGTGCATAATCACCGCAGGGTCATAACCCATTTGGGTAAAAACCACATATAAAATCGGCACAATAATTAAGCCACCGCCAACTCCAAACAGCCCTGCGGCAAAACCAGCGATTGCACCAATCCCTAGATATATGATTAACTCCATAAATATTCTTCCATTATCTTGATATTCAACATGGATTTAGAAACTCGTCATTTACGTCAACTGCTGACAAATGCACAACAATTGCCTGAAATTTTGCTATTAAAACATAGCACTACATCAACCAATGACGATGTTCGAGACATTGCACAAAAAGGCATTAAAACAGTTTTGGTCTGTAGTGAAATACAAACCAATGGTCGAGGACAACATCAGCGTGAATGGGTTTCCCCCATCGGTAATATTTATTTAAGCACATTGTTACAAACGCAAACAACAATAGATGGACGTTTGGCTTTAGAAATTGCATTGAATATCCTACAAATGCCGACCCTAAAAAGTTTGCCTCATTTACAAATTAAATGGCCAAATGACTTGTATAGCACACAAGGGAAATGGGGCGGAATTTTAGTTGAACCTATTTCACCAAATGAAGCAATTGTTGGTGTGGGCATTAACTTACTGCCTTTACCGCAAGAACAAATCGATCAACAAGCAACATCTGTTGTGCAACTTGGCGTGGAATTTCCAAATCGTATTCAAATGATTAGTGAACTTTATCTTGCTATTCAACAAGCTGGACAATGGTTTGAACATGGTTGTTATAACCTTGCTGCTCGCTTCAATCACTATGCAGCTTTTATGGATCAAAATGTCCATTTTGAACAGATCAAAGGCAATGTAGAAGGAATCTTCAAAGGCATCAGTGATGATGGTTCAGTGAATCTACAAACCCCACAAGGTTTAGTTAATGTCTACCAAGGACGTTTGCGCTTAGCGGAGCAAGATGCGCTATGAGTCTATTCAATGAAAAAAAACTTTGGCTCGATATTGGTAATACCCGTTTAAAATATTGGGTCACCGAAGCCAATCAGATCGTAGAACATGCAGCGGAATTACATTTACAATCCCCTGCTGACTTACTTTTGGGTTTGATTCAACATTTTAAAAACTTAGACATCAGCAGAATCGGCATTTCTTCCGTACAAGATAAGAAAAATAACCAACGCATTGAGCAAATTTTAAGACTGTTGGATGTGCCTGTCAGTTTTGCCAAAGTTCATACCGAATATGCAGGGTTACAATGTGGCTATGATGACCCAAAACAATTGGGGATTGACCGTTGGTTACAAGTTCTAGCGGTTGCCAATGCTGATGAAGATCTCTGTGTGATCAGTTGTGGTACGGCACTAACCATTGATTTAACACATGGTTATCAACATTTAGGTGGTTATATCGTACCCAATCTCTATCTACAACGAGATTCTCTAATTCAAAATACCAAAGGAATTAAGATTCCTGATGCCGCTTTTGAAGAACTTAGCCCAGGGCGTAATACGATTGATGCAGTACATCATGGTATTTTTTTAGGGCTACTCAGTACGATTCAGCATGTATTGCAACAATCTCCACGTAAATTGATTTTAACAGGTGGAGATGCACCATTATTTGCGCAATTTTTAGGAGAATACTCTCCACACATCGAAGCCGATTTACTACTCAAAGGTTTACAAATTTACATTGCACATCAAACATAATCCTGCAAAATAAAAAGCTTAAATATAAATACTATGTTGAAAATATAAAGGCATTCAAATGAATCACCTAAAACCATTTTTCAATGCAAGTTTTCTCAGCTTAATGTTGTTGGGTTGCACCAATTCATCCAATACAACACAGCAAAAACCACTGGAAATTAATACACTTAAAATCCCAAAAACCGTTGAACAAAAACAACATGAGCAGCCAATCATTGCCTATTTTTCACCTGAAGCGGCTGAAACCTCAGACTTTGAAAATACGACTCGGCTAGAAGCTGCAGGTATGGGATATTCTACTGTGCCTGTAAAAAATGGTTACTATCGCAAACTATTAGATCGTGATCAGAATGGTCGTTATTTGGTACAAGATTTTTTTCAAGAAAGTGATAAAAAACAAACTGATCCCTATTGGATCAAAGAAGTTTCTGCTTTAAAAAGCTTCGATGGCAAAGCAACTGATGGGATCATGATCGCTTACCATGAAAATGGCAACATTCAAATAAAGCATCACTATAAAGACTTCAAACAAATTGGAAAAAATGATTATTACTATAAAAATGGACAAATTGCTTTCGCAGATGACATTATCAGTGATCAATTGATTTTACAAAAAATTTGGTATGAAAATGGCAAACTCGCTGCTGATCTTAAAATTAATCCATCCAATAACAATTGTATTTTTGACAGTAAAGTTTGGGATGAACGTGGTCGGCTGGTCACAGATAGTGAAAAAATAGATCAAATTTTGGCGAAGTTACATTCATATTTTTAGTTGATATAAAACGCAACAAAATAACACTGATTTATATTTACAAATTTATATTGAAAATCAAAGCCAATCGTTCAAAATAACATAAAAATGACTCGCTTTATATTGGAGCAGTTAAAACCAATTTATAACAAGTGTAAAAATAAGTGAACTTTATGATGCCAAATTTCAAACAACTTTTTTTGATCAGCTTACTTGGACTTTCAATCACGGGATGTAGTCAATTAAAAACTAACAATCCGATTGCTATTTCAAATGAAATCAAACAGCAACTTTATACATCTGAGCCAATCGTTGCCTATTTTGACAAAGATGCAAGTGCTGGTGAGGAATATGATTCAGGCTATTCAGCAACACCATCACAAGATGGCTACTACCGTAAACTTTTGGGTCGAGATAAAGATGGTCGTTTCCTAGTTCAAGATTTTTATCAAAATACCCATAAAAAACAAACAGATCCTTTTTGGGTCAAAGAACCGCTTGCTCTCCGTAGCTTTGATATTATTTTTACAGATGGTGCTATCACCACTTATTTTGAAAATGGTCATATTTCATCCACATCAACGTATGAAGAAGGCTTAGAAGTAGGACTATCTAAAACTTTTTATAGCAATGGACAACAAGCTTTTGAATATGAAATTGCAGATCCTGAAGTACACTCCTATAAGATTAAATTTTGGTATGAAAATGGCAAGCCTGCTGTAGAAGGCTTTGCTACCTATAAAGATGATCAACCAACTTATGATGCAAAAGCATGGGATGAGCAAGGACAACTTGTAACAGATAACACTGCGGTTAACGATATTGTTGAAAGTATTTATGAAAAAACTGAAAATGAATAATTTTAATCTTTAGACAGTACAAAACGGCTTAAATATAAGCCGTTTTTTATTTATTGTACTTCTGTTGAACTTACGGGTATTTCTAAAAGTAGTGCCAATTTATCCCATAACTGTGGAAATTCGGTAAAACCATCCTCTTGCATAAAATGTCCTGCAAATTTTACTTCAACCAATTGCGCATGGATCGCCTGCCCTAAACGAATACTCATCGGTGCACTCACATAAGAATCATTATTGGATAAAAATACAAAGCGTTTTTGAATCGTTGTCCGAATGATAAACTCATCTATTTTACATTGTTGAATAAATGTATTTAGCTCAGGCAATGATGAAAGAGGCTCTTTAAAAGGTGAAACTAAAAAAAGTGCTTTTAGTTTTTTATTCTTTAAAGCGTCAGATAAAAAATCTAATGTGCTAATACTCCCCAAACTATGTGCAATCACAATACTATTTTCATCTAAAGGTGCAATTTGCATATGCAAACATTCTTTCCAGACTGCATAATTCGGTGCATCCGCATCTTCTAAATGAACAATTCACAAGCAGCCCCCACAGACTGGATTTTATGACTCAGCCAAGGAAACCAATGCTTTTCTGGAGATGCTTGATAGCCATGTACAATAAAAACTGTGCTCATATCATAATTCTTATCAAATACTTTCATTTAACAACTTAACAGAAGTTTATTTTTAGATATGTAAATTTTTATAAAAAAGAGCGCCTAAAGCGCTCTTTCTGATGATCTGTCTGATTTATTTTTTTGGCTCATTGTTGCCAAACAAAGGCCCCATACCACCACCGCCACCAAATTGTTTTTGCATACCACTCAATGAACGCATCATTTTTGCCATACCTGATGGATTGGCAATTTCTTCATCATTTTCGCCATCTGCGCATGTTGTTTGATCAGTTTATTAACTTCAACCACATCCATACCACAACCCGCAGCGATACGCTTTTTACGGCTTGGATTCATTAAATCAGGGTTACGGCGTTCTTTAATGGTCATCGATTGGATAATCGCTTCCATTTTTTTCACTTGCTTTTCAGGGTTCGCTTGTGCAATCGCATCTTGGATCCCTGAATTACTCATGCCAGGCAACTTATCTAAGAAGCCCATCATACCGCCCATTTTGTTCATTTGTTCAAACTGCATCAGCATGTCTTCAAAGTTGAAGCTACCGCCTTTTTGCAATTTTTTCGCCATTTTTTCGGCTTTTTCTTTGTCGATCTTACGTTCAACTTCTTCGACTAAAGAAAGTACATCACCCATACCCAAGATACGTTGTGCAACACGCTCAGGATGGAATGGCTCTAAGGCATCAAGCTTTTCGCCCATACCTAAGAATTTGATTGGCTTACCTGTGATTGCACGTACTGAAAGTGCTGCACCACCTCGTGCATCACCATCAGTTTTTGTCAGGATCACACCTGTCAATGGTAAAGCATCATTAAACGCTTTAGCAGTATTTGCCGCATCCTGACCTGTCATGGCATCAACTACAAACAGCGTTTCGGTTGGGTTAATTGATGCATGTAAAGCTTTAATTTCGTCCATCATGTCATCATCGACATGCAAACGACCCGCCGTATCGACAATCAAGACATCGTTAAAGTTAATCTTCGCTTGCCCAATCGCACGCTGTGCAATTTTGATCGGATCTTCTGATGCTTCTGACTCGATAAAGTCTACACCCACTTCGGCTGCAACAGTTTGTAACTGTTTAATTGCCGCAGGACGATAAACGTCAGCAGACACCATTGCCACTTTTTTCTTCTGACGTTCTTTTAAGAAACGTGCAAGTTTTGCTGCTGTGGTGGTTTTACCCGCACCTTGCAAACCTGCTAAAAGAATCACAACTGGCGGTTTTGCTGCCAAATCCAGTGTTTCATTCGCCTCACCCATCATTTTGGTGAGTTCATCGTAAACAATTTTAACGAAAGCTTGACCCGGTGAAAGCTGTGTCATCACTTCCTGACCCAATGCCTCTTCCTTAACTTTCGCGATAAACTCACGAGTTACAGGCAGAGCAACATCGGCCTCGAGTAGTGCCATACGCACTTCACGTAAAGTGTCTTTAATATTGTCTTCGGTCAGTTGCCCTGAGCCAGTAACATTTCTGAGACTCTGCGTGAGTCGTTCTGTTAAGGTATCAAACATTGCGAAATCCGCTTAAAATAGTTGTTGCAAAAAAACTTTCTGAAAAATAGAACTTTTATGCATAAGATGCTATAGGATACTTGAGTTCATATCGAATTTATATCTTATAACATGAATATTTATCATCCCGAAAAAGGTTTGACATGATTAGCCTCCCCTTGGTGTATACCATTTTAGCATTAATTGCCTATACCACATCATTTTGGTATTTATTTATGCATCTAATGTCTAAACGTGCGCCAAACCATTGGTTTATTGGCGTGGTTTTAGGCTTAGGGCTATTGTTACATGCTGCTGTACTTTATAACAATATGATCACCCCTTTTGGGATCAATTATGATGTATTTAATTTAATGTCGTTTACATCAGGTTTAATGTTGTTACTGAGTGTATTATTTAGTACCTATCGACCTGTAATCGCCTTAAATTTATTGGGAATACCTGTTGCTGCGTTGGGTCTAATCTTAGGCTTTGCTTTTAGCATCCCACGTCAGTTTATTGAAGTACATTCTCTTGGGCTTGATGTTCATATCATTTTATCTTTATCTGCTTATGCTGTCTTGTTAATGGCAACCATTCAAGCTGTGCTGATGTGGTTACAAAATCGAGAACTAAAGAAAAAGCAAAAAAAACGTGTTTGGGTGACTTTTCTTCCACCATTGCAAGTTATGGAATCCTTGCTGTTCGATATGCTCATCACAGGTTTTACTTTATTAACTCTTGCTCTTGGTTTTGGCTTCTTTACCGTTGAAAACTTCTTTGCACAACATTTAGCCCATAAAACTGCATTTAGTATTATTTCTTGGTTTGTCTATGGTTCACTGCTTATTGGACATTATAAATTTGGTTGGCGTGGTCAAAAGGCGATTCGTTTTACCATTATTGGTTTTTTCCTACTCGCTGTTGGTTTTATTGGTTCTAAGTTTATTTTAGAAATGATTTTACATCGCTAAACCACTATACAGAGATATAAGAGAAAACCAATTTCCTCGCCTTATTGCTCAAATATTTGAGCTAAGTATCAGAAATAAAAATAAAATTTATATTTTATGACTTGCTTAAATGCCCAATTAGCTCTAATCTCTTAAAAAAACTAAGTGTATATATTTCACACAAAAGGATTTTATGATGAAAATACGAACACATGCAGTATTAGAAGAGTTTAGTGCGATGACACCTGAAAGATGCCAACAATGCGATCAAATTTTTTTATTGAAAGATGCTGATCCCAACTATGATGGTGTAGTTTCTACCATTGATGATAATAGCTATTGCACATTTTCATGTGTGACAGAAACAAAATAGTACAGCATAAGCCAAGACATTAATAAAAATAGTGAACTTATCCTCTATAAATTAGAGGATAAGTTTTATTGTCTTAACACAATTTTTATCAGCAAAGATTTGATGATGAAAAATTTATGGATTATTTTTTCTCCACAACTACTTTCAACTTAACACAATCAATATTACGAGCGTGATGTAACAAATAAAACGGATAGACAAGCACTGTAAAAAACCGTATAACGCTCCTGTTTAGATTTTGCATTTAGGTAATCCATTGAAACTCATCCTTGCACCCATGGAAGGCTTAACTGATCCGATTATGCGTGATGTTCTCACATCCGTAGGCAGCTTCGACTGGTGTGTCACTGAGTTTATTCGTGTAACCAACTCTGTATTACCTGATCATATCTATCACAACTATTGTCCTGAACTATTAAATGGCGGTAAAACTGCTGCGGGTACACCCGTACATGTTCAATTCTTGGGAAATGACCCCGAAATGTTGGCTGCCAATGCCGTTCGGGCTGTTGAACTCGGTGCACCTGTCATTGATATGAATTTTGGTTGCCCTGCCAAAACCGTCAACCGTCATCGGGGCGGTTCGGTGCTTTTGGATGAACCTGAAGTTGTCCATGAATTGGTGAAGGCTGTGCGAGATGCTGTTCCAAGCCATATTCCTGTATCTGCCAAAATGCGTTTGGGCTATATGGACAGAAATTTTACTTTGGAAAATGCCCATGCCATTGAAGATGCAGGCGCTGCATGGGTCACTGTACATGCCCGCACCAAAGCGGATGGTTATACTCCGCCTGCATTTTGGGATTTATTGCACCCGATCCGTGAATCATTAAAAATCAATGTGATCGCCAATGGTGAAATTTGGAGCAATGCCGATGCTAAACAATGTCAACTTGAATCAGGCTGTGAAGACCTGATGATTGGGCGTGGTGCAGTCACTACACCTGATTTGACCCTATGCATTCGTCAAAATATTGATACGCCTTTGATCACTTGGAATGAGCTTCTGGGTTTACAAATTCGTTTCTTAAATGGCACATATAAAAAAGAAATGAATATGGTCGGGCGTTATAAGCAATGGCTTGGCATGATGTCAAAACATTATCCTGAAGCCAAAGCTTTATGGGATGAAGTCAAACGTTTGAAACGCATTGATGAAGTGGTGGAAAAGCTAAGTCTGTAAACTAATTGCTAGAAGTATTTCAGCTATATTTCCCACATCACATAAATATTATAAAATATTGAAAATACAGTAAATTTAGCTACTATATTTTCAATTTTTCTATCAACAGATTTGAGCAGCATACTTTTTGATACACTACCAAAAATTTTTATAATCAAACTTATTCTAAAAATTAAAATAAATCTTGGGCAACTTTTAAGCCGTCACTGTTTTAAACCTTTCACCTCAACAATTACAGTAGGCAAGCGCCATGCGCCGCCGGCAAAGCCTCGGCATTTTCCTGTCGTACCATCAAAGGTTTGTACATAGCGCTGACCATTCCAAGTCCATTCAGCTTGTGACCAACAATCTCCGATGCCACGACCTTTATGATTTTCAAACAATTGACTGTCCTGAGTATCGCTAATCGATGCGCTGACAAATTGCTTTACCTCAGTCAGTTGTTTATTCATCACCCACACACCTTGACCAAAATTATATGCACCTGACCAACATGAGCTACTCACCCTACTTAACTCAGGAGTCATTGGCGTAATCACCACACGATCTGAATCAAAATAGTCCGATTCACCAAATAAAATAGGACAATCATCTGCATTCGTACTTTGCTTAAGTAAACGAATAATTTTCAATGCTTGTTCACTTTTCGGTAGCAGCTTAATTTCTTTGCCTTGACTTAAATCTTTCGCTACAACCACAGGTTTAGCTTCAGCTTTCAACACATGTTGATTGGAATTTTGCCCTTTTTTGATCAATGCGGAAGTTGTTTCGATTCGTTTTTGAAACTCATCCATTTTCAATAAAACAGCACTCATGCCCTGTCCTGACAAACGAAAACGTTGTTTGCCCGCTTCAAAAGTCACGACAGCATCTCGTTGTGCAGTGGCTAACAGTGCATTCAGTTGGTTGGAATTAAGTGTCGCTTCAGTGCTATTTTTAACCCAACCATAAGATTTTCCATCTATTTTCAGTTCATATTTAGCATGTGTACTTTGATTTTCCTCAAGTTCACCAAATTGTATTTCTGCTACAACAGGCGTATTTGCACCTGCTTTTCGGGTCAACAGTACACTGACAGGACGATCATAATCTTCATCTACCTGATAACCTGCTGCGCGACACGTTCCTGTATTATCACAGCTCAGTTCCCAATCTTTATGCTCAAAACTCATCCCTTGTATTGCTGCAAAACTTGCAGTATTCACAATTGCAAGCAACGTTCCCAAAGCGATTCTTTGTGCTAAATACGGTGTCATGTCAGCATCCTTTTTTAAATTTTAGCTATATTTTAAAGCGAATATGACTATATTCTATTGAATCATTAGACCTCATGCGTAAGTCAAAAAATGTTCAAATTTTAGATTAAAAACATATCCAAAAGTATATTGGAAGTTCCTTCTCCCTTTGGGATGAGGAGGTAACTCCTCAAGAGGATGAGGGGCTTTTAAATAGAAAACCTCTCCCTCTTGCGAAACGATGTTTCTCATCCTGAAAGGAGAGGGAACATTCAATATTGATTTAGATCTCGCCGAAAATAACTTTCGCAAGAGGTCTATTATTGAATGATCGACTTTTAAAATGCTCGACTTTGCACTGTACCATTAAAATTCAGACAATCTTCAATGCGCACTTTTTGCACCGCTGAAAGTTCATCTATTGCAAACCAACGATATTCGGAATGCTCATCACTGAGCTTGATCTCAGCAGATGCAGGCAACTGACATTTAAAAATAAAAGCATGTGAATTGACAGCAGAATGAAAATACACACCTGATAAATAATCGACCAATATTTCACAGCCAATTTCTTCATGACATTCTCGGATTAAAGCCTCGTGAATAGTTTCTCCCACATCCAAACCACCACCCGGCAAGCCCCACGCATGATCTGCATAAGTGGCTTTTAACAATAAAATTTCATTTTTTTCATTACAAATTACAGCATGTGAACTCATTCGGTAAAAATCATGAAAACCCATTATCCGATTCCTTTAACGTGCCAAATAACATTTTGAAAAAATCAAACGCAATGCATAAACAATCGCCATTGCAAAAACGGCATATCCGATCTGAGATACCACACAAGGAATACTCAGCACAATCATCGTGCTTAATGGATAAAGCCATTTTTTAATCCCTTGTAAATGATGTGCTTCGTGCAATAGCCATAAACTTGCGGTATAAATCACCAAAGGAATCGCCACCAACCATCCCATCAATTGTGCTGAAATTTCTGCTTGATGTGTACTAACATCCACGGCAGCAGCGAGACTTGCACCAAGCGCTGCGATACTGATAAATATAAAGAAATGCCCATATCCCCAAGAAAATGCACGTTTACGGCTATTTAAACGATCTGCAATTTCATGATCAAAATATGCCCACCACATGGTAAACATCATGATCAAACCGCCTACCATTAAAAAAATAAGCTCCGCACTGACTTGTTGATGTGCCAATGCATCACTGATCGCAGCATAACTCCCTACAATGGACTCACCCAACACGATAATGGTCAACAGCGAATAACGCTCTGCGATATGATGTGGATGCCATGGTGTCATATTGGCAGATTCTGCCCACATTGGTACAGATAACTCAGCCATCACCAAAATTGCAAAAAGATAGACACTGAAATGGATCGGGCTAAAGTGGAAAAATAACCACCCAATTTGTACCACAATAATCCCCCATGCATAACGCAAAGCTGTGGTTCTTCGTGCGACATCACTTATGGCAACCCGTAACCACTGACTGACCAAAGCAAAACGCATGATGGCATAGCCGATGATAATCACATCAAAATCTTGTTGCTGAAATGCACTTGGAATCCCCGCTGCCAACACCAAAGAGCCAATGATTTGAATAAAGGTCAACACCCGATACAGGGCATCATCATTGTCATAAGCAGAAGCGAACCAACTGAAGTTCATCCACGCCCACCACACAGCAAAAAACACCATGAAATACAGCAAGATGCCGTGTGAAAGATGATTTTCAATAATCGCATGATGCAATTGCTGCCCTGCTGTGGCAATCGCCACCACAAAAATCAGGTCAAACAACAATTCCAAAGATGTGGCAACCCGATGTTTTTCATGTGGGTCACGAGGAGATAATGGCTTTAACCATTCATGCTTAGCAAAAAATGAATGTGGCATATATGTATTTTTCTAGATATTTTGAACTATTTTAGCGAGAAATATGCCACTTTTCTGTTTTATATTTTGATTTGTACCTATATTTCTTATTTTATACGATCACCCAAAACTGACATATTAGACCTTACATTGGTCAAATATATTTCTTCATCTATTATGGCAGCAAAATATTGCAATGATGATCATTAAACTACCAATTTCAACTGAGCTTTAACTTTTAAATCAATCGCTTTTTTCGTCAACATATTGACTGGCATAGAGATATGTTGATGCAATAAAACCCACTGATCATTTTTTTTCTGCAAACACAATGTCGTTCTACACCAAGGCATTTGAAAAAACTCATTCAGTTGTGGATTTTCCATTTTGGTATAACAATATAAAAATGCAACATCCCCTGAGACATGGATCTTTAGATCACGTCTGCGAATGTTGATATTATGAGTGAAATAAGGACTGATTTTTTCGAGTTCAGTTTTATATTGTTCAAGTCCATTGAGCTGTGAACTGACATCAAATAAACGAATATCATCAGCATAATCTTGTGTGATTTGCTCAAGATCATTATTTTTTAGTGCATGATCCCATTTTTGTATTTGAGCAAGTACATTTTTTGCAGCAATAGGATCACCATCGACCTCAAAATTCATATAATTATTCTCACTCTATTTTAATAAGTGTGACTAATTTGACATTTTTAAAAATAAATAACAATATTAAATTCATTATTTTTAAATTATTTTATGTAAAAAAATTAATTTTATTAAACATATAATTTAAATACATTTAATAAATAATCAAATCAATTAAAATAAATCCCGATTAATTTCCATTTTATATAATGTCTTTTAAAAATAAACTTGGTTTCTTTTGATGAAAATGTTGGCACAATCACTTGAAAAGTATTTAAAGAAATATAATGTGTTTTAACTTGGTTTATATTTACTGTCGTTAAACTCGGCGTATTTTTTACCGATAAAAACTGATCTGAAGCTTGCTTTTCAAATGGTAAAATTTTTTCAACCGTGTTATTCACACTCAGTTTAGGTAAGCGAACCGTCTCTTTTAATTGTTTCCCTTGCATGAATAACATTATACTTTCAGGTGTTAATAAGATCTGTGCAACTTGATGAGCAATTTTCTCACTCATATCTTCCCCTAATTGCCCTAACCATGTAGGATTATTTTGCAAACCTATAGCCTGAATTATTTTTTGCTGAATTTGCGGTTCTAAACTTGCTTGTACTTGAGGAAAATCAATATATTTGGAAATCTTTGCAGCTTGATTTTGTTCAATAGCTTGATGGATTTGATACAACATCCAATAGGGTGACGCCAACCAAAGAACAAGAGATAACATCACTAAAAAGCTCAAAAAATAAGATATTTTCCTCATGTGTCATCTCTTGAATCATCATCTAATTTATATATAGAAAATCATCTAATATTTATGCCTTTTTCACAAATTCAGATTTGAGTTTCATACTTCCAACACCATCAATTTTACAGTCAATATCGTGACCATCACTGGCATCTGGTAATAAACGAATATTTTTAACTTTGGTGCCCACTTTGACCACAGCAGATGAACCTTTAATTTTTAGATCCTTTACAACAGTGACCGTATCCCCATCATTTAAAATATTACCAAAGGCATCTTTAATCATTTGCTGTGCATCTTGTGCGACTTGCTCTCCTTGTTTCCACTCATGTGAGCACTCAGGACAAATCAATAGGTCAGCATCTTCATAGGTATATTCAGAACTGCATTTTGGGCAATTGGGTAAAGACATAACAACCTCAAAACCAAGGAAAAATAATGCACACTATAACGCATATACCCAATGAAAGCTAAAATCCCATATTAAAACTATGGCTTAATTTTTATACGACCTTGTAAAATATCTTGTAATACGATTACATGATTATGTGTCTGGTTTTTTGCTGCTGTTAATAATGTCATCGTTCCTTGCTGCGCCAATTGACGATATTCTTCTAGCTGTGGCTGAAACTCTGCCAATTCAAGCAAATAGCGCTGTTGAAACTCATCCCAACGTTCTGTCATATCCTCGTGATACCATTTCCTAAGTGCATTGGATGGCGTGATTTCTTTTGCCCATAAATCTAATTGAGCATCTTCCTTTTTAATACCACGTGGCCAAAGTCGATCAACTAAGATTCTTTTACCATCACTTGGTGCCACTGGATCATAAATACGTTTTATTTGAATATTCATCTTATATTTACTTTTCTGAGTATCCATGTTTACTGATCAGGAATATTGGGATTCACCAATAAAGATAAGAGCTGCAACGATTCTTGCCACCCCAAATAACATGCTTCTGCTGGAATTACATCAGGGATGCCTGATTGGGTAATCGTCACTTCAGTACCCACCATGACAGCCTTAAGTTCAATCAACATTTCAATTTCACCCTGCAAGTTTGGGTCATCAAATTGATCTGTGTAGCGAATGCGCTGATTGGGTATTAACTCTTGGTATGTACCCCCAAAAGCATGGCTCGTATCTGTGGAAAAATTAGTAAAAGACATTCTATATGTCCCACCCACACGTGCATCTAAATACTCTACATGAGCCGTAAATCCATGTGGTGCCATCCATTTCACTAAGGCATCTGGGTCTAAAAAGGCTTTGTATACCCGTTCAGGTGGTGCACTAAATACACGATGCAGTTGTATGCTATTTCCCATTCAGCTCATTCCTTGCTATTTTTTGTTATTTCAGTGTACTGCTAAGTTGTATTTGCTATGTATTTCTTTGGTATATGCAAACTTAAAAATTGAGTTTTCAGCATAAAAAAAGCATACTTTTTAGTATGCCTTTCATCTTATGATCAGGTGAGGTTACTTTATTTCATCCAATTCTTCTTCAGTAAACTCATCATCAAATGCGTCATCAAAGACATAGGTGGTACAGCCCCAGCCATCGTATTCACCATTAAATTCTGTTGCAATTTTAGTAAACCATTCTTCAAGATCAACAATATCTGCATATTCAGGAAGCAAATTAACAAAAACCGTAATCACCCATTCACTTGGTTCAATTTCTTCATCGAGATACATTGAGACTTTTTGTTCTTCTAGCAATAAATGTAGAGCACATTTTTCAGCAAGTTCTTGGGTTTTAAAATACATTGAAAATTCAATTTCATGTATTTCATTTAAATCATCCCCATCTTCTTGCATTTGCCATAATAAATTGCCGTTATCATCATCAGGAAATTGTTCAAAATCACGTGTCATTTTGGTGTCCTTGTTATGTTTGCCATTTTTGTTGATTTAGATTAACCGAATTTTGTTTCAATTTGGCGATTAAAGTTTTACTGAATATAAATAACGCCAACTTGAAGTTGAAAAACTGTTTTTCAAATCCCTTTGTCGATTAACTTTTCAATATATTTTCGATCTTTGATACTGATTTGAGGCTGTGCTTTAATCTGCTGAATCGTAGATAATAAATCTCGATTATCCTCTTGCTGTGCTTGTTTCAAATACTGATCAATCTTTTTTAAATCCGAAGAATCAGCAGGTGTAAAACCATAAATTGCAACCATTCCGCCCATTATCACCATGAGATAAACACAGAAATAGCGATTCTCTTTGCAAAATGTATAAGGGGACAAATTTTTAATGCTGATATAAATCAACCAAAAAATGATCCCACCCCATGCCAAACCCAATAAAATCAGCAAAGTAATCCAAGCAATATCGGGTGACATTATTTGCTCCACATAAAATCAAAATTTAAAAAGGCACATTTCCCCGAATTTCTAGCGGTTTGCCACTTAGAGGTTGGGTAAATGCCAAATAACTCGCATGCAATGCCATACGTTTTAATGGACTGCGGGTTGGCTCAGGATGATAAATTTTATCGCCTGTAATCGGATGTCCAATGTGCATCATGTGTACACGTAACTGATGTGAACGCCCTGTAATCGGAGTGAGGAGAACTCGGCTAATGTCTTGCTCCACATCATAACTAATTTTTTTATATAAAGTTTTCGCCGTTTTACCGAGTTCAAAATGTACCATCTGGCGGGGGCGATTTTCCCAATCGGTAATCAATGGCACATCAACACTACCCTCCTCTGACAATTTCCCTTGTACCAGAGCAACATAATTTTTTTCTACAGTACGCGCTTGGAACATTTTACTCACCGCAACTTCGGCATCTCGATGTTTAGCAAACATCAGAATTCCAGAGGTTGCCATATCCAAACGATGGGTTATTTTTGCATGAGGAAATTTTTCTAATACTCGAAAGTAAGCACTATCATGATGTTCAGGTAAGCGCCCTGGCACAGACAACAAGCCCGCAGGCTTTTCAATCACCACCAAATCATCATCTTCATATAAAATAGACAATTCGTCTTGCGGAGGCATATAAATAAAGTTGTCGTCTAAAGGCATAACAGTCGAATTTTTAAAAATGTGGGCGAATTTTAGATTTTAATCCATATACATGCCAGTAAAAACTACTTCAACGCTATCAAAGCTAAACTTCTAAACTTACAGTAGTTTGCGATTTGCCTTGTGCTTTAGACTGATACATCAGTTGATCTGCTTGATGGGTTGCATCGTCTAAATTTCGTGGTAAATGCTTAAATATACGCACCCCCATACTAAAATCTACCCCATATTTTTGCTTTAATTCACTCTCTAAAAATACAGCTCGCAGTCTTTTCTCAAATATTTCCATACCATTTTGATCAGTATCTTTTAAGATCATGATAAATTCATCACCGCCCATACGAGCCACAATATCACCGCTACGAGCCACATTTTTCAACACTTGTGCAAAAGCGATGAGAACCTCATCTCCAACACTATGCCCATGATGATCATTCACCGCTTTAAAACCATCCATATCAATTAACGCAACAGCTACGGTCTGCCCTATTTTGGTTTTCTGTGCTCTAATCTGATGATATTGAATAAAAAATGCACGTGTATTATGCAATGAAGTTAAATTATCTCGCATTGCCATTTCAGTCATTGCAGTTAAATTTTCACGTACTTTTATTAGCAAAAGTGCAACAACACTAAAGAAACCTAAGCGCACAATGGCATTCCAATAAGGAATCACAACATTTGAATAATGATGTCCTGCTACATAATCGGCATATAACCATGTTAATCCAGATGCAATAATGGTTAAAACTGTTACTTTTTTATTGTCTAACCATGCAGCAATTGACACAGGAACTAAATAAAACACGGCAAAAGAGTATTCATAGCCTGTTGCGATGTCAATCCATCCCCAGATCAAAAGAATGAAGAGGATCGTCGCTCGTCTCCCCCAAGCATACTTTGACAGTAGGCTCTCAATTCTATTTGTGTTCGGCATCTTAACTTTTACCTGAAATACATAGACTTAAATCTAACATTTTTTACCAAGTTTTAAATTAACCAATACACTCAAAAAATCTAAAAGAATGATTATACCTTTTTAAACACTCCAAATTGGCTATTTGGCATTGCTATTTTTTAATCCTAAACCTTGCAAAACTCTTTTGGATAATCCAATTTTGTTGTCCAACCCAACCTGTTGTAATGTCAAGATCATAACCTTGATCAAGTTTGGTATAATTGACTGAGCTGAGTGCCATCATATCCCAATCACCTGTAAACTGCAGATCATCCAAACTTTGTGGATATTCTCCAAAGCGGACTTTATGCAGTTCAATCAAGGCAATGGCTGTTTTAAAATGTTGATCGCCAAATTTTTCATCGGCTTGCTCTTTAAAATTCGCCAAATCACCACATGCAGTCAGTATAAAAGTTAAAAGACAAACAGTTAAAAAACGATAAATTTTCATATTTTTCTCATACTTATTTTCATGGCTTGCTTCATATTATACAAATCAATGTTTTAAATTAAGTTTTGATTCATACTCTATCTAAGTCAAATTTTAAATATTCACTGTGGCTATGCTGTTGATTGATAAATCAAGGCAGTGTTAACACGACCTTGATTTTTTGCGCTGATGTATTATCTGTTGATGTGCTTATTTTTTCTGTTGTTGCGCTGCATACCACGCATTGATGTCCTGTTTCTCAATGGCTTTTGCCATCAATTCAGGAAATTGATCAGGCGTACAAGCAAAGGTCGGAATCCCTAAAGCGGCAAATTTTTGTGCATTTTCACGGTCATAATAAGGAGTTCCCTCGTCTGACAGTGCAAGTAAGGTCACAATCTGTACACCACTATTCAGCATTTCAGCAACTTGTTTAAACAGTTGTTGTTCACTGCCACCTTCACACAAATCCGTCACCAAGACAAAAATCGTATCTTCAGGGCGGGTGATTTTACCACGACAATATTTAATCGCTTTGGCAATGTCCGTCCCCCCGCCAAGTTGCGTACCAAACAGCACATCGACAGGGTCTTCAAGCAATGGTGTTAAATCAACAATTTGCGTATCAAACACCACCATTTGCGTGGTGACTGCCCGAATACTCGCCATGACTGCGGCAAAAATACTTGAATACACCACCGATGGCGCCATCGAACCACTTTGATCGACACACAGCACAATGTCTTTTAAGGAACTGCGCTGACGTGGATGTCCATGTAATTGTTCAGGAATAATGGTTTTGTATTCTTCTTGCCAATGTTTTAAATTGGCTTGAATGGTGCGATGCCAATTAATATCCTGAATGCGTTTCGGGCGACGAGTATGCGCAGAACGATTGACTGAGCCTTGAATCGCTTGCTCCAAACTTTGTCTTAAACGACGCTCAATGTCTTCCACCAATTTACGCACTACAATCCGTGCAGTTTCTTTGGTTTGATCAGGCATTAAATGATTTAAACCGATTAAAGTCGAAACCAAATGAATATCCACTTCAATATTTTCAAGCAATTCAGGTTCTAACAACATTTGTTGTAGATTCAGCCGTTCAAGCGCATCTTTTTGAATAATTTGCACCACTGAACTTGGAAAATATTGGCGAATATCACCGAGCCATTTGGCAATTTTAGGGCTAGAACGTCCCAAACCGCCACGTTGTTTTTCTTCGTTATACAGCACATCCAAGCATTGATACATATTTTCATCATCACTTGACCAATATTCAGGTGCTGCTTGTTCAGGACGTTGACCTAAAATTAAACGCCAACGTCGTTCTTGTTCTTGGGTACTTTGATTAACTTGTGACATCAGAACCCTCTTTAAGATCTACTTTTGCATCTTTAGCTTTTGCATCGACAGCTTGCGGATGCAGTAAGTTTTTTAAACTTAGCAAAGTGGCATATCCACGTTCTACATTAAACTGATGTGGTAATTGTGCGATATGCACTGTAACGCCCGAAGCCGCTTTTTCAGCAATTTTTGCCGATTCACTCGGACTGAACTTACTCGTTGAACGACGTAAAATCGGCAAAATGTTAATAAATTGTTCTTCAGGTAAATCGCCCAACCATGCATTCACCAAGTTCCATAAATTGTCTTCATGTAACAATAATAGGGCTTGATCACTGATAAAACCTTCAAACCAACCCGCACTATAATCGACAGTTTGCCCCACAGATAATGCTTGTGACAGATAATACTCAATCTCATCTAAATCAAGTAATTGCTGTTGTTTGGCTAGTTTGGTGACAAAACCATGCAAATAACCATTCATATAGCTTTGTTGCATTAAAGTCAGAACGAGTTCTTGCCAATATTGCGTTAAGGTTGCATTGTCCAAACGCTGTAACAGTAAATATAAACCGTTGAGTTGTTGCGCCGTTTGCTGTGCCATATCATCATTAATAGACTGACAATATTGTGGTAAAGACAGCATTAATCGCACACTGAGTTGTTCGATAATTTGCAACAATTCATGTTCAGAAAATTGGCGTACACTGCCATAACGCAACGCTGTGACCAAGGGCTTTAAGGTCGCAAGCATGACATCAGGGTCTTGATGTAAGGTCGAAAGTGACTGTAGACGTTGCAAAGCAAGTGGCAAACTATGGTCTAGCCCTGCCAATAAAATCTGCTCGATATATTTAGCAACCGTTGCTAAATCATCACTTTGCTCAATTTTATCCCGCACTATACTTGCTGCTGCGTCAGCAATGGTATAACCCCATAGCGACATTTCATTCAGATACAAACTGCTTTCAGGTTGCCATGACAATTGCCAATGTTCTTTATAATTACCACGACCTGAGGAATGATTTTGCAATTCTGCCCATGCCAAACCGAGTAAATTCACCCGATGGAAAAACTGACTTTTACTTAAATCAAAAGACTGACGCAAATCAAGTTCTACACCACGATGTACCGCTTCAAGCTTTAAACGCAAAGATTTACATTGTTTTAGAAAATCTTGCTGAATCGGCAATTCAGAATAATCTTCAGGTAAATGCCCCAATTTTTCCGCCAACAGCATTTGGTTCATAATCGGTTCAGGCAGATCATAACCATGATGTAACACACTGCGGATGGCTTCGCTTAAATCCTCTAGATCAGGAATACGACGTTCACGCAATTCAAGTAATGATTGAATCAACTGTGTGGCATCAATAATTTGCGCACTTGAAGCATCATGTCCCGCTTCACGCAAGGCATTGGCAAATTGACTGAGCCAATCAATACTGATTTTTTCAGCATCAATATTGCCTTCAAGTGCTCGTTGATAATGCTTCCATAAATGCGCATACCAACCCACCGCTTGAATGCCTGCACCATAACCACTTTGACGATGCAAACGCCCATGTGTCCACGCGATCCATGCCGATTCGATTTTGGTTTTTGGCAAACCTTTTAAAAGCTGATTATCGTCCTTTAAAGTGCTTTTTAAATCGACCAATGCAGGCGCATGCCATGCACCACAAATCACCACAATACGTTCAAAGCCTTGCTTCTGTGCTTGGCGGATGATTTTTCGCATCGACGCTTCACGGTATTCTTCTAACAATTGTTCTTCATCTGCTTCTATATGCGGATTTAAACTGTTTAAATAATCCCGAATTTCTGCCATCGCTTCATTGATGGATTGAAACATATCGCCTGCATGCGGTTGTTGCTCGACCAAATGTTCCCAAAAACGTTCGCTGTCCTGATAGCCTGCTTGATGGGCAAGGAGGGCAATTGGGTCATGACGATATTGTAGAAATTTACGTTCTTCATCTGAGATTTCAATTTCGTCTTGAACATTTTCATCTACAGCAGCCGATAAATCTTCATCGACATTATCATTTACAGATTCATCAGCTTGTTCATTTTCTGAATCCGCATTTTCCTCTGTTTCAACAGCACGTCGAGCTTCTTCGGCTTGTTTTTCCAAAGCAAAACGATGCTGACACGCCAAATCCATAAACTCAGTATGAATTTGATATTTTAAGGCAAATTGTAAGGCTTGCCATTCAGGTGAAAACTCTGCAAAAGGATAAAATACAGCACGTGGGCGTTCATCCTTTTGTACAGGTGTATTAATGAGTAACGCAATCGGTGGCTCAATCTCAGCATGACTGAGCTGTGCAATGCGTTCATTGGCATCGGGTGGTCCTTCGACAAGAATACAGTCAGGTTGCAACTGCTGTAGTGCATTTAACACACTACGTGCAGAGCCGGGACCATGATGACGTATCCCTAAAATATAATGCATGGGCAAATCCTTCGATTATAATTATTGTAAAATTATTCTAAATCTCGGCATGCTTGATAAATCTCGTTCCAACCTTCACGCTGTTTAATCACAGTCTCAACATATTCTTTCCATGGCACCACATCTTGCACAGGGTCTTTCACAATCGCACCTTGTAAACCTGCAACCAAGTCATGCGCATTTAAACTGCCATCACCAAAATGTCCTGACATCGCCCAACTGTGGCTCATCACAGAAATGGCTTCAGCAGTTGAAAGCGTGCCTGTGGTACTTTTCAGTTTTTGTTTACCATCGACAGTTTTACCTTCACGCAATTCACGGAAAATGGTGACGAGGGTTTTAATATGCTGATCAAGTGGCTGAATTTCAGGTAAAGATAAACTACGACCTAAAGAGGCCACACGTTGTTGTACGATTTCAATTTCTTCGGCAATGGTCGCAGGCGGTGGCAGAATCACGGTATTAAAACGACGCTTTAATGCAGATGAAAGTTCATTGACACCTTTGTCACGGTTATTGGCAGTGGCAATCACGCTAAAACCTTGTACCGCTTGATATTCAATACCAAGTTCAGGCACAGGTAGATTTTTTTCTGACAATAAGGTAATTAAAGTATCTTGCACATCGGCAGGAATACGAGTGAGTTCTTCAATACGGGCGATTTTCCCTGTACGCATCGCACGTAACATCGGGCTTTGTACAAGTGCGTCTTCAGTTGGTCCTTTGGCAAGTAACTGTGCGTAGTTCCAACTATAACGTAAAGTATCTTCACTCGTACCTGCAGTCCCTTGAATGAGCAAGGTACTGTTACCACTAATCGCAGCTGCTAAATGTTCAGATACCCAAGATTTTGCAGTTCCCGGCACACCCAACAATAATAAAGCACGGTCGGTGGCTAAGGTTGCCACTGCAATTTCCATCAAACGGCGATTACCAATATATTTTGCTGAAATTTCAGTACCATCGGGTAAAGTTGTTCCCATCAAATAATCCACAACTGCATTGGGTGAGAGTTCCCATTGTGCAGGACGTTGTTTTTTATCGTGTTCTTTTAAAGCTGCCAATTCATGGGCATATTGTTGTTCTGCTTTCGCACGTAAAACTTGACTCATGTCAGTGTCCTTTTTATCTAAAATTAAAATGATGTTTTGTTACGCAAGCAATGCCAGTTTTTGTTGGGCAATGCGATTTAAAATGTTAAAACGGCTTGAATCTAAATCTTTCAGTGGGCTAATTTCAGTCGGATAGCCATAAACCACCAACCATTCATACAGTGGATGGAGTAAATAGGCATATTCCTGTTCTTCTTGCAGATAGATTTCCGCCAATAAACGCTCAGTTAAATCTTTGGACAAAATGCCAATACTTGATGCAGGCAAAGGCAAGGTTTTCCAAACATCCAATAAAAAATCAGGCTCATGACGTTTACGTGCTTGACGTAAATGTTGCAACATCAAATGATCACGTTTTTCTGTTGCCAAAAGCGGATAGAGATATTGCAGATTGGATGCAAAACGCATGCTTTCGAGTTCTGCGAGATAATTCTCGTAGAGCCATTCTGCTAAATCAGTACGTTGCTCATGAAAGCATCGGAAACAAAAGGCATCTAAAATATGATTGCGCTGATTTTTATATTTCAGCTTCAGTAAGCTTTCCCATGTTGGAAAAATTTGTTGCCAATAGGACAGTGGCATCGCCGTTAAAATAGAATATAAATACTCTTCGGCTTTACTCGACTGTGAAAACTTGATTAAGTTTTCTTGCACATCAAGGGCTTTTAAGGTTTTACGTTCATTACCATTGGCAGTGTAATTGATGATATTCAGTTGTTGTAATTGTTCATCAATTTCAATACTCATACGCACAATCATGCAACGATTTTTAGCATCAAATTCAAGTACATTTTGCAATAACGCATGCAATTTTTGCGTATAAGGATGTTCAGAATTGTGCAGGAATAAATAATGCAAACCTTGCCCTAAAGCCTGTTCAGGTTTCTTTTGATGCAATGCGGTTAAATACTCAACATGTGGCGCAAAAAATGCAAAAGGCGTTTTTTTAATCCATTCTTCACGCTGATCTTTGCCCAAACGCTTCCATAACATTTCAAAATGTGTATGAATAAAATCGGCATGTTCAAGGCTTAAATTTTGAATCAGGCGTTCAGCAGGACCTTTACTTAAACTTGCAAATTTTGCATCTTCTTCATCCATTGGCTGTTGTTGAATCAGACAATCACGCAGGATTTTCGCCACTTTCAAGCGATTATCCTGACGCAAATCTTGTAGTTTATAACTACGCTCAGGCAAGGTTTCAGCCAAAAGCAAATCGTTATTTGCCACGTCTAACACATCTAAAACCAAGTGCGGTGCAATAGCATGTTTCTGTAAACGAATCAGGTGTAAAATATAATTCAGCCAAGCCGATTTTTCATACTGAAAATTATATTGATTCAGTTGCACAATGCTTTGAATCACACTGTTAATGCCCTGTGTACTTGGCGTAAATGGCATTTCATCATCTGCCAAAGTTGCCAACTGTTGCTCAGAACACGGATAGGCTTGTTGTGCAGACACTTGGAACAGCGTCCATTGCAAATTTAAACCGAGTAAATCATTTTCATCACTGACAAATTCAGAAATTGGCGCAGGCACTTGAATCGGTTGCTGATAATGCTGCCCAAGTGTCAATTTAAGTTCAAGTTGTTTGGTAAATTGTGCTAAAGGTGAGCTTATAGACATTGGTAATGCGCTCCTTGCCAAAGACTAATCAGTTTCAGGTCTAAACCATTCCACTCTAAACCTGCATAAAAGGGTTGATTGCTGACCATCATCCATAATCTGGTAAATTGTGCTGTATTGAGTTCAATCGGCATCATGTGGTTTGTGGCATCAATCAGAAAATAACGCTCATCTTTTTGGCTTAAACGCACAGGATTCATCCACCAAAAACTGGTTAAATGCATTGGATTTTGATTGAGTTTTTCGGCATGTTTTGCCAAAGCAGCTTCAAATGAAGCAAAACCTTGTGGGGGTTGCTGTTCGATTTTGACAGCATCAATTTCGTTGAGCATCAGATTGTCTGCGAGTTTTAAGCGTTGTTGCTTAACACCGGGGTAACGCTGTGCTTTCAGTTTAAAACTGTGTTGACTGGGCAAGGTAATGCCATAACGTGTATGCGGTGCAATATCAAAATCAAGAATGAGATGATCTGTTAAGGTTTTTTCATCCCACA
The DNA here is from genome assembly GCF_003268395.1 of Acinetobacter sp. CFCC 10889. Taxonomy (GTDB): domain Bacteria; phylum Pseudomonadota; class Gammaproteobacteria; order Pseudomonadales; family Moraxellaceae; genus Acinetobacter. The sequence continues at coordinate 64,198 of NZ_LQXQ01000004.1, read as the reverse complement.
ACCATTGACGACGGAAATTGCCTTTTGACTGTTGTAGAGGATGAGTCGTTGATGCCACGACGCTTACTTGTAATTCTTCAGTCGCTTGTGTCGCCCAAAAATCACTGGCAAGGTTAATGCCCATAAGCTGACGTAATTCGTGTTGTAAATCCTCAGACAATTGTTCACGCTTTTGCCAAAGTTCAGCAATCAAATATAAACGTGCAAGCCAAAAAGCACTTTGTTGTTGCCAATTGCTTTGATAGAGCGAACTTGACAGTTCATCAATCCATACATTCAACCCTGCAGCTTGAGCATCAACCAAACGACTGGAAATTTCATGGAAAAATTGGTGACCACTTTGCGAACGTACTTCTCCCAAACCTAAATTCACCACATCTTTAAGCCACAATTGTAATGCTTCAATGCCTTGATCAATTTTTTTATCACGTGATTCTTGGCGTTTGGCACGGGCTGCTTCATCAACAGGCTTATTGGCTTTCTCGGCTTTTTTCTCGGTGCTTTGCGTCAGTTTATCCCGCCATTTGGTCACACGCTCGGGGAATTGGGTTTCATCTTCCTGAATGTGGAATTCTTGCGGATGTTCCTGATAGACCAAAAGCAAAGCCAAAGCATGTTTACAAGGGCGTTTAAAACTAGGACAACTACATTCACATTTTAATTGCGGTAAAAAAATCGCACTTTGATAAATGGCACTGCCTTTAATCTCTGCCCACACCCACTGATCTGCGGAAGCACCTTTATTATTCCAATCATTCACTTTCGCCAATTTCTTTGCGGCTTTTTCTGAATTCGCATCAGGAATAATTTGTTGTATTTGATCTGGCTGAATGGTCAGCAACATAAAAAGTCCTTCAATTATTCTTCATTGTAAGTTTGATTTCGTAAATCAATTTATATTTTCAGCGCTTATTTTTCAACGGGAAAAAGTAACAAAACGACATATTTTGTCGCTAATTTGTGAGTGAAAGTACATCATAAATCTGAATATTCATGCAATTTTTATTATTTTAAGTTGATGCTTATTTTTATGTTTATTTGTGTCTTGCAAATTTTTTAGGGCATTGGGAAAACATCGTATGGTTTACTTCAACTATTAAAACTTGATAAGTTCTAATCCTATTGCCTATAAACTTTTGGTCTATAGCGTCCTAAGCCGAATCGAGATCTTTTGGATTTGTACTACACACACGTTGTACGCAACTGGTAGCAGGCTACTCTTTTCGATCCCATCACACCCTTGCGATCTATAGTAGTAAAATGTCTGTGGGATTAATTCCCTAAGAATGACGCATTTTTACTAAATTTGAAAATATTTTTCATTATTTATAAAATAACAATAAATTTTCCCAATCAAGCCAAATTCATGCACTTTTTTACGCTATTTAGCGTTAAATATGAGATATTTTTCTGTATCTAAATTCGGTTTTAAAAGCACCATATCTAAAATGTTATTCTCCTCTGCATTATAAAATACAGACTAAGCTCACTTATATATCTACATGAAAATGTTATTGGTTCAGGCAAATCAGAACCAATGTCAGAAGTAAATTTAAAAAGTATAATTTATGAATAAGGTACTAAGAGATAGATACTGGATTTTTTAAATTGAAGTGGTACTTTATATGGATATGGCTATTTTTATTCTAACTTCTCACTGCGAATTTTTTAGGGTATTTGGGAAAACATCGTATGGTTTACTTCAACTATTAAAACTTGGTAAGTTCTAATCCTATTGCCTATAAACTTTTGGTCTATAGCGTCCTAAGCCGAATCGAGATCTTTTGGATTTGTACTACACGCACGTTGTACGCAACTGGTAGCAGGCTACTCTTTTCGATCCCATCATACCCTTGAGATTTATAGTAGCCAAATGATGACGGGATTAATTTCCTAAGATTGCTTAATTTCTATCAAATTCAAAAATATTTTTCATAAATTCCCAAAAAAATCTATTTTTTTCCATTTAAGGCAAAATTTGTCATTTTTTACTGCAAAAAAACTGATTAAAACAGAATTTTTATCTTTCCTTTGACCTATTAGAGTCTCAAAAATTTAATGATGCTTTTTGTTTACTGTCCTTATAATGCTGCTCCAAAGCCTCTAATTCACCATTTAAAAAGTACAGCAAATATTGTCGGGTTGCAGCAGCATCAATTTTTTTAAAAAAGATATAATCTTTGGTTTTTCGAGTAATCAGTCCAAATACATCTTTTTGTGGCACGATCACGGCTAGATCACTTTCAATTTTAAATTCTAAATCATCCAATCGTGAAAGTGCATTTAACGTTAACCGAAGTGTTTGCTTGGTTTCTAAATCTGTAATCGTAAAACTCGCATTATCACTGTTAAATTGTAGTTGACGTACCAAAAGTTGTCGCCAAGAAATACTATCAAACTTAATTAAAGCCTGAATTGCGCTAAGCTTCTCTGAAAACTCATCCCCACCCTCTTGTAAATTTTTAGGTGTATGTATCACCAAATCAAATGTTTTCATTGTTATTTTTTCCTATTAAACAGGTGTATTTTAACAACTTATCTCATCTTATCGTTTTTATTTCCGATGAAATAACATTTGAAAATAAATGATCTCAATCTTCATAGGTTCAGTTTGGGCAACACTTGATACAAGCTTGTATTTTTTCTTTAGGCCAATTCATTCTTGCACGTTTATGCGCTAACTCAACATCTGCAAAATAGCCAATTAAAATTTGATGGTAATGTTTGGGTAAATCCTCACAGCCTTGTGTCGCATTATGTAATTGGTAGGTTCCATTGCTTAACGGATTTTCATCTACAATAAATTTAAGCATTTTTATTCCCTCGCTTCAGACTTATCATTTAATGCCACCATAAATCCATAAAAAAAATATGGATTTATATTAAGCTAAAAACTATGCTGTTTTTGAATAAAAATCAAATGTTTTTCGAGAGAAATTTAACGCAATATTTTTCAAAATATTTTCAACACTGCACACTGGTATGTGTCATTTATAAAGCTGTTGGATGAGCGTTGTTTTTATTTTTTAAACGTATCCAACGGATCACAATGATCATTAGAATAATCCCAACAATCACCACCAAAACAGGGACAAAGAAAGATAAAACTGACACAATCAATGCACTGATCCATTCAGTTGTAGATACAAGTGGATTTCCGATCCCCCCTGTGGTTGCCGTGGATAAGCCACGTACAGCAACTGTACTGAGTTGTACTGCCGATGCTGTTCCGCCTCCCACAATAATCGCTGCCGCCCAACTGGCAAAGGGTGACATTTCCCCTGTACTGACTGCCATGGTTGTGAGTGTGCCTGCGATCATGGCTGCTGGTGTGGAAATGGTGTCCAATGCATTATCTACCCACGGAATGTAGTAAGCTCCGATTTCACAAACAGTTGCAACTGCAAGCCCGATACAGACCGATGGCATGGCAAGCCATTCAAAACCTTTCATGGGTTCAAATACACCCATTAATGATGCTGCGCTCATAACAAGTAAAGGGACAAAAACACGAAAGCCACAGGCAGCGCTTAATCCGATGCCGATGCATAAGCTGAGTATTGTTTCGATCATCGTGTGTCTACCTTTGTTTTTATGGATTGATGAATAAGGTAGCAAAAAGCCCTATTGAGTAATAGGGCTTTTATTTTAAAACAGGGAGTATCCGTTTTAATTATTGTGCTTATGCAATCTTATTTGTTGAAGTGATTGCCAAGACATTTGGTACACGGTGGTAGTCGATCTGTACCAATTTCTAAGTAGGTGCGTTGACCGCATTGAACACAAAAATAGAAGCCTGTTCCAGGTTTAGAGCCAGCAGTAACCATTTTTGTTCTCCATAGGTTTTTAGAAATGGTGAACTCAGTATACTGTTATCGGTGTAAATGTCTATTGGCTATTTTGAAAAATGATGGTGTCATTTTTGCAAGAAATGGCTTAAACGAATTTATTGTCAGTTTTATTTCAATTTTGAGATATAAATCGCCACTTTTTGTTTTTTCTTTGCTTATTTTTTCCAAATTGAATCGAATTTTCTATGCAATTCGATTTGTTTCAATTTATTTCTGCATATCAAGTGGCATGCCGTCTGCTCCAAATACTACGCTTCGTTTTTTGAGTTTTTCACAGGCTGCGTGATGGACAACACCTCGTTTGCTGACTTTGGTTTCGAGTAGTCTGCGTAATGTGGCTTCGCTGACGTTGGCATGGTGGACGACTTCCATGCGTACACCCCAAAATTTGTCGTTTGCAAAGCGGTCAAGGATTTCGGCATCTGCATCGGGGTTCATGGCGGCTGTGGCTCGAATCGCTTGATTTGGGTCTGTTAGGAATGATTCAAGCTCGGCTGTATTAGCTGCACCACTAGCAGCAATATAGCGGCGTTCTTCTTCGGCTTTTTGTTCGGGGGATTTTTTGGGCATGGGATCTCAGCTTAGATTCTTTATTTTGGTGGTTTATCTTCCTTTACTTCTACTAATAAATCATTAGGTATTTGCTCTATTGCAGTATTAGCTTGTTCTGCTGTGATTGGTTTTTCTCGCAGAATAACTTCATCGCCATTACGAAAAATTTCGACTTCTGAACCCTTAAAGTTAAATTCTTCGGGAAGATTAATATATTGATCTTCTCCAATCATGTAAGGTTGAATTGTGGGCATTTGTATACTCCAATAATACTATTTAATCCTTGAAAACTTTAGTTTCATTATTAATTAAACTAATTGTTTCAATATGAGATTCAATATTTTCGTAAATTTTTTTATAAATCACAGGTAAATATTTAATAAGATCATTCATATTAATTTCCTTTTTTTCAAACCCATGATGAGAATTCAAGTATTTAACAATATTATCTTGCTTTTCTTTCGCCATTTTAATAACAGGATCAACATCTTGATATAAGTGCTTATTCGATAAATGTATCAAACCACAGCCAAAATCATACACTAGTGCTTCCCAACCACCTTGTTTAAGCATTTTATTATCCGTTATACGCTCCATCTTATTATTAGCATTCAGAAACTTCCACTCACCCAATTCAACACTATTTTTTACTAAATCAAAGGCATTAAACCTTAATTTCACTCCATTTTCGTAGTCCACTAAATAAGAAGTTCTTAATAAACTGTCCAACTCTTGCCTTATAATACCAATACAAACTCCATAACATTGATGATCATAAAGTAAGTCAAAGGCTTTTTTATTTTCAATTGATCTAGCTGTGACCTGCTTTAAAAACTTATCTAATATATTCATAGAAATTTCCATTAAAACCCCCACTTAACAGTAGGGTCTTTTTACAACAAAATCAATTATGTTTGCTTAAAGTCTTAAACCACATTCCCTTCCAAAAAATCCTAAACAAAGCGTTGTAATATACCTACTGCATTTACAAAATAGTAAAACTAAAGTTTGTTCCTTTAATTTCTTGACTTAAAAGATGATTTTGATCAAAGGTGTAACCTTGCTTATTTTCATTAATATATGTCAGGCAAGTACCTTCTTGTATTGTTCTATGTACACCAACACACCAAAAACTTCTAATATAACTATGTTCGCTTGGCTTTAAAGAATTAAACTTATTTATATCTTTCATCATTTCTTTAATACATTGTTTTGCATCTTTATGTTGTTTTAATTCAATCGCAATCATCGTTTCTGTAGATTTATTTCTTTCTCTTAGCCAAAAATCAATGATGCCTTGTAATTTTAATTTTTCAATTCTTTTATCCATAGAACAAGGAACTTCTCTTAGCCACTCCATTACATTATTTTGATCATCTAAAAAAAATGCCAATTCAATCTGTAACCAGATTTCCCAACCCGTTATTTCTTTGTCTTCAATTAATAATAAGCGGTCTTTAATATATTTTTGTTTAAAAAACTTTTCAAACAATGAAGATAAAAAATTGAAATCCCCATTTATAGCATTTTTATTCACTTTATTTATCCTCAGTAAAAAAACCCCACATAAATGTAGGGTCTTTTTATAACAAAATCAATTGCTTTAATCTCCCCTAACCCCTCTTTTGAAAGAGGGGAACTCCCTCCTTTTTTAAAAGGAGGGTTGGGGTGGATTACTTAAGCCACATTCCCTTCCAAGAAATCCTGTGCAAAGCGTTGCAACACACCACCCGCTTCATACACATGGACTTCTTCTTCAGTATCTAAACGACAAGTTACAGGCACTTTCACGATCTCATTCTTACCATCAGTCGTAGAACGCTCGATCACCAAAGTCAGATCAGAACGCGGTGCAATATTACCAATCACGCTATACAACTCAGTACCATCAAGCTTCAGCGTCTTACGGTCAGTACCCGCTTTAAACTCAAGCGGTAACACGCCCATACCTACAAGGTTAGTACGGTGAATACGCTCAAAACCTTCCGCAACAATCACCTCAACACCTGCAAGACGCACACCTTTTGCAGCCCAGTCACGGCTAGAACCCTGACCATAATCCTTACCTGCAATAATGATCAGCGGTTGCTTACGATTCATATACGTTTCGATTGCTTCCCACATACGCATTACTTCGCCCTCAGGCTCAACACGTGCTTTCGAACCTTGCTTGATCGTACCGTCAGAGCGAACCACCATTTCATTAAACAGTTTCGGGTTGGCAAATGTCGCACGTTGCGCAGTTAAATGGTCTCCACGGTGCGTTGCGTATGAGTTAAAGTCTTCCTCAGGTACGCCCATTTTATGCAGATATTCACCTGCTGCTGAATCCATCAAGATTGCATTCGATGGTGACAAGTGATCCGTTGTAATATTGTCAGGAAGAATCGCAAGCGGACGCATATTTGCCAAAGTACGTGGCGCAGCCAAAGCACCTTCCCAATACGGCGGACGACGGATATAGGTACTTTGTGGACGCCAATCATATAGTGGACTCGCAGCTTGTACACGCTCACCCAAATCAAACATTGGGATATACACTTTCTTAAACTGCTCAGGTTTAACAGCAACTTTTACCAGTGCATCAATTTCTTCATCCGATGGCCAGATGTCTTTTAAGTAAATTGGATTACCGTCTTTGTCATTGCCTAAAGAATCTGTTTCGATGTCAAAACGAATCGTACCCGCAATTGCATACGCCACGACCAATGGAGGAGATGCTAAGAATGCTTGTTTTGCATAAGGATGGATACGACCATCGAAGTTACGGTTACCTGAAAGTACTGCAGTTGCGTACAAGTCACGGTCAATAATTTCCTGCTGAATCACAGGATCAAGCGCACCTGACATACCGTTACAAGTCGTACATGCATACGCCACAATACCGAAACCAAGCTTCTCAAGATCACCCAACACGCCTGCTTCTTCAAGATACAAAGCAGCAGCTTTAGAACCTGGTGCAAAAGATGATTTCACCCAAGGTTTACGCACTAAACCAAGTTCATTTGCCTTACGTGCCAGTAAGCCTGCTGCAACAGTATTACGTGGGTTTGATGTATTGGTACAAGATGTAATTGCCGCAATAATCACCGCGCCATCTGGCATTAAACCTTCAGCTTCTTGCGCGCGAGCAGCTTCTAAGTTACCTGCAATGCCTTTAGCTTTTAAGTCAGCTGTAGATACACGTGCATGTGGGTTTGATGGTCCTGCGATGTTACGGGTTACTTGCGATAAATCGAAACGTAAAACACGTGGATATTCCGCTTGTTTCATATCCGATGCCCAAAGACCAATTTCTTTGGCATAAGTTTCAACAAGTTTAACCTGATCTGCTTCACGACCTGTCAGTGTTAAATAATCAATGGTGTTTTGGTCAATATAGAACATTGCCGCAGTTGCGCCATATTCTGGGGTCATGTTGGAAATCGTGGCACGATCACCCACTGACATGCTGTCTGCACCTTCACCAAAGAATTCTAAATATGCACCCACCACACGTTCTTTACGCAAGAATTCTGTCAATGCCAATACGATGTCCGTTGCAGTAATGCCCGCTTGACGCTGACCCACAAACTCTACACCGATAATGTCTGGAAGACGCATCCAAGATGCACGACCCAACATCACGTTTTCAGCTTCCAAACCACCGACACCAATTGAGATCACGCCAAGTGCATCAGTATGTGGTGTATGAGAATCTGTACCTACACAAGTGTCTGGGAATGCGATACCTTCGCGGTTTTGAACCACTGGCGACATTTTCTCCAAGTTGATTTGGTGCATGATGCCGTTACCAGCAGGAATGACATCGACATTTTCAAACGCAGTTTTTGTCCATTCGATGAAGTGGAAACGGTCTTCATTACGACGGTCTTCCACAGCACGGTTTTTCTCAAATGCATCTGGATCAAAACCACCGTATTCCACTGCCAAAGAGTGATCTACGATCAACTGAGTCGGTACAACTGGGTTTACTTTTGAAGGGTCGCCACCTTGATCCGCAATCGCATCACGCAGACCTGCAAGGTCAACCAATGCAGTTTGCCCGAGAATGTCATGGCACACCACACGTGCAGGATACCAAGGGAAATCATGGTCTTGTTTACGGTTAATCAGTTCTTTTAAAGATTGTTCGAGAATGGCTGGGTCACAGCGACGGACTAACTGTTCAGCCAATACTTTTGAAGTGTATGGAAGTTTCGCGTATGCGCCTGGCTGGATGTCTTCAACGGCTTGACGCACATCGAAGTATTCGAGCTGGGTACCTTGCAGTGGTTTGCGGTAATTGTTATTCATTGAATTGTGCCTCTTGCATCATTTTGTACTGCGTGTCTGATATTCGAATAGTACACTGCCGAAAACCCATTTCCCAAATCGTTTATATTTCATAAGCTTAGATATAAAAACAGGGGTTTTAGAAATATTTAGTAACAACTTGCTCGAATTATTTTTCTTAAATGTGCATTTTTTATAAAAATAGCGGAAAATAAGGCTAATTCTTTAGTATTAGATTTAAATTGGATGAATATTTCATGAGCAATTTAGCGTTCTCCTCTTTCACGTTAATCGGTGTTGATGCACAAAAATTCTTGCAAGGACAAGTGACTGTAAATACAGAAGCTTTGGCTGAAAATGTATCGCAATACACTGCAATTTGTGATTTAAAAGGTCGTATTCATTTTGGTTTATGGTTAAAAAAACGTAATCCTGAAGAATTTGAAATCGTGACCACACAAGATCAAGCGGAAGAATTTGCTAAACATATTAAAAAATATGGTGCATTTTCCAAGATGAAACTTGAGCAAATTGGCGCAGTTTTTCCAACTGTAAATGGCACGACAACTGACTTTTCTGACAGTGAAACTGATATTTCTGCTTGGGAAGTTTCTTCGATTCAAAATGGTCAAGCTTATATTAATCAAGCGATTGAAGGTTTATTCCAACCACAAGAGTTACGTTTCCATCAACGTGGTGCTGTGAATTATGACAAGGGTTGTTACTTGGGTCAGGAAGTGATTGCTCGTCTTTGGTTTAAGGCTAAACCGAAAGCGTGGTTGCATGCCATTCAAGGCACGGGCACTGTCCCTGCACAAGGTGAACAACTCAATAAAGGCGTTCAAGTGGTGAATAGCACTACTTTTGAAAATGGCTATGTTGCCCTAGTCGTTGCTCGTCCTGAGGCTTTGACTGAACTTGAAGTGACTGTCTTAGACTTGCCTGAAAGTTTGAGTGGTGATGTGGCTAGACAGGTTTAATAACAGAAAGACCGTATTTTTATAAATGCGGTCTTCTTTTATATGAAAGGGATTATAATGAAATGTGCACCTGCTGATCTGTATTTTCTATTCGAATTACCCTATTTAACTCTAGCGCGCCAACAAACAGCTATTTCATTTTTATCACATCAAATTGAACGTGCAGATGCATTAAGTCATGTTTTATCTGCTTATCCCATAATAAAATATGAACCTCTTGATTTTTATTATCGCTTACACCAATGCCTTAGCATAATAGATCAAGATGTTATTGCTGATTTAATGTCAAATCCTGTATGGCAAGGAAAGATTATTGGTGCTTTTTTATGTTTTTTAGAGTCTGATTCTAAATATGAAAGTCTTCTTCTTAATGCTATACAACATACGCCTAAAATCAATCAGTGGTTATTATATCTTGCCCTATCTGAAATTCATCCCCAATATAAAACAGAGCATTTTTCTAAGGAAGCCGAAATATGTTTTAAGAAATTAAAACAAAATTTAATCCCCATTAAATCTAAAAAATCTATTCGAAAACTTTCCTATGATAATTTAAATAATATTGAGCAAGAACAAAAACTATTGCTGGCAAAGATTTATCATTCCCAAGGTGTACATGCCGCATATCAATTCATAAAAAATTCCGATTTTTACACGCTATTCCATAGACCTCTTGCGTAAGTAGGATTTTTAGTTATTTTTGATTTACACAATGCCTTATAAATCAAAGGTTACATCTGCTTAATTTTTGACCAATGCAAAAGGTCTATTAATTACTTATCTATAATCCATTCATCATGTTTCTTTTCGATTCAAATTCGATGAGATATATCAACCCAAAAGAAGTTTAAAACTTATCTCTCAACCTCACATAATAAACCACACCTGCTCGATCATCCGAAAAATAAAATGAATTTCCATCAATCCGATAAATATCTACAGGTCGCCCATTCACTGTTTTACCCACTAAAAACCCATCTATAAAAGTTTCAAACTTTTGACCTTTACGCATAATCGCAATTTTATAACCATGACCAACTTTCTCATCCGTTGAACCATGTAAAGCCACTAAAAAAGAATTCTGAATCGTCTTGTCTGTACTACCCTGATCAAAATAATCAAAACCTAAAGCAGACGAATGTGACGGGAAATAAGCATAAGGTGATGGCACATTTTTACAGCCTGATACGCGTTTAAACTTAGGATCTGCAAAAATTTTTCCATTGGATGAATAACACGATGGCCAACCATAATCAGCATCTCGCTTGAGCGCATAAAAAGTTTCATCAGGCTTACTTTTACCTAAATGATCTGCACCTTGATTGGTTGCAAATAAAAACTTGCCAATCCATTTTAAACCAACAGCATTACGCAAACCTTGTGCATAAATTCGTTGTTCTGAACCATCAGGATTCATTTCTAAAACACTTGCTCGGACTTTTTCTTTTTCAATGCAAGCATTACAACTCGAACCGACTGACACATAAATTTTCCCATTTCCACCCACAGCAATGGTACGTGTGAGATGCCATCCGCCATACTTATAACTTAAACCATAATCAGGGAAAGTCGCTAAGACTTCGGCTTTCGCTGTTGGTTTTATCTCACCTTGGGTAAATTTTCGTCGAGTCAATTGATGTGTTTCAGCGAGATATAACCAATCTTGACCTGTGGTATCGGTATAAAACTGCACAGAATTTGGATTTTTCAAACCTGTCATATAGGGAGTGATTTTGCCAAATTTTCCTGTTTCAATATTCCAGTCATCCAAAATATAAATCGTGCCTTTTTGGTTGTCACTCAAATCATGCATATCGGTGACAAACATTCTGCCATCAGGCGCTTTGGCAAAAAATCGAACACGTTTAAAGCCCTCTGCCGCAGGAATAATTTCATAATTGGAAGGAAGATTTAAAGAGAAATGCTTGCTATTTTTTAAGCTAATGGGATGAGGAACAAGTTTTGGTTGTTCAGCAAATATCGTCACTGAACAGAATAAACTTAGCAATAAGATTGAGAGTCTTCTTATCATTTTTAGATCCACCCAGCTTCATCTTGTTCAATCATTTTTATGAAAAGTCATTTGCTTTATCTCAGTATAGACAAATGGCATAAATGAAAAAAGGCTGATCTATGCATTGAATAAAAACAATACAAGATACAGCCCAATTTAACTGAGATCTAAAACAAGTTAAACATCAAAACCCATGAAATAACTTATTCATATCTTTACATAAATAGTCTTTAAAATGATAAGCACGAGCATGCTTGGCATCAAACTTAGCGGTCAGATCACCCTTTTGAAAAATATAAACCCGATCTTCTTTACTGACTAAAAAATCAGCACCCAATTTCATCAATAAAGCATCAATTTTATCTTCATCGGCAATGCTGTCATCTGCTGCAACTTTGTCATAATTACGTCGAATGCCTTTAATAAACATGCGCTACTCTACAGTTCTCTTGAATGGGTGAATTTAAACAAACTTCACCATAAAAACCTAACTTTAAATACAATAAAAATGCTCATCCATCTATTTACATCTTGCCTAATGTAAGTGATGCCGATAAAATCGCCACATCATGTGTTATCGCGGCTGCTGAACCCGATCAACTCATGAGTTTAAAATAATGAATACTCACAATTTATCTTTAGATCAAACTGAAACCCAACAACACCCTGACGAAACACACAACCCAAAACGCAACCGTGCTTGGCGGCGTAAAACCAATTATTTACATCGCGGACGTGATTGTTGTCATAGCCCAAACTATTGGAAATATGAAAAAGATTGGAAAATGCTTTGGAACCGATCACAAAAACGTGCACGCTCCAAACAGTTAGGTATTGAGTTTCCACGTATTTCTGTACATCAACAACGCCTAAATGCCCAACAAGACTTTTGGAATACATCGGATTGAATTGTCTTTTTATTTGTAGCCGTAACCAATGGCGTAGTCCCACTGCTGAGCGAGTCTTTGCAGTGGACTATGGCATTCGCACTCGTTCCGCAGGCACGAGTCGCCATGCCAAACATACCATTTCGAGCAAAGATGTCGCATGGGCGGATCTTATTTTTGTGATGGAACAAAAACACAAACAAAATATCAAAGAAAAGTTCTCGAAACAATTGCAACATAAAAAAGTCATCGTGCTTGATATCCCTGATGATTATCACTACATGGATGAAGAACTGATCGCACTTTTGCAGGATGTTGTACCACCCTATTTGGCTAAAAATACAATGGATTAATGCAAAATTTACGTGTGTTTTATTACAGGAATGATCTATATTTTTTTAAATCATTGCGCCAAGATAACGCAAATATTTTTTGAGTCCATCCATGAAAATCTGGTTCACTGCCCTCACTTTGAGTCTTTTTACCATGACTGCAAGTCATGCAGATATTCAAACTGTTGAAAAAAATCTTAAGCAAAATTTTCCTGATATCCCTGTCAAATCTGTTCGAACTTCACCTGTCAAAGATGTTTATGAAGTCTATATGGGCGGGCGTATTGTTTATACGACTGATGAAGCCAAATACTTTTTTTGTTGGTAATTTAATTGATTTAAAAGAACAAAAAAACTTAACTGAAGAAAGTATGCAAACTTTAAGTAAAATAGACATTGCAAAACTTCCGCTTAACCAAGCCATTAAAAAAATCAAAGGTAAAGGCGAACGTGTGATCTATTTATTTAGTGATCCTGATTGTCCATATTGTCAAAAACTTGAGCATGAATTGCAAAAAATTGACAACTTGACGGTGTATTTATTCTTATATCCAATTCCATCTTTGCATCCAAATGCAGTCAATATTTCCAACCAAATTTGGTGTTCAAAAAATCCATATCAAACATGGCTTGACTATACACTTGAGAAAAAACAACCGACAAATAGTAAAGCATGTAGCACACCAATCACCCAAATTGCAGACTTAGGTAAACAGCTTGAAATTGATGGTACACCAACCTTTTTCTTAAAAGATGGTACACGAATCTCAGGTATTCGTAGTGCAGAAGAATTAGAAAAAATTTTAAAATAAAAATGCTCAGGATGGTGAATATTTGCATACATTCACCATCCATGTTGAAAACTAAAATACAATTTTCCAAGCTTATTTTTTCAGTTATATTGAAGCCTTTAGCACTGTGAAATCACTTTCACGACCCCATACTTTTCTTGACCATTTTTGCTGTACAACTTTCATAAACTTTTATTTTTAAGAATTGAAAATGATGAAAAAAAATCTCATTACTTGCTTCATCTTAAGCCTCGCACCATTCACATTTTCAACTGCCAAAGATGTGGTCGTGCAACCACGTATTGCCACAACCCCTGTTGAAATCATCCCTCGCCCGATTCAGATTATGACTGCCAAAAATGAAGTGGCAATTCAACTGAAAAGTGTCAAAACTCAAGTGGAAATCATCAATGGTTTGGCTGAAACAACGTTGGAAATGCAATTGTATAATCCAAATCACCGACAACTTGAAGGCAATCTAGAATTTCCACTACAGGAAGGTCAGCAAATTACTGCTTTGGCTTTGGATATCAATGGTGAAATGCGTGATGCAGTGCCTGTACCAAAAGCCAAAGGGCAACAAGTTTTTGAAGCGATCGAACGGCGCAATGTAGACCCAGCTTTGCTTGAACAAACCCAAGGCAATAATTTTAAGCTGCGTGTTTATCCAATTCCTGCGCAAGGCATTCGCACTGTTCGCATTCGTTATCAAGAAGCATTGAGTAATACGACTCAAGCGAAGTTGTATCGTTTACCCTTACAATTTGCCAATCAAGTGCAAAACTATCAACTGGATGTCCGTATAAAAGGGCTTGAAAATATACCGAAAAGCGAGCAACTGACATTTAATAAAAATACACAAAATGAATATCATGCAACGCTGAAAAATCCAAACATCACTGCGCTAAAACACATTGATATTCAGATTCCAAGCAGTCAGCAGGCACAACTATTTACCCAACATTTTAAAAATTCAGATTATTTTTATGCTGAAATTCCTGTTGCAGATCAATCACAAGCACGCCAACTTCCACAGAGTATTGGCATTTTATGGGATGCTTCGTTATCTGCTCGACAACGTGATGTGCAGAGTGAACTCGCCTTGCTGGATGCCTATTTTCAAAAAGTGCAAAATGCCGATATCGAACTGACTTTATTACGTCACAAAGCATCCTCACCTCACAGCTTTAAAATTAAAAATGGGGATTGGTCAGCACTGAAAAAGTTTTTAGAAAATGTCATCTATGATGGTGCGACCAATATATCGGATTGGAAAAATAATACGAAAATTCAAGAATATTTACTGTTTAGTGATGGCTTAGATAACTATGGCATTCCACAAAATATTCAACTCAATGCTAATCAGCGTTTATATAGTATCCAAGGCAATGCTGAGAGTTTAAATCATCTACAACTGCGTCAACTTGCCGAAAAAAATCATGGGCAATATCTATCTTGGCACAATGCGACTGAGTTTAAACAAGCACAACAACAATTGTTCAATGATCAAAGTCGCTTAATACAAGTTGATGGTAATGGCATCAGCGAGTTATACATCCCTTCCTATTTTCCTGAAAATGGTGTTGTCCGTGTGTTTGGGAAATACTCCACCGTTGTGGGTGATCAAGCCAAATTAAAGCTAAAATTACACAATGCGAATCAACAACAAAGCTTAGAAATTCCATTTAAAAGTAGCTTAAACAGCCAACAAGTCGCAGCACTTTGGGCAAAACAAAAAGTGGCTGAACTACTGCCTCAAGCTACAGTGAATGAACAAGCCATTCAAAAAATTGCCCAAGATTTTAATATTGTGACACCCAACACTTCTTTGATTGTCTTAGAAAATTTAGATGATTATGTGCAATATGAAATTCAACCTCCTGCAAGTTTAAAAACGGAATATGAACAACGTATTTCTAGTCAAAAACAGAGTGTGCAACAAAAACAACAGCAAGCACTTGCACGTAGCATTGATGAATATCAAGCACATCAGCAGTGGTGGGAAAAAGATTTTCCAAAACAAAAAATCAAGCCAAGTCGTGCTGAAAAAATGGCAGCCAATGCACCTGTGGTTGAAGCTGCACCTGTTGCACCACCTATGCCTGCACCAGTATCGGTTGAATATGTAGCAGATGCCGCATCCGCAGATTCAGTTGCCGCTGTAACAGATGCGAGAGAAATAGCTCAATTACGCCGCAGCCAACAAGCAGAGGAACGTGTCAGAGAAACTATACAAAATATTAAAATCGAAATTCAACCGTGGAAAGATGATGCACCTTATGTCGCTCGTTTAGATGCAGCATCCAAGCAGCAGGCGTATCAAATCTATTTAGATGAACGTGAAAATAATTTGAATAATCCATCATTTTATCTAACAGTTGCCGAGATATTTAGACAGAAAGGTTTGGATGATGAAGCAGTTTTAGTGATTTCCAATTTGGCTGAATTAAACCTTGAAAATCGTCATGTGCTGCGACTTTTAGGGCAACAATTGATGTTACTCAAACAATATCAAGATGCGATTATCATTTACCAAAA
The DNA here is from genome assembly GCF_003268395.1 of Acinetobacter sp. CFCC 10889. Taxonomy (GTDB): domain Bacteria; phylum Pseudomonadota; class Gammaproteobacteria; order Pseudomonadales; family Moraxellaceae; genus Acinetobacter. Next base: position 47,978 of record NZ_LQXQ01000004.1, on the reverse strand, counting down.
AGTCCTGAAAATGGCAGAGGAAGAACCACAATCTTGGCGTGATCTCGCTTTGGCATATGCCGAAAATAAACAATATGATGATGCAATTCGTACCATGTACCATGTGGTGAGCAATGAATGGGATCCACGTTTTGGTGGTATTCATTTGATTGCGGCAGATGAATTAAATAATTTTATTGCCAAAGCACCGAATAGCCCTGCGCTCAAAGACATCGACAAAAAATTAATTCGTAACCTACCTGTGGGTATCCATGTGGTACTGACTTGGGACAGTGATAATTCAGATATGGATTTGTGGGTGATTGATCCCAACAATGAAAAAACCTTTTATTCCAATCCTAACAGTGTGCAAGGTGGTAAAATTTCCAATGATTTCACAGGCGGTTATGGTCCTGAAGCCTTTTGGTTAAAACAACCGATGAAAGGTGAATACAGCATCAAAGCACACTATTACGGTGATCGTCAGCAAATCGTGACTGGACCGACCACCGCATTTGTCCGTTTAATTCGTAACTGGGGGACGAGCAAACAAAGTGAAGAAATTTTACGGGTGAAAATGACCAAAGAACGACTACAAACAGGTGAAGATGGTGCGGTGTTGATTGGTAAATTTAAGGTCAATTAAGAAGTAATTGTGATGTGCATGATCCATTCAAAAATCACTTTTTTTGAATGGATATTTTCATCCATAATAAAGTATTTAAAAAATCACATTAAATAACAAATATTTAAAATATCAATATCTCTTGTATATTTTTATTAACATTTAGATCATTTACTCACAATCCCATACAAAAATTAAAGAAAACACGACCTGCAAGACTTTACATCTTATTTTTATAGCACTTATGATGACAGCACGAAAACTAAAAAATTTCTTTCAGGAAGAAATACTTCAACAAGGTTATGTATCAATGAAAAAAATTCTACTCTCAGCTCTACTCAGTTTTTCTTGTGCGACTGCTTTTGCAGCACCACAAGCTGCTCCTGTCGATCCAAAATTTGCAAAAGTTGAACAACTGATCCAAAAGAAAGATTTTACCACAGCCTATAAAGAACTTGAAAGCATTGCAAAAACTGGCGATGCACAAGCTTTATATAACTTGGCATTTTTAACCCAAGCAGGTCAAGGCACAACGGCTGACAATAAAAAAGCTTTACAATATTACCAACAGTCTTCTGACAAAGGCTATTCAGTAGCGAGTTATGCGCTTGCCAAAGCCTACCAAACAGGTGAATTGGGTGTTAAACAAGATCAAGGTAAAGCCCGCCAATACTTAGAAAAATCGTCAAAACAAGGCTATGATGATGCCACTGTCGAATACGCTGTACAGCTTTTCTCTGAAGATAAAGCTGAATCAGATAAACTTGCACTACAAAAATTAGATCCTTTAATTAAAAAGGGAAATATGCAAGCGATCCATGCCAAAGCACTCTATGACATTAGCCAAGGCTTTAAAAATAAAAAACTTGAATTGGTACAACAAGGTGTAAAATCAATTCAAGGACTAGCTCAACAAGGTTATATTCCTGCCCTACTTGCGATGGCGAATATGCTAGTGAAAGGTGAAATCATTGAACAAAACTTGCCTGAAGCAAAGAAAATCTATGAAGCTTTAGCCAAACAAAATGTACCTACAGCCAAAGAAGCAGTTGAAGCGATTAATAAAATGATCGCAAATAAAGCTGCGAATCCTGCGAAAAAATAATTCACCTATAAAATAGGCTGAATAAATTCAAGAAAATGATAGCCCAATTGGCTATCATTTCTACTTATAACTCGTTGTAAAATAAAATATTTAAATCTCTAACACTAGTTCTCTGTAATCTTTTGTAAATTCATCTTGAAAAATATATTGTCTTTATGACACTATATATGTATAGGCAGTTAGCCAACATATAGAGATATGAAAATGTCTATTCAAATCAAAGATGCAAATAACAATATCATTCCTGTGCAATGCATGCAGTTTTCAGGCGGTGAACGCCATGTACAAGTTGATGCAGAAATTTTAAAAACACTGACAGACTGCGTGCATGTTCAAGCCAAAATCAGCAACAGTCAGGATTTGATGGATTATCTTTTGCTTGAAAATGTATTACTCAATCAGGGTTTAAGCATTGATTTGGAAATCCCCTACTTCCCTTATGCACGTCAGGATCGCATCTGTGCAACAGGACAGGCTTTTTCCTTAGACATCATGACCAAGTTGTTAAATCTCAATGCTGAACAGTTTCCACAGCAACGCCGTTCAATCACCGTTTGGGATGCGCACAGTGTAGTAACTGAAAAACTACTGCGTGAAAACACTCATTTTCTAAATGTCGAAAATGTGCAATCGAGCGATATTATTTTACAAAGCAATGCATTAACCAAAATTTTAAAGACTAAAAATACGGTATTGATCTGTCCTGATGCAGGTGCAAAAAATCGTACCCAACACATTGCAAATGTCATCAATGATTTAAGACAGCGTGAAATTGAGATTATTTATTGCGATAAAAAACGTAATCCTGAAACAGGAAAAATCATGAACTCACATGTCAATGCCACTGATTTAACAGGAAAAGTTGCGGTAATTACTGATGATATTTGTGATGGTGGTGCAACCTTTAAAGGCATTGCAGAAGAATTGAAAAAACTGAATTGCGAACATGTGGTGCTCTATGTCACACACGGCATTTTCAGTAAAGGCTTTCAGGTTTTTGAAGGATTGGTTGATCAGATTTTTACTACGAATAGCATCAAGCAAACTGAACATGAAAAGCTGACTGTTATTAACTTTTCAACAAAATAATACAACGAATAATATTGGAGATATAAAATGAGCTTAAAAATTAATCCATTAAATGCAATCGACTTTTATAAAGCAGACCACAGACGCCAATACCCTGTTGGTACTGAATATGTCTATGCTAACTTCACGCCACGTTCATCACGTTTAGCCAATATGTTGCCTGATTTTGATGACAAAATCGTGTTCTTCGGGCTACAAGGTTTTATCAAACATTTTTTAATAGAAACATGGAATGAAGGCTTTTTCCAACAGGATAAAAACAAAGTCGTATCTAACTATAAGCGCCGTATGGACAATGCTTTGGGCGAAGGTGCGATTCCTGTCGATCACATCGAGGCTTTATATGACTTAGGCTATTTACCGATTAAAATTAAAGCCTTAGCTGAAGGCAGTCGAGTCAATATGAAAGTGCCTGTATTGACCATTGTAAATACGTTGCCTGAGTTCTTTTGGCTGACCAATTATTTAGAAACTGTACTGAGCGCAGAACTTTGGAAAAGCTGTACCACTGCTACGATTGCTTTTGAATACAAACGCTTATTGACTGAATATGCGATCAAAACAGGTGCACCGCTCGATTTTGTTCCTGTGCAAGGACATGATTTTAGTAGTCGTGGCATGAGTGGTATTTATGATGCAACACAAAATGGTGTGGGTCACTTAACAAGTTTCATCGGTACGGATGCAGTATCTGCGATTGATTATGCAGAAGAATATTACAATGCCTATGGTATCGTGGGCGTATCTGTCCCTGCAACCGAACATAGCGTCATGTGTATGGGCAGTGAGGACAATGAAATTGATACCTTCCGCCGACTCATCACGGAACTTTATCCATCAGGTGTGGTCAGTATCGTGTCGGATACATGGGACTTTTGGCGTGTGATTACTGAATTTACTGTTGAACTCAAAGCTGAAATCCTTGCTCGTCAACCGAATGCTTTAGGTTTAGCGAAATTGGTATTCCGTCCTGATTCGGGTGATCCTGTAAAAATCATTTGTGGCGATCCTGAGGCTGAAATTGGTAGCCCTGCATTTAAAGGTGCTGTGGAATGTTTATGGGAAATCTTTGGCGGTACGACTACAGACAAAGGCTATAAAGTTTTAAATGAACGTGTCGGCTTAATTTATGGTGATTCGATCACCCTAGACCGAGCTTTACGGATTTTAAAAGGCTTAGAAGCCAAAGGTTTTGCCTCAAATAATTTGGTCTTTGGGATCGGTAGTTATACCTATAACTATCTGACTCGCGACACTTTTGGTTTTGCAGTTAAAGCGACATGGGGGCAAGTGAATGGTGTTGCTCGTGAATTGTTTAAAGACCCTGCAACAGATTCGGGTATTAAAAAATCTGCCAAAGGTTTGCTCCGTGTTGAAAAGACTGCACATGGTTTTGAATTGTTTGATCAACAAACACTTGAGCAAGAACAACAAGGCGAGCTAAAAACAGTATTTGAAGATGGTCAATTGCTTTTTGAATGTAGTTTGGATGAGATTCGAAATCGTTTAGCATCGGAGTTATAAACAATCGCCATAAAATCATAAATTCTATCCTTGATCGTAAATTTCCAATATCAAGGATAGAATCTGATGAATTAGCAATCATTTTCCCAAAGTCTATAATAATCTAAACGGTTATTTTTAAAATAGAATTGAATCGATTTATATTCATCATCGCTTGAAGATGCGAAAAATCGATTCGGATTGTCTTCATCTTGCTGTGCGATATTTTTAAAGTTTTTGAGAAAACTACTTTTGGTGGTGCTTGCATCCAATTTTTTGCCATAAAAAATCACAGCATTATTTTTAAGCATATGAACTGTTTGAATTTGATTATTGTCGTTCACTGTAAAGGTTCCAAAATCATGTTGATCTGGAAAATTTCCGCCATTACATTCATCAGGCTCACCTTTGATGATTTTGATTGGCTTCGGCAAAGTTTTGATATTCATTTCAAAAGATGAATAAGTTTTACCCTGAATCACAGGTTTAATGTCTTTGTCAGCCCATGAGGTTGTAGCAAGTAGGGTGAATATAGTGAAACTGAGTATTTTTATTTTCATATTGAATGAGATCAGTAGAATTATGTACTGATCATAGCATCGTAATTTATGCTGACCATCGAATATTAAAGACATTTACAAGCATTCAACAATGCCAAAAGCACCTAAATATGCAGATTATGTGAAAACATTTGGAGAAAATCCTATAGCCTGCAATAATCCTATGAACTTTTGACTTTTATAAAATAAAGCGAGCCTGACTGTGACCTTTTCTTCAGAACAAGATTTTTTAAATCAATACAATAAAAAAGAATTTGATGCGCCTTTATTTACAGTCGATATGGCGATTTTTTCTGTTGACGCAGGTCAGTTACAAGTTTTACTGATCAAGCGTTCTAATTTTCCACAAAAAGACAAATGGGCGCTACCAGGCGGTTTTGTCGATTTATCTAAAGATACAGATTTAATGGCTTCGGCACATCGTAAATTGGTCGAAAAAACAGGGCTGAAATCACCACATTTGGAACAAGTGTGTACGGTGGGTAATCCAACCCGTGACCCACGTGGTTGGGCGGTAACCTCTTTGTATTTTGCCCTGATTGATTTTAAAGAGTTTCAACGCATCGCCACTGAACAGACTGAATACAGCGAATGGGTTTCCATCACTGATGCCAAAAAACTCGATTTGGCTTTTGACCACTTACAGCTTTTAGATATGGCAGTAGAACGTTTAAGTTCTAAGGCACGTTATACCGCTTTGCCTGTCAGTTTGATGCCTGAATTGTTTACCCTGACTGAGCTACAACAAATTTATGAAATTATTTTAGGGCAAAGTTTAGAAAAGAAATCATTTAGACGTCGTATGATTGAAGCGGGTGCGGTTGAAGAAACAGATCTATCGAAAATTGCAGGGAAACGCCCTGCTCAATTGTATAAATATGCTTTGGATAGTTTTGATTTTCATTTTCCGAGGATTTTGGAGTATCCGAGGGATAATTCAAATAAATCCGAATGAACCAAATAAAATGGATCGAGATTTTCAACGCTTTTATTTAAATGCATTTCCTCAATACCTTGAAGAAGATGTATTGGCAGTCTTGAACTATTTACAATCATATAGCACAAAATTTCACTCAAAACATACTTATCAAGTCTTTGTTAAACAGGACGTGATACATCTTCCTGTACGCACCTATTTTAAACTGCCGAATAACCCACAATTCAGTAATTTTCCCATTATTCAGCAGAAAATATTATGTTGTATCTATACTCGCCACCATGATGGTTTTATTCGTCAGACCATGCTTGAACGCTTACTCAATTGCCCTCTTGATGATTTTATTATTCCTTATGTTTTTCAATTATTAGGTGAATATGTTCAGGAAATTTTACTCAGTATTGCACCTTTTATTAATGTAGAAAATCAAACACATTTCGCTGAATTTATTTTAGAAAATCCTAAATATTTCAGAACAACTGAAAGTAGAATTGTAAGCTATTGGAATGAATACTATAGACATAAACAAAATAAATATTTTAAAGACTATATCGGTGCAAAAATTTTAGAAAAACTTAGGAGTCTCGTTCAAAACCATGCTCATGATTTAAACAAAATCCATTGATTAGATATTGAGGTGGTTGGACATCTTCTACGCCATATTCAGGCGAAAAGTATACTATCACCTGACTCTTACTGATTTTTACAATCGCATTATTGAGTGATGAATCATGTTTAACTGAATAGTTAACTTGTTCTTTATTCAAAATTTTTAAAAATTTGCTCAATGTCATTTTTTTATATTTTTTCAACACCCAAGGTTGAATATTTAAACTTCGACTTTTTTTGAGCTGATGCAAACCATCACAGAAAATTTGAAAAAGTTCCTTTTCAAAAAAATAGAACTCAATAGTTCCAAAACGCCAAATCTCTACTTGTTCTCTCCCATCCCCTCGATCATCAGGATCTGCAAAATTCTGTGCCAACCATTCTTGTGTTTGTCCAATTTCTACAAAATCAAATTTCCCATTGAGAATAAATGCTTTTAAATCAATATCTATCTTATGGTTAAGTTTCATTTTTATAAATTCCCTGCAATCACCACATAATGTCCAAATTTCATTTGTTGCTCAAGACATGCAATAAGTGAATAAATAAAATCAGATAATTCTTGGGAATCTGAATTGTTTGCTTTGCCTTTTAATTGATCAACTAATTTATGTATTGTGGAATGCTCAAAATAATTGCTTTTCGAACATACATCAAAATCTTTTTCTATTTTATTAAAGCGATGGTTATAGATTGGATAAAGACTTTTAATAATCGGTAAAACCTCATCACAATCCTCTAAATAGGCAAAATATTGCTGATAATCTGATGATATATTTTCATTATAATTTATATCTTCAGCTAAAATAGTAAAACCCACACGTGGATATATATCTATACGTTCACCATATTTTAAAATTATGCATGGAATATGCGAATTTTTATTATGCTGATATTGGATCTTTTGCATGTCAAAACCAAATTTTTGATAATACAATTGAGCTTTTCTTTCATCACAGCCTATTTCCTCACTAATTTTTCTTATATTTTCATCGTGATACGCCTGTATACATCGTTCAATATTTTCATCATATTGCTTGAGTAAAGCCAAAGCCTCAGCAAGTGGAATAGTAATTTTGGAACGCAGTTTATTGAGCTTTTCTTTGTTCATCACTTTACTGATTTCCCTCAACAACAACATAAGTACCTATAGACATTTTTTCTTCAAGGCATTGAACAATTTTTGCTAAAAAATTCATAACATTAATATCTAAAAAATTTAATATTTGAATCTTTGAAATAATACGTTGAATAGTCTCTTGACCAAAATAATTATCAAAACAAGCATCAAAATACCGTTCCATTTTTCCTGAGCAAGGATTTAAAACAGGATACATTGATCTAAAAATTTCAATCACATAGGAAAAATCATCGCTTGGTATGAAATATCGTCTATTTTTCTCACTAACAATAAATTCCAAATCTTCATCTGCTGCCCAAATAAAAAAACCAATATTGCTTACAGTTTCAGGATTTTCTTCTACCGTTAATTTGATCGGCATTTCATTCAGTGCATCATTGATGTGTATAATTTTTTCAACGACCTTTTTTACATTATTTTGATATGAAACGTCATAATAATATTTTTCTGCAACCATTGACTCACAAGCTGTTTCAAAACAAATTTTTCCTATATTTTCATCGTGATACGCCTGTATACATCGTTCAATATTTTCATCATATTGCCTGAGTAAAGCCAAAGCCTCAGCAAGTGGAATAGTAATTTTGGAGCGCAGTTCATTGAGCTTTTCTTTGTTCATGACATCAATATTCCAAAATTTTCATCGTTTTTATAGTTTCAGTATTTATACATTGAAACTTGCAAAATTGCTTTATCTTTAAGTAAAAATCAAACAGGAATAATAACAATGACCGCCCTCACCTACTTCGAAATCCAATCCTCAAATCCTGAGCGAGAAGTAAAATTTTACAGTGAAGTTTTTAGTTGGACATTTACTAAAGTCGAAGGCTTACCAATCCAATATTATCAGATCGAAACTACGAATATTCATGGCGGTTTACTCGAACGCCCTGCACAAACGCCTCCAACACATTGTGGAACCAATGCATTTACCTGTTCATTTGAAGTTGCTGATTTTGATCAAACTGCTGAAAAAATATTAGCTTTGGGCGGTCAAGTTGCAATGGAAAAATTCGCCATTCCCAATAAATGTTGGCAAGGTTACTTTTTAGATACAGACAATAACACTTTTGGTTTGGTACAAATTGATGCTCATGCAGGTGCTTAAATCATGTCATTTAAGCAAATCGTTCATTTGAATTTAATAAGTAAATAATTTAATACTTTGATTTATTTAAAATAATAAAGGTTACTCATACATTATGAAATGCCCTCAATGCAACTCAACAATCTTAAACGAAAACATTAATATTCAAGATAATATTGCCAAATGTACATTTTGCTCACATATCTTTAAAGCCTCAGAAGGTTTAAATGATACGGACTCCAAGTTCCAAATCAATCAAGCTCCAAGTGGTGCATGGTACGAACCCAAACCCAATGAAGTCATTTTTGGAGCGACGACACGTAGTGCTACAGCATTGTATTTGATTCCATTTACCTTAGTTTGGTCAGGCTTTTCACTCGGCATGCTCTACGGCTCACAGATAGCAAATCAACAATTTAGTTTATTTGAATCTCTGTTTGGTATCCCCTTTTTACTCGGTTCAATTCTCATGATCATACAATGCCTCATGAGTGTATTTGGTAAAGTCGAAATACATGCCAATCGTGAAGGTGGAACGATTTTTACAGGTGTCGGTCCAATCGGCAGTAAAAAATCATTTCTATGGCGTGAGATTTCATCAATTAATAATGGTATTTCAAAACCATGGTTTCAGCGTTACGAGCAAGAAGCAATTGTGCTCGAGGGTACGAGTTCCTACACGTTTGGTGGTGATTTAAATGAACAGCGTCGCTATTATATTTTAAATGCTTTAAAGAAAATGAAAGCCCAATCTCGTTGATCATATAGTGAAATACTCTTGAAATTTAGGCGACACTTTTTGTCGCTTAAATACATATCACTCAAGTCCAACAATGAAAAACATGCTAAATTACACAGGGCATTTCAAAGACTTGAGTTCACATGACTGTACGCTTTTTTCATACTTCAGATTGGCATTTGGGACAATTTTTCTATAACCATTCCCGTCAATACGAACATGAACAATTCCTTGCATGGTTACTCGAACAAATCAAAGAAAAACAGCCACATGCTTTGCTCATTGCAGGCGATATTTTCGATGTAATCAATCCCGCTTCATCGGCACAAAAACAGCTTTACCAATTCCTTGCAGATGCCCACGATCTTGCACCACACATGCAAACCCTCATGATTGCAGGTAACCATGACTCAGGTTATCGTATCGAACAGGTTGAACCATTACTTGAAAAATACCATGCTAAAACAGTCGGTGTCATCCATAAGAACAATGAAAGTTCAATTGATTTAGACCGTTTACTGATCCCACTCCATGATGAAAATAAAAATACAGTCGCATGGTGTCTAGCTCTACCCTTTTTACGTCCTGCAGAAATTACAGGGTTAAATGAACACACAACCAATAGCCAAAATGCGATTGCCTATGTGCATCAGCAACTGATTTCAGCAGCTAAAAAACGTAAAACCGATGATCAAGCTTTAATTTTGATGTCACATGCTCACATGCAAGGCGGTGAAACTTCGGACTCAGAACGCCCGATTATTATTGGTAATGAAGAAGCACTTTCGACAGCACTTTTTGATGATGTGATTGACTATGTTGCACTTGGGCATTTGCACAAACCACAGAAAGTCGGTCAGGAACATATCCGCTACAGCGGTTCGCCAATTCCGCTCTCGTTCAGTGAAATAAACTATAAACATCAGATTGTTGAAGTTACGATTGATCCATCAAAAAATGATGAATCGCGTTTTCACTATGAAGCGATTGCCATTCCACGCAGTATCAAACTGCATAAGATCAAAGGCGAACTGAATGAAGTGTTTACGCAGTTAAAAGCCTTAGCAAGTGGTGAAATTGACGATATTGATCAGCGTGAATATGTGGATATTGAGTACCATACCCATGTTCCGCCACAGCCTAATTTAAGACAACAGTTTGAAGATGCTTTGCCACCAAATCGTTATCGTTTAGTGCGTATTTCCCGACAGTATCTAACCACAGAAAAAAATGGCGATGATGCAGTTCAAGTCAGTTTAGAACCACCAACACCTGAAAAACTGTTTCAACAAATCTGGGAAAAAAATGGTTATGCCAATGATGATGCTGTGCTGAAAGACTTTTTAAGCCTCGTTCATGAAGCCGAAAAATCACTTGAAGATGAACACAAAGCATAAGGAGTTGCCATGAAAATTTTATCTATTCGACTTAAAAATCTGGCATCTCTTTCAGGTGAACATTTTATTGATTTTGAATCTGAACCTTTGGCTTCGGCAGGTTTAGTGGCGATTGTGGGGAAAACAGGTGCAGGCAAATCCACCATTTTAGATGCGATGTGTCTTGCCCTGTTTAATAAAATTCCACGTTTAAAAGACAGTGATGGCAAACTCACTGATGTTGATGGATCAGAATTACTGACCAATTCACCACTGACCGTTTTACGTCGTGGCACGGCGCATGGTTTTGCTGAACTGACTTTTGTGGCACAGGATCAGAAACATTATTTAGCCCGTTGGGAACTGAAACGTTCACGTGAAAAAGCTGATGGAAAACTGCAAAGCGTACAGCGTTATTTAAAATGCCTGACTGATGGTGTGGTGGTTGCAGATAAAGCCAAAGCCGTCGATGCCAGTATTCATCAAATCACCCAACTCACTTTTGAGCAGTTTACCCGTGCGGTACTGTTGGCACAATCTGAAGTCACCGCATTCTTAAAAGCCCGTGACAATGAACGAGGTGAATTACTTGAATATTTAACCAATTCTTCAATCTTTGCCAAGATCGGTCAATTGGCTTTTGAACGTACCAAAGCCGTTGCAGTAAAACGTAAAGAACTTGAAAATCTGCTTGGACATATCGAGATCCTTTCAGATGAACAGGTCACTGAATTATCCAATCAGTTTCAAATGGTTGATGCTGAATATCAAAAACTGGATGCTAAAAAGGCACAACTTGAAAAGCAACGCCTCTGGTTTGAACGTAAGCAAAAGTTTGATCAAGAGATTATTTTAAAACAGCAAAAGGTTGGTACTTATCTTCAAGAACAACAAAGCTTAGCACCTGAGCATGAACGTTTAACACGTTTGGAAATATTCTCCGAAATTCGTCCTTATGTGTTTCAGCAACAGCAACTGATCAAAGCTGAACAGGAACTTGTGCCACAAATTCAGCAACAACAAAATATATTTAATGAATTATCAACACAATTTGAAGCTCAAAAAACTCAATATCTGCAAGCTGAAACTGCACTGGCTGAAATTCAAAATTTTGAAAATAAAAATCTAAATAAGATTAATGCAGTACGTGACTGTAATACCGAACGTGATCGTATCGTGATTGAGTTTAAGAAAACTCAAGTAAAGCTTATTGAATTAGAACAGACTCAACAACCTTATGCACAACAAAAACAGCAACTTGAGCAACAGATTCAGCAGATTCAACAACAGAAAAATCATGTCAATGAACAACTGTTATCTACCCAACAATTTACAACTTTAGATAAAGGTTTATCTGCGCATCTACAGCAACTCGCCCAATTTATTCAGCACTATCAAAATATTGAAAATCAACTCGGTAATTCAGCACAAGCTGAGCAACAGCTCGGTGCACAAAAAACTGAATTAGAACAAGTCATTGCACAGTTTGGAAATAGTGCACAACTTGAACAACAGGTTGAACAAGGGCGACTACAACGTGATTTAAAGATTCATCAACGCAATCAACTGGATGTGACTCAACAAAAGCTCAATCAATTCTTTGATTTACAAAATGAATCTTTGCAGATCCATGAAAAATTTAGCCAGATCACGGCGCAATTACAGCAAACTGAAAAAAGCACCTTAATTGTAGAACAAGACTACCAATCAGCAAAAGACGCACGGTTGAAATTGCAGGAAATACTGCAACAACAACGTTTATTGCATACTGAAAATGTTGAACATTTACGTGCAGAATTGACTGATGGCGAACCGTGTCTGGTCTGTGGCAGCACTTCGCATCCCTATAAAGTGGATGATTCTGCGGTGTCTAAAGCCTTGTTTGATCTGCATCAACAGCAAGAACAGCAAGCAACTATTAAGGAACAAGAGGCTTTAAAAACTTGGCAACAATCACAGCAATCTTTTAGCAAATTCTCTGCTGAGCATGAACAATTAAAAGCTGTGATTCAAAGCAATTCTGAGAAGACTGCGCTAGTTGTGAATGCTTTAAATGAGCAGATTCAAACAGCGAATATTCAACTAGATCTGAACTTATCATCTGCTGAAATTACACAAAAAATCCAACAATTTATTCAGCAAAATCAGTTCGATTTACAGCATATTGAAACACAGACCAATCAGTCGATTGTGAATATTAAACAACAGCAACAATTGATGCAGAATATCCAACAGGCTGAACATTTACTGCAAAATGCACATAATTTACAACAGCAGGTTTCACATCTTGCGGCATGCTTATCTGATACTGAAAAAGAACAATGGCAACAACAGACGACTGTACAAGCACAGCAACTGCATACACAACTCAAACTACGTTTCCAACAACTTGAACAATTTGAGCAATTGAAACAACAACTTGATCATGCATCGCAACAGCTTCAGACAGTACAACTAAATCTGGAAAATACGTCCAAGCAAATTGCTGAGAGCACTGAAAACCTCAATGCGATCAGAACTAAAGGACTACAAAATACAGAAAAAGCCAATCAACTGATCTTAGAAATGACCAGTTTAAGTGATGTTAAACCGAATGAATGGTTGGCTGAACATGATGCTAAACGCCAAAATTTACAAACACAATATCAGCATCTGAAACAGCAATTTGACCAATCACGTAGCCAACACGATCAGCAAAAAAGCCGTGTAGAGCAATTACAAGCTCAACAGCAACAAAGCCAAAACAATCTAAATCAAGTGAATCGTGATATTCAAAACTGGTTGAATGTTCATGCTGATTTTCAGGTGAATGATCTGGCTGAACTAACACAGATCACGTCTGCGCAGGAACAGCAGATTCGCCAAAACCTGCAAAATACTGAACGCTTACTGCACGAAGCAAGTTCTGTGCTTAAAACCATTCAGGCGCAACTGGCTGAACATGCTTTGCAACAACCTGAAATTGATTTTGCACAATTACAGCAGTTGATTGTGGCGAATATTGAAACACTGAAAGCGCAGTCAGAGATTCGTGATCAGATCAAAATTGATCTAGCAAAACATGACAGCAATGTGCAAAAACAAAAACAATTTGCAGATCAGATTTTAGAAGTCCAACAGGAAGAACATCGCTGGAGCAAAATTTCAGGCTTAATGGGTGATTCCACAGGCAAGAAATTCCGTGATTATGCTCAACAGTTTAACCTCGATATTTTACTTGAACATGCCAATCAGCAATTGGCGATGTTATCTCAACGTTATACTTTAAAACGTCTGGATAACTCTTTGAGTTTAGCGATTATTGACCATGATATGGATGGTGAAACCCGTTCTGTGGCTTCGCTCTCAGGTGGTGAATCTTTCCTGACTGCTCTCGCCTTGTCTTTGGCAATTGCCAATATGGCATCGGGTTCAATGAAAATTGAATCGCTGTTTATTGATGAAGGTTTTGGTACGCTTGATGCTTCATCATTGCACATGGTTATGAATGCACTTGATCAATTGCAAAACCAAGGACGTAAAGTGGTGCTCATTTCCCATATTCAGGACATGCATGAACGCATTCCTGTACAGATTCAGGTCAAGCCTTTGGGTGCAGGGGCAAGTACCATTGAAGTAGTGAGTTAAAAAATGGCAGCTTCATGCTGCCATTCATTCAATAATATCATCAATATAGCTTTAACCATCTTGATGAATCACTTGGTGAATTACAAAATAGTTACGGCATTGCTTTTTTGGCTTTTTGACATAGATCAGCAGCAAGTTCGATTTCATTTTGATAATTTTCAACAGTTTCATCATAATTCATTGCAGCTGCAAAAGAACTTTCATCAAACTGTTTTTTATATTTCACATTATTTTTCAAAATCGTTGCCATATTTTCATAGCCAATACAAATTGGAAACCATACTTCTGCACTTTCATCAGGTTTCGCACTCCAACCCTCAATTTTTTTCTCTAATTCATTTAGGGTTGCTTCATAATTTTTCAAAAAATCGTCAGCTGTTGCTTGGGTCGCAATGGCTTTCTTAAATGAATCTTCATAGCTATTTGCAAATACTGGTGCTGTATTTAGACAAAATAAGCCCAAAATAAGCATGGTCATTTTTTTCATAACATTCTCTTTTTATTCAAGGTATTTTCCACTTAAAGAAAATACCCTAAATCTCATCTATTTTTCAATCACGATCTGCTGGGAAAGCATTTGGTGGCGGCGCATATTTATTGATTGGTTTTTTGTCTTCTTCAGGTGCTTTTAGTTCATACACTACAGTTCCGATAATGCCTGTATTTTGAATGGAACCATTGTCAGAATTTGCAGCATAGGATTCCTCAGGCTTGCCAAAGGTAAATGAAGCCACTGCATCAGCACTTTTACGGAAACCTTCAATGGTTAAAGTATCATGTGCATGCAGAACATAACCTGAATTATTGCGTGATGCTGTACTGCCATCAATCACATCTACACCATCCACGCTTGTCACGATCTCAAAGGTTTTACTGGTGTTATTTTCATAATGCAGTTGATAACTTTGCCCGTCACGCCCTGCTAAAAAATAGTTTGAACCCACACGATATAAAGGAATCGTATCACCACGATCATCAATAATCGTTAGGCTAATTTTTCCACCTGCGACTGAAATTCCTTGAATCGGTTTGCCTTGATATTGCTTATCAGCATAACGTACTAAGGTTTCTGCAATTGGAGAATTTGACTTACGTTCTAAATCAACTTCAGTCACTGATGAGTCAATTTCATCGCCCCATTTAGTCCCAAGTTTTTCATCACTTGCAACATCATTATTTGCATCCGTTGCAGCAGCATCTGCACTTGTTGTGGTTGATGAATTGCTTGAAGCCGATACATCACTTTGCGACTCTTTTTTACTACAAGCAGCAAGAAATACACACATGAGCAAACATAAAAAATAATTTATAATTTTCATGATCATTACCTTTTTTCAAAGATGACTTGGCATCTATTCAAAATTGATTTTCTTCAATTGAATAGTCATTTTTTTAAGGCACTAAGATTATTATCAGATTGAGCATAACCCGAATTTTGCAATTTCTCTAATGCTTATTTTTTGCATTTATGTAACATTATAACATTAGAAAATTAATCCGCAGGAAATGCATTTGGTGCAGGTGCATACCCAGCATTTTGTGGCACTCGTTCAGCTTTCGGCGCTTTTAATTCATAAATCACTGTGCCAATAATCCCTGTATTTTGAATTGAACCCTGTGAATTATTAGCTGCATACGATTGCTGAGGCGAACTAAAGGTAAATGACGCCACTGCACTATTACTCTTTCTAAACCCTTCAATTGAGATCGAACTATAAGGATGCAACACATAACCACTTTTTTGGCGAGATGCTTGACGACCATCTAATACATCTAAACCATCCACACTTGCTACAACCTCAAAAGTTTGTGCACTGCTATTGGTATAACGCAATTGATAACTCTGTCCATCATTACCTGAAAGGAAATAACGTTGCCCTTCCCGATACATCGCTAAATTTTGCCCACGATCATCAAGTACAGAAAAGCTGACTTTCCCTGCTGCAAGAGAAATACTGTTAATGCTACGCCCTGAAAATTGTTTACCCGCATAGCGAATTTGTGTTTCATCAACAGGTTGATTCGATAATCTTTTTAAATTTACCTGCTGTACATAAGAGCTAACGTCATCGCCCCATTTTGTACCTAATTGTTGACTTGTACTGACACGGTTTGTGCTACTTTCAGCTTGAACTGCTGCGGGTGTATATTCTGCATTGCTTTTTTGACTAATGGGTTGTGATGTACATGCAGTAAGTAATCCAGCCCCAATCAGTGCAAGTAAATAATGTGGTTTCATCATCTATGATCCTGTTATTTAATTTTTTATTAAAAAAATGATTTAACGTCATATAAACAGATATGAAACCACGGTTTTGTAGCCATTTGTTGGATAATGTTTAAAACGGATACACAACTCTAAGCAACTTTTTTAAATAGTTGCAGATATACCTAAACTGGGCGCAATGTCAAAATTTGCTCACTGCGTCCAAATGGTCCATGAATGTCATGTAATACCGAGCTAGTTAAGCCTATTCCATCTTCTCCATATTGTTGTACTGTTTCTAAACCCAACCATTTGCCTTGTGGTAAACGATATAAATGAATCTGTAGGTCTAAGTTTGGAAAACCCCAACTAAATGGCGGTGTCTGTCGTGCAACAATCCCATTTGCTGTGTCCACCATCCCCATCAGTTTAACAAATGCAGTGGTTTCTTGCCCTTCAACCATATCTAATTCATTGCTTAACCATACGATTCCTGCACCTTTACGGCGTTGCTCTGTACGTGCCTCTATAGATTGAATATATCCCCCTGGCCATTGACGAATTTCATGCCAAACGGGTAAATTTTCTGGCGTCCCGATCTTTTGATCTTCCAAACCAGCAACATCTCGGCTGTTATTGGTCATCATACGCCATGTTCTTGCGACAATGCAGACTTTGCCTTGTGCAACCATTTCCGACTCAACCAGTTCAATGGTTTTTCCACCACGAATCACTTTGGTGGTGATACTAAACTCACCACCTGCAATCAGCCCAAAAATGTCTAGACTAATCCGTCCGATGCGTACATCATTTCGTGGTGAAAATTGCTCTAACTCTGCACAAATCACCCCTGTTGCAGGTGCCATATGTTGTTCATGTTCATTCCATGCACCTTGTGCATGAAGAGTGGATTGGTAATGTGCAGTGACCACGCCGTGTTCATCGACTGTGCGTTGTAATAACTGATAATAACTCGACATATTCTTCCCTGCGTATTGATATTTAAAATACTATTCCAGCAATTTATAAAATTAAACTGCAGTATTTTTGTACTCAATTTAGCAGGAAATGTCCAATTTTCAACGTAATACTGAACCCTATAGTTCAATATTTTACTGCTGACTCCAATGCTTATTTGGAATAATCTCTCGTACCAAACAATGCTGTGCCTACACGTACCATAGTTGAGCCTGCTGCAATCGCCTCGGTCATATCACTAGACATTCCCATACTCAATGTATCCCAATCCTCAGGATGTGCATGTTGTACTTTAACTCGCTCGAATAATGTCTTAGCATCTGTAAATGCTTGTGTGTTGTTTGGTGCAGGTATCACCATCAAGCCACGTAATCTTACATGTGGCAATTGACTGATCTGAGTAACTAATTCAGTAACTTCTGTTGGCTGACAACCATCCTTTGTATCTTGTGCATCAATATTCACTTGCAAACAAATATTTAAAGGCGTTTGCGCTGCTGTTCTTTGACTCGACAAGCGTTCCGCAATAATCAGACGATCTACCCCATGTACCCAAGTAAATTTTTCAGCCAAATGTTTGGTTTTATTACGTTGTACATGTCCAATAAAATGCCATTCGATATCTAAATCTTGTAATTGTTCAATTTTATCTAAAGCTTCTTGTAAATAATTTTCACCAAATGCACGCTGTCCCGTCTCATACATTGCTTTTAACATTTCACTTGGATGGGTTTTCGACACTGCCAATAATTGCACCTCTTGCACATCTCGTTGGGCAATTTGACACGCTTGTTTAATCTGTTCAAGGACAATCTTATGGGCTTGTGTTAAATCATTCATCGGCAAGGTCTCATTTAAAAAAATTTCAGCTTTCTTGTTCATCACATGTTGGTTATGCTGACAGAAAGCCTTATTATTCTACAAAATAATTAAGTAAATAAGTTTTACTTTGGGGACATTATGGACATTACAGAACTACTCGCTTTTTCAGTAAAAAATGGCGCTTCAGATTTACATTTATCAGCAGGTATGCCACCAATGATTCGTGTCGATGGTGAAGTGCGCCGCATCAATCTGCCTGCATTTGAGCATAAAGATGTACATCGTCTTGTTTATGACATCATGAATGATAAACAACGCCGTGATTATGAGGAACTACTTGAAACAGACTTTTCCTTTGAAGTTCCAGGAGTCGCACGTTTTCGTGTGAACGCATTTAACCAAAACCGTGGTGCAGGTGCTGTATTCCGTACCATTCCATCAAAAGTTTTGACTATGGAAGATTTAGGTCTTGGTCAAATTTTTAAAGAAATTTGTGATTATCCACGTGGGATTGTACTGGTCACAGGTCCAACGGGTTCTGGTAAATCAACAACATTGGCAGCAATGCTTGATTATATCAATGACAATCGCTATGACCACATTTTAACAGTTGAAGACCCAATCGAGTTTGTACACCAGTCAAAGAAATGTTTGATCAACCAACGTGAAGTGCATCGTGATACTCACGGCTTTAACGAAGCACTACGTTCGGCACTGCGTGAAGACCCAGACATTATCTTGGTCGGTGAGATGCGTGACTTGGAAACTATTCGTTTAGCACTCACAGCAGCTGAGACAGGTCACTTGGTTTTCGGCACACTACATACCACTTCTGCTGCTAAAACTATTGACCGTGTGATTGACGTATTCCCTGCCGAAGAAAAAGACATGGTTCGTGCTATGTTATCAGAATCTTTACAGGCAGTTATTTCACAAACTCTACTAAAGAAAAATGGTGGCGGTCGTGTAGCTGCACATGAAATCATGATCGGTGTACCTGCGATTCGTAACTTAATCCGTGAAAACAAAGTGGCACAGATGTATTCAGCGATTCAAACTGGTGCGAACTATGGTATGACCACGCTGGATCAGAGCCTAAAAACTTTAGTATCTAAAGGCACAATCAGCCCACAAGCGGCACGTACTGCTGCGAAACAGCCAGAATCATTCTTATAAGAAAAAAAGTAAATTTGGGGAATTAGAATGGATTTTAATGACTTGCTCAACATGATGATTGAGCAACAAGCATCGGATTTGTTTATTACTGCTGATGTTGAACCATCAATGAAAATTAACGGTCAAATTGTTCCTGTGGTCAAAACCAAACTGACCGGGGAATTAGTTGGACAAATCATTCATTCGATTATGAGTGATAAGCAACGTAAAGAATTTGCAGATACACGTGAATGTAACTTTGCGATTGTGAATAAAGACAAAACTGCACGTTTTCGTGTCAGCGCATTTCAGCAACGTGACCAACCTGGGATGATCTTACGTCGAATCGAAACTACGATTCCAACGATGGAAGATCTAAAACTACCTCCGATCTTAAAAGATCTCGCCATGACCAAACGTGGCATTATCATTTTCGTAGGTGCAACAGGTACGGGTAAATCGACTTCTTTAGCTTCTCTTATTGGTTATCGAAATCAAAACTCCAAAGGTCATATCATCACCATCGAAGACCCGATCGAGTTTGTACATGAACATGCAGGTTGTATTATTACCCAGCGCGAAGTGGGAATTGATACAGACTCATTTGAAGTCGCACTGAAAAATACCTTACGTCAAGCGCCTGATGTGATCCTGATCGGTGAGATTCGTTCTCGTGAAACTATGGATTATGCGATTGCCTTTGCTGAAACAGGTCACCTGGTTTTTGCCACTCTGCATGCAAACAATGCCAACCAAGCAATCGACCGTATTATTCACTTCTTTGAATCAGACCGTCATAGCCAATTGTTTATGGATTTATCCTTAAATCTAAAAGCAATGATTGCACAACAATTGATTCCAACACCTGATGGTAATTCACGCCGTGCTGCGATCGAAATTCTGATTAACTCACCATTAATTTCAGATTTGATCCGTAAAGGTGAAGTCCATGAAATTAAAGACCTGATGAAACGTTCACGTGAATTGGGTATGCAAACTTTTGACCAAGCTTTATTTGATCTCTACAAAGCAGGTCAAATTACCTATAAAGATGCGCTAAAACATGCTGACTCACCGAATGATTTACGTCTACAAATTAAACTGGATGAAGAAGGTGGCGCACAATTGTTAAATGCTAGCAACAAACTCACTTTTGATGGTCAGTAATTTTTCACTGAATCCAAGAACAAAAAAAGAGCAAATTTACATTTGCTCTTTTTTAATTTGTTGTATTTATGTGATTTTATTTCTTACGAAAAGCGTCTTGGCACTCTTGTTCATCACAATAACCATAAAGGTTTAATGAATGTCCTGTAAGATTAAAACCATATTGTTCAGCAACTTTATGTTGTTCATGTTCAATAATATCATTTGTAAATTCAATCACTTTATTACAATTTTGACATACGAGATGATCATGATGATCTTCTTGCATGATTTCAAAAACAGAATGATTATTTTCAAAATGATGGCGCTGAATAATTCCAGCAGCCTCAAACTGTGTTAACACACGATATACGGTTGCTAGACCAACATCTTCACCTTGTTCAAGTAATGTTTTATAAATGTCTTCCGCGCTCAAGTGATGTTGTCTTGAATTTTCTAATAGTTCCAAAATCTTGATTCGTGGTAGGGTAACTTTAAGTCCAGCTTTGCGTAAATCTTGATTTGAAATAGGCATATAAAAGGGTCTCTCAACAAATTTTAAGTTGGAATATGCAACAGTCTTGAGATGCAGTATGATCTATCCATAGTTCAATTGCATCATAATTAATTTGGGATAGTGTAGCAAAATGCAAAAAATCATGCTGACGTTATTCGTCGCTTCTTTACTTGGTGGGTGTTCAGTATTTGGTGTCTATAAGGTAGACATTCCACAAGGAACACCACTCACCCAAGCTCAAGCCTCAAAAGTTCAAGTCGGTATGAGTTATCAACAAGTCCGCTTTTTGCTCGGCAGTCCAACAGTGACAGATCCATTGAATCCTAGTCGTTGGGACTACATTTACAACTACATCCCGGGAACTTATGCTAAAAAAGCAAAAATCCCAGCAGCACATGGCCAACACTTAAAAATATATTTTAATGAGTCAGGAATTGTAACTAATATTGAAGGATTAGACACGATTCCAGAGTCTCAACCTGGTTTGCCTGCTTCCAAAGAAGCAATTTTGAATGCGCCTCCACTATAGTCAATTTATAATAAAAAGAAACCCCTTATGTAGGGGTTTTTTATTATCAAGGCTATAGTTTTAAGCGATGAGCGAAATATAGTGCTATTTGGATAATAATTGACGGTAGCGATTGCCACGACAATAACGCCCAACAGGATTGGCTTTGGCACGATTACGACGAATATCTTTAGGGTTAATGGTCAATGCACGATAAATCTCGACCCGATCACCTGCTTTAAGTAATTGGTGTTCATCGGCAATCTTTACCCCAAAAATTCCTAATTGATATGTTTCAGGTAATTCGATTTGTGCTTGGATACCACTGTGTATCATTGCATCCAAAGCAGTCATACCGTCTTGGAAAGCAACAGCTATATGAAACTGCTGCGTAGGGGTAGCATACGCCACCCAGACTTTAGCAAAAGCTTGATCAGATATTGACATCAAAACAACTGTCCTACAAAAGCAATGATCGCAAGTACAATTGCTAAAGGCGATACGATACGAACAGCAATACGCCAAATATTATAAAAAGCTTCATTACTAAAGTTCATCGCCTTACGCAAATGACTGATTTTCATGATCCAACCAACAAAAATGGCATAGATCAAACAAATCACCAAGCCCCATAACATCAATATTGGATTAAAAATTGCTGCAATATTTGGAATCGCCCAAACCAACAACACAACCAACATCAGCACAAACTGCAAAACAGGTGCAATTTGACGTTGTGCCAATTGTTCTTTTGCCAATTGTAATAATAAGGCTGCACTCGCAATTGCTGCAAAACACACAGTATATGCTGGGATTTGAGCACTTACAGCAAAGAATCCAAAAGCAATCACAGCAGCTAATTGTGCCAACCAAATCGGCAATACAGCACCTGTTGCAGCACTTTCTTTTGCATGCAAGGTATTGGTCTGCCAATATAAGCCCAATCCTAAGCCACTCGCAACCAATGCCAAAATCGTAGCATTGCCCCATTCTTTAAACTCGATTGGAGTCACATGCCAAGGTTGTAAAGCTGTACCAAATATATTTGCCACGAGCAAAGAAGCAATGACCGCAAGTGCTGTAAGCAACACTAAGATTTGACGAGATAAGAACGATAAGGCAAATGCCACCACCGCACAAATCACAAAGAATACATTTGCTTGTAGACCCAATTGCATACTTTGCAAAGCATTTACGCTGATATTAGATAAAATTGCACCTGCAAGAAATGGAATAAATGCAACTGACAACCATCCCACAATACGCCATTTTTGTGAAGCATCTGCATCCCGAGTTAAGGCTGCCAAAGCTGCAAGTGGGCTTTGTTTTGAGCGTTTTGCGAGTGCAATTTCTAAATAGGTGATTGGCAATGCCAAAATGAGCATGGTTGCTAACCACAATAACCAAAAATCAATTTGTCGATCAAGCTGAATACCTAAACTTGGCGCCAAGCCAACAATAATCATAAATGATAAACAAAATGCCATGAGCGGCGATAACCATCGTGACATAGAATAATCCTGCATGAGGTGTTTCGTAATAAAGTGCTGCTATTTTGCCTTTGTCCTCAATGAAAATCAAAGTTTAGGCATAAAAAAAAGCAAACCAAAACGTCTGGTTTGCTGCGCTAATAAGAATCTTATTAATTTTATTTCAGTTTTTATTATCCTGATTAAGAGAAAAAGCGTTGAAACCAGTTCTTGCCTTTTTTCTTTTCATTTTCACGAATAATGCCGATCATATTATGCTTTACAGCACCAACATAATCCGCATCATCATGTTGAATATGATTAATCAACCATTTTGCTAAAACTTCGCTTAATTCATTTTCGATTGATTTACCATCTTGGAAATCCTGACGATAACCTTCGATACGCTTAATAAATAAATCATGTACACGTTTATGTGGTACACGATATTTATAATTTGCTTCTTCTTGCAAGCTTTCTTCAAAAGTAAAATGTGACTGCGTATAATCAATAATATTATCTAAAATCTCTTTGATTTGTGCACGGTCAGAAACAACATCTACATTTTGTAAATCATTAATATAATCTAAAATGCGTTTATGTTGATCATCAATAACCTCAATCCCTGTATTATATTCAGGAAGCCATTTCATCTTCATCGCAATGCCCTACACAATTCAAAAAAATTTTTCAATCATTCAGCTACATCATAGCCTTTTAGAATATAAATAAAAATCAACAAGATTAGTCGGGATTCAAAATTTTAAAAATAAAAAATTATAAATCACTGTTTTACAATATGATTTAAATAAATCCCGAGTAAAAGAATAAAGTATTATTTAACCAACCCATAATTTAAAGTTATAAATTAATGGAAAATAATATTAATTAGAATACTTTAATAAAATACAATCATCATTAAATAAATATTAATAACCATATTTTTTAAACAGCAAAATATAAAATTAAATATATCTTAAAAAAATATATGAAATACAATTAAACTAAACCCATATTCTATTTTCTTAATATTGATCCGCTTTAGTCACCCGTTTTAAACTCGGATCTTTCGCTTCACGTTGCAAACGTTCAACCACGGTCATAGCCTGTTTAATCGGTTGTCCGTGTTGAAATAAAATCATTTCACCTGCTTGATAAGCATGCCACTGCTCATTATTGGTTAAAGGCTCAGTGGTAATCACTGCAACTCGATCTTCAGGTGTAGTCACTTCACTAAAATCAACCTCTACATCAAGATCAATTAAACTGGCAGGTTTAAATGGATATTCACGCACAATCCAATGCAGTTTTGTCGTTGCATAACTAAATAAAGCTTTTCCATTGGATAAACAAAAATTAAACGTACCATGTTCTGCAATTTGTGGAGAAATCTCTAGCAGCACAGCAAATATTTCATCTAAAGAGGGTTCTTCATAAGCAAATTTTTCAACAAACTTATCTAATAAGTAACAGAACGAGAGTTCACTGTCTGTATTGCCTACAGGGGTAAAACGTCCTGACAATTGTGGCTGAAAATCATGTAAATCACCATTATGGGCAAAAATCCATTGTCTGCCCCACAACTCACGGACAAAAGGATGTGAATTTTCTAAAGTGATTTTGCCTTGTGTTGCTTTGCGAATATGGGCAATCACATTGCGTGATTTTATCGGATAGTTACGCACTAGCTCTGCAATCGGAGATTCAACTGCGGACTGATTATCTACAAATAAACGACAAGCTTTGTCTTCAAAAAATGCAATGCCAAAACCATCTGAATGATCAGACGTTATCCCTGCTCGTTGGGAAAAGCCACGAAAAGAAAAAGTAATATCTGTAGGTGTTGCACAGTTCATTCCAAGGAGTTGGCACATAATCTTTTATTTGAATATGATCATTATGTGAATATTGTGCATGAGTCACACCTCGCTTGCAAATCTGAATGTTTACAAACGAAGTATGTTTTTCTTATTTTATGAGCGATTCACCATTTTGTTGAGTACAAAACTCTTGGCAATTTCATTCACATCTAAAAATACAAAATAATCTAAGCAGTTAAAATCTTGATCATGATATGCCTGTTGTGACAAACGTGCTTTCATTTTCAAATATACATCGAATAATTTTGGGATGCGTTCATCTTGTGGAAAACTAAATTCAGGATGTGTTGGTTCATAACTTGGACGAGCAGGAACATTGATTGTCTGATTTTGATTAAGTTTTTTGATAAATTGATGGGTGTAATAGGCACGTGCTTTATTGTCTTCTAAACGAATGCTGACACAACCCATCAAGTGTTTTGCTTTCATTTTCCATAGCACCATCGGTACAAGGTTTAACCACAAAATCGACAATGCCTTACCATTACGATAGCGTGGATGGACACAAGTTCGACCAATTTCAACAATATTATTTAAATGTGAAAACTGAGAAACATCAAACTCTTGAGCGCTATAACTATTGGCTAAATCATTGCCTTGAACCAGTTTCAATCGGGTATAAGCAACGATTTCATTGCTCCATTTATCACGTAAAACAGCATGATGGCAATCTAAGTCATAAATATCTTGATCTAAACCATTTTCAAACTGGATACCAAATTGTTCTGAGAATTGTTCTGCACGAAACCGTTGAATCTCTTTGAGTTGTTTAATGTCTTCTGCCCACTCAAATTTATACTGTAATTGCGCTTTTTTAGGTCGAGTTAATGGAAAGCTAATGTTTTGTCTGTATTGATTTAATTTTGCAAACATAATTTAGAACTCCTTGTGCTTTTCATCACACTAGAGAATCTAAATGACAAAGAAATGACTATTTTATGAACATTTAAAATATTGCTCAATGGTGATGTATATAAAGTATCTACTGTTTGATCGTATTGCTTTAGATACATCACCCAATTTTTTAATTTTAAATTATTTTACTTCAAAGCTTAATGTTGCGACAACATAACGGTTTTTATAAGCTTTTTTATCATATTCACCAGCTTGTTCTACCGATTTACCAGCTTCTATTACGTATTGACCTTTCCAAGGTGTTTCAACAGTAATTTGTCCTTGTTCATTACTGTAATATGTTTTACTCCAACGATTTGGTGCAAAAATTGTAACCTCTTGCTTTGCAAGGGGTTTGTCTTGAAAAATTACTGTAAAAGTATTACTGCTCGCCGCAATAGGCACAAGCTCTAATTCTGCAACAGCTTGTGTTGAGTTACGCCCAGCCTTAGCACGAAACTGTGCCAACATGTCACCATGTACTAAGTCATTGCTCACTCGAACATCTGCTATACCTTTCGTGGCATATATCAGATATTGATCATTTACAGTTGCAGCAATTTCTTTTTGTTCTTGAATTGCTTTAGCTGTATTAAATGATTTGAGTGGACCTTGCTGTGATTCCGTAACATTCTCACTATATTCACCAAAATATGCTTTAGTTTTTTGATCTGCACCACGTTCTAACCACAACATATGTGCTTGTACAGACATAACACTGCATAAGCTAAGTGTAAATAAGCTTAATTTTTTCATCATAACACGCTCATTAGAAATAAAAAGATAATTGATATAGATAATGAGAATCATTATATTTATTAAGTTTTAAAAATACAACTAAATGATTTTAATCTTTTAAGTTTTCATAGATAAATGAAGTTCAGTAATTAATATCTAAAATGTCAGCATAAAGCTGACATTTTTCATCAATTTAAACTATAAGTTACGATGTTTTAGCTCGGTTGGTGATTAAAGTTCCCACGCCATGATCAGTAAAAATCTCTAATAAAGTCGCATGTGGCACACGCCCATCAACAATGTGTGCGCTGACAACACCACCTTTAACTGCATCTAAAGCACAACCCACTTTGGGAATCATCCCACCATAAATCACACCTGTTTCAATCAGATGATCAACTTCTTGGGTTGACAAACCTGTTAAAAGATTTTTATTTTCATCCAAAACACCTGTGATATTGGTCAGTAAAATCAGTTTTTCTGCACCCAATGCTTCTGCAACTTTACCTGCAACTAGATCAGCATTGATGTTATACGTTTTACCCTCTTCGTCCACACCTAAAGGGGCGATTACAGGAATAAAATCACTTTGGCTGAACATTTCCAACACATCGGTTTTAACGCCAGTCACTTCACCCACTAAACCAAGATCAATTTGTTTTACCGTGCCATCGTCTTGGACTTTTTCCATTAACAATTTTTTAGCACGTAATAAATTACCATCTTTACCTGTCAAACCAATGGCACGACCACCATGCTTATTGATCAAATTCACGATAGATTTGTTGACACTCCCCCCTAGTACCATTTCTACAACTTCCATCGTTGCAGGATCAGTCACACGCATTCCATCAATACGGTCAGATTCACGACCCAGTTGTTTCAAAAATGAATCAACTTGTGGACCACCACCATGAACCACAATCGGGTTAATTCCAACCGTTTTTAATAACACGATGTCACGTGCAAATGAACTTTCCAAGGCAGGATCAGTCATCGCATTGCCACCATATTTCACTACTAGCGTTTTACCTGAAAAGCGTTGAATATACGGTAAAGCTTCTGTCAAAATTTGCGCTTTGTCAGTGCCAGTATGTTGATGTGGCATTACGCCTCTCCCCTTCAGAAATGGTAATTAATGAGCTTTCAAAATGTCTTGAGCAATCATAGGATAATGATCATGCAACATGGACGCAAATGTTTGTCGAATTTCATCTAAACGCGATGGATTGTCGGCATCAAAACGTACTGTAAAAAACTCACCTGTGTTCGATGCTCGAATGATGCCAAATCCATGATCAAAATCAAGTCGAATCCCATCTATTTTTATTAATTCTGCACCATAGCCTGTGCTCAAATGCTCAATTTCACTGAGTACTTTTTTGGGATTTGTACTGTGAGTACTGATATAGGTATCTTCGGTATAACAACGCTCAGGATATGCCTCTAAAACTTGAGATAATGTCATTTCCTGTGGCAATTCACATAAATATTCCATGACACGCAAGGCAGCATATAAACCATCATCATAGCCCAAACCACGCCCATCATTAAACACATAATGTCCTGCATATTCACCACCAAAGACCGCCTGACCTTTGGACTGGGTTAAATATTTACGCAAAAAACTACTACCTGTGCGAATCATGGTGGCTTTACCGCCCATTTTCTCAATGGTTTCACGCACCATAGAAGAACATTTCACATCAAAAACTATCTCACGATGTGGATTAGCAGCTAAACAAATCTGTGCAAACAATGCCATCAAACGATCCGCAGAAATAATATGGGCATTTTCATCTAAAATCACCACACGATCGCCATCACCATCCAGTGCAATGCCAAGATCAGCTTGGTGGTTTAAAATATTCTGTCGTAATAATTCTAAATGTGTTGCTTGAGATGGATCAGGTGCATGATCAGGGAAATTACCATCAGCATTGCAACGTAAAGCAATCACTTCACAGCCCAATTTTTTTAAAATAAGTTGTGAACAAAAACCTGCCGAACCATTCAAACCATCAATCACGACTTTCAGCGGACGTTTTAGATAAATATCATGTAAAATTGCAGCTTGATAGGCTGTACAAAACTCAGTTTTGATTTCATGTTTTACTTGAGGCGCTGTGATCGTTAATTTTTGTTGTTCCAATAAACGCTCAGCTTCCTGTCCAACAGATTGAATCATTTCAGGACTTGGTGGCTCTGCATTGATAATCCACTTAATGCCGTTGTCGGTTTTAGGATTATGGCTAGCTGTCACAATGATACCATTGCCATGGGCTTTTCTTGCAGCAAAATACATTTGTGGTGAAGCACAGCATCCAATCGAAATCACTTTAAAATGATGCTGTAAAAATACATTTTCGATAATTTTGGCAAAAATTGGGCTCGTCAAACGTGCATCATAACCGATCACGATGTGATCTTGTTGCTGCTGTTGATATTGTTTTACTAAGGCTTGCGCAACACAGTAAATCAACTCAGAGGTTAATAACTCGACTTTTCCACGAATATCATATGCACGAAAAATATGATGAGGAAATTCTAAAGAATTTATCATAAGCAATACTTCTAATGATTTCCTCCCTTTAGATAACTAATATAGAGTCATCTTTTTATAATTAGGACAAAATCAAAGTTATTTAAAATTGTTTATATAACTATTATAGGCAAATATAAGACATATTTTAAATATACTTTTGGTTACAAAGCTAGAAAAAAACGACAAAAAGCCTGAATTACAGGCTTTTTGATAAGAAATTAATACAAAAGTAGATTAATTTTTGCCAGTATGCCCAAAGCCACCCGCACCACGTTCAGTTGCTTCAAAATCATTTACAAGATCAAACTCAGCTTGTACCACAGGTACAAGAATATATTGTGCTAAACGCTCACCTGGCTCTAACGTAAATGTTGTTTGTCCACGATTCCACACGGACACCATCAGTTCACCTTGATAGTCTGAATCAATTAAACCCACTAAATTACCCAAAACAATACCATGCTTATGCCCTAAGCCTGAACGAGGTAAAACCAAACCTGCAAAACTTGGATCTTGGATATAAATTGCTAAACCTGTTTTCACCAAAACAGTTTGACCTGGTTCAATTTGTGTTGCTTCATCAATGCATGCACGAAGATCTAAACCCGCTGAACCTGGGGTTGCATAGGTTGGCATTGGCCATTCTTGACCAAGACGTGAATCCAGCACTTTTACTTGAACTTTCATATTAAAATCCTGTATTAAACACAATGAAAACTAAAAATCTCTCTGGTCTCTAAAAAGCACAGAGAGATTTTAAAATAAATATAAAATCGTAAATTAACGTTTTAATAACGCTTTTAAATTTTGCAGATAATGTTGTGCTTGCTGTTTTGGATCGACATTTTCCGCTAGCTTTTTCTTACGCCCTAGCCAATCCAACTCATCTTGTGGCAATTCATCTAAGAAACGACTTGGCGTCATTTGCTTCATCTGACCACCATTTTTACGTTGCTCAGCTAAAGTCAAAGTCAAACCTTGTTGCGCACGGGTAATCCCTACATACATCAAACGACGTTCTTCCTCAATCGTTTCAGCTGCAATCGAGTTTTTGTGTGGCAGCAACTCTTCCTCTAAGCCCATGATATAAACGAATGGAAACTCCAAACCTTTTGAAGCATGTAGCGTGAGTAAATTGACTTTATCCGTGTCTTCTTCTTCCTGTTGTTGCTCAAGCATATCGAGTAACACCATTTTACGAATCACACTTTCAATATTTTTTTCATCTACATCTTCCGCACGGTTAATCAAACTCTGGATACTGCTATACAACATTTCCACATTATCGAGTTTAGTTTTTTCCTGTGCTGGTGTTGCAGCCGTTTCTTTTAAATAATCAATATAGCCCGCTTCCATCATCATCTGACGAATCTTCGGCACAGGCTCATCATCATCCAACAATTCACGGGTAAAATCTTCAATAAAACCTGAAAATTCAGCCAATTGTGTTGTTGCCTTTTTCGGCATGACCATCGTCAGACGTTGATCACTTGCTGCTGCTAAAAGTGATAAATGATTTTCTTGTGCAAATAATCCAAGCTTTTCAAGTGTCACTGGTCCAATCGCACGCTTTGGCGTATTAATAATGCGTAAAAATGCACTGTCATCTTCTGGATTAATGATGACACGCAAATAACTCATGATGTCTTTGATTTCAGCACGAGCGAAGAATGACTGACCACCTGAAAGTTTATAAGGAATCTGCATTTGACGAAGCTGTGTTTCTAAAACACGGGCTTGGAAGTTACCACGATACAATACGGCGTAATCTTTCCAATTTTTCCCATTCATAAGTTTATGAGTCAATAAATCTTTGACTACACGCTCAGACTCATCATCATCATTACGACAAGTAATAATTCGAATGACTTCACCGTGACCTTTATCACTCCACAATTTTTTGTCAAAAATATGCGGATTGTTATCAATCACATGGTTCGCTGCTTTTAAAATACGACTGGTTGAACGATAGTTTTGTTCAAGTTTAATGACTTTTAAATTATGGAAATCTTCTTTGAGCAATGCCATATTTTCAGGCTTTGCACCACGCCATGCGTAAATGGATTGGTCATCATCACCTACCGCAGTGAATTGTCCCATCACCCCTACCAGTAATTTTACTAAAATATACTGTGCTGTATTGGTATCTTGATATTCATCGACCAATAAATAACGAACACGATTTTGCCAACGATCACGAACTTCTGCATTATCCTGTAAAAGGCGTGTCGGCATAACAATCAAATCATCAAAATCTACTGCATTATAAGCACGCAAATTACGCTCATAGAGTTGATATAAATGCGCAAATTGTACATCTTCGGTGGTTTCGCAAGTGTTATGTGCTTGCTCAGGAAGAATTAGATCGTTTTTCCAATCCGAAATTTTCTTCATGGCTTTGGCGATTAAATCTTTACTTTCTGCACCTGATAAATTATCACGATGCATCAAATCCATCAAAATGCGTTTACAGTCATCTGCATCTAAAATCGAAAAGTTATTTTTTAATGGGGTATTTTTAAGTTCTAAACGTAATAAATTTAGTCCAAACGTATGGAAAGTCGAAACTGATAGCCCCTTACCTTCTTCTTTACCCAACAATTTACCCACACGCTCTTTCATTTCACGTGCAGCTTTATTGGTAAATGTCATCGCCGTAATACGATGTGCAGGAATACCGCACTGTTGTACTAAATATGCAATTTTACGGGTAATCACTGAAGTTTTGCCTGAACCTGCCCCTGCAAGCACTAACAAGGGTCCTTGAGTATATTTCATGGCTTCAAGTTGCTTGTCGTTCAATTGGCTTGCTTTTGACATGGCGCGTCCTCTCAAAATTTCGAGCTCGATTATAGTCATCAAAACAAGTCTTGCCTAATTTTTCATGACAATTTCCAAGCTTTTTAACAAATAAAAAACCACCCGAAGGTGGTTTTCCAAATCTATTTAAAAACTAAATTATTTAGTTTCGTAAACAGTAATTTCTACACGGCGGTTTTGTTCACGACCTGCTGGTGTTGAATTATCTGCGATTGGAGAAGTTGAACCATAACCTTTTGCAGTCATACGAGAAGCTGAAATCCCTTGACCAGCAAGATAGTTCAATACTGCACCAGCACGGTTTTGTGACAATGGAATATTGATACCATCATTACCTGTATTATCTGTATGACCATGAATCACAAGTGCTAATTTACCTGCTGTACCACCTTCAGCCAATACACGTGCAACATCATTTAATGCTGTTTGGAAACGTGGTTGAATCGTTGCAGAACTTGAAGCAAACGTTACGCTTGGCATCACCATGTTGATCGAACCATCTGGATTACGGTTTACATCAACACCCGTACCTGCAAGTTCTTGGCGTAAACGTTTTTCTTTTTGGTCAAGAAGTGCACCAGCACCAGCACCAACAACTGCACCAATTGCAGCCGCTTGACCCATTTTGTCTTTATCAGCATTTGAATAAGCAATACCAGCGCCGATTAACGCGCCTAAGCCAGTACCAATTGCAGCTTTATCATATTCCATGTTTTGGCAACCAGACAGTGCCAAAGCCCCTACTACAGCTGAAATTACAAGTGCACGCATTACATGCCTCCAAGGTTGGTGTTTTTCTATGAATGAAATAATGATTTAAATTATGCGCTTAAACCATTGACATTTTGTTAAAAATAACCCAAATCGTTACATTTTGAAATAAATAACTGAGTATTTGCAGTGATGTTCATCATAATTTATACATAGTTTAGCAATCAGACTTTTTAATTACCCGAACAACGACTATATTTAAAAGCGACCATGTACAAATAAAACTCTTTTCTAGGACTTTTCTATGTCATCTCAACAACAGAAACAACCTTTTTTAAAAAAAATAAGCAAAGGCTTCACTGTCAGTTCTGTGATTACAGGAAGTACTTTTTTTCATGGACCACCTGTACTTGCATTAGGTTTGACCAAATTATTTAAAAAATCTAAAAAGGTGGATGAAACCAATATTCAAATTACCAACAGTTGGTTAAGCGTGAATAATTGGTTAATTGATCACATATTACCAGAGACTCAATGGGATATTTCAGTTGATGATGATCTAAAACTGAGTATGCAGGGTCGCTATCTGATGACGTGTAACCATCAGAGTTGGGTCGATACCACTGTAAATCAATATTTTGGTTTAACCCGTATGCCACTCACCCGTTTCTTTACGAAATGGGAACTTATTTTTATTCCTTTTGTTGGGCAAGCCTTTAAAATTTTAGGCTTCCCGATGATGAAACGCCATAGCAAAGCACAAATCGAAAAAAATCCAGCTTTAAAACATCAAGATCTAGATGAAGCACGTAAAGCCTGTGAGCAACTTCTTAGCCAACCCTTTACCTTATTAAATTACTTAGAAGGTACCCGTTTTACTTCGGAAAAACATCAGCAGCAACAATCGCCTTATCAAAATTTACTTAAACCTAAAGCAGGTGGTTTGGCATTAGCTTTGAATATTTTAGGATATGAAATTGATGCTTTGGTTGATATGACTATTGTCTATCCTAATGGTGCACCAGGCTATGGTGAATTTTGGTTAGGTGAAGT
Organism: Acinetobacter sp. CFCC 10889; assembly: GCF_003268395.1. GTDB lineage: Bacteria > Pseudomonadota > Gammaproteobacteria > Pseudomonadales > Moraxellaceae > Acinetobacter. The sequence goes on along the minus strand of NZ_LQXQ01000004.1, from coordinate 14,159 downwards.
ACCTCGTATTGCAGTTAATCTTCGTAAAATTGAGATTCCAGCATGGGTGCTTGGTGGAGATTATGAAGAAGATGCTGAATATCGTGCCAAATTTCAGCATTGGGTTGATGAGTTATGGCAAGACAAAGATCAGCTCATCACAACCATGAAACAACAATATCAAAACTAAAATAGCATAAAGAAAATAAGGATTGTTATGACAGAACAGGCTACAGTGAAGCAAAAAAGTATCCGCCCAGAGAATCACAATACCTTGGGTTGGAAACTATTTTTAGTGTATGACATTTTCATGATGGGCATCATTGTCTTCAACCTGTTTTGTCTATGCGCTAACTTATTTTTAATGAGTAGTTTTGGGCAATTATTTTTTAATGAGATTCATCTACCTGAAGTATTGGCTTTTTATCGCTCTGATTTGCATCCATTGGTGATCAAAACTGAAGGTTGGTTTATTTTATTTTTAGTGGCTGAACTCGCTGTTCGTTGGATCATTGCGATTATTTATAAACATCATCACCGCTGGTTCTTCTTTCCTTTTATTCATTGGTATGAAGTTTTAGCGATTATTCCTTACTTACGTTTCTTACGTTTGATTCGTGCGGGAATCATTGCTTATCGTTTACATGAGTTAGGTTATAAAGTCATTCCTGACAATATCATGAAAATAGTCCTATTCTATTATCGTGTGGTCATGGAGGAATTGTCTGACCGTGTTGTAGTCTCTGTAATTGATGGCATCAAATATGAACTAGATACCAGTTCAAGTCATAAAAAAATTATTCATGATTTGGTCGATCATCACCGAGAAATGTTTGCACAAGTTTTAGCAGAAATTTTACAAGATGCACTTGCAACAGAGCTCAAAGCACAACAACGTTTAATTGCGGACAATGTTGGTCAAATCGTGAAACAAGCCATTGAAGATACACCACAACTGACCCAACTACTTAGATTGATTCCTATCGCAGGTAGTATGATTGAAAATCAAATCCAAAATATTGGTCAACGTTTGGGTGAGAATATTACCAATGGTTTAATTGATCCACTAACCGCAGGCTCGCATGCACAACCAAATCAAATTTATACGCTCATTTCTGAAAAAGTCAGTCATCTAAATATTGAAAATAAAGCCTTAGAACAATTGGTCGAATCAGCAGTCTATGAAAGCTTAGCTTCTGTGCGTAAACAAGTAAAAATTAAACAATGGCAGATTGAACTTGAAAAATATGACCAAGCCAATGATTAAGTGATTCAAAGATTGAACAAATCAATGCAAATATTTGTATCTATGCTAGAGAATTCAGTGAATTTGTTCTAGCATTTGAGCAGTTTTTACAGTTTGACTTTATTTATAATTTTCAGGTGATAAGCCTTTAAGGAATAGTTATGGCTGATATACGGATTACAGGCAGAATGGTTAATTTTACCCGATTAACCTTTGATACAAATGACCATGATGCTATCCGCCAGCAACTTAGCGCAATGATGACAGAAACCTCTTATCAAGGGGCTTTAGTGATTATCGACAGTACAGTTGAACAAGAACTCATTGCACTGATTCAGCTTTTAATTAGCCTAGATTTACAACCAATGGGTGTAATTGATGGGATTTTAAGCGAACAAGCTCAAGCTATCCAATTTCCGATCCTACCTTCTGATCGACCTTTGCAACGGATTAAAGCAACGAAAGAACAGGTAGTTGCAGCATCGGCAACAGATTCAAATGCAGATCACAACCTAGATGCTTCTTCCAAGCTTACACAACAACACACTACGACAGGTCATATTACGTCTTATCATGACGAAATTTTGCGGACTGGACAGTGTTTAGTACAAGACCATGGTGACATCATTTTGAATGCAGGGATAAATAGTGGTTCTGAAGTGATTGCTTCGGGAAATATACATATTTATGGCAGTGTTCGTGGTAGAGTCATCGCAGGTGCAGGCGGAAATACTGCGGCAAGAATTTTTTGTCATTCCTTGGAAGCTGAATTGGTTTCTATTGCAGGTACATATTGTGTGGCAGACGATATTCCAATGGAATTCATTAAAAAGTCAGTACATATTTACTTGAATGAGCAACAAGAACTTGAGTTTTCAGTTCTGCAATTTTAATGTATAAATTAACACCATAATAAACGCCCCTCACAAAGGGGATGAATGACCATAACAGGAGTGGATTCGGTGGCCAAAATTGTTGTCGTTACATCAGGCAAAGGTGGCGTAGGTAAAACTACAACAAGTGCATCTTTTGCAACAGGACTAGCCCTTCGTGGTCATAAAACTGTTGTTATTGATTTTGATGTCGGTCTACGAAACTTAGACTTAATCATGGGTTGTGAACGCCGTGTCGTTTATGACTTCGTCAATGTTTTAAATAATGAAGCACGTTTACAACAAGCTTTAATTCGTGATAAAGACATTGAAAATCTTTATATTTTACCTGCTTCACAAACCCGTGATAAAGATGCCTTAACAGATGAAGGTGTTGCACGTGTTATGGATGAGCTTTCACAAGAGTTTGATTATATTATTTGTGACTCACCTGCGGGCATCGAACGTGGTGCAATCTTAGCAATGTATCATGCTGATGAAGCTATTATTGTGACAAATCCAGAAATTTCTTCAGTTCGAGATTCTGACCGTATCATTGGAATGCTAGACAGCAAAACCAAGAAAATCGAAAATAACGAAGGACGTGTACGTAAGCATTTATGTATCACACGTTTCAACCCAGAACGTGCGGATAAACAAGAAATGTTGACGATTGACGATATTTCTAAAGATATTTTACGCATTCCAACACTCGGTGTGATTCCTGAGTGTCCAAGCGTGTTACAAGCATCGAATGAAGGTAAACCTGTTATTCTATATACAGAAGCAAGTGCGGGACAAGCTTACGATGACTTAGTTGCACGTTTCCTTGGTGAAGATCGTCCATATCGACATATTACGGTGAAGCCTAAAGGTTGGTTAGCTAGATTATTTGGAGCGTAAGAATGGCGGGATTTTGGAGTAAATTATTTAGTGGTGATGATAAGCCCTCAAGTGCACAAACTGCTAAAGACCGTTTAAAAGTTATTGTTGCCTCTGAACAAGGTTTAGGTAAACGTTTGAGTCAAGATAAAATTGACCAAATGAAAAAAGAAATCATGCAAGTTGTAAACCGCTATGTACGTGGCGTAGATGAGCAACACATTCAAATGTCTGTCCGTTCAGAAGCAAATATTGAAATGCTGGAAATGAATATCAATTTACCTGAAGAACGTTAATTTCATAATTGATTAGTCAAGTGAATTGATTCAGGGCAAAATATGAGACTGGAATAGCAAACTTAAAGCAACGCTTTAAGGATTTACCCAGTCGCAAGGCGAGAAGCTGTACTTTGAGTAGACTTGATGAGTGAAATTTAAAAATTTGCTCATTTTATATTTTGCCCTTTTTATTCGACATAATTCAGAAAACCTTTGCAGTATTCCTTATAAAAAGTTTTAAAAAAGCTTTCTATAATACTGAAGAATGTCAATTTTTTATTTTGAGGAGATGCTGTTATGGCACTTTCACAGCCAGCAACGTTCAACGAAGAGTGGTCGGACGAGCGTGTTTTTGCCTACTTAGATCAGTTAGCTCCAACAGGTGTCAATACCGATTTTCATGTGCTTTATCACTCTTTTAAACACATGCGCCCTTTTGACTATGAACGCTTGTTAAATAAATTTATTGCAGATGGTCGTGACCTCAATGCAACGAATCCTGAAGGTCAACGTATCCACGATGTGATCGCACAATATCCTCGCCAAAGAGATGGATTTTTAGAGGTTTTGGCTAAATTTGCCTAATCTAAGAAAAATAAAAACCTGCTAAAATTGCAGGTTTTTTTATATTTAACGATAAAATTTAATTATTTATTTGCAATCAAATAAGCACCAAAAGCAGTAAATATCCCACCTGACACACCATCAATCCATTTTGCAGCATTTTGATAAGCTGTTTTAAAACTTGGTAATGAAAATACAAAAACCACAAAGCTAAACCAGATTAAAGTTTCAACCCCAATGATCACCCACATCACTGCATGCAAATGATCCAATTGTGGATTAGCTAAAAACATCGAAAATACACTTCCAAAGTAAATCACCGCTTTGGGATTAGATAAATTCGTCAACAAACCTTTGATAAAAAATCGAAAATGACTTTTTGGAAGTTCAATATTCACTATTTCATTGGGCTGTTGATTGTTTTTTTGTTTAGAAAAAGCTGACTTCAACATTTGAAAACCCAACCAACATAAATAAACTCCGCCCAACACCATCATAATTTGCTTTAACCAAACAAATTTTTCAAAAATGATATTCAAACCAATTAAGGCAAAAAATGCCCAAAGTAAGACGGCAACTGTAATCCCCAAAACAACACACATTGCTTGACTACGTGAACGACTAATCGCTGTTTGTGTTACCACAAAAAAGTCTGGTCCAGGCGTAATCAAGGCACAAAAATGAATAAAGACTAAGGTACTTAATGCCAATAACATGTGAAATGACCTTGAGAATAAAAAGTTATTTTATCCTAAAAATAATCACATACACATCGGATTGCAAAACTCAGCGAAAATAATTGAGCAAAAAATTAAAACCACACATTTTTGATCATTTTGGGAGTAGGCATTAGGCTATTGTTATTACTGTCAATTTATTTAGAACTGACAGGACAGTTGCAATGAGCCTAAACCCATTACAACTTTTTAAAGATTACACCAAAATTTCCCGTTTACCATTTGGTCCCATTGAGCTCACGATGCCATTTTCTTCCATCTGATCAACAATACGTGCCGCACGGTTGTAGCCAAGGCTAAATTTACGCTGTAAAGAAGACACTGAAACTTTACGTGTTTCAAGTACAAATGACACACATTGATCATATAAAGCATCACGATTCGGATCAGCGTCACCATCTTCAAAGCCTTTTGAAGTTGGTTCTTCATCATATGGTGTTAAAATTTCATCAACATAATCTGGATCACCACGTTCACGCCATGCATCACAAATGCGATTCACTTCATCATCAGAAATAAAGGCACCATGCACACGTTCAGGCTCAATTTTACCTGGCCCTAAGAACAACATGTCACCATGACCTAATAAATCTTCTGCCCCACCAGCATCCAAAATGGTACGTGAGTCAATTTTACTGTTCACACGCAATGCTACGCGAGTTGGAATATTCGCCTTGATTAAACCCGTAATCACATCTACAGATGGACGTTGTGTTGCTAAAAGCAAATGAATACCTGCTGCACGTGATTTTTGTGCCAATCGAGTAATCATTTCTTCAGCTTTTTTACCAACTTGCATGATCATATCTGCAAACTCATCAGCAACAATCACAATTGAAGGCAATGGTTGTAAACGCGGTGCACGCTCTTGTGTAGCAGAGTCTGATGGCTTCCATGTTGGGTCAATCAAATCTTCCCCATTGGCTATGGCTTCTTCCACCTTACGGTTATAGTCTGCCAATTTACGAATTTTCAAAAACGACATAAGCTTATAACGGCGTTCCATTTCATTCACACACCAATTCAATGCACTGACCGCATCTTTCATGTCAGTAACAACAGGGGTTAATAAATGTGGAATATCGTTGTAGTTGGCAAGCTCAAGCTGTTTGGGGTCAATCAGAATCAAACGCAATTGATCAGGCGTATATTTCAATAACATGGATAAAATCATTGAGTTGACCGCAACTGATTTACCTGAACCTGTTGTCCCTGCAACCAACATATGCGGTGCTTTACCCAAATCAGTAATCACAGGATTACCCGAAATATCTTTACCCATTGCCATTGAAAGTAATCCTGCAGGATCTTTAAATGATGGGGTTTCCAATAATTCAATCAAACGAACCATTTCACGAGCACTGTTCGGTACTTCGATCCCGATATAAGGCTTCCCTGGAATTACCTCAACTACACGTACTGAAGCCATTGACATAGAACGAGCTAAATCACGTGAAATATTTGTTACCTTAGATGCTTTTACACCTGGTGCTAAATCTAGTTCAAAACGTGTTACCACAGGACCTGGCTGTGCTTCAATCACTTTGGCTTTAACATTAAACTCTTGTAATTTAATTTCTAACAATTCAGACAAGCGTGCCAATTGTTCAGCTGTATAGTTAACCTTTTTATTCGGATCAACTTTATCTAATAACTCAAAACTAGGTAGTGTTGGTAAATCTTTACGCTTTTGCGCCACTTGCATTGCACGTGACATTGGACGACCAAAAGCATCGGTGAGTGGCGCATCCAAATCAAATTCTTCATCCAACTCATCTTCTTCAACAGGTTTACCAGCTGTCTCTTGCCAAGCTTCTCTAAACGCATCTTTATCTGAAGAAATACGTGATTTTTCTTCTTCAGAAACAACTGAAGTCATTAAATTGGTTTGAATTTCAGCTTTTACTAAAGGTGAAGATTGTGCATAACTACTGGTGGTACACACTTCTAGCTGAGCCGCTATTTTTGGATCAATCGGCTCATCAGCAAGATGAGCTAAATCATCTAATTCAGCAGCCAAACGATGTGCATCATCTACATGGTGGCGTTTCGTTGATTGTACTTGGTCAAACTCTGAAAAATGCGCTTCTGAATTGTGCTCTGTCTGCGGATTAAATGGACGATGTACATCAGTTGCAGCACTATCTTTCGGCACAACTGCCAATAAATCATCAAAAACTTGATCATCATCCCAATCTAAATTTTGATCGTCATGTGTAGATTGCTTGAATGCTGTTGTATTGTGTTCAGTATGTACTTTGTTATTCAATACATCAGAAGAAGATGACTGGAAATTATCTAGCCCATCTTCTGAAGCACGTAGTAGCGCATCAATATCGCGATTATGATCTTGATTTTGCTCCAATGGCTTCCAAACCTCACCCGTAGGCACAAAACGCTTACTTTCTTCTTGTAAACGGTGTGCTTTTGCTAAAGTTTGTTCTAGTTCTTCATCTTCAAGTTCATTTGCAGATGATGCCGACTGTTGAGCTTGATGCTCCTGATCAACCATATCATCAAACAAACGTTCAGCTACTTGTGCATGTTTACTTGCCGTTGCTGTTTTAGCAACATTCATTTGTGCAACAACTTCAGTGTGTTCTTTTTGCTGTTCAGGCTCTACTACTTTCTTCTTAGTTTTGGCAACTGGCTTAGGCTCAGCAGTCAGATCATAAGCAGACTCACTTTCAGGCACATTTTTATAGAATAAATCTTGCAAATATGCAGGTGTTGCCTTGAGTGTCGCCCATGTTTTATTCCACTGAATACCAAAAGCTAAAGTACATAACACACCAAGTAAGAACAATAAAAATGCACATGCCCCATAAATGGTCAACAATTGAGAAAGGCTTTCACCTAACTCATAGCCAATAATACCACCTGACGCATTTGCCAAGGTATCAGCAGGAACATTCCACAACAGATACAATAAACTAGCACTGGCCAGTAAAATAAAAAACTGCGCAGCATAGCGAAAAGGCATACTCAGGAAACTTCTCGGCCACCACACTTGGATCGCTTCAACAAAGAGATAAAAGGGAATGAGTAAACTCGCCCACCCTAAGAATCCAAAGAGTAAATCAGCAATCCACGCCCCAGCCACGCCACTGGCATTAGACACTTGTTGCGTGTCACTTGAGATATGCATCCAGCCTGGATCAAATGGGGTATATGTTACTGTCGCTAAAAACAGATAAATCCCAAATGAAATCAAGAATAATGTTAATAAAAAGCGCTGTGCATAAACACTCGACACCGCAGTCATATACTGTCCTGTAACCAATTATTCATTAATGTACTTTTGATGAAACGAATCACTTTCTTCATAGAAGAAATCTTTATATTATGCACCTGTTCTTACAAAAAAGATGCAAGATTGTTGCAGTATGTTGTTAAGTTATTTGTATATATTCGGTATATGGTTCAATTCGATTTAGCTCATCAGTTTTATCGACATTGAACACCCCCAATCACATTCAACTTTCACGTATAATTTTAACAGATTCTATATTTTCTGATATAAAAAGGATGGCATACATGAGCGCTCGTCACTCACGTTTAATTATTTTAGGTTCTGGTCCTGCGGGTTATAGCGCCGCTGTTTATGCTGCACGTGCCAATTTAAAACCAACTTTAATTGCAGGTATGCAGTTGGGTGGACAACTGACCACAACAACTGAAGTAGATAACTGGCCGGGTGACCCAGAAGGTTTAACAGGTCCTGCTTTAATGGAACGTATGCAAGCACATGCTGAACGTTTTGGCACTGAAATTTTATATGATCATATCAATGAGGTAGACGTTACTGTACGTCCATTCGTACTCAAAGGTGATATGGAAGAATATACCTGTGACGCTCTCATTATCGCAACAGGTGCAACAGCACAATACTTAGGTTTAGAATCTGAACAAGCGTTTATGGGACAAGGTGTAAGCGCATGTGCAACTTGTGATGGTTTCTTCTATAAAAACCAAAATGTCATGGTTGTTGGTGGTGGTAATACTGCGGTTGAAGAAGCTTTATATTTATCCAATATCGCATCGCATGTCACTTTAGTACATCGTCGTGACAAATTACGCTCTGAGAAAATTTTGCAGGATCATCTTTTTGAAAAAGAAAAAGAAGGCAAAATTAGTATTATCTGGAATCATGCAGTTGAAGAAGTACTTGGTGATGATGCATCAGGTGTCACGTCAGTTCGTTTAAAATCAACACTTGATGATTCTCAGCAAGATGTTGCGGTCACAGGTTTATTTGTTGCTATTGGTCACAAACCAAATACAACAATGTTTGAAGGTCAGCTTGAGCTACGTAATGGTTATATCCAAGTCCACAGTGGCACAGCAGGTAACGCAACTGCAACATCTGTTGCGGGCGTATTTGCAGCAGGTGATGTTGCTGATGATGTTTATCGCCAAGCAATTACTTCAGCGGGTTCAGGTTGTATGGCTGCACTAGATGCTGATCGTTATTTAGATGGTTTAGATAAATAATTTTTTGCCCTACAACCAATAAAAACGCTAGCAATGGCGGTTTTTTTATTGTTACTACACCAATTACTCCCAATATTACATAAAATATAATTTTTTTATTTGAATAGTATTGCTTTTTAGTGCCAACTTATTGCATCTTAATGATGCTTTTATACACTCAGTTCTCACAATAAATTTTATTAAAATCTAAATATTTAAGGGTAAAAAATGAGCATTACATGGACAGATGGCTACCAAACAGAAGTAAATTATACCTACGGTTATTACAAAGATTTAAGTCCGAACTATCAAAAATTTTGCTTATTACTCAATGGTGTAGACAGCCCAAGTTCAAATGAAACCCATTTTCATTGTGAATTAGGCTTTGGACAAGGTGTCAGCTTAAATATTCATGCTGCATCTAGCCTAGGACTTTTTATAGGTACTGACTTTAATCCTGCACATGCTGCACATGCCACCATGCTTGCAGAGCAAAGCCAAACACCACACCAATTTTATGATGCAAGTTTTGAAGAACTACTTAATAAAGATTTACCGATGTTAAACTCTATCAGCCTACATGGTATTTGGAGTTGGATCAGCCATGAAAATCAGCATATTATTTTAAAATTTATCCGAAAATATCTAAAACCCAATGGTATTGTCTATATCAGTTACAACTGTCTCACAGGTTGGGCTGCAAATATGCCTGTTCGTGAATTATTCCATAGCCATTTTAAATTCAACAGTACAAGCACTAATCCAATTCAAAAAGTCAAAGACTCACTGGCATTCAGTGAAGCACTTTTACAACAGAATCCAAATTTTGCCAAACGCAATCCAAATGCATTAAATAAAGTCCAAGATTTACAAAAGCAAAATCCAAACTATCTTATTCATGAATACCTCAATCAAGACTGGCAATGCTTTTCATTTCAACAGGTGGTGCGTATTTTAGAAGATGAAAAACTCACTTACGCAGGATCTACAGACTTAAATACCCATCTCGATAACATCAACTTTTCTGAAGAACATCAACAATTTTTAAATCAAATTGAACATCCTATTTTCAAAGAACAATGCCGTGATTATTTTGCGAATACACAGTTTAGACGTGATTTATTTATTCGTGGCAAAAATACATTAACCCCTCAACAAACCCAAGAGCGTTTACGTAATACCGCTTTTGTAATTTTAACTGCACCTGAAAATTTCCCTAAAACAATTACAGGTTATTTAGGTGAATTTAATTTACTCCCAGATGTATATGAACCTTTGGGTAAATTATTTAAGCAAGAAAATTATGCACCACAAACCATTGCACAAATCGAAAAGTTGTTACCAAACCAATCTTATGCAAAAATTTTAAATGCTTTGATCATTTTATGTCATCTTGGTCTAGCACAGCCTTGCCAAGCAGAAATCTCGACAGAAATGCTTAAACATGCTCATCAACTCAATCACTTCATTCTTAAGCAAGCAAGCTTTCATAGCAGCTATCAAGTTTTAGCTAACCCAATTTCAGGTATTGGTTTAAATACTGATCAATTTACCCAATTGTTCTATCGTGCGCATTTCATTGATGGTTTAAAAACTGCCAAACAATTCGCTGAATATGTACAAAATGTTTTAGATGAATTGGGCTGGTTTGTAATCGAACAAGGTGAAACCATTCAAGATAAAGCACAAAGTTTAAAAATTTTGCAGGACAAAGCGAAAAAATTCTTGGACAGAGATTTAATACAAATCGCTAAACAATTGAAACTTTTTGCATAACTTCTATAAAACATTCCTAAAAAAGATCAGCTAATATAAAGCTGATCTTTTGCTTTCTGATAACTATGTTAAACCTCTCACAATTTTCATTTCCAGATCCGATCCAATCCGACCCAGAAGGTGAAGGACTGATTTGTATTGGTGCAGATCTGCATCCTGCGACATTATTTGAAGCCTATTCACATGGTCTGTTTCCTTGGTTTTCAGAAGGCGAACCCATCTGTTGGTGGAGTCCTGAACCACGCTGTATCATCCGACCATTGGATTATCATCCAAGTAAATCACTTGTGCGTAACATGAAAAAGTTTGATTATAAAATCACAATCAATCAAGCTTTTGAACAAGTGATTCGCTCATGCTCACTTCCACGTACCTATGCAGATGAAACATGGATTTCAGAAGATATTATTCAAGGCTATTGTGCATTATTTCAAGCAGGCTATGCTTACAGTGTTGAAGTTTGGGATCAAGAGCGATTAGTAGGCGGTTTATATGGTGTCAGTATTGGACATGGTTGCTTTGGTGAATCTATGTTTAGTACGCAAACCGATGTTTCTAAAATGGCATTTTATACATTAATGTTACTTGGTCGTGAAAACAATTACCTTGGATTGACTGCCAATTGGTCAATGATCACCTGTTAAGTCTAGGTGCATGTACACTTTCTCGCCAAGACTACTTAAAATCGTTACAAGATGTAATTAAATGCCCCTCTATAGATTGGAAAAGTTATCAAGAACGTGTATTTTCAAGTAAAACAATAGCGCAAACTGCAAAATTAATGGACTGAAAAATAACTGGATTAGAAAGAGGGACAAATCGTTATGAACTCATATCAGCCTAAGTCCCGATTGAATGACTTACAATATTATATTACCCCGCCACATGGCTGCAGTTATTTAGCAGAAAAATCTGCACGTATGGTGTTTTTAGACCCTGCCCACCGCATTGATGTGGTGACGCTTTCCGAATTATCACGTATGGGTTTTCGTCGCAGTGGTGATTTTGTTTATCGCCCTGAATGTCATTTATGTCGACAATGCCTCTCCTGCCGTGTGCCTGTTGATGAATTTAAAATGAACAGTACACAAAAAAAAGCATGGAAACGCAATCAAGACTTAACGATGAAAATTGTATCTACACAAGATGCAAATATCATGCACTATCAGCTTTATGAACGTTATATCAATGAACGTCATGCTGATGGCGATATGTTCCCCCCTAGTTATGACCAATTTGAGAAATTTTTAATTCATAGCTGTAGTGATAGCTTTTTTTTAGAACTTTGGAAAGATGATCACCTGATTAGCGTATCGACCTGCGATACACTCGATGATGGTATTTCTGCGGTTTATACTTTTTTTGATCCTAATGAAAGTCGCCGCTCATTAGGCGTATTTGCTATTTTAAAACAAATCGAATATGTCAAATCGCTACAACAAGACTATGTATACTTAGGCTATTGGGTTCCTCATTCACAAAAAATGAATTATAAATCACAATATGCCCCCTTTGAACTCTTACTTGATGGACAATGGCGACATATTAGCCGCCATTTAGATGCTGAAGAAATTAATAAACTCGGCAATATGCTGATGACAACTTTACCATCAGAATGGAATGAACCTATCATAAAATAATGATTATTTTCAAAACCTTAAAGCTTAAATAATTGTGAAAAATCTTCAGTACAAGTTTTTACCATAATAATGGCATGTTCACGACCACCCTCTTTATTTGGATAATAATTTTTACGCAGATCAATTTGATGAAAATCAGACTTTTCATATAAAGCAATTGCAGCGAGATTAGACTCACGTACTTCCAAAAAAATCTGAATTGGATTGTTTTTTAAAAATTGAATAGATTCTGCTAATAATTGATAACCATAACCCTTGCCTTGCTGCTGAGGGTCAACCGCCATTAACAACAAATTCGCTTCATCCAATACAGGTTGTAAAATACAAAACCCCACAACTTGCCCATGCATTTCAAGCACTGTGCTTTGGTAACTTTGAATCGAATCCTGAAATTGACTGAGTGTCCAAGGATGTGTTTGAACAAGATTTTCAATACGAGAGACTGCATTTAAATCTGAGGCTTGCATTAAACGAATCATCTTCGTTCATCAACTTTTATAAGCAAAAAGTGAATTATAAGAATTTCTATATAGAAGTCTAATAAAAAAGGAAGATTTATCAAACCTTCCCTTATTCACAACAAATCAGCGTAAATTAAATGCCTAATTTAGCTTTCCATATTTCTAATAATTCAACAGTATCTAAATCATTTGGATGAAAACTTGGACGGAAATAAGCCAACATTTCTTTGGTCATGCCTGCGATAATCCCTTTCGATGGACTATAGGCATATTTATAAATTGTACCCAACTCTTTTAAATTCAGCTTACCATCATTTTTCAGTAAACGGATAACAAATGATGATTGTGCACTAAAAATTAACGCCATTGCGATCACTAATGCTGTACTACGCAAAGCATATGCTTTTAAACCCGTGCCAAATACACCTTCATAGACATCAAATGCAACAGCTTTATGCTCATTTTCTTCAACGGCATGCCAAAACCACATATAAGACATTGTTGGATCAGTCATGAGTTCTTGAATATGTGGATTACGCAATAACTCAGAAGCGATTGTCGCTGTAAAGTGCTCAAGTGCAGTCGTTGCCGTTAAATCTACCATTTCTTGTGTCATACCAAATGGCTTCACCGCACGAGCAAACCATTTACGTGCACCTTGGATTAAACGCCCCGTTTCACGCTCATGCTTCGCAACATCATGACCATATTTTTGCGCTGATGCATTAAAGCCCACATGTTCTTGTGTGTGCATCGCTTCTTGCCCAATAAAAGCACTGATTTCTTTTTGCAATGCCTCATTGTCTTTAATTGCAGGATGGTGACGCACCGCACGAACAGAATCAATAAATAGTTTTTCACCATCAGGAAATAATGCTGATAATGCGGTCATAAAATGAGTAATACCCGCAGACTCATTTGCCCAATATTCAGGGACATTATCAAAGTTAAAATTCATTCGACGCACTGGAAATGAAGCACCTGCACGGTTTGAAATATTGACTTTAGCATTCATTTGCACTGACTCCTTTTTTAGTGAAAGGTCACTAATTCTTTATAATTTAATTTCTTACTACTTATATTACTTTTTTATGAATATTCGATAATTGCAGATTAGGTCACAGAAATATCACTTAAGGACACCTTTACAAGATATTGTTCGACAATAATAATTTACTGATGGTAAAAATAAAATATTGATGCATAAAAAAGCGCCCCAAAAAGGAGCGCTCTTTTTCACACAATCAGATG
>NZ_LQXQ01000003.1 GCF_003268395.1 Acinetobacter sp. CFCC 10889 | reverse complement strand
ATACACCACCAAAAATAATTCAAATCTTACTGCTTTTATTGACCTGCGCAGGGGTTATTGCATATTTACTAACCCCAATCAAAACGATTTATTTACATCCAGAAGCAGTGGGTGCTTTGTATGATCAAAACACAGGACTAGCTCTAGCACATAAAACTGGCGATATTGGTTATTATATCGCTGCGGATGATCGTTTCCAAAAAACCTTATCTGCACAGGGTGAATTTAAATTACCTGCATTTGAAATTCATTATCAATTTTTTAGACCCAATATCCGTAAGTTAGAAGGTCCATTGCAAATTTATATCGCCTTTGAAGGCTATGAAGGGAAAATTTATGACTATTCCGAAGTATATTGGCAACAAGTCCCTGATGAAAAAAACTCCCCGCATATTTTCAATAAAATCAATGTTGGAAAAATTTATTTAACACCTGAAAAATAATAAAAAATTATTTAAGTTTGTTACATGAATGATAAAAATCAAAACTTTGATTCGGTTACAATCAACATGTCATTAGATTGAAATAGTTATTTCGTTTCAATCTAAAAATTGAATGACTTCAACATTATATACGAAGACAAATGGACATTGTCCGAGATGAGTACTGATCAATGACTGATGAAATTGTTGTAATCTGCCCAAAATGTGGTTCAACTGAAATCGAAAAGCGTGACCATGAACAACTACTACAAAAAGCTGGTGGCGTACTGTTAAGTTCAGCAGGTGCTGCGGCAGGAACTGTGGGCGGTGCAGCTTCAGGTGCATCAGTTGGGGCTGCGATTGGCACTGTTGCAGGACCACTGGGTGTGATTATGGGTGCAACGATTGGTACTTTTGTCGGTGCAATCAGTATTGGGGTTACAGGTGGTTTCTTAGGACATCGTTTTGGTAAAAAAGCAGGCGTAGTCGTTGATCAAAATATTTATTTAGATTACCAATGTAAAAAATGCAAACACCGTTTTAAGGCAACAACCGATACACATATAAATGCTCAATCAGTACAAATAGATCACGATTCAGAAAAATAATATGTGCATTCTAAATTAAATTTTAGAAAGTGAAGCGACATCACTTTCTAAATATTCTTCAAACAAAAATCATTCTAGTTAAAAATTTTTGCTTTATTTTCAATAATTACAGTATGTGCTTGTATCGCCAAATACTGACTTTCCTGTTCTTTCACTTCAGGAAAATCCAATACATAGACAATATCTCCTGCTGCAAAAGCTGTATTTACTGTAAATAAGCCTACACCACACATCATCATTGTAGCTAAAAATAGCTTCATCACTCATTCCCTCCTTATTCAATTATCGTATTAACAACACTGATCAAAAACACAGCTATTAAAGGGAATTTAAGTGAATATTTATATAACTAAAAATGGGTATTTTAATGAGTGTTATAATTTTCCAATTTTTTAAATTGATACAAACGTGCTTTTTAGTGACTATTCTCTTGTTAAAGTGAGCTGCATATAACAAGAGAATATATCCAATGTTATATACTTATGAATTCAGTTTTTTAACCACTTCCCCCAAACGCTTACCCTGCTCTTCGCACAATGACTTTTCATCTGTACTTAAACTTTGATCATGGCGTGGACCACTGACATGCGTTGCACCATACGGCGTTCCGCCTGATTTGGTATTCGATAATGCTGGATTGGCATTGGTTAACCCCATGATCATCATGCCGTGATGGAACAATGGCGGTAACATGGTCAAAAGCGTACTTTCCTGACCGCCATGCATCGAACCAGATGATGTGAATACACAAGCTGGCTTATTATGCAAAGCACCATTGAGCCAAAGGCTTGTGGTTTGATCCCAAAAATATTTCATTTCCGAAGCCATATTACCAAAACGTGTTGGAGAACCGAGTGCCAAACCTGCACAGTTTTGCAAATCATCCAAGGTACAGTAAATATCACCCTCTTCTGGAATACTGGCTTGTGCTTCTGTCACAACAGTTGATAAATTGGGCACTGTACGAATTTTTACAGCAATACCTGCGGCTTCAATACCATTTGCAATCAAATGCGCCATTTCTTTGGTTGAACCATATTTACTGTAATACAGAACTAAAACATAGGTTTGCATAATTTTTTAAACATGTGAAAAAGAAAACTATACGGTATTTTGCTGTATTTTTGGTTAAGCTGTAACAGTAAAGCTGAATAAACACGATGAAAATAAATTGAGATAGATTAAATATGCTGGATTTACTGAAAAAACTTCCCTTTTATGACAAAACTTGGTTTCAGTTTATCTTGTTTGTTATTCGCCGTTTTGAAGCGGATCGTTGTCGTGATCAGGCTGGTTCTTTAACCTATACCACGCTATTTGCTGTTGTACCGATGTTAACGGTTTTTCTGGTGATTATCTCTTCGATTAAAGCACTAGAACCCGCTCGACAACAGCTTCAACAAATGATTTATAGCAATTTTCTACCAAAAACCAGTATTGCCTTTGATAAAGCCTTTAATGTTTTTACCCAAAACTCCAGTAATTTAACTGCGATCGGGGTGCTTTTTCTCTTTGTCACCACTGTGATGATGTTAACCAGTATCGAAACTGTATTTAATCGCATTTGGCGAGTGCAAGAAACTCGCAATGGTATTGTGGGTTTTATGCGTTATTGGACGATTATTTCCCTAGGTCCTATTTTACTGGGTAGCGCCTTTGTCATTTCTTCAACACTTGCCTCTATGAATGTCCTCAGTAATAACTTTGCAGGCTATCAAGTGGATGGCTCTGCGTTATTGTGGATCATTTCTTTTGCCTTAACAGTTCTAGGTTTCTTTATTTTATATTGGACGATTCCAAACCGTAGCGTCCCCATTAAAGCGGCTGCCATTTCAGGTCTATTTAGTGCCATTGTGTTTGAATTACTGAAAAATTTGTTTGGCTTTATCATGACCAATTTTACCAGTTATACCATTGTGTATGGGGCTTTTGCAGCAGTGCCTATTTTCCTACTTTGGATTTTTATGTCATGGAATATTGTGCTACTTGGTGTTGAAATCAGCTATGCACTTACTGCCTTTCATTCGGGTAAAAATCAAACACGCCATCCAACGCTAATGTTATTAGATGTTTTAGAATTATTTTATCAAAAGCAAAAAACG
Organism: Acinetobacter sp. CFCC 10889; assembly: GCF_003268395.1. Classification (GTDB taxonomy): domain Bacteria; phylum Pseudomonadota; class Gammaproteobacteria; order Pseudomonadales; family Moraxellaceae; genus Acinetobacter. The sequence continues at coordinate 146,871 of NZ_LQXQ01000003.1, read as the reverse complement.
GGTGATGTTGTCACAGATGCAGAAGTGTTAAAAATCTTAGGTCGTGGTGAAATCGGACGTTGGCCAGCTTATGTGGTCATGTTGGAAAAACAAAATTTAGTTACACGTACAGATAATAACCAATATGTACTGGCACGTAATTTAGATACGATTGATTTTTGGACATTCTATAAAGCCTTACCCTACCCACTTCCAAGCCAACAAGATGTTGGAAATATCCATGCTGATGATATTTGGATGCAGCGTATAGGACCTGCTTTGATCGAATCTGATGAATATTTGGCAGCGAAGTTATCTATTCCACTTTCAACCATTTTAGATGATAAATAGCTGATTATTTGTCAATAAATAATACGATTCTCAAGTGCATGCTTCACTTGAGAATCTTGTATTTGAGAATCTTGCATTTGAGAATAACCACACAATACATTGAAAATAAGATCACTCAGAAATGTGCAATACTTTACGTTGAATCCATCCTTGTAAACTCACCACTAAAATTCCCAACATCACCAAAGCAGTGCCAATCATAAAATTCACTTCAAGCTTTTCATCTAAGAAAATAATACCGAATGCGATCCCGAACAACGGTGTGAGGAATGAAAACACCCCAAGATGATTGGCTAAGTAATTTCTCAATAACCAAAACCAAATCATCAAACTAGCAAAAGAAATAATGAATGTATGAAAAGCCAAACTTGAAAAGGTGAGTAAAGTCCAACGAATTTCAGTTTGCCCCAAAGCAAAAGCCAAAGGCATGAGTAGAATAAAACCGCCCATCAACTGATAAAACAAAGTTTGTGTCGGATGCGCTTCGGCAAGTTTGGTTAAACGCAATGAAATCGTGGTTAAAGCCCACATGATCCCTGCAAGTAAAGCCATCGCATCGCCCAAAAGCACTTTAGAGAATTGCCCAGTTTGGCTATCTTTGCCCATAAAAGTAACAACAATCCCCACAAAGGCTATGAAGATTCCTGTCCATTGCAAAGCTGAAAGTCGTTCAGAGGCAAATTTCCAATTTAGCCCCAATGCGACAAAAATCGGTGCGGTATACAGTAAAACTACGGTATGTGATGCAGAAGTAAAACGTAAAGCTTCTGCAACGAGAAAGAATTCGGCTGAGAATAAAAATGCCAACCACATCCCTGCCAGTAAATAATCTTTGGAGAATAAGCTCACGCCTTGCGGAAGTCGAATCAATGGATAAACCATCAATGCAGAAAGCCCACATCGAATTGCGATTTGCATGATTGGTGCAATATCTACGGCTGCAAGCTTGAGTACCACTTGTTGCAAACCCCAAATCATACACAACATGATCATTAAACCTGATGCTTTGGCATCAAGTGCTTTACGCATATCCACGATATTTATCTCAACAGAACAATAACACCACTATAATCCTGTCGTTTTTATAAGATATACTTGAGAACAGACAAACCATCCTCAAATTCAGGCAAATTTCAGATGCCCCATAAAATCAATAAAAAAGCCCTACAAGCTGAAAATTACACTCAATTATTGACCAATGATGAAATTGAAGCACCGCTTTGGATTGATTTTCGAGATGATCCTGCATTATCTATTTATCCACTTCATGGGCATGCTTGGGGAGAATTTGTTTATGCCTTTAATGGCGTGATGGAGGTGAATATTGACCAAACCAACTATATTACCCCGCCCCCTTATGGCTTGTGGTTACCCCCGAATTTGCAACATAGTGGTTTAAACCGCACCTCGGTATCCCATGCAACCTTATATATTCATGAGTCATTATGCCAACAGCTACCACAACAGGCGGGGATTTTATTAACAGCACCTTTGGTCAGTGCGATTTTATTGCATTTAAAACAACACCCGATTACGGATACAGCTGAACATTTACGACTCTTACAAGTGCTTCTTGATCAGTTGCACCATGCACAATATGTGGCAAGTTATTTACCACATACCGATCATCCGACGCTCAAGCAAATTTTGAATTATCTACATGACAATCCAGCTGATCAAAGTGCATTGTCTGAACTGGCTATGCAGATCAATACCACAGAACGCACCCTTGCGCGTTTGGCACAAAAAGAACTGAGCATGTCGTTAAATGAATGGCGACAACGCTTAAAAGTGATGAAAGCCATGAGCATGTTAAGTGAGGGAAAAACCGTTGAAGGCATTGCACTAGATTTGGGTTATGCCAATGCCTCGGCTTTTATTGCCATGTTTAAGCGTTGGATGGAAGTGACGCCTGATCAATTTAGAAAATCTTTTGAAGTCTGACTTAAGCCAAGAGTTGTGATTTCCATTTTCCACTATGGCGATATAACACTGCCAAAATTAAAGTTGGAATCACAGATCCAATCACAATAAAACTACTATGTATCTGTGACGGAGTGGGTTCAAACATCTTAAAGGATGGGATCTTTCTTTAATCATTCACACAATAATATATCTCCGTTTTCTTTAAACTACTCCGAAAAAATCCTCGTTAGCATAATCACCTATTATTTATATCAATAATCAATTTATTTAATGCCAGCATATTTTTAAATACTGCCAGATTGACTTATTGATAATAATATTGATAATAACTATCATTATCAAATTGGAAAAAATCATGCATTCACTCCCTAACAAGTATCCGATTTTTCTAAAGAATTTGCTCTGCGTCTCTATTGTAAGTATTTTCTCTCAAATGACAGTCGCTGCTGAAAACAACCAAGTTTCTAGTGAAGATATTTCACAACTACCAACGATAACGTTTAAAGCAACTCAAGCTAATAATGTTGGCTATCTCAAGAAAAAGACCAATACTGCTGCAAAACTTAACCTTGATGTAAAAGAAACTCCGCAATCCGTTACGACTATTAATCGTAAACAGATTGAAGATATGGGCTTCAATAACCTTGGTGATGCATTACAAAATACTACTGGAATCATTCTTACAGGTGATAACTCAGAACGAACTAACTTTTCAATTCGGGGATTCAATTTAGGTGATGGCTGGAATTCCAATTTACTTCAATTTGATGGTGTTGCAATCAATGCTTCTAATGTCGCAGCATCTAAACCAGACATGGCAATCATTGAAAGTATTGATGTGATTCGAGGTGCTGCTGGACTTATGCAAGGATCAGGCGAGCCTTCAGGTGCGATTAATCTAATCCGTAAAAAACCAACAGAGCATTTTCAAGGCAGTGGTAGTGTCAGTTATGGTTCATGGAATACCATTCGTGGAGAGGTTGATTTATCTGGTCCACTCAACCAAGAAGGCTCTGTTCGAGGTCGCTTTGTCGCAGCTTATCAAGATGGTGATTCTTGGATGAAAGCTGTAACACGTGACACCAATGTATTATATGGAATTATCAGTGCGGATCTCACGCCATCCACTTTGCTGAATGTTGGATTTTCTCAGCAAAAAGAACATGCTGTACCAGTTGGGGGGTTACCACGTTTTTCAGATGGCTCTGATTTAGCTTTAGATCGTGACAATTGTGGTTGTGATTATCGAGATTTTTGGGATAAAAAGAATTCTCAAGCATTTATTGATTTAACTCATAAACTTAATGACGATTGGTTGGTCAAAGCATCTTATATTAATGCCAATATTGACATGGATATGCGCTTTACCAGCTTAAGCCTTGCAGCCAATACCACCAAAGAAGATCCTCAAGCAACAGTCAATAAATACGCATATCGTTATCAACAAGATATCAATGCTTTTGATCTCTTTACTCAAGGGAAATTTAACTTATTTGGTCGTGAACACGAATTGGTTATTGGTGGTAATTATTACCAAAGTAAAATACCTGGACAATGGACCAGTTTTGACAACATGTTAGCTGATGGTTCACTTTGGACCACATCACAAGGTACAGCCCCTTTATCACGATATCTCGTTGACTTATGGACATATAAGCCATACCAATTACCCTCAGGTGAATCACGTTACAGTATGGATGGCGGTAGATCAGATGAAGAATCAAAACAATCTGGTTTATATATTACCTCAAGATGGAATTTGTTAGATCCATTGAATTTAATTGCTGGTGTACGTCAAAGCAATTATGAATATTCATCTAAATATACAAGTAATGTAGATGGTCTACGAAAGCCTGCCCGTGATACACAGTACAAAAAAAGCAATGTACTGACACCATATTTTGGATTGACTTATGACATCAATGACTTGATCACTGCCTATGCCAGCTATACCGACAGTTTTGTTGTTCAGAATGTCAAAAATATGGATGGAAAATTACTTGACCCAATTCAAGGAAATGTCTACGAGGTCGGTATAAAAGCTGGTTTCAATGATGATCGTATGATTGCTTCTCTTGCAACATTTAGAACCAATCAAATTAATCGAAGTATTGATGATCTTTCTACACTTGGTCAGTGTATAGAAAATACACCCGATGGTTATTGTAAAATAGCATCAGGTAAAGTAATTAGCGAAGGAATCGAAACAGAAATTCGCGGTGAAGTACTGCCTAATTTAAATTTAATTGCAGGTTATACATATAACACCACTGAATACGCAAAAGACCCTAAAAATGAAGGTCGTGTATTTAATGAAACCACTCCTGAACATATCGCTCGATTATTTGCAAGTTATAAACTTCCGAATCAACTGACCATTGGTGGTGGGGTAAACTATCAAAGTGAGTGGAAAGTTGGGCGTTATACGACAAAACCGACATCACAAGAAGCTTATGCACTCGTCAACTTAATGGCAAGTTATCCACTCAGTGAGCAAGTCAGTATTGGAGTAAATGCAAATAATGTATTTGATAAAAAATATTATTCTTATATTACCAATACAAGTAACCGTTACGGCGAACCTCGCAATGTAAAATTAACTTTAAGAGCTAAATTTTAATCAAAAAAGCCCTATCTTAACCAAGACAGGGTTTTTAGACTGCAAAATAATTTACAAGCTTATTTCACAAAAGTTTTCCAAACAAAATCTTGGCTCTGACCATTCAACGTCATGGTCAACTGATCACCTGAAGCCAAAGCACCTACGCCTGCTGGTGTACCTGTCATCACTACATCACCGGGCTCTAACGCGAACACTTGGCTAATGTCTGCGAGTAAATAACCAATATCAAAAATCAATAAAGAGGTATCACCTTTCTGGCGCACTTGATCATTGATAGCAAATTCAAAGGTGATCGCATCCCATGCTTTCACTTCATCAATACTCACCCAATCAGCCAGTACACATGAACCATCAAAGGCTTTTGCTCGTTCCCAAGGTTGACCTTTTTTCTTTAAATCATCTTGAAGATCACGCAAGGTCAAATCCAAACCGAGTGTCACAGCACCAATCGCTTCCAATGCTTTTTCAGGATTGGTTTCACCTTTTAAAGGTTGATCTATACGTAAAGTGACTTCACACTCATGGTGCAAACTGCCCCAATTTTCATTCCAAGAAATACCCTCTTGCAAAGAAACTAGACTGCTTGGTGGTTTAATAAATAAAACTGGACGATCTGGTGTAGCATTTCCCAACTCAGCGATATGTGCCGCATAACTACGACCGACACAAACAATTTTCGATGGACGTGTACTCATATTCTTTCCTTGTTCTATCTGAATGACATTAACAACTCATTATTTCTTAAACGTATTGGTAAATATTGTTTGATCTGCTGGATCTGCAAAAGCACGTTTTGGCACAATGATCACAGTCCGATTTTTCAACTCAATCATATAAGTCAATTTACCTTCAATAAAATGCTGTACATCACTATATTGAAAGGATTTTTTTGGTCGACCACTCGAAAAAATTTCTGCATGATCTTGAAATAATTCAATGCCCTGTTCACTTTTGCCAAATTGGTACTTAATAAACTGACGTTTAAACATCATGGGCAAAAACCAATAGCGCATTAGACCTTGCAAAAGCAAAAAGAATAAACCTAGAAAGACATAATAACGCCCAACTGTCGCCATCCCTAAATACAAGCCATATCCAATGATTCCAACACTTACCAAAGGAGTTAAAAAACGTGAAATTTGCTTTTTACCTAAAGTTGCAAGTTTAAAACCATCTTGTGATTCTTCTAAATTAAGATAATAACGTGCAGATAATGCAGGCTGAGTGTCTGACATAGTGCTTCAATACAAAATTTAACGATGCCAAGATATTACACCAGAAATACCATGTAGCACTGTATTTTCATGATAATTTACCTGCTTAATTTTATCGTTTAGGTCAATTCAAAATTGATCATTTTCAGGTAAAACATCCATCTAAAACGGAATACAAAAAATAAGGACTCAAGGATGACACGTATTCAACAAACTGCATGTATGCTACTTTGCTTCAGCGTAAGTTCATTTAGTTTTGCCCAAATCGTAACATGGACAGACAACATTCCAAGTAGTCTAAAACCTTTTCAAAACAATGCACAACAGCTCGCAAGTTATGTGCAAGATGATATTTTTATCTATCCACATGCTGCAACAACAACCAGTTTACCGACCTTAAAAGCCAATCCTAACCCTACTGCACGTTTTACATCTGCGGCTATTATTTTGCCTGTAAATAGTCAAGACCTTGCAAAAACATTAAGCAATTACACACAATATGTAGGCTTATTTCCAACGCTAAAAACAGCTAAATTAGTTGAGCAAAAAGGTAATGTCAGTCAAATGAAATATCGTGTGTCGATTCCCACACCGATTCCTGTACTGAACTTTAACGAAGATGTGGTGATGCAACACCAGCTCGCCACCAATAGTATTTCCACGATTGTAATTGATGCACCGCTACCTTATGCCGTTGGAAAACTTGAATGGTTTAGTCTAGGCGATAAAAAAACCCTCGTAACACTGACCCAATGGGGCGATACCAGTCAACCTAAAGGTTTCTTATTCAAACAAATTTTAAATGCAATTCCTGAAGCTAAACTCGGCATTCCAACAGGTACAGGAGCTTTTGTTCTAGAATCACTGCGCCAACGTTTTGGTACAAAAAGCGTGATTGCTTTAAATCCCGGTCAATTTCCCGAACCAAAACTAAATGCTGCACAACTACAAAAAATTAATGATTTAAGTGCAACGACAGGACAACCTGTCAGTATTTTAAACCTGCCAACCACTGTACCTTATACACATGGGCGTGAAGTTTTACGTTTTACCACAACTTATCAAGCATTTAAGGAAGCACCTGCACAATTACAAAAATGGCTTCAGCCCGCCTCTTATCAAAGTGTTTTCCCTCGCCAAATTAAGAAAATCACCACTTTTCCTGTCACAACACAAGGTCAAGATAGCGATATTAAAGTCAGCATTGGGCTTGGTGTTGTGAGCATTCCCTTTGATTTTAAAATGCATTTTAACTTTCCAAAAAACAATGAAAATAACTTCTTTGCCAATGGTGGAGACTTACGTTATCTCAAAGGACAAGTCCAACTCAATCCACAAGGTTCAGCAACATTAATGCGGGTAACCACAGCAGTAAAAATTGATGAAAAAGCACCTTTTTTACTCAGAGCAGCACGTAGTTTGCCATATCATGATATGTTACCTGCCGCAGGTGGAAATGCTGTTTTTACCCAAAAAATTAAAGCACAGAGTAAATAATAGGACAAAGATCATATGTTAAAGGGATACCGTCAATATTTAGTCAGCACATGCGCATTTTTATTGCTTGCATGTGAAGAAATGCCTGAATATCAAGTCCCTATTACGCTTGAACCGAAATATACTTTTGTACCACCACAAAATATACCCGAATTAAATCGTCATGGTTATCTCATGTTTAACGCTACAGCCTTGAGTGAAAAACCATTACATAAAATTTATGATGAATATCGCTTTCATTATGCCCACTTTAAATGCCCAGTGAATGACCAATTTGAAGTCACAGGCTCTATTGCTGCAAATGAATTTGAAGATAACCCGATTGTTTATGAGAATCATCATTTTAAATATGATGTTTTATTTAGCATTTGTCCTGAAAATGATGCTTCTCAACTAAATTGTGTTTATGAGTTTAAGCAATTAAAAACCTTGCCTAAAGAACTTTCCTGTCGTGTCATTTTTGGACGAATGTTTGGACGTAGTGTCGTACTTGCAGAAAATATTAAAATGGATATTTCTCAGCTTGAGCATGCGAAAGAGTATGAAGCTCCCGAGCTTGAAGACACTGATCAGCTAGAAAAAGTTGAATGATACTGATTGAATAATATAATAATTTTCAGACACAAAAAAACCGCTATAAAGCGGTTTCTTGTCAAGTTTACATCTTCCGATGATCAAGTTGGTGCGCTCAGAGAGATTCGAACTCCCGACCCCTTAGTTCGTAGCCAAGTGCTCTATCCAGCTGAGCTATGAGCGCGACGTCTTGATGGGACGCATTATACGCCTTTTCACTTTATTGAAAAGTCTTTTATCTATCTTTTTAGACTGTATGTTTAGGAAATAAGCACAATTTTGCTATACTGTTGCTAATTTATACAAATGTTTTACTTTTATAATAAATGCAGAAGAAATTTAACTTCAATAAAATATAACCTCTTGTTTATTCATTTTCGTGTGAACTTATATGGTCATACTCTTTAGGCAATCACACCCTCTCGTTTTAATTGCTGATGTCGTTTTTCTAGATTCTCTTTATATTGCCGTTCGATCTCATCTAAAACCTCTTGATTGGCATTGTCATATTTAAAAAACTTACGATTATAATATTTTAAGGCATACTTACAGGGTAAATATCCATCATTTCCATCACTATTTGCCTCAGCCATCGACCACATTGGATCTTGTAAGCATTGCTTGAAAATAGGGAGTGCTTTTTCAGGCGCAGAGTTTGCTTTGAGCAATTTATTTTTGACTAAATAATAATTTTCCGTGACATCCGAAAAATCATGCGAACCACGATAATAACTATAATTGGCTTGGCGGTGCTGTAAGTAAAGCTCCCAAGCTCTTATGGAATATTGATCAAATTTTTCTTCATCTACATGTTGATAGCTTTGATTGTGATACGCCAAAATCATGGCAGTTAAGCCATTTTCAGTCCAGTTTTGACTTTGAGGCACATCATACTCAATAAGCTTTTGTGCTGCTAGACGATCCATTTCTATACGTTTCTCAACCGAAGTATGATAGGAAATCTGTCCTAAAACGACTTTTTCTAAGCTGTCCCGATCATTTCCTAAGGTTACATCACGTATCAAATCTTTATCTGTTTTTTGTTGTTTTTGATCATCAACCAGCTTTTTAGCACCGTAATAGGGAACAAGTACAGGTGCAGTTACAATTAACCCTGTCACCATTACAGCCGTACAGCCTGTACTTTTGGAGAACAATCCACATGAACAGCCCGTAATACTTAATCCTAATACTGAAATAACTATGCTTTTGCAAATTGTATTTATTTTCATCATATTTTCTTTTTGAACTGGCTATGTATTTATTATTCAGATTTTTAAACTAGCATAAAGACAAAATCTTCCAATATCAAAAAACCGTGCATTTTGCACGGTAAATAGTAAATTCAACACGATCTGTTCAATTACTCCACCAACAAATCTTTCGGATCAATCGTATCACCATAAACTGGTTTTAAGGTTTTTTCATAGGCTTGTTGAATAACACCTTCTTTAGATAATTTTTCTAAATCTTGATTGAGCCAATCCAACAATGCTTTATCGCCCTTTTTCACCGCAGGTGCGATCAAATCATGCTGACCTAGACTGGTAATGCCTACTGTATAGTTTGGATTCTCTTTTGCCCAAGCCAGTACCAATAGATTGTCATGTGCTAAAGCCACGCCACGACCATCTTTCAGTGCATCAAAGGTTTCGGTATTTTGCTCGTATTTTTGCAACTTAATTTCAGGATGTGATTTTGTGAAGAATGAATCTGCTGTTGTGCCTTTATTCACCAACAAGGTTTGATCTTTCAATTGTGCAATATCCGTGATCGGCTTGGCTTTTGGAGAAACCACTCCCAAAGATACTTTTAAATAAGGTTTCGCAAAATCAACAACTTCTTTACGCTCAGGCGTTACTGTGAAATTAGCAAAAATAATATCAACTTTATTGGCTTTTAAATATTCCACACGATTTGCCGCTTCAGTGAGTACGAACTCAACTTTGTTTTCATCACCCAATAAGTCTTTAGCAACATGCTTGGCAATTTCCACATCAAAGCCTTGGTTTTTACCTTGTGCATCCAAATAACCAAAAGGTGGTTTATCACTAAATACCCCGATGCGCACCACACCATTTTTCTTAATTTGCTCAATGCTTGATACGTTTGTTTCAGTCTCAGCTTTTTTCTCCGCTGTCGGTGCATTTTTATTACATGCCACCAAACCCAAACTCAAAACTGTTGCAGCCAATACATGACTAAGATTTTTTAAAGATAAATTCATTATTTTCATCCTATTATTCACACAAAATTTACAATATCGGTTTCGCGATAAAACTAATAATTCAACATATTTAAAAAGGCTTTGGCACGTTCAGTTTGTGGATGCTCAAAAAATTGCTCAGGCGTAGCTTGTTCAATAATTTTGCCCTTATCCATAAAAATAATCCGATCTGCGACCTTTCGAGCAAATGACATTTCATGCGTAACGATCAGCATGGTCATTCCCTCATGGGCAAGTTTTAAAACCACGTCTAAAACTTCGCGTACCATTTCAGGGTCTAAAGCCGCGGTAATTTCATCTAAAAGAATGACCTGCGGTTGCATCACTAATGAACGCACGATGGCGATTCGTTGCTTCTGTCCACCTGATAGTTGTCGTGGATAATCTTGCTTTCGCTCATACAATCCGACCCGCTTTAACAACTCATCTGCGACTTTTTCCGCTTCAGCACGACTTCTTTTTTGAACTTTAAGCGGACCAAGAAGAATGTTATCAATCACATTCATATGTCCAAAAAGTTCATAGTTTTGAAACACCATGCCGATTTTTTGACGAACATTAACCCAAGGTAAATCTGTACCTAGAACACCTGAACCTTGTAAATGAATCGTCCCACTTTGAATTTTCTCCAAGCCATTAATACAACGCAATAAGGTGCTTTTCCCACAACCTGATGGACCGAGAATCACCACCACTTCACCTTGTTTTACGTCCAAATCAATGCCTTGTAAAATATGACTTTCTGCAAATGATTTCTGTAAATCTTGTATAGATAACAAAGTCATGGTGTCTCCCAAACTTTTTCTAAATGTGTCGCCAAACGTGATAAGGGATAGCAAATCAGAAAATATAAAATAAAGATCAAACCATAAATCCACAGCGAAGCATTCGGAACAATTAACAATGAATTTTCAATAATTTGCTGTCCGACTTTAATCACTTCCACCACCCCGATCAGTACTGCCAATGAACTGGTTTTTACCATCCGTGTGAATAGATTAATTGCCCCTGGTGTAACCCGTTTCAGGCTTTGCGGAAAAACTACATACAATAATGTTTGATTCTGGCTTAAACCCAATGCATACGCGGAATCTCGCTGATGCTGATCTATAGACGTAATCGCAGCTCGAACCAAATCCCCCATTTCCGCAGTCCCCCACAGCACAAAAACCACAATACATACCACCACAGCTGAAAACTGCCAGTTAAACCAAGTGGCAAAACCAAAGTAGAAAACAAACAGTAAAACGAGAATAGGAATGATTCGGATGATTTCTAAATACAGACGACACAAACTTTTAATGAATAGGTTTTTTGAGGTCATAATCACCCCGAAAACCGTGCCAAAAATCGCTGAAAAAAATACGGAAATAAAAGCAATTTTTGCAGTGATCCATAAACCTTGTAGCAAGCGATAGAGATGATCTGGCTGAAATAGGTAATTAAACTCCATGGCTCACCTTCCGACTACGATATTCCAAATAACTGGTGAGAATGGACACAGGTAATAAAATAATTAGGTAAGACATAATCAACAGAAATAATGCTTCGGTGGTTTTGTAATCCATACCAATCAAGTCTTTGGTGACAAATAATAATTCCACTACAGCGATAGCACTGACCACAGAACTTTCTTTAATGAGGAATAAACAATTTGCACCAATCGCAGGAATCGAAACAGCTAAAGCTTGCGGAAAAATAACGTATTGAAAAACTTGTATGGGACTTAACCCGATGCTTTCCCCTGAATCTATTTGCCCTTTTGCAACAGCTTGCAAACCTGCTCGAAAAGCTTCCGCCATATAACTTCCACCAAGGAAAGTCAGCCCAATCACACCACAAGTAAAACCATCAATTTTAATGCCAAGTTTTGGTAGACCGTAGTAGAGAAAAAAGAGCTGAATAAGTAGCGGTGTATTACGTGATATTTCGATATAAACTTTGGCTATTTTGTTTAATATCTTGATTTTATACGTGATTAAGACACTGCAAATTAAACCAACCACTATGGCAAGTATGATGCTAATCATTGAAATTTTGAGTGTCGTCAGAGTTGCTGAAACAAACTGTGGCATCACACTGTAGATATATTGCCAGTTCAAAGAATTCGTCCAAATGTTTTTGTTATGCTTTGTGCTAAAGCAAAAAAAGTGAGTTGGGACGATCTTACAGTGCTTATTTTTCCTCAATAAATATTGTTATCTGATAAACTTTTCTCAAATTGAAAAATAGATGTCATTTGTACTTTTAGATGAATATTTAAAATATTTTATGTCGATCACAGGCTGAAAAATTAAATCACTCCATTAAAATCATAAAAATATTCTTCTGACTCATCTTGAGTCCATATATGACCATCCAGCTTGTCTACACTTACACCCGCACCTGTTTTTTCTTCACCATTCATAAAAATAAGGGGGAAGCGCCAGATAACAGGGGAATCACCCACATTAGTTTTAACAATTTGATTCTTTTCCAGATCAATCTGTTTCAATGCACACTCAAATGCTTCATCCTGACTTAAATTTTTACTGTCACGATACTGCACAGGCACATTGTAAATTTGCATTTTTCTTTTGCGAAATTCCATAACAAAATTGACCAGTGCAATACGACGTACATTTACATTTAAATACCCCATATATTGCTGCTTCGGGTCATAAATAAAATCGGAATGAAAAATGTGTAAATATTGCAAAGGCGAATAATCGTCTAGTGCTTTGGGGAAATATAAATCACAAATCTGTTGCATAATATTTTTCTTATTCACTAATTTTTTAATTTTATCAAACTTCAGAGACAAAAAAACCGCAATTAAGCGGTTAATTTTTCAAGTTGGTGCGCTCAGAGAGATTCGAACTCCCGACCCCTTAGTTCGTAGCCAAGTGCTCTATCCAGCTGAGCTATGAGCGCGTACCTGATTGCCTCTAAAGGCTTCGTTAATTTCGAATACTTATTTAATTTGGTGCGCTCAGAGAGATTCGAACTCCCGACCCCTTAGTTCGTAGCCAAGTGCTCTATCCAGCTGAGCTATGAGCGCATCATAAGTATTCGTTGGCGGTGAGAGAGGGATTCGAACCCTCGATACAGTTGCCCGTATGCATCCTTAGCAGGGATGTGGTTTCAGCCACTCACCCATCTCACCGTAACGAGCCGCCATAATACAAACTAAAATACTATTCGGCAAGTCATGATTTAAAAAAAATGCAGTTTTTTTGCTTGATTACATATTTTTTAAACAATTTTTATGAATTTGTACTTTTTTTAGACTAAACATACCGTTAATCCAATGAATTTTTGGAGAAATCCACATAAATTTAAATTTAAAACAGTTTATTGCAATCAATTACGTGCAGTATTTGCCTGTATGACTTATGCTAATCCTATCTTCTGAATAGAAACCAAATACATGATGAAAAATTGGGTTGATCCTGAAGCGAAAGCTGAAGCCGAACGTTACGACAATCCTATCCCAAGTCGTACCCTTATCCTTGAAACGATAGAACAAAAACAAGAACCGCAATCACATGCTGACTTAGTGGATGCATTTGAAATTGCCGATCAAAAAAGTATAGATGCACTGAGCCATCGTTTAAGCGCAATGGTGCGTGATGGTCAACTGATGAAGGATGGTTTTAAATACCAACTCATGGCAGACCAACCGATTTTGGATGCGACTGTTTATGTCAACTCAAAAGGCTTAGGTGTTGCCAGTATTGATGGTAAAAAAGAAGAATTTTTACTGCCTGAACGTGAACTGCGCCAAGTCTTCCACGGCGACCGCGTCAAAGTCCAACAAACCTCAGTGGATCGTAAAGGTAAAGCTTGGGGCTATATCACTGAAGTGACACAGCGCCGTGTGAAACAACTGATTGGTAAAGTGGCTGAATTTGAAGATGAATATTTTATTCAACCTTCAAATCCCAATGCACATCAACCAATTACCTTAGAAAAAGAACTGATTGAGCATGCCAAAGCTAAAGTTGGTGATTCAATTCGTGTCGAAATTGATGATTATCCAACCCGTGATGAATTTGCCACAGGTCATATCATCCAGTCGATGGCGGATAAAGCAGATACAGAAATCATTATTCCACAAACCATTTTAGAATATGGTTTACCTTACGAATTTCCAGAAGAAGTGGTTAAAGAAGCGGAAAGCTTTAAAGAGCCTTCGGCAAAAGACCGTGCGGGTCGTATTGATTTGCGTGATTTGCCATTAGTCACCATTGATGGTGAAGATGCACGTGACTTCGATGATGCAGTTTATGCTGAAAAACGTCCGGGTGGCGGTTATCGTGTTGTCGTGGCAATTGCAGATGTCAGCCACTATGTCCGCATTGGTAAACCTTTGGATGATGAAGCGCAAGAACGTGGTACATCGGTGTATTTCCCACATTTCGTCTTGCCAATGTTGCCTGAAGCACTGTCGAATGGTTTGTGTTCTTTAAATCCGCACGTTGACCGTTTATGTATGGTCTGTGATTTGAATTTAAGTCGTGCTGGTCGTGTGACGAAATTTGAATTCTACCCTTCTGTGATGCATTCAAAAGCACGTTTGACTTATACCCAAGTCGCTCAATACTTAGATGGTGACAGCAAAGCAGTTCCTGAAGATCGTGATGTTCGTAAGTCATTAAATACACTTTATCAATTGTATGAAACACTCAAAGGTTTACGTGCTGAACGCCATGCAATGGAATTCGAAACTGTTGAAACCTATATGACATTTGATGAGTTAGGTGGAATTAAAGAAATCCTGCCTCGTTCACGTAATGTTGCACATAAACTGATTGAAGAATGTATGTTGCTTGCCAACGTGGCAGCCGCTGAATATTGCTTAAAAAATGAAGTGCCAATGTTGTACCGTGTACATGAAGCACCTGAGTTTTCACGCATTCAAAAAGTTAAAGATTTTGTAAAATTGCTTGGTTTGCCATTCCCTGATCAGCCGACACAAGCCGATTATCAAAAAGTCATTGAAGCGACCAAAGATCGTATTGATGCGCCAAGTATTCATGCCGTGTTATTACGCTCAATGATGCAAGCCTATTATGGTCCGAAAAATGTCGGTCACTATGGTTTGGCTTATGAAGCGTATACGCACTTCACTTCGCCAATTCGCCGTTATCCTGACTTATTGTTGCATCGTGCCATCAAAGCCAGTTTAACCACCAAGAAATATCCGCTTTCAGGTTCAGCCTTGGATGAAGCAGGTGAACACTTCTCTGCAACAGAACGCCGTGCCGATGAAGCCTCTCGCTCAGTGACTTCTTGGTTGAAATGTCATTATATGCAACAACATATCGGTGAAGAATTTGTCGGTGTGATTAGTGCGACTGCTGAATTTGGTTTATTCGTGACGCTGAAAGATTTGTATGTCGATGGCATGGTGCATGTTAGCCAATTGGGCGATGATTATTTTGTCTTTGATCAAGCCAGCCAAACTTTGGTTGGACAAAATCGTGGTCAAGTCTTTGGTTTAGGCGACGAGGTGAAAATCAAAGTTGCTGGTGTGAATATTGAAGAACGCAAGATCGACTTTGAGCTGTTACAACAACTTTCTCATGCAGGTCGTGTGATTCGAAGTCGTGCACCTCGTGTGGCAAAACCTGTAGCCAAAGAAGAAGTTTTTGCAGAACGTCCTGCGAAAAAGACCAACTCTGAATCTTCCAATGTCAGTGAAGATGGAGAACGTCCCTTTCGAAAGAAAAAGTCCAAAGGAAAGCCTAGCTCTTACAGCAAAAAGCCTGTTAAAAACACTGCAACGAAGTCTGAAGCGAAGACTAAAGATAAAGTGAAGAAAAAGGCAAAAGCAAAAAAGAAAAAGTCCAATGCAAAAGCAAAGGATGAGTAGTTTTTAAGAGTTCAACTTTAGATTTAAATGAGAGCGCTTCGGCGCTCTTTTTGTTTATAATCATCTAAATTTTAAAATAAAATTTATCATGTCTAAAAAGTTATTTTCTAAATATTATTACCATGGTTATGTAGTTTTCATCATGGTTGTCTTAGGCATAAGTGGAACTTACAGTATTTTATTTTTAAATTTTTCAGCAACGCCAATGGTTAATATTGTTGCTCTAGTTGTTTCAACAATTCTATATTTTACCATCATTTTATATTTCTTTTATTTATCTAAAAAACAATTCTGGATCATTCCTAGACATTGGAGAAATTTCAAAATATCTCCTTTATTTCATAGTCTAATTTTATTGCCTATGATTTTCATTCCACTATGTTGGATAAATTGTTCAAAAGTCATTCCAATGATTTATACGAAAATATATGGAATACAAACTGTTGAAATTTTAGAAATAAATGCAAAAGAATACTCTTCCAAAAACGGTACAACTTATTGTTTATCTAGTAAATATTCTTGTTTACCTATTTTCAAAATAAATTATGAGAAATTTAAGTTCTATCAAAATAAAAAAGTAATTCTACAAATCACCAGTCAAAAAAGTTCACTTGGAACAATTATTCACTCTATTGATCATATTCGAGTATCTGAAAAAAAAAATTAATCAACGAATCATAAAAACACCTTAGCCATTATTTTGATACTGAATCATTTTCAGTACCATTTAAAATCAAGTTCAATTCACAATAAAACCTAAGAAATACCAAGCAAATTATTAGTCAAAGCTTGATTTCCATTCTCACAAGCCTTACATCTATCTATAACTTAGCAATCTTTTTGGCATTACTCATGACCTTAGAAACAATGACATTAGAAAAGGCGACATTGCCTGTACCACGATTCGACCAAATTACTTTAGATCAACTCAAACAAAATATCGAAACGTCTATTCAAGATGGACAAAACTTTTTAAATGAGCTTCAACAAGTTCCTGAGACCTTACAGCAACAATTACAAGTCTTAGAAAAAATTGATACCCTTGAAAATAACATGAGTGAATCATGGGGCGTATTGTCACATTTAAATGCAGTGATGAACAATGCAGAGACTCGTGAAGTCTATCAAGCACTGCTACCGAGTTTAAGTGAATATTACACAGAGCTTGGTCAACATGTGCCACTTTACCAAAGCTATCAGCATGTATTTGATAATGCGATTTTTAATGATCTTCCTACAGCGCAACAAAGCGCGATTAAACTTTCATTACGTGATTTTAAACTTTCTGGTGTGGCTCTCGAAGGTGAAGCGAAAAAACGCTATGCGGAAATTTCAGCACGACTCTCACAGCTTTCATCTGACTTTTCCAACCATGTTTTAGATTCAACACAAGCATTTTTCTTAGCTTTAAATGATGAGCAACTTAAAGGTTTGCCACAAAGCAGTATTGAACTGTTAAAACAGTATGGTCAGCAACGTGAGTTAGAACAGCCTGTTGCCACTTTAGATATTCCATCTTATTTGGCAATTATGACTTATGCCGAAGATCGTGATTTACGTGAACAGCTTTATAAAGCCTATACCACCCGAGCTTCAAACTTAGCAGCCGATCCACAATATGACAATGCACCTGTCATGGTGGAGATTTTGAGTTTACGTCAGGAAATGGCGAAACTTTTAGGTTTTGACAATTATGCAGAATATTCTCTAGCTTCAAAAATGGCACCTGATGTAGACACTGTAAATCAGTTCTTGGTTGACCTTGCAGAACATGCACGTGCACCTGCTGAAAAGGAAATTGCCGAACTCAAAGCCATTGCAGCACAAGATGGTATTACTGAGTTACAGGCTTGGGATACCACTTATTATTCAGAAAAACTCAAAGTACAACAGTTCAATCTTTCTCAAGAAGACTTAAAACCTTATTTCCCCGCACCTAAAGTGATTCAAGGTTTATTTAATGTCGTCAATCGCTTATATGGCATCAATGTCGTAGAACGTGAAGCACCGCTTTGGCATCCTGATGCACATTATTATGAGCTTGAAGATCAAGGTTCTGTTGTCGGCGGTTTCTATTTCGACCTATATGCACGTAGTGGTAAACGTGGTGGCGCATGGATGAGCGGTTTCCGTTCTCGCATGCAAACTGAAAATGGCTTACAAAAACCGATTTGCTATATGGTCGGAAATTTCACACCACCAGTCGGTGACCAACCCGCCCTACTCACTCATGATGAAGTGAATACATTGTTCCATGAATTTGGGCATGGTTTACACCATATGTTGACCGAGGTGGATAATATTTCTGTAGCAGGAACACACGGCGTGGCGTGGGATGCAGTGGAATTGCCAAGTCAGTTTATGGAATTCTGGACATGGGACAAAGACAGTTTAGATCTGCTTTCTGAACATATTGAAACTAAACACACATTGCCTCAAGAATTATTAAAATCTTTACTTGATGCACGTTTTTTTCAGTCAGGTATGCAAACTTTACGTCAAATCGAATTTGCGCTATTTGACCTGACCATTCACAAACTCACCCCTGCTTTGGATGCAGCACAAATTCAAGCGACTTTGAACGATATCCGACAAAAATTTGCTGTTGCACCAAGTACAGAAAGCAACCGTTTCCAAAACAGTTTTAGTCATATTTTTGCAGGGGGTTATGCAGCGGGCTATTACTCATATAAATGGGCAGAAGTACTTGCTAGCGATGCTTTTGACCGTTTTGAAAATGAAGGAGTTTTTAACACTCAAACAGGACTAGAATTTCGTAAAGCCATTTTAGCAGTAGGTGGTAAAGATACTGCTTTAGATGCTTTTGTGAATTTTCGAGGACGTGAACCTAAAATTGATGCATTGTTACGTCATCAAGGTTGGACGAATGCCTCTAAAAACGCTTAAACTACGCATGTAAAATTAATTATGTGGTGAGTTTATGAATATCAAACGTCGTTTCATTGCTGGGGCAAAATGCCCAAGATGCGAATCGATGGATCGTATTGTGATGCTCACCACTGACGATGCTGAATGGATTGAATGTATCGAGTGTGATTATTCTGAAAATCGCCCTACCCATGTAGATGCGCCTGAAGAACCTGCTACACCCGATGAAATTGGGGTCATTCAATTCAAGCCTCGTTCATCAAAATAAACTTGGATACAACATGCAATTAGATACAAGAAATAATTCTAAATTAATGTGGTTTATTGCTGGGGGATTGATCGTTATTATTGCTTTAGCTAGCGCTTTATTTTGGCTTAAAGCAGATCAAGATCAAACAAAAATAGCACCTACTACTGAAACAAAAGCACCACCAAAAGCCGCAGCACCACCCTTGGCACAACCTTTAGAACAAGCTGCGACATCAGAAGTAACGGCTCATACCTTGGTAGAACCATCTATTTTACAAGAGCCTGTGTCTGAAAATGAAAGCCTTGCTAAAGAAGAAATTGCCAAGCTTGATGACATTGGGCAACAGCTCAAAGATCAGCAACAATCTTTAGAGTCTCAACATGCAGATGCAGACCAACTGATTAAACTAAAAGAAGAGCAACTTAAGTTGCTTGAGCAACAACTTGCTGCTGAACAAAAACAATCTTAATCTTTTCATTTAAAACATCATTCAACAATATTTGAGTGGTGTTTTTTATTGTGTTTTATTTATGCTATTTACTCTAATCTATATATGACATCACAAAAATTTGATGCATTTAACAACATCCATTTTTAGCCTTACATGCTTTTAACATAGAAAATTTATCTGATTTAAATCAGCTTCAAAGACATGATTTACCAATGATCATCACAACAGAGTATTTATTGACTGTAAAACAACAGCATCAAAATTTTTAAAAATATTATCCCAATAAAACTATTCCCAACAAAAAAGCACCCGAAGGTGCTTTTATGAATTTAGCTTGTTACTTATTGGCATACCAATCAAACATATTGAGTAAGTATGGAACAAAAGTCACGATCACTAGGGCTGAGAACAAGACCATCATCGGCAATAACCAACGTTCATAACGATAATAGAAGCTAGTATATTTCTCTTTCGCTTCTGCATCGGCGGCGGCGACTTCTTCATCCCCGACCGAGAGCCTCGTCAGTAAGTGATTTAGAGCGACAGGTGGTGCAACATAACCAAACTCAAAGGCAACCAATACGATCATCCAGAAGTGAATTGGATGGATGCCATTCTCATAGGCTACAGGTGCAATCGTTGCAGCAACTAAAATCACCGCACCAAATGGATCTGTCGTCATACCAATAATCGCAAGTAAGATCGCAAGGAATGCCAATGACAGCATGATGCTACCCAGATGTGTTGGCACCATAGTCACGATTTCACTACGTTCAATCAGACCACCCATACTCGCTGAAAGTGCCATTAGAATAATCAAGGCACCGATATGCCCCACACTTTCAGATGAAGCAAACCAGATAGATTGACCAAAACTGCGTTTATTTTCAGCCGCACTACCATGTGTACGTAAATATTCAGAATTTTTCGCATGCTCTTGTGCTAAAGCATTATTGTACTCAGGTACAGGAACACGATCACCCAAATATTTATCAAATAAAATATATGCCAATAACATGATTGGAAGAATTACAGGTGCTGTAAACTCATCCATTTGCGTATCTAAGCCATAGCTATAGAAGCCGACAACCAATGCCGTAATAATCACATACGGAATAACTGGAATCAAAGCTTTTAACATGCCTGGTACTGCAATTTTTGGTGAATTAATACGGAATTTCTCTTCTGCAAGATATAAAGAAACACCAAGGAAAATAAATGCAGTCAACCAGAATACATAAATACCATGATCAAATAGCTCATCAGAAGTGACATGACGACTATCCAACATCGAAATCAAGATCACCAATAAACATGGACGTAATACCACACCCAATGAACCTGACATCGCTGAAACTGCAAGTGCATACTGACGACGTGCACCAGAGTTCCACACTTCACGATAAATAATTGCACCCGCTGCAACAACGAAGATCCCTGAAGCACCTGTGTATGCTGTTGGAATTGCAGCAGCAATCAAGATAATCCAAGTTAATGTTTCTGGTGCAAGATTCCATGGACGTAAAATCGCAAGGAATACATCCATGATGCGAGTCTGCGTCAGTAACATACCTGCCCAAATAAACAAGGCTAAGTTTAAGAAAATTCCTGAGAATTCAACCAATTGACCAAGGTAAATCCCTTGCCCCATTGGATAATCCATAAAGAAAGTAAACGCAATACCCGTAACAATCGACATAATGGCATATAACGGAACACTGATCAGTGCCAGTCCGATATTTCCACCTTCTTTGGCAGTTTTAGGGATAAAAAACAGTTGGTACAGACTAATTAAAGTCACACTAACAAAGAGAACAAGCCATAGCCAATAACCCCAAATGGTTTCATAGGTTGACTCTACTCCAGAGTTAATCACTGACTGATATTGACTCCATACAGAATATGTCAATAGACCATTACCCAAAATCATGGCAATTGCATAAACTCTAAAATCAAGTCTAGTCGTTGGTGGACGCAAACTAATATGGTGCATTTTCAATGATGCGGTGATCGCTGAAATCATGACCATAAACAACAAAATCAAAACACGGTTTTCTGTACCGAATTTAAATAACCAGAAAAAGCCCGTTTCCATCGAACGATAAGTTCGAATTGAAGGATGCTTTTCTAGGTGTGTCATTGATTTATCATAGAATGCAAACTTTTCTTCACATTCCGTTTTAGCAGCTAAAAAAGATTGACGCACATCTGCTTCAGGTGTTACCCCAAAGAAACTAGCATCAGGATCACTTGCCTCAGCTTTCATACGCTCTTGTACAAGCGTATCAATATTTGGATTACGGTCACAACTTGGTTTGCTTGGCTCTGCTCTTAAAAAGGAATATTGCATTCCAATTTTTTCATCGCCATAAAGACGCTCACCAATACGCAACATTTGCCCATGAATCATTTCCCCTGTACCGATTAATAGCGTCAGCAAGAGAAGCAAAAGGACTAAAAAAGTTGAGATCCCTTCTGTCCATATACGACCAATCAGTCCTAAGCCTGATTTTTTTTCTGTACTATCATTCATGATAATTCCATTTTTATCTCTAATCTTATAAATCTTTTATAAGACTAATATTTTTATAAGTTATGAGTAACGTGGAAGCCCTCATTTCCTATTTTTATTTCCACTTTCAAATCTGCATGTTTTTTCAAGTTAAAAGAATGGCAGTGTTACATTTTTTTTCATGCATTTTTGTCAAGTATAAAGCGATAAATGTATATTAATTCACTTAAAGTCTATGCATTAATAAGCAATTTTAAATGAAAAAACAATAGATTAATTTCAAATATAAGTAGAAATATTTTTATTTCAGCTTTTTAAGCCCATAGAAAGATATTGTGATGATAAATTAGAAAATGTGACATATATTTTTTAAGCCTTATGCTTATTTTCTATAAAAAACTGTTGATAAAGCAAATAAAATACAGCTGTGATCGCCCCCCAAAAAGCACCCACTAAATGTGCTTCAACCAAAACTGGACTACCAATCAATTGTGCTGTGCCAATTTGTCCAAAAGTATTTTCCCAAACTAATTTGGCAATAATTAAACCCAATACAAATAAAGCAAAATTACGCTCTTTACGAAATTTTAAATAGAAAAAAGCAGCAGCAACATATAAACCATGTAGCACACCTGACAAACCTGCATATGCTTCAATGTGAGGATATAGATAATAAAAACTTAAACTACATAATGGCGCAAGTATGAGAAGCAGCAAAATAATAAAACGATTTTTAATATGTGGGAAAATAAAAGGTAAGCAAGCAAAAGCAATCATATTTAAAGCAAAATGAATCCATCCGACATGTACCCAATGCGCTGTCCACCATCGCCAAATTTCACTAAAAAAGCTATAACGCCAATAAATAAATACGGCTTGAAAGATTTGTAAACATGCAGAAATACAGATACAGCTTGCAATCAATATTACACGTTTATTGAGTTGTTCTTCTTGCATTTCAAGTCCCTCTAAAAAACAAGAAAAGCCGAAGCTTTTCCTGATTATAAATACAAAACTTGATATTCAATGTATATTTTTTTGCCGTTATGGTGCAGCCTCTTCAGCTGGTGCTGAATTTTCTTCTGGTACAGGCGCAGAAATTGTTTCTTCTTGAGCTGGTGCTACGCCTGAATCCTCTGTTGTAGAATCATCCATACCCTCAAACAATGAATCATCTCCTGTTGCCCCCTGATCATCCCAGAATACTGTCATGCCATCATCCGCAGCACGCACACCTGTATGTTCAGTCCAGTAACGATCTGCAATTGCTTGCACCATTTGCCCTGCCATCGCATCAATCAGTCTAAACTCAGGGTTAACAGGCTTGTCTTCTTCACGTGATGCAGCATAAGTACGTAAAGCCTCACGGATTCGTGCATCATCCCCACTGGCTTGCGCAGATACTGCATATAAAGCATGTGCTAAACGTACACCTTTTTGCTCACCAATTTGCATTGATTGTTTCAAGGTTTGATATGGATCAGGTTTGCCCTCATCTGCACCCGGCAATAATGTCCAAATCACTGCACGTGTCGCCATTGGCGCACCCCAGAATTTATTATTATCCAGACACGCCATACCACGTTCAACAATCGCAGCAATATCTTTTGGAACGTTTGCAGCACCACCTGAGTTAATATCATTGGTCATCGCTTGCAAACCACTGAGCATACCTAAGAGATAAATGGTTTGGTCTAAATCTTTTTTCATCGTTGGGCATGAATCACCCAAAGTATATTTGTATTTAGCTTGCCAACGTTCAGCAAATAATTGATAGCCTGCATATTGACGATTTGCTGCCAATGCAGCCCAACGCTTTTGTTCCACACGTGCATCTTGTGCTTCTGAAACCTTACCATCTTTTGAAGCACGTAAATAACGCAACTCTGCATCTAAAGCTCGACTTTCTGCACACATCCCTGCAGCAGAGTAAAGTAATACCGCCATACGAGTTGGATCAGCACCCATATCTTTAGTTGCCATAACCGCAGGAGTCAAAGCACTCCCTGATTGGCAAGCCATATCTGCATCATTACCTGCTAAGATTGGAGGAACGATATGATTTTCACTAAAGCCCAAAGCAACGTTTGCGCCTGACTTAATCACGTACGAACAACCCGATAAAATAGATGAAGCAACAATGGCAGTTGCCATAAATTGCCCAATTTTCTGGACTTTAGACATACTTCCTGTCCTCTATGTAATTGTGTTTATGTCCTTTTTACTTAAAATATCAGATGCTCTTGCGTATTAAAAGAGCAATAACTCTAATTTTATTGTTATAATTTGCCACAATGCACACATAAATGTATTGACCGTAGAATAATGACTAGCAAATTTTAGGCAAAAAAAAGTAGCATTGCGACGGTTCAGCACATGCTACTTATTAAACAGTAAACTCTCAGGAGAGTTTATTCGTTTTGAGTTTTCTTTTCTCAATCTGTTCCCTCAGCACAGTTCCTAGTCTTCCTACCACAATCGCAAGAATAATTGCGACCACTAGAAACAACCATTGTTGAACTTCAGTCATCTCGAAATTCCTCATTTGCTGTTGGTAGGTTTAATGTACAGTTAAAATTGAAAATTCATAAACAAAATTGTCTAACAATCCTTATTTTGCATCAAATTCCGTGATTTTCGTCTAACAATAAAAATTTAGATTTGAAAATAATTCTTTAAATTATTATTTTTAAACATTTTTTATAATTTTACTTTATTTAAAATGTCGAACAATTAAGCTAATTTTGCCTGTATTTTTAACATTTTCCAACTTTTCAAATCACATTGATCCTGCCAAATAATGAAATTTGACCGTTTATTCAAATGATTTATATCTTCAAAATAGATCACAATATAAAAAAGATGATCAACTATTTGTTCAATTCGTACATTTTGGATCTGTGCATTTTGGCTGATTTTAACTGACCAAAGATCTGCATCCAACTGTTCTAATTGCTCAATACTCGCCTGCCGATGTAGAAGATAAGCAGAAATCAATAACAAGAGTACAGCAATAATCCACATACTTAGACTTAATAACTTAAATAAAAGTATAGCAATGCCAAGACCAAAAAAAAGCTGAAACCCATATCGTAATCGACTAGGTTTCAACTTAAAACAACGATACAACTGACTATGCACCATGGACATATTGCTTTAATTTGCTAATAAGTTGTCTTAACTCAGGTTTTGGTGGCTCTGAAACCTCCATAAACCAATCTAATAAATCTGGGTCTTCTTGATCAACCAACTCTTTAAATAATGCTTTTTCCGCCGTATCTGCTTGTAAATAATATTGCTTCACATAAGGGTCGAAATAAACATCGATTTCTTTCAAACCACGACGTGCACGATAAATAACTTTACGCTCTTCCAAAGTTAATTCTTCAAACATTGATTTCCCCGAAGATGATTGTGATCAGTAGTTTACCTGATTTCATCATAAATACCTGAGTATAGATAGCGATTGGCGAAATATATCAATATTTACCTACAAATGAGCATTCACCTCATTGAGAAAGACTGAATGTTCACTTAATTTATAATGATTAAACAATAATTTGGAATAAAAAGTATGCAATCAGGCGCAGTTCGTCCATTGGCAAATATGTTACCCCGCAATTTATTTAACGCGGATCATGAAGCATTTCGTGAAACAGTACGTAAATTTTATGAAAAAGAAGTTGTGCCAAATATTGCAAAATATGAAGAGCAACAACATGTAGACCGTGATTTATGGAACAAAGCTGGTGAAATGGGCTTGCTATGCGCAACCATGCCTGAAGAATATGGTGGTTCTGGTGTAGACCGTTTGTACAGTATGATTTTGATTGAAGAACAAGCTTATGCAATGGATTCTTCAACAGGTTTTTCATTACATTCTGACATTGTTGCCAACTATATCAATAACTTTGGCAATGAAGAACAAAAGAAACACTGGCTACCAAAAATGGCATCTGGCGAAGCAGTCACTGCAATTGCAATGACTGAGCCAGGTACAGGTTCTGATTTACAAGGTGTGCGTACCACTGCTGTTTTAGATGGCGATGAATATGTCATCAATGGTTCTAAAATCTTCATTACCAATGGTTACTTATGTGACATGGCGATCGTGGTGTGTAAAACAGGCAATACTGACAAAGGTTCTGCAAACTTATCCTTGATCATTGTTGAAGCGGATCGTGTAGGATTCAGTAAAGGTAAACCACTGAATAAAATCGGTATGAAAGGTCAAGATACCTGTGAATTATTCTTTGAAGATGTCCGTGTACCAAAAGAAAATTTATTGGGTATGGAAGGCATGGGCTTCATCATGTTGATGAAAGAGTTGGCTTGGGAACGCATGTTGGTTGCGATCATTTGCCAAGCAGGCGCAGAAGCGGCATTTGCACATACTGTTCAATACACTAAAGACCGTAAAGCCTTTGGTAAACCAATCGGTGCATTCCAGAATACACGCTTTAAACTTGCAGAAATGCGTACCGAAATTGATTTTTGCCGTGCTTACTTAGATCGTTGTATGGAACTTCAACTCGAAGGCACACTTGGTGTAGATGCAGCAGCAGCAGCGAAATATAAAATTTCTGAACTGTTCTCAAATGTTGTAGATGAATGTCTACAGTTACATGGTGGTTATGGCTATATGCTTGAATATCCGATTGCACGTGCCTATATTGACAATCGTGCAAACCGCATCTACGCAGGCACCAATGAAATTATGAAAGAGCTAATCTCACGCTCTCTATAAGCACTTCAATTATTTTAGAATTTGAATTAGGAGCAACATGCTCCTTTTTCTTTGTCTCATTTTAGTGATCAGCAACATTTAAAACCAGCTCCACCCCAATCACTCCATATATACCTATTTTAATATAGAAAACAATTATTTATTTAAAAAAACATATTATTCATTTGTGTTTAATTTTAAATTGAATTAAATTCAATTCAAAACAAGAAGGAAGTTCAAAATGACAAAAGTAGTTAAAAACCTCAATGAATTAACTCAAGACTTAGCAGGTCGCCACACATGGACGAAAAGCACAGGGACTGAAGAGATTGATCCTACACTCATTGAAAATGATCTAAAAAAATTATTGACGGATGGTTATGTCATTATTCAAAACCTATTAACGCATGAAGAACTAGAGGAGATAAAACAAAACATAAATCCCCTGCTGAATCATACGGGACGAAATACATTTGAGGGGGTTAAAACTCAGCGTGTATATAATGTTCTTGCCAAAACTAGAGTAGCTGACAAAATGGCACAGCATCCGCGTGTCTTAGCCTTACTTGATCGCATTTTATTGCAAAACTATTTGTTATCTCAAATGCAAGTCATCAAAATTTTATCAGGTGAAAACGCACAATTATTACATACAGATGATGGGCAATATGTTGTGCCTCGTCCAAGAAAAGCTATTGGCGCTGCAACAGTTTGGGCAATTGATGATTTTACAGCAAGTAATGGTGCAACCTCCGTTATCCCAGGCAGCCATCTTTGGGATGGTGAAAGAACACCTCTAGAAAGTGAAACGATTCCTTGTGTGATGCCAGCAGGATCAGTTGTGGTATTTCTTGGTACCTTATGGCATGGTGGCGGAGCAAACCATTCAAACTCTGCCCGTTTAGGTTTTACATGTCAATATTGTGAACCATGGTTACGTCAGCAAGAAAACTTTATGATGGAAGTACCATTGGAAATCGCAAAAGAGTTGTCCGAAGATTTATTACGTATGATGGGATATAGTATTTTCCCACCGTTTTTTGGGATGGTGGATGGTATGCATCCTAAAAGATTACTGGAACATCAAAATACCAATGAATAAACCTAAAAAAAGTAAGGTTAGAGATGCTTCAATAAGCACATTAACCCTTATAAATGCAGCAAATGAAATTATGATCGAAGGTAATGGTCATATTGAAATGGCTGAAGTTGCGCGTCGTGCTCAAGTTTCAGTTGGCTTAGCCTATCATTACTTTGGTTCTAAAGCAGGTCTCATCGCTGCAGTTGTCGAAGCCTTTTACGATAAACTTGATGCGGAAGTTCTATTTTCAGTATCACATGAATCTGATTGGCTAAAGCGTGAATGGGAGCGCACTTTAAATCTTGCAATTTTTTATCAAAGTAATCCCCTTTCAACTGTAATACTTGGCTCATTACGAAGAGAATCTATCGTTGTTGATATAGAGCAAGCCAGAATAACCGCACAGATCGAAGAAGGAACTCGTAATTTTCAAAAAGGTCAACGACAAGGCATAATCCGTCAAGATATAGCAGCACATGATCTTGCTGCTTTTGTCTTGGGTGGTGTACGAGAACTTATGCGTTCAGCACTTCAACAGCCACAAGATCAACGTGCTACAGCTGAGGATATTGCAAAATCCGCATGGAAATTAATCGTGCCATGTATTTCTCTTGAATACAAATTAAGTTGAGAGATAAAGTGAAAATCACGATTCAAACCTTTGAACAGTGTCTAGATTCAACGTTATTTTTTGATCTTACATGGTCTCATTTTACAATATCACCCTCCGCATATAAAAAAAGGAGCTATCGCTCCTTTCTCATTCCAAGTAAATTTAAGAAACCAATTTAGGCTTTTTTGCCACTTGTGCCTCACGTTTATGGAATTTCAATACACCATCATCAAATTTGGCATTTTTCAAATCCTTACGATCAGCGAGATAGTTATTGGTCACTTTCCAAGGTGCATGCTTACCTTGTTTCGGCATTACATTTGCTGCACGAGCAATATAACCTGACGATAAGCTACCCATCACCGTATCTTCCATCAATTCAGTCGCATCACCTTGTGGAATCACTTCATCAAAGCCTTTTTTATCCATATAGTTTACAAGACGGCAAATATAATCTGCTGCAATATCTACTTTCAATGTCCAAGATGCGTTGATATAACCAATGATCATTGCCATATTTGGTACATCACTCACCATTACCCCTTGATACAACATGTGCTGCGATGTATTAAGCGGTTTTCCATCTAGTGTTGCCTGAATACCACCTAAAATTTGGATTTCTAAACCTGTTGCAGAAACAATAATATCTGCATCTAAATGTTTACCAGATTTTAATTGAATACCTGTTTCAGTAATTTTTTCAATATGATCCGTTTCAACACTCGCCTTACCTGAACGTAAAATCTTGAATAAATCACCATCTGGTACAACACATAAACGTTGATCCCAAGGATTATAATTCGGGGTAAAGTGTTTCATATCCACTTTACCTTTCAACTGCATTTCAATCGATTTCAATAACAACTTACGCAATACTTTAGGCTGTTTTTGAGCCAAAGCATAAATACCACGTTGCATTCCAATATTACGTGCACGTGTTAATTTATAAGCCACATCTTCTGGCAAAACCTTACGCATTTTGTCATAAAGGAAATCAATCGATGGTACCGTTGCGATATAAGTCGGTGAACGTTGTAGCATCGTCACATGACCTGCACCACCTTTAGACATCGCAGGTACAAGCGTAATAGCTGTTGCACCACTACCAATGATGACAACTTTTTTACCTGCATAATCTAAATTTTCAGGCCAAAATTGCGGATTAACAAACTCACCTTTAAAATTTTCTTTACCAGGATAATCTGGTTGATAACCTTGGTCATAGTTGTAATAACCTGTACAACCTACAACAAAATTTGCCACCCAAGTTTGCAATTTCCCATTAGGATCTTCAATTTCAACATTCCATTTTTTAGTTGAAGAATCATAATTTGCAGTGCGCACACGATGGTTAAAATGAATTTTATCTTTCAATTTATATTCATCAACAACTTCAGCGACATAGCCTTTAATTGAAGAACCATCTGCAAGTACATTTGATTTCTGCCATGGTTTAAAATTAAAACCAAAAGTTGACATATCTGAATCTGAACGAATACCAGGATATTTAAACAAATCCCAAGTTCCACCAAAACTTTCACGACGCTCAATAATTTCAAAAGAACGCTGCGGTGAATTTTTAGATAAATGAGCAGCAACCCCAATACCAGAGATGCCTGCGCCAACGATGAGAATATCTACTTGCTTTTCCATTTTCTTTTTATAACCTTTTTAAGAGTACATTTTTATTAAAACACAAATTTGACAATACGCAATGTCAAGTTTGTATTTTTCCGACAAATTTTATGTCAGTTGAGGACAAATTTCATATTTTGTCTAACAATCTTGTTTTTTAAACATAAAAAAGGTCGGTTTTTATACCGACCTTTTCAAGAACAACCGATTGTTCTATGGCATGAGTAAACTTAGTTTACTTCACGATCCACAAGTTCTACATAAGCCATCGGCGCAGCATCACCTGCACGGAAACCAGCTTTAAGAACACGTAGATAACCGCCGTTACGTTCTTTATAACGAGGGCCTAGAACGGTAAATAATTTACCAACAGTTGCTGCTGAACGAGTACGAGCAAATGCCAAGCGGCGGTTTGCTACTGTATCGTTTTTAGCTAAAGTGATTAAAGGCTCAGCTACACGACGTAATTCTTTTGCTTTAGGTACAGTTGTTTTAATCAACTCGTGTTCAAACAAAGAATTAGCCATGTTTTGGAACATCGCTTTACGATGACTGCTTGTACGGCCTAATTTCACACCACTATTACGATGACGCATGGTGATAGTCCTACTTAATTAACGGCTACGATAGGCAAAACGATCGTCCATACGTAAACTAGCTGGTGGCCAGTTTTCTAAACGCATGCCGAGTTGCAAGCCTTTTGAAGCCAGAACATCTTTGATTTCAGTCAACGATTTTTTACCTAAGTTAGGAGTTTTTAATAACTCAACTTCAGTACGTTGTACTAAATCACCGATGTAGTAAATATTTTCTGCTTTCAAACAGTTAGCAGAACGAACAGTAAGCTCTAGATCATCTACTGGACGAAGCAAGATTGGGTCAACTTCTTCACGAGGTTCTTGAGCAACAGGTGCTTGGTCTTTCTGAAGATCAACAAAAATTGCAATTTGTTGTTGCAAAATTGTTGCCGCTTTGCGGATTGCTTCTTCTGGATCTACAGTACCATTTGTTTCAAGATCAATGACCAATTTATCAAGGTCTGTACGTTGTTCTACACGCGCATTTTCAACGGTATAAGACACACGTTTAATCGGGCTATAAGAAGCATCTAACTGTAAACGACCCACTGGGCGAGTTTCGCCTTCTGGGAAACGTGAGTCAGACGTTTCATAACCACGACCTTGAGCAACTTTCAAGCGCATTTTTAATGAGCCTGAAGCACTTAAAGTGCCGATCAAGTGTTCAGGGTTAACCACTTCAACATTATGAGGTAAACGAAGATCAGCGGCTGTTACATCGCCTGCACCTTGTTTTTCTAATGTTAAATATGCTTCATTTTGATCGAACAGCTTAATAGACAATCCTTTTAGGTTCAGCAAGAGCTCGACGATGTCCTGCTGCAAGCCTTCTAAAGTACTGTACTCGTGCTCGACACCTTCTATTTCTACTTCAACCACAGCAGCGCCAGGCAAAGAAGACAATAGAATGCGACGTAAAGCATTACCTAGAGTATGACCAAAGCCACGCTCTAAAGGTTCAAGAATCACTTTTGCCGAGGTCCCGCTTGCCGCTTCGACCTTGATCGCTTGCGGAGTAAGAAACTCGTTTGCAGTACGCGTCATTATTGCTACCTCAAGGATTATTTAGAATACAATTCTACAATCAAGCTTTCGTTGATTTCAGCAGGTAAATCAGAACGATCTGGTGCAGCTTTAAATGTACCTTCAAGTTTCGAATGATCTACTTCGATCCAAGAAGAAGTACCACGTTGAGCAGCTAATTCAATTGCGTTTTTAATACGTAATTGTTGTTTAGCACCTTCGTGAACTGCGATCACGTCACCAGCTTTAACTTGAATCGATGCGATGTTAACACGACGACCATTTAAAGTGATAGAACGGTGAGATACAAGCTGACGAGCTTCTGCACGTGTAGAACCAAAGCCCATACGATAAACAACGTTATCTAAACGGCTTTCAAGCAATTTCAACAAGTTTTCACCTGTTGCGCCTTTAACACGAGCAGCTTCTTTATAGTAATTACTAAATTGACGCTCTAACACACCGTACATACGACGTACTTTTTGTTTTTCACGTAATTGTAGTGAATACTCAGATTGTTTACCACCACGAGCTCCGCCATGTTGACCAGGAGCTTTAGCAGCTTTTTTAGTTTTGACGTCAAAAGGTTTAACGCCAGATTTTAATTGCAGGTCTGTCCCTTCGCGGCGAGAGAGTTTGCATTTTGGACCAATATAACGAGCCATGAATGTTTCTCCTTACACGCGACGTTTTTTAGGTGGACGGCAACCGTTGTGCGGGATTGGCGTC
Organism: Acinetobacter sp. CFCC 10889; assembly: GCF_003268395.1. Lineage (GTDB taxonomy): Bacteria > Pseudomonadota > Gammaproteobacteria > Pseudomonadales > Moraxellaceae > Acinetobacter. The sequence goes on along the minus strand of NZ_LQXQ01000003.1, from coordinate 114,137 downwards.
ACGTCGGTAATGCTGTTAATTTTATAACCCACTGCACCTAATGCACGAACCGCAGATTCACGACCTGGACCAGGACCTTTTACAAGGACATCCAAGTTTTTCAAACCGTAATCCAAAGCAGCTTTACCAGCAACTTCAGCAGCTACCTGAGCAGCAAACGGAGTTGATTTACGTGATCCACGGAAGCCTTGTCCACCTGAAGTAGCCCAAGCCAATGCATTACCTTGACGATCAGTAATCGTAACAATGGTGTTATTAAAAGAAGCGTGAATGTGTGCAACACCTTCAGAGACGGTACGAGTGACCTTCTTGCGTGTGCGTGTATCTTTAGCCATCTTTTAGCTTCCAGAAATCTTATTTCTTAATAGGTTTGCGCGGACCTTTACGGGTACGTGCGTTAGTTTTGGTGCGTTGTCCGCGAACAGGCAAGCTGCGACGATGACGAAGACCGCGATAGCAGCCTAAATCCATTAAACGTTTAATGTTCATGGAAATTTCGCGACGTAAATCACCTTCGGTCGGAACCTTAGCAACTTCTGCACGAATCGCATCAAGCTGAGCATCATCTAATTCACGAATTTTAGTAGTTGTAGCAATACCCGCAGCAGCTAAGATAACTTTAGCAGTATGGCGACCAATACCAAAAATATACGTGAGAGAGATAACAGCATGCTTGTTATCCGGAATGTTTACACCGGCAATACGAGCCATTCAAATTTCTCCAAAAAGGCAGTAGAGATAATCAACCGCCCCACAAAAATCTTGAGGGGCGGATAATAACCTAATTAGCCTACTGAAATCAACAGGTCTTAATTAAATTAACCTTGACGCTGCTTATGACGAGGTTCTGCGCTACAAATTACGCGAATAACCCCATTACGACGGATAACTTTACAGCTACCACAAATTTTCTTTACAGAAGCTTGTACTTTCATGATGAAACCTCTAAGTGCGCTTATCCTTTAGGATGAGCAGTCGTTTTTCTCATTAACGTTTGATTATCATACTGGCGTGAAGTGAGATGTGCTTGTAGCTGAGCCATAAAGTCCATCACAACAACAACTACGATTAACAATGATGTACCACCAAGGTGGAACGGGATGCTAAATGAGCTTTGTAGAATCATTGGCATCAAACAGATCACTGTAATATAAATCGCACCAATAAATGTCAAACGATTAAGAATATGATCTAAGTAACGAGCAGTTTGCTCACCTGGGCGAATACCAGGTACATAAGCTCCGCTGCGTTTCAAGTTCTCTGATACTTCTTTAGGGCTAAATACAAGTGCCGTATAAAAATAACAGAAAAAGATAATTAACGCACCAAAGAGCACCAAATACAAAGGTTGTCCAGGCGACAATACGAGTGCCAAATCTTGAAGGCTACGTTTTACGATTCCTGCATTTGGATCAGCACTACCTAACCATTGACCTAAACTTGCAGGGAACAACAATAACGAACTTGCGAAAATTGCTGGAATTACCCCTGCCATGTTAATTTTCAATGGCAAATGTGTCTGTTGTGCAGTGAATACACGACGGCCTTGCTGCTTTTGAGCATAGTTAACAGGTATACGACGTTGAGCTTTCTCAATAAACACAATCGCTGCAAGTACAGCAACAGAAAGCAATCCAAATATAGCCAAACCAATTAAACTTGATTGACCATTATCCACCGAAGTAAATGCTTGAATTACTAAATTTGGTAAACCAGCAACAATACCTGCGAAGATAATCATCGAGATACCATTACCAACACCACGTTCTGTAATTTGCTCACCTAACCACATTAAGAACATTGTACCTGCTACTAACGATGTTAGCGCTGGAATATAAAATGCTAATCCAGATGTCAAAGTAATCCCTTGACTAATTAGACCTGCACACATTCCGATACCTTGGACAAATGCCAGTAAAAGTGTGCCATAACGTGTATATTGATTTATCTTACGCTTACCCTGCTCGCCTTCTTTCTTTAATGCTTCCAGCGAAGGAACAACTGTTGACATTAACTGCACAATAATTGATGCAGAAATGTATGGCATGATCCCTAACGCAAGAATTGACATTCGTTCTAATGCCCCGCCTGAGAACATATTAAACAAGCCTAAAAAAGTACCTTCATTAGCCTTGAAAAAACGTTCTAAAGCGACATTATCGATACCTGGTAGCGGAATATGTGCCCCTAGTCGAAAGACCACCAATGCACCAATTAAAAACATTAATCGGCGTATAATTTCACGATATTTCACATGAAAAGGTTGACCTTTCATCATATTCACATGACCTGAAGAACTAGGAGACATACTCACTCGCGATTACTCCTCGACTTTACCGCCAGCAGCTTCTACAGCAGCTTTAGCGCCTTTAGTCAAAGCAACACCTTGTACAGTGAACGCACGAGTAATTTCACCAGAAAGAACGATACGAGCACGTAACATATCTTTACGCACAACATTCGCAGCTTTCAAAGTCTCAAGTGAAACAATATCACCTTCAACTTTAGCAAGTTCTGACAAACGTACTTCAGCAGTTTTCAAAGCCTGTTGGCTAGTGAAACCGAATTTAGGTAAACGACGATATAACGCAGTTTGACCACCTTCAAAGCCTGGACGAACGCCACCACTTTTACGTGATTTTTGGCCTTTGACACCACGGCCACCGGTTTTACCAACGCCAGAACCGATACCACGGCCTAAACGACGGCTTTCACGTTTTGCACCTTCAGCAGGCGCAAGCTCATTTAAACGCAGAGTCATGGCTTATTCCTCTACACTAACCATATAGTAGACTTTGTTGATCATACCACGGTTAGAAGGAGTATCTACCACTTCTACAGTATGACCAATACGACGCAGACCTAAACCTTGTAGGCAAAGTTTGTGATTTTTCAAACGATGCGAAGAAGATTTAGTCTGGGTAACTTTAATCGTTTTCATGATTGATTACCCTAAAATTTGTTCTACTGAAAGGCCACGTTTAGCAGCAACTTTCTCTGGAGAAGTCATATCACGCAAACCGTTAAAAGTCGCATTTACAACATTAGCAGCGTTTGTAGAACCATAACATTTAGTCAATACGTTACGAACACCAGCAGCTTCAAGCACCGCACGCATAGAACCACCAGCAATTACGCCAGTACCTTCAGATGCAGGTTGCATGAACACACGGCTAGCACCATGACGCGCATTGATTGGGTGTTGCAAAGTACCGTCAACAAGATCAACAGTGATCATGTTACGACGTGCAGCTTCAAGTGCTTTAGAAATAGCAGCAGGAACTTCACGTGCTTTACCACGACCAAAACCTACACGACCGTTACCATCACCAACCACAGTCAACGCTGTGAAAGAGAAGATACGACCGCCCTTAACAACTTTGGCTACACGATCAACGGCAACCAGCTTTTCAACAAGACCTTCGTTTTGTTCAACTTTAGCCATGATTAGAACTCCAAGCCGTTTTCACGAGCAGCATCAGCCAAGGCTTTGATACGACCATGATATTTAAAACCAGAACGGTCAAATGCTACTTTAGTAACACCAGCAGCTTTCGCACGTTCTGCGATTAAAGCACCTACTTTAGTAGCTGAATCTACATTACCTGTAGTACCGCTACGTAAAGATGCATCCAAAGTAGAAGCTTGCGCTAATACTTTGCCACCATCTGCTGAAATAACTTGCGCATAGATGTGACGCGGCGTGCGGTTTACACACAAACGAGTCGCACCCAATGCACGAATGTGCAAGCGTGTGCTTTTTGCACGACGCAAACGGGATTGTTTCTTTTCGTTCATAAGAACCTCGCGCCTTATTTCTTCTTAGCTTCTTTACGAAGAACAACTTCGTCAGAATAACGAACACCTTTACCTTTATATGGCTCTGGTGGACGGTAACCACGGATATCTGCAGCGACTTGACCTAAAGCTGCTTTATCAGCAGATTTAAGAATAATTTCAGTTGCAGTAGGAGTTTCAGCAGTTACACCTTCTGGAAGGCTGTAATCGATTGGATGTGAATAACCAAGGTTAAGGTTAACAACATTACCTTTTACCGCAGCTTTATAACCAACACCGATCAGTTGTAACTTACGTTCGAAACCTTCGCTAACACCTTTTACAAGGTTGTTAAGAACAGCGCGAGCAGTACCAGCTTGCATCCAAGCGTCTTTCGACTCAGCTTTAGGAGCAATAACTAATGTACCGTCTTCCTGTTTGAGCTCGACCAGCGCATGCAGGTTGAAAGACAACGTACCTTTGCTGCCTTTCACTTCGACCTGCCGGCCGTTCTGAGTAACTGTTACACCATTAGGTACAGTTACTGGGGCTTTAGCCACACGAGACATGAGGAATCACCTATTAAGAAACAAAAGCAATAACTTCACCACCAACGCCTGCAGCACGTGCAGCGCGATCAGTCATGATGCCTTTGCTTGTAGAAACAATTGCAATACCTAAACCTTGCTTAACGCTCGGAAGTGCATCTTTACCGCGATATTGACGTAGACCAGGACGGCTTACGCGTTTCACAGTATCGATAACTGGTTTGCCTTCGAAATATTTTAAAGTAATAGTCAAAGTAGCTTTGCCTTCATTATCAGCAACTTCTACATTTGAAATATAACCTTCTTGTTGAAGTACGTTCGCAATTGCAACTTTCAACTTAGAATTAGGCATAGAAACAGTTTGTTTCTTTGCCATTTGTGCGTTACGAACACGGGTTAACATGTCGGCAACGGTATCTTGCATACTCATTTATAGTCGCTCCTTACCAGCTTGCCTTAACAACGCCCGGTACATCACCTTGCATTACTGTGTCACGTAATTTGTTACGGCTTAAGCCGAACTTACGGAAGTAACCATGAGGACGACCAGTTAAACCACAACGGTTACGAAGACGTACTGGAGATGCATTACGTGGTAATGCTTGTAACTTCATCATCGCATCGAAACGTTCTTCATCAGAAGCATTTACATTTGCAATCGTCGCTTTTAATTCAGCACGTTTTGCAGCGTATTTAGCTACTGTTGCTTCGCGTTTCAATTCGCGATTAATCATACCTTTCTTAGCCATGTCGACCTCTTATTTGAACGGGAAGCCGAAACCACGCATAAGCGCACGGCCTTCGTCATCAGTGCGAGCAGTCGTAGTAATGGTAATATCCATACCACGAATACGATCGATCTTATCAAAATCGATTTCAGGGAACATGATTTGTTCCTTGAGACCCATTGAGTAGTTACCACGACCATCAAATGATTTTGAAGAAAAACCACGGAAGTCACGGATACGAGGGATCGCAATTGAGATCAAACGGTCTAAGAATTCGTACATTTGTTCGCCGCGTAAAGTAACTTTACAACCAATCGGCCAACCATCACGGATTTTAAAACCTGCGATTGATTTACGAGCTAACGTAAGTACTGGTTTTTGACCAGCGATAGCTTGCATATCAGCTAAAGCGCCATCTAACAATTTCTTGTCAGCTGAAGCCGCACCAACACCCATATTAATGGTAATTTTTGTGATGCGAGGAATCTCCATCACGTTTGCCAAGCCAAGTTCTTCTTTCAACTTAGCTCGGATTTCGTCGTTATAACGCGTTTTAAGTCTGGCCATAGCCTATTTCAACCTATTACTTCGCTACCGCCACTGATTCACCATTTGACTTATAAACGCGAGTTTTCACGCCTTCAGCCACTTGGTAACCAACACGGTCAGCCTTTTGGGTTGTAGCATTAAAGATTGCTACGTTTGAAATATGAAGCGAAGCTTCTTGTGTAACGACAGCGCCTTCAGCACCTGTTGCACGGTTCGGCTTTTGATGCTTCTTAACCAAGTTAAGGCCTTCAACCATAACACGGTCATTAGAAACAGACAAAACAGTACCTTGTTTGCCTTTTTCTTTACCTGCGATCACAATTACTTGATCGCCTTTTCTAATCTTAGCCATGATTGCCTCTATTATAGAACTTCAGGAGCCAATGAAATGATTTTCATGAACTGTTCAGTACGAAGTTCACGAGTCACTGGTCCGAAAATACGAGTGGCAATCGGAGCCTTGTTGTTGTTCAAAATAACTGCAGCATTATCATCAAAACGGATCACAGAACCATCTGGACGACGAATACCGAATTTAGTACGAACTACAACTGCATTCATCACGTCACCTTTTTTAACACGGCCACGTGGAATTGCTTCTTTTACAGTAACTTTAATAATGTCGCCAACAGAAGCATAACGACGATGTGAACCACCTAGTACTTTAATACATTGTACGCGGCGAGCACCACTGTTGTCTGCTACGTCTAGCATACTTTCGGTTTGAATCATTGCCCTACTCCAAAACCGAGTCGCATCACCGGTCGCAATTTCGAAAGGCTCAAAGAGTACTCGAAATTGACCAATGATGCAACAAGAACGTTAATTACTCAGCAGCAGCTTCAACAACTTCAACTAGAGTCCAAGACTTAGTTTTAGAAATTGGGCGGCTTTCTTTGATGGTTACAACATCACCAGTTTTAGCTGTGTTGTTTTCATCATGAGCGTGTAATTTAGTTGAACGGCGGATTGATTTGCCATACAACGGGTGTTGAACGCGGCGTTCAATAAGAACAACAATAGACTTGTCCATTTTGTCGCTTACTACTTTGCCAGTTAACGTGCGAACTGTTTGCTCACTCATTGTCCGTTCCCCTGTTTTTCGGTAAGGAGTGTCTTGATGCGAGCAATCGTCTTACGAGTAAGCGCAACTTCATGCGATTTACCCAATTGACCAGTTGCTTTCGCCATACGAAGACGGAATTGGTTTAGCTGTTGCTCATCAAGCAAAGCTGTCAACTCTTCTACCGATTTTTCACGTAGATCTTTAGTTTTCATTACATCACCGTCTTAGTAACGATAGTGGTTTTGAACGGAAGCTTAGCAGCAGCAAGCGCAAACGCTTCACGTGCCAATTCTTCACTAACACCATCCATTTCGTACAAGATCTTACCTGGTTTGATTTGGCAAACCCAGTATTCCACAGAACCTTTACCTTTACCCATACGAACTTCTAATGGTTTTTCAGTAATTGGTTTGTCTGGGAAAACACGGATAAAGATCTTACCACCACGTTTAACACGACGACTGATTGTACGACGACAAGCTTCAATCTGGCGCGCAGTCATTTGACCACGTTCAACAGATTTAAGCGCAACAGTACCAAAAGATACAGTGCTACCGCGATGTGCTAGACCAGTGTTACGGCCTTTTTGTACTTTACGGAATTTAGTACGCTTAGGTTGCAACATGGATTATTCTCCTTTTTCAGCAGAACGATCATTGCGACGACCACGACGCTCTTGACCTTCACCACGACCGCGACCGCGTTTAGCTGGACGTTCTTCAGCAGGAGCAGGGTTCATGACTTGTTTCATGCCACCTAAAATCTCACCACGGAAAATCCAAACTTTAACACCAATCGTACCGTAAGTAGTTTCAGCACGCATAGTTGAATAGTCAATGTCTGCACGAAGTGTATGTAAAGGTACACGACCTTCACGATACCATTCAGTACGTGCAATTTCAGCACCGCCTAAACGACCAGAAACCTCAACTTTAATACCTTTAGCACCAGCACGCATAGAGTTTTGAACCGCACGCTTCATAGCACGACGGAACATTACACGTTTTTCTAATTGAGAAGCAATTGCTTCAGCAACTAAACGAGCGTCTAAATCTGGGCGATCGATTTCGTTGATGCTTACTTGCGCTGGAACACCCATAATAGTAGTGAGTTCACGCTGTAATTTTTCAATGTCTTCGCCTTTTTTACCGATCACGATACCTGGACGAGCAGTGCTAATTGTTACTTTAGCAGCGCCTGTAGGACGTTCGATAAGAATATTGCTGATCATCGCGCTTTTAAGTTTTTTAGTCAAAAACTCACGAACTTGAAGATCTTTAAGCAAGTATTCAGCGTATTGTTTCGGACTCGCATACCAGTTGGCGTTATGACGTTTTACAACACCAAGGCGGATACCGATTGGATGAACCTTCTGACCCATATCAAACCCCTACCTTAACGGTAATGTGACAAGTACGCTTAGTAATACGATCTGCACGGCCTTTAGCACGTGGCATAATACGTTTAAGGCTCATACCTTCATCAACGTAAATCGTAGTTACTTTAAGATCGTCTACATCTAAACTGTTATTATGTTCAGCGTTTGCAATCGCAGATTCCAATGCTTTTTTAACCAAAACTGCAGCTTTTTTATTACTGAAGTTTAAGATATTTAAAGCGTGCGCAACAGATTTGCCGCGGATTAGGTCTGCAACCAAACGAGTTTTTTGTGCCGAGATAGCGGCACCGCGTAATTTAGCAGTAACTTCCATCATAGCACCTTAACGTTTAGATTTCTTGTCAACACCGTGACCACGATAGGTACGAGTTGGCGCGAATTCACCAAGTTTGTGACCAACCATATGTTCAGATACGATTACTGGAACATGGTTACGGCCATTGTGTACAGAAATTGTTAAACCAACAAAATCCGGGAGGATCATCGAACGACGCGACCAAGTTTTGATCGGCTTACGGTTATTAGCCGCGATAGCCGCTTCAACCTTAGCGAACAAGTGCGCATCGACGAATGGGCCTTTTTTCAGAGAACGAGGCATTGTCAGATTCCTTTACTTGTTACTTAACGCGACGGTCGCGAATGATCATCTTAGTCGTACGCTTATTGGTACGAGTCTTGTACCCTTTCGCTTTTTGACCCCATGGGCTTACAGGTTGAATACCTTTATTACGCCCTTCACCACCACCATGTGGATGGTCTACTGGGTTCATCGCCATACCACGAACGGTAGGACGAACGCCACGCCAGCGTGATGCACCTGCTTTACCAAGTGAACGAAGGTTGCTTTCTGAGTTAGATACTTCACCTAACACAGCGCGACATTCAACGTGTACTTTACGCATTTCGCCTGAACGTAGACGAATGATAGCGTAAGAACCGTCACGACCTAACAACTGAGCAGAAGTACCAGCAGAACGTACTAATTGTGCGCCTTTACCGATTTTAAGCTCGATGTTATGTAGTGTAGAACCGATTGGCATATTGCGAAGTGGCAAGCAGTTACCTGTACGAATTGGAGCATCGTTACCAGATTGTACTTTATCACCAGCGCGAAGACCTTTAGGTGCAATGATATAACGACGCTCACCGTCAGCATAAAGCACAAGTGCAATATGAGATGTACGGTTAGGATCGTATTCAATACGCTCTACAGTTGCAGGAATACCATCTTTGTTACGTTTAAAATCAACAAGACGATAGTGCTGCTTATGACCGCCACCAACGTGACGAGTCGTAATGTGACCGTTATTATTACGACCACCAGTACGTTTTTTAGCTTCTACCAACGGTGCATAAGGCGCGCCTTTGTGAAGATGGCTATGAACCACTTTCTCTACAAAGCGACGTCCTGGAGACGTTGGCTTACATTTTTGAATAGGCATAATTCTCGTCCTTACTCCGCTGCGTTTTCAGCGGTATCGCCCAAGTCAGCCATTTCAACATCTTGGCCAGCTTTCAGGGTGACGTATGCTTTTTTAACATCAGAACGACGTCCTAATGTACGACCAAAGCGCTTAGTCTTACCTTTAGTGATCGTTGTGTTAACTTTAACAACTTGAACACCAAAGAGTTGTTCTACTGCTTTTTTGATTTCAAGTTTGTTTGCATCAAGTGCAACTTTAAATACTTGAACACCAGCAGTTTCACCTAGAACTTGTGCTTTTTCTGAGAATACAGGTCCTTGAAGGACTTGATAGATACGTTCGTTGTTCATCCGAGTTCTACCTCAATTTTCTTAGCAGCAGCTACAGACATAACAACTTTATCGAACGCGATCAAACCAACAGGATCGATTCCAGCAGCATCAACCACATCAACGTGTGGAAGGTTACGAGCAGCTAAATATAGATTTTCATCTACAGCTTCAGTAACGATTAATGCGCGAGTAGCGTTCAAGTCGTTAAGTTTTGCAAGCAATTCTTTAGTTTTAGGCGCTTCAACAGCAAACTCTTCAACTAATACAAGACGATCTTGGCGAACAAGTTCAGCTAAGATACATTGCATTGCACCACGGTACATTTTACGGTTCACTTTTTGTGACCAATCTTGTGGACGAGCAGCAAAAGTTTTACCACCACCAACCCAGATTGGGCTACGAATAGAACCAGCACGAGCGCGGCCAGTACCTTTTTGACGGAATGGTTTTTTACCACCGCCAGAAACGTCTGCACGTGATTTTTGTGCTTTAGAGCCTTGACGACCACCAGCTAAATAAGCTGTAACAACTTGGTGTACAAGAGCTTCATTGAAGTCACGACCAAACGCAACTTCTGACAATTCAACAGCAGAGCCGGAAACAGTTTTTAAATTCACAATATTTCCCCTCAGGCCTTGATCGTAGGACGTACAGTTACGTCACCACCAGTAGCACCAGGAACCGCACCTTTAACAACAAGAACTGAACGTTCAACGTCGATAGCAACGATTTCAAGACCCTGTGTAGTTACGCGTTCAGCACCTAAATGGCCAGCCATTTTTTTGCCTTTGAATACGCGACCAGGAGTCTGGTTTTGACCAGTAGAACCCAAAACACGGTGAGAAACAGAGTTACCGTGAGTAGCATCTTGCGTACGGAAGTTCCAACGCTTAACACCACCTTGGAAACCTTTACCTTTAGAAGTACCAGTTACGTCAACAATTTGACCTACTGTAAATAATTCAACGGTAAGAGCACCACCAACTTCACGACCTTCAAGATCAGCTTCTGTAGCACGGAATTCTTGAACTAAACGACCAGCAGCAACACCCGCTTTAGCGAAGTGACCTTTCTGAGCGTTAGTTACGCGAGATTCGCGACGTTCACCAGTAGTGATTTGAATCGCTTGATAACCATCAGTTTCAAGCGTTTTGATTTGAGTGATACGGTTAGGATCAACCTCAATCACTGTTACAGGTACAGAAACACCAGCATCTGTAAAGATACGTGTCATACCGCACTTGCGACCGACTAAACCAATAGCCATGTGCATAAACCTCTAAAAAAGCGGCCTAATTAACTTAGAGCGTTAATTAACCGAAAGCCTTAACCCAATGCGATCTGAACATCAACACCAGCTGCAAGATCCAACTTCATCAACGCATCTACAGTTTTGTCTGTAGGTTGAACGATGTCGATCAAACGTTTGTAAGTGCGGATCTCGTATTGGTCACGCGCATCTTTATTAACGTGTGGTGATGTTAAAACGTTAAAACGCTCGATGCGTGTAGGCATCGGAATAGGACCACAAACTTGTGCACCAGTACGTTTTGCTGTTTCTACGATCTCTTGAGAAGATTGATCAATTAAACGATGATCAAAAGACTTAAGACGGATACGAATTCTCTGGTTAGACATACCAGTTAACTCCAAGCCAAATATATAAAGAATCACTCCTGACGCATCTCACCCCACTAAATAGGCAAGTGTCAAGAGCAGTGAAAATCACTAAGGTCATGATCGATGCCACGACTGTAACGATCTGGACAACTTCATTTGTTATCCAACCCTTCATATCGAAGGGTCGCCCATTATAACGATTGTTTAACAGTTAAGCAAATGTATTTCGCATTTTTTAATTATTTTTAAATCTCTCTCAAAATTAAACCGATTATTTTTAAGCCACTCTTTTTTCATATTTCAACACATAATCAATTGCTCGATTTAATATTTGATTCCCCACCATAAAATCATTTTTTGCTGATGCTTTTAAGCTTTTTAAGGACTGTACATAATTTCCATAAAAAACTTGCTGATCTTCTTCGTGCTCAATAAAAACCTCTAAATTTTGTGGCGTAATCTCAGGATGAAATTGAAAACCTAAGACATTTTTGCCAATTTGATACATCTGATTGCTACAAATTTCATTCTCAGCCAAGCGCACCGCGCCTTTTGGGATATCAAAGGTTTCACTGTGCCATTGCATAACTTGCATCATCTCAGGTAACTGAAAACAAAACTCTGGTACAGCTGTACTTCTATAAACTGTTGTCCAACCCAGCTCTTGCATCTGATTACGATAGACATTTGCACCTAAAGCATTGGCAATAAGTTGACCACCTAAACATAATCCTATTGCCGGTTTTTCAGTGGCTAAGTAACGGCGAATCCAACGTTTTTCTATTTTCAACCATGGATAATTCGCCTCATCATTCACACTCATTTCCCCTCCCATAATAATGAGTAAATCAACATCATCGACTTGGGGTAAAGCCTCTATATCTAAGGCAAAGTCTTTAGGTAAGGCATAAAATTCTGTTGCTGTAATATGCGCATTTAAGGATTTTAAATAGTCATAGCACGCACCAAAATCTTCACCTGCGATATGTCTAAAATAATGTACTTTTAATTTTTTCATATACGGCACCATTTTTATCATAATGTCCTTGATCATGATTTTAATTAAGCAAAAATGAAGCCAAATTCTTTTTAATTTATAAATATTCACATTTTAAAACTTTGCGGCAAAGATTTTCTATGTTTTGCTTGAATCATCTTTTATTAATACTTTGAGCCTTGTTGTGAAACTTCATCCACAAACTGCTTTGATTCACGCTGAACGTAAAGCGCCACAATTGATCAACACAATCCAACCTCCGATTTATCGTGCATCCACAATTATTTTTAACAATACAGCAGCATTATTTGATCGACATTGGACGGATGCGTATGACTATAGCTATGGTACGCATGGAACACCAACAACCTTTACTCTAGGGGATAATATTGCGCAGATTGAGGGCGGTAATTATTGCTTACTTGCACCAAGTGGTTTGTCTGCCATAAATTTAGTGAATGCTTGTTTTTTAGCACATGGAGATGAAGTTTGGGTTGCTGACAATATATATGGTCCTAATATGGAGCATTTGCGCAATTTAGAATCACGTTATGGCATCACAGTTAAGGTGTATAACGCAATTGATGTTGAAAGCTTTCAACCTTCAGAAAAAGCCAAATTACTGTGGTTAGAAGCAGCTGGTTCTGTCACTTTAGAATTTCCAGACTTGATCAATCTGGTCAAAAAAGCCAAAGCTAATCATATACTCACAGCACTCGATAATACATGGGGTGCAGGACTTGCGTTTAATGCTTTTGATTTTTCGGATCAACATTTAAGTGTTGACCTCACTGTACACGCACTCACCAAATATCCAAGTGGTGGTGGTGATATTTTGATGGGATCTGTGGTGACACAAGATAAAAATCTACATCACAAACTTTTTCGCATGCATGCCATTCAAGGGATTGCCATTTCAGGGGATGATGCTGCGCAAGTGCAACGTAGTTTATCTTCGATGCAAATTCGCTATGAACGTCAAGCTGAAACAGCTTTAAAACTTTTAACATGGTTAAAAACACAAGATATTTTCGCTCAAGTGCTCCACCCTGCCGATCCTGACAATATTAGTCACACTTTTTGGAAAGAAACTTGTCAGACTGAACAAAGTGCAGGTCTAGTCAGTGTGATCTTTAAACCTGAATATGACATGACTGCAATTCGTCAATTCTGTGATGCTTTAACATTGTTTAAACTCGGTTTTAGCTGGGGTGGTCCTGTAAGTTTGGTTATGCTCTACAACTTAAAAGACATGCGTCAATTAGAACATTCACACTTACAACAAGGTATATTGGTTCGCTTTTGTATTGGTCTGGAAAATGCAGATGATTTAATCGCAGATCTTCAACAAGCTTTAAAATTTATCGAAAAATAAGTAAAAACAAGCTCATTGAGTAATGCCTGTAAGTTAAGTTTTTTAAATCCTCTTTCAGAACATGTTTCTCACCTTTTTCAAAGATGAGAAACTAGTTTCACAGAAAGGGAAGATTTTAGGAGTTTATTCTGTCATTTATCCCAACTAATCAGCATTAACTCATTAAGCCTATTGTTATTTTTTCAAATATTTATAACTTACATCCACTTTTTGATTTGCCGTTGGTAATGCTGCGCCATAAAACACTACAGTCACATCTGTCGCACTATAAACCAAATCAAACCCATTTTGATGAGCTAGATCACGTTGTATTTCCTTACCTGCAACTTTCACTGTCACAGTCGATGGAATTGGAAGTTGTGTCAATGTGAAGCTACTTGCCAAACCTGATGCGGACTTAATAATTTCATTAAACATCACCCCCCAACTGCTTGCATTTGAACAAATCGAAGCAAAACTACCACCTGTTACACGTGAAATTTCTTTAAAATGTGCTCCTCCTGCCGCAGAGCCACCCTCCCCTTTACAGTCCCAGTTTTTATCCTGATAACTCAAGTTATTATCTTCAAATGTATTACGGATAACATCTGCTGTACCCACAATAGAGAAATAAGTCGCACCAGTTTTCAAGAAGTAGTTTTTATAATCTGTAAAGTTACGAACCTTATAACCTGAAGCACCTGAAGGTCTTGTCTGCTGTACAGTTTCATTTTCTGGCTCATCAGATACAAAAACAACTAAGTTTTTTGCATTTGGACGATCAAAACTTGTCAAATCCGCTTCACGCACACAGTAAAAGCCCGTCTCTGTTGCAGAATCCCATGTACCAGGTTGAGCAAGTTTTTTCCATTCTTCCTCTGCATTTGCAGTAGTTCGGTCAATAAATACAGACTTCTTATCACTTAAGGTTCTTAAACTTTTACACTCTCCTCCATCCTGCGTATTGACCGCCAAACGGTAATCCACACCCGCCTTATTTAAAGCAGTAAAAAATTGTGAAGCTCCATTTGCGAGATTTTTTTGCTCCTCAGACATTGAGCCTGAAGAATCAATATTCCATAAAATATCAACTGCATTTGAACCTTTAGCATTTTGAGTAAAACTATTAGTCACAGTTTTAATTTCTAATTTCACATTACTAGTTAAAGCACTAGCAATATTTAAATCTCCATATTGTTTTTCAATTGTACCTGCTTGACTCGCTGCATAGGTATTTCCCCATACAAACCCAGTACCATTCGCCACCCAAAAAGCAAGGTTTAAGCGCTGCTTTGTGTCTTTTGCTGTTACTGTTGTAGGTAGTGCAATTGATTTACCCTGATTTAAAGAAAGTAATAAAATTTCACGTACACGATTTAAGTTTTCAGCATTCTTAAAGTCCACATCAAGTGTTACATTAACAACATTACCTTGCGGGTTTTGCGATGTTTTATTCACTAAAACATTGACGATCGCACCATTATCTTTCAACAATTTCATATAATTATTAAGTTGTGCTGCTGAAAATACACTAAGATCCGTTGCTTTTTCTTTCAAATCTAATGCAAAACCAACAGAATTCAATTGAGCATCATCTAAAAGCAAAACACCATTTCCAGTACTTAATGAAGTTTCAGAAAAATTCTTCTTATCCACTTTACCAAACACTGCGATATTCGCTTTTTCACTAATTAAAGTCGCTTCAGTTTGAACAGTAACTTCAGTCGGTTTTGGTTCAGTAGGCTTTGGTTCTGTTGGTTTTGGTTCTGTTGGTTTTGGTTCAGTAGGCTTTGGAGTTGTTGATTCAGAATCATTTGAATCACCACCACATGCGGTTAACAACATTGATGAGCCAACCAATAAAGCAAGAAGTTGTTTTTGAATAAGCATATTGTTTCTCTTTTCTTTGAACTATAATGTGAAAAATAAAATGAATATTGTTTAATAAAGCTAAAACAATATAAGCTATTGAAAGCTAAACTAAATTATAGTTATGATCATTTTACAATGGATTAAAAAAAATACAATCGCATCCTATTACACTTTAAAATTAACATTTGAAATCTTTAAAATTATTTTTTAGACTTATTCCATCAATATTTTTTTTATTTAAGTATTAATCAAACTAATTTCACATATTCTAATATATTTATCACAATATCACTCCTAACTTACTATTTTTTACTCACAAATAAGTTACTTTTTTATGCTAAATTTCACTTTTATACTTTATTTAAATCAACACTTAATATATTTATCTCTGTATTGTAAAAATAGATAAAATTTAAGCACAACAGCTTCTTTCTATGCTAAAAATTAAAGTAATAATTCCAAAATTTTAGATCAGAAATAGGTTCATTTATGGCAACACCAATCGTCATTGCAAAAAAAACATCTGATACAACACAAGACATCGTTTTACATTCTCAATTTGCCAACCGTCACGGACTGATCGCAGGCGCAACAGGTACAGGAAAAACGATCACCCTCAAAGTCCTCGCCGAAAGCTTTTCCCGAATTGGTGTACCCGTCCTCCTCGCCGATGCTAAAGGTGACGTATCCAGTATCGCAAAAGCAGGTGCAAGTAACCCCAAGTTTGATGAGCGTATCAAAAGCTTAGGAGTTGACAGTATTACCTTTACAGCATCACCTACGATTTTTTGGGATTTATTTGGTGAGCAAGGTCATCCGATTCGTACAACTGTTTCTGAAATCGGTCCTTTACTCCTTGCACAGATGTTAAATTTAAATGAAACGCAAGAAGGTGTGTTATCTGCAGTATTTCGTGTCGCTGATGACCAAGGTTTACTCCTCATCGACTTTAAAGACCTCAAAGCGATGCTGACTTATGTCAGTGAAAATGCAGCTGATTTAAAAGCAGAATATGGCAACTTATCTCCAGCCAGTCTCGGTGCGA
This sequence comes from Acinetobacter sp. CFCC 10889, assembly GCF_003268395.1. Classification (GTDB taxonomy): domain Bacteria; phylum Pseudomonadota; class Gammaproteobacteria; order Pseudomonadales; family Moraxellaceae; genus Acinetobacter. Next base: position 97,426 of record NZ_LQXQ01000003.1, on the reverse strand, counting down.
TTCAACGTAATTTATTGGCACTTGGTGATCAAGGCGGAGAGCGTTTCTTTGGCGAACCCAGTTTAGACATTATGGATTTTATCCAAACCGATACTCATGGGCATGGTTATATCAATTTACTCGCTGCTGATAAATTGATGAATACCCCAAAACTCTATGCCACATTCTTACTTTGGATGCTATCTGAGTTATTTGAAAAATTACCTAAAGTCGGTGACATGGATAAGCCAAAACTGGTATTTTTCTTTGATGAGGCGCATTTATTATTTAATAATGCAAGTCCCGCATTACAAGAAAAAATTCAGCAAGTCGTGCGCTTGATTCGTTCTAAAGGGGTGGGAATTTATTTTATTAGTCAAAGTCCACTAGACATTCCCGAAGATGTACTTGGACAATTAGGCAATCGTGTACAACATGCATTACGTGCATTCACCCCAAAAGATCAAAAAGCAGTAAAAACTGCTGCTGATACTTTTCGTGCTAATCCAGAGTTTAAAGTTGACCAAGCCATTACCGAGCTCGCTGTCGGTGAAGCCCTCATTAGCTGCTTAGATGAGCAAGGCACACCTCAAGTGGTTGAACGTGGTATGGTCATGCCGCCCTACTCTGCTTTTAGCCCAATCACACTCGATGAACGCAAAGCACTCATGACACAAAGTATTGTCGCAGGCGTCTATGACACTGAAGTCGATCGTGACAGTGCTTATGAAATGCTACAGCGTAAAGTTGCAAATCAAGCACAAGAAAAAATTGCATTTGAACTCGCAGCACAGCAAGCAAAACAACTTGAGGAAATCACTAAGCAACAACTCAAACAACAGGAAGCCATAGAAAAACAACAAGCCAAAGAACAAGAGCGCCTTGCCAAAGAACAACAAAAGGAAGCAGAACGTGCTGCAAAACAACGTGAAAAAATAACCCAAGATATTGTGGGAACTTTTGCTAAAAGTGCAGCACGTAGTTTAGGTGGCAGCACAGGTCAGAAAATTGTACGTGGTTTGCTAGGCTCTCTATTTGGTGGAAAATAAATTCACACTTTTGAGATATAAAGTACGATTAAATAAGGAATAATTTATTATTCCTTATTTTTTTCATGGTTTTTATTTTAAAGAGGCTTGCAATTTAAATATTAAAGATGTATTTTAAATATATCTTATAAAGCCAGATAAAAAGGTCTAGCCATGACACCACAACATATCGAACTCGTAAAATCTACTGTACCTGTGCTTCGTGAAAATGGCGTTGCATTGACTCAATATTTTTATAACCGCATGCTGACCAACAATCCTGATCTGAAAAATGTATTTAACATGGATCATCAAAGCAGTGGTCGCCAACCACGTGCGCTTGCTGCGGCAGTTTTGGCTTATGCAGAAAATATCGAAAACCCAAGCGTTTTAGCTAAAGCAATTGAACACATTACAACAAAACATGTCAGCTTAAATATTCAAGCAGATCAATATGCAATTGTCGGGGAAAACCTTTTACACTCAATCAGTGAAGTTTTAAATGTTCCTTTTGAATCAGACCTAATCGCTGCATGGAAAGAAGCATACTTACAACTGGCAGATATTTTGATTAATGTTGAAAAAGCCAAATATGATGGCTTAGCAACACAAAATGGCGGTTGGGCTGGCTGGCGTGAATTTGAAATTACAGCAGTAGAAACAACAGAAATCGGTAAAAAATTCACTTTAAAAGCCAAAGATGGCAATGGCATTCCTGCTGCTGAAGCGAGTCAATACATTTCAGTCAAAGTACAAGTGCCAAATCACAGCATCCAACAACCACAACAGTTTACTTTGCAGCAGCACAAAACGATGCTGAATATCAAATTGAAGTAAAACCTGTAGAAACTGCGACTGAATATTCTGTTGCTAATATTTTACTGGAAAATTACAACATCGGTGACACAGTACAAGTGACTGCACCATTAAAAGGCTAATGCTGACTCAATATACTTAAATAGGTCAGACTATGTTTGACCTATTTGCTTCATTCAAAAACTCTGATACTTTTCAAGTTTTCTTTCAACAATCTATTTTTAATCAAGTTTTATAGCCGATAAATTCAGTCGGATTTATTTTCAGATTCTTTTGCTTTCAACAAATTTCACGTTAACATAGTTTTAAATTTAGCAACCGAAAGTACTATGCAGTTAAATAAATTTACGGATTATGCACTCCGTCTCGTCTTATACACAGCAAGACCTCGAGAGACACCGTATACCATTGCGGAAATTGCTAAAGACCTGCACGTTTCAGAAAACCATTTGGTCAAAATTGTACATTTCATGGCAAAAAAAGATTGGCTCATCACCACTCGTGGTAAAGGTGGAGGCATTCGTTTAAATCCTAATGTACACACTTTAAAACTCGGTGCGATGGTGCGTATTTTACAAGGCGAAGTTCCAATCGTAGAATGCAATACTCCACCTTGTGTTCTACGCAGCAATTGCGGATTAAAAGGCATTTTAGATCAGGCTGTTGAACAGTTTTATCAAATATTAGATCAATATACTGTTGCTGATGTTTTGAATCGTTCCAATGGCGCAACACCTTCTCATAATTCACCAATTGAATTAATCCAACTTGGATAAGGGTTTTAATTCGGATCAATGACTGAATTTATTGCAAGAAATTCGTCAGACTCAATCTGATCATTTATACTAGGCATAATTTTTAGTTTGAAGTTGAATTATGCATCGCAGCAGTGGAAAGTCGAAAAACAGTAAAACAGCAAATGCACCTCGGCAGAAAATTAGCTACGAAAAAAAAGTGGATTCGGCTATTTCTGAATATGCAGGCACAGCACTCAAGTGGCTACATAAAGCTGAGTTTTTAATGAGTGCTCCAAAGCTCGATTTGTGCGTAGAAGACACAGGTTATGAGGTCGCATTTGCAGGTCGCTCAAATGCAGGAAAATCGAGCGCAATCAACACCATTACCAATCAAAAACAGCTTGCACGTGCCTCGAAACGACCTGGTCGTACCCAAATGATCAACTTTTTCAGTTTGGGAAATCCAGATCAACGCTTAGTGGACTTACCTGGTTATGGTTATGCCGCTGTTCCTGAAGCGATGAAAATCGTATGGCAAAAAGAGCTTGAAAATTACCTGATTCATCGTCAAAGCCTACAAGGCTTAATTTTACTGATGGATATTCGTCATCCTTTACAACATTTTGATGTGATGATGTTGGAATGGGCGTATTCTCGTCAGTTATTTGTGCATGTCTTACTCACCAAGTCAGACAAACTCAATCGTGGTCCTGCCAACAAAGCCTTGTTAGAAGTCAAACAAGAATTGAAGAAAATGAAACTCAGTTTCTCTATTCAATTGTTCTCATCGTTAAATAAAGAAGGCTTAGAAGAACTCGCAAGTGTCATGGGTGGACGTTTAAACTTCACGTTGGATAACCCAACGGGCTTTGACTTAGACAGTATTCCCGAAATCTCTGAAGATGATTTAGATACTGATCTGGATGATGTAGAAAATGAGTTAGATGAAGCTGATTTAACAGAATTTGATGAAAATTTAGAGAATGATGCCAATAAATAAAATAATTTTGTAATTGTCCGACCAAATACATCACCTATTGATAACGGAATGTCCTAAATTGCTAATAACTATTTAGGACATTTTTTTATACTAAATAATATAGAATGTGTAGTAACAGATTAAAAAAATTAGGACACTGTGATGAAATTATTATCGAAATTAAAAAACAGTAAGATTGGATCGTCTATTCAGTATCATATCAAACCTCGTAAAGTGAAGTTCGAATGGCAAGATACTCCGATTGATTGGATTCCAAATCAGCCATTTACCAGTTATTTCATTAATGAAATTAACAACATTCTACCTGCGGGTGAGTTTTGGTTCTGCCGTTTATACAACCGTGTATTGCCTAAAGTGACTGATGAAAAATTGGCTGAGGATGTTCGTGCATTCATTCGCCAAGAAGCTATGCATGCTCAAGCCCATGTTTCTGCAAATAAAGAATACCTCACTGTACGTAACATCGATATTCAACGTAATTTAGATGTGATGGATTTCCTTTTTGGAAAATTACTGGCAGATAAGCCATTTGGTCTTAATGTTCCAAAAGCCCTTGATCATCAATGGGATTTATTCCGTGTTGGTATTGTGGCAACCGTAGAACATATGACCTGTGTACTCGGAAAATATGCACTTTACAACACCCAATGGGAAAAGTTAGGTGCAGATCCAAATATGCTTGATTTAATCAAATGGCATGGTGCAGAAGAAATTGAACACCGCACAGTTGCATTTGATTTATATCGCCACTTAGGTGGAGGTTATATTTCGCGTTATTATCAAAGTGTTATCGCAATCGTTGCCATTTTAGCACTGTGGGTAGATGGTGCTGCGCATATCATGGGACAAGATCCACGTTTTGCAGATAAGAAACCTGCCTTTTATAAGCCTTGGATTTGGCGTGAATGGGCAGCGATTGCACAAAAAGACAATCGCATCATGCCTCACCCTTTCTGGTTAATTTCACAACAACTCAGCTACTTAATGCCGTGGTATGATCCTGTGCATGAAGCGAAGACCGAAGATGCTATTGCATATTTAGATCAGTCTCCTGCTGCAAAACGTGCTTTACCGAAAGTAGCAGCATAAATTTAAAATAAACATCTTTCAGTATAAAACCAAATAAAAAAGCAGGATTTATATCCTGCTTTTTTTATCGAATCACCCATCAATACTTGATGGTTGGCTTTCCATATTACGTGTATGACGATCAACAACTACACTAATCATCATATCTCCCTGAACATTCACTACAGTACGTACTGTATCAAGCAAACGGTCGATTGGCAGTAAAATTGCTATCGCTTCTGCAGGCAGTCCAACCGACTGCAACACCATGATCATCGTCACCATCCCTGCGCTTGGAATCCCTGGTGCACCCAATGAAGCAATCATCGCTGTCAAACAAACTATGATTTGCTGCCCAATACTCAAGTCCAAGCCCATTAGATTTGCAATAAATAACGCAGCTGCAGCTTCATATAACGCAGTACCATCCATATTGAGCTGTGTGCCAAGTGGAATAACAAAGCCTGCTGTTTGTGGTCGTACACCTAAATTTTCCTGTGCACATTTCATTGAAAGCGGCATAGTTGCCGAACTTGAACTTGTTGCAAATGCAGTGATCAGCGCTGCTCTTGTACCCTTAAAAAAGGTGATTGGGCTCATTTTTCCAAAAACCCATAATAACAATGGTAAAACTACAGCTCCATGAAAAATGGTTGTTCCTGTCACCACCGCAGCAAATTCAGCTAAACGGCTCAAAATCGAAATATCTTCAGTTGAAATCAACTTTGCCAATAATGCAAAAATTCCAATTGGTGCAAGTTTCATGACCCAACTGACGAGCAACATCATCACTTCAAAAAATTGCAGACTTAAACTACGAATACTTTTAAACTTCTCGCCACCTTTGACCAATGCAGCACCCAAAAAAAGCGCAAAAACCACCACCGCAAGGACATTACCTTCTGCAAATGCTTTAAAAGGATTGATTAAGGTATTTTGAATAAAATTGGTGAAAAATGAGCTTGGTGTTAAGGTATCTGGAGTTTGATGACTATTCATTGCATCTTGAAATAGTGCAATGTCTACCCCCTTACCAACATCAAATAAATGAGCACAGGTTAAACCTAAAATGAGTGCCAAAGTTGTTGTGGTTACACAACAGGCTAAGGTGATTTTCCATGTGCGACTCAGCTGCCCACCTGCTTGCAAATTAGAAACACCCACCACGATCGAGCTAAAAATCAAGGGCACAAGCAGCATTTTTAGCAAACCAATAAAAATACTACTGGCAATACCAAGTATATAAATACTACTATCAAAAAATTGTGTTTCGGGAAACTGATTCAGAAAGAAACCAAATGCAATTCCTAATATTGCAGCAATCAATATTTGCGTATTTAAGCTCATCTTCACTGACTATTTTTCTTAAATTAGCTGCACTATGCCATTGAAAGCATGAACAATCGAGCATTTTTTGTGACAAGTCTTGCATTAAAAATGCAAAAGCCATCAAGGATTGATGGCTAAATATATATTTTTATAAATAAAAATCTTAACGCTGCTCAATTTCACGCATACGCATCAAACCTTCTTGCACTGTACTACAAACCAGTTCACCATTTTGCCACATACGTCCATGATTCAAACCACGTGAGCTTGCTGTCACTGTCGCATCCATATCATAAAGCATCCATTCATCTGCTTTGACAGGTTTATGGAAATAAATCGCATGGTCAATACTGGCAATCTGAATGCTTGGTGTGAGATAACTAACGCCATGTGGGCGTAATGCTGTCACCATAAATGAATAATCTGAATAAAATGCCACAATCGACTGATTTAAAGCCACATCATCTGCAAGTTGTTGTGGCAGCTTTTCATAAGTTTTCATATAAAATGCATTTAACGGCGCTTCAGGCTGTGGCTGAAATGGATTGCCAATATTAATCGGTTTAATTTCCACTTGGCGTGGACGCATAAATGCAGCACGAATATTTTCAGGAATAAAATTAATTAAATTTTCTTTTAATTCCTGTTCTGATTTTAATTCATCAGGTGCTGGATAATCAGGTTCATCAACTTGATAATTTAAGCCTTCCTCAGGCGTTGCAAATGACACCATCGCTGAAAAAATGGTGCGCCCATGCTGAATGGCACGCACTTGGCGGCTTAAAAAGCTTTTACCATCACGTAGCTTATCCACTTCATAAATGATTGGCGCATTAATATCACCACCATAAAGGAAATACGCATGCATCGAATGTGCAGGTCGATCCGCAGTATAAGATGCTGCACGCAATGCTTGACCAAGCACTTGCCCACCAAAAACACGTTTACCTACCAGATTACGGCTTTGTCCACGAAAGATATGTTCTTCAAGCTTTTCCAGTGTAAGTAAATCTACGAGATCTTGGGTTAAAGCATTCATATAAAACCTATTCTTATTTAGGCGATAGTGCAGTAAAATTCTCACTTATGCCTGAAACTTTAGATAATGGATGCTATTTTGCCATAATTTCAAAGTAATTGACTAAAGTTTCATAAACAATGTCGTCACTTATTTTTTTGTTATAATTCTTAAAAATACGATTTTTAACGATAAAATTGCATACGATTGTCATGATTTATCAGAAAATGACATAGGATTGTATGGTAATTTTTAAATATTTTAATAGTCTTACCACACACAATATGTCTAGGTGCTAGGAGTAAATATGTCCAAGAATGGTTTTGGTCAACTGTATCGTCGGCTTTCCAGTAAGCTACTTGACCTCGTGGTCACACCACATGTTCTTGGAGAAGTTCCGACAGCAGAAACGACCCTCTTAGACAATGAAAATAATACTAATCCTGCTGCAACACCGACACAAAAAGTTGTGTGCTATGTCTTGCAGAATTATTCACGTAGTAATGCCTTAGTTGTGGATGCAGAAACACGCCGTTTAAAATTACAACCTGCTCTTGATCCAATTCAGCTTGCGGGACAGCATGAAAAAGCGGCTGTAGTCTTTTTACAAAATACAGATGATACGCAATTCTTAGGACAACATAGTCATGCTTTCCCACCTCGTCTGGTACGTTTAATTGAGTTTATTGAACAACATCCCGATGTTGATGTTGAACTGATTCCTGTAACGATCCTCTGGGGGCGTTCACCTGACAAAGAAGACTCACTATTAAAACTTTTATTTACTGACACTTGGGCAACACCAAGCAAAGTCAAACAGCTCATGAATATTGGTTTGCATGGACGAGAGTCTTATTTAGAGTTTCATGCACCACAATCTTTAACAGATTTATTTAACTATGCAAAAACACAGCATCCTAATATTTCTCCTGCGACCTATATTGTCAATCAACTGAATGATTATTTAGATCAGCAACGTGAAGTGGTACTTGGTCCAGATTTATCAGACCGCCGTAATGTGATGCAATCTTTAATCAAATCTCCTGATGTACAGGATGCCATTCGTAAAGAAAGTATCCGTTCAAAAATCAGTATGATCGAAGCAGAACGTAAAGCTGTGGGCTTTGTCAATGAAATTGCTTCGGATTATTCTGCATCTGCGGTACGTTTTGCGGATATGGCACTGACTCGTTTATGGACACAGCTCTATGACGGTGTGGAAGTGCATAACTTCAGTACCGTGCGTGAATTGGTCAAAGACTATGAAGTGATTTACACACCTTGCCATCGCAGTCACATCGACTATTTATTATTGTCTTATGTGATTTATAAGCGTGGTTTGATGGTACCGTATATTGCTGCGGGTGATAACCTGAACATGCCATTTGTTGGTCAATTATTGCGTGGTGGTGGTGCGTTCTTTATTCGCCGTTCTTTCCGTGGTAATGCACTGTACACCTCAGTATTTAAAGAATATTTATTCAGCATCTTGTCCCGCAACACCCCACTCGAATATTTCATCGAAGGTGGTCGTTCACGTACTGGTCGTTTGCTTCCACCAAAAACAGGGATGTTAGCGATGACCGTACATGGTCATTTACGTGGTCGTGCCAAGCCGATTGTATTTATTCCAACTTACGTGGGTTATGAGCGTTTGATGGAAGGCGCAACCTATGTCGGTGAGATGAATGGTAAAGCCAAAGAATCTGAATCGATTTGGGGTATTGTTCAAACCTTGAAAAAGATTGAACGTATCTTCGGTCGTGTTCACGTCAACTTCGGTGAGCCTGTTTTCTTAGATGACCTATTAAAACAACACGGCGCAGATCAGATCAAAATTGAACATAATGATGATCCGATTCCGCAAGAAATTTCAGATGCGGTGAATAGTTCTGCCAATGCGATTTTGGAAAATATCAACCGTGCGGTGGTGATTAACCCTGTTTCGTTATTGTCTTTAATTTTATTGGCAACACCGAAGCATACGCTTGATGAAGATATTTGCGTAAAGCAGCTTGATACTTATCGTAATTTATTGACTGCGATTCCGTATGATGGTCGTACGCAAGTCACTCCTCTTTCAGGTAAAGAAATCATTGCCTATGGTTTGAAACTGAAATTGATCAAGCGTGTACAACACGTATTGGGCGACATTATTGCGATTGAAGACAATCAAGCGGTATTGTTGACTTATTTCCGCAATAATATTTTACATGCCTTTGTTTTACCGTCGCTTATTGCTGCTTTGGTTGAACATAACGGTAAGATCAGTAAGGCTGATTTGTTGAATGTGATTCGTACTTTATATCCATTCTTAAAAGCTGAATTGTTCTTAAAATGGAAAGACAGTGAAATCAATGCTCAAGTTTCTGAATATATTGATGCTTTGGCACAAGCGAATTTAATTTTTGTCGATGATGAAGATTTGATTTTCTGCCCTGCACCAAACTCGGAAGATCATAATCAGTTGAAAGTCTTGGCTGCACCTGTGCGTCAAAGTCTTGAGCGTTATTACATGACTTTGGCGTTAATCACGCAACGTGGTTCGGGCAATATTTCAATTCGCCAAGTTGAAGAATTGAGTCATTTGGTCGGTCAGCGTTTGTCTGTGTTGTATGAGTTCAATTCACCTGAGTTCTTTGATAAGGCTTTGTTCCAGAGCTTTGTGAAAGTATTGACTGAACAAGGTTATATCAAGACCAATGAAGATCATGCGATTGTGTTTGATGCGCAATTCCGTAATGTGGCACAATATGCCAACTTAGTGTTGGATGATGTGACTTTGCAAATGTTGCAACATATCACCTCATTTACGGATGATGAGTTAAAAGAAGCTTTGGATGCTTTAGCTGCGCAACAAGCGAAGAAACGTTTGAAACGGAAGAAGAAGTAAGATTAAGTAATTTTAAACGTTAAGCTAGTAGCTTAGCGTTTAATTTTTTATAAAAGAATATTTATGCTGAAGCCGAACAAAAAATGATGATTTAGTTAAATTTAATCAAATAACTACTATAATTAAATCATTAACTTTGAGAAATTATTATGGGAAATATTACTGATAAAAATTTAAAAATATTATGGGGTGCATCTGGTAATCTCTGTGCTTTCCCAGAATGTAATATAGAAATTACAGCCTTATCTGAAAATGAAGGTTATACCTTAGGTGAAATGGCTCATATTAAAGGAGATAAAAAAGGTTCTTGTCGATATGATCCAGACCAAACAGATTTGGAAAGAAATAGTCATAAAAATTTGGTTTTGCTCTGCCCTACACATCATACTATCATTGATAAACCTGAAAATTTAAATATTTATACTGTAGACTTTCTTATGAAAATAAAGGAAGACCATCTAGCAAATGTCAAAGCTAAATTAAAGGTTGATGAAATATTTAATATCAGTGCTTTGAAAGATAAAATCGCTCCATACTTGACAGATAATCATACAAATTGGGCTGAATACGGTCCTCTATCTGAGAAAGCTAGACGTAATCCTCACAACACTAAGCTACATAAAATTTGGCTACACATTCGCTTGGAAAAAATAATACCAAACAATAGAGCCATATTAGAATTACTAAAAATAAACCGTAATTTGTTCAAAACTAATGACCAACAAACTATTAGTGACTTTATTACTCATGTAGAAAGCTATGAAAACTGGGTGTTAAGCGACAACACTTATGAAACGGTTAAACCATTTCCATCAGCCTTTAATAAATTAATTTGTGGATAAAAATATTATGCCAACAGCTAACATTGATTTCCCTTGGATGAGCTATTATGGGAACTATAATAGTTTTAAAAGAAAAATTAGTAATCACAACAAAGTGATAAATGTAGTAGAAGTTGATGTAGCTAACGGGCTATTCGATATAATACAAGAAAATCGAACTTTAAGAATTTTTATATGTGAATGCTATTCCTTTGGTGTTGCCGAATATGAAGAGGCTTTAGAACATTTTGAAAATCTTGATGCTATTATCATTAATTCAACATGGTGTGAATATACACCAGAGGTAAAAGAATACTGTAAAGAACAAAGGAAAGGCGTATTTAATCTTTCAGAATTTTTTGGTGCTATTAATTTCCCTTCATTCTGGAATTACGTCTCCCCTGATGAAAGATAATAATGAAAATGAGATATTGAAAATATACGGGTTTGGTTCTTATTTTAATGGAGCCAAAAATTTCAATGACATAGATTTTCTAATTATTCATCCAACAATTAACAAGCCTTCATGTTTAGCTGCAATAGAATGCAAGGCATTGCTTTTAAAAAAGATCATGAAATCACACATTTCTATTTTATCTATTAAAGAAAATGAGTCTATACATTTTATTAAAAAAAGTAATGCATATTTATTAGGTGAAATAAATGTTAGCAATATGGAAGCTGACTTAAATAAAATTGTAGATGCTATAGTTCGGAACATTAATTAAATCTTTAATTGGAATAGTTCAAACCATCTTTGCAAAAATCTTCTTCCCTGTCTCCCTTTCACTCTCCAAAACCAACTTAGGCAAACCCAACTCACGTTGAATCTTTAAAATCATTTCATGCAAAGGTTGTGGCTTGTTATTGGTACAAATATAAGATTTTTCAGGACGTTCCACGTGAAGTAAATACGCTAAGAAACTCGCTAGATCATCAATATGAATTCGATTCGACCAATGAATATTTGGATAACTTCTCGTGATTTCAGCAAGCTTCGCCATTCTCGCAGTCGAAGTGCCATAAATCCCTGTTGGACGTACAATCACACACTGCTCAGGATAAGCCTGTTGCCACAGTTGCTCCATTTTCAAAAGCAATTCCCCCTGCTCATCACTCGGAATCGCAGGTGAATCATCATTGATGACTTCACCATGATTCTCTCCATAAACACGAGTCGATGACACCACGATGATTCGTTGAACAGGATGATTTTTTAAAGCACTTACAATTGGCTGAACAGAATCTACATAAGTCTGTTGATAGGCTTCAACTGAATTTAAAGCCGTATTTCGAGATGGCGCAAGAAGCACATAAACCGCATCAACAGGTTGAATCTTTGACAAATCAAGTTGCTGAATATCCTGAATCAAGTGCTCCACAAAATCATCCTCTTTCGGACTACGACTCACTGTGGTAATTTGGTGATCTTGTTGAAATAATTGTTTAGCAACACGCTGCGATGTTTTACCATAACCGATAAATAGAATATGCATCAAACGACCTATTCTGAACACTGATCTATGACGATCAATTAAACCTAAGTTGAGGGGACATGGCTGCCGTCCATCAATTGCAAGGGGTTGGCAATGCCGCCGCTGCGCTACTTGAAAAACTAAATATATTCACCACAGACGACCTGTTGTTTCATCTGCCCCGTGACTATGAAGATCGTAGCACAATCATTGCCATGAACCAATTACAGGTTGGTCGAAGCTATCTCATGGAAGGCGTGGTCAAATCCATTGACATGCCACCCGGAAAGCGCAAGTCGATGGCGATTCTATTGCAGGATGATTACGGTAAAGTCACCTTACGCTTTTATCATATTTATAAAGCACTCATGGATCGAGCCAAAGCAGGCAATCGTTTAAGAATCTTTGGTGAAGTCCGTGTTGGTGCGCGTGGTTTAGAGCTTTATCATCCTGAAATACAGCTCATTACCGAACATACGCCTTTACCGCAAACTGAATTGACCGCGATTTATCCTGCAACGGACGGTTTAACTCAGCCGAAACTACGTGAATACGTCAAACAGGCACTGAATCATCATGCCGATGACCTGCCTGAATTGTTACCTGAAAAATTCACCAATGGTTATGCACTCAATCAAGCATTGGAATATATTCACCATCCTCCTGTCGATGCCAATATGTTGCAACTGTCGCAAGGTTCACACCCTGCACAGCAACGTTTGATTTTTGAAGAATTGGTCGCACATCAAATCAGTTTACTGACCCGCCGTGCTTATATTCAGCAAATCACAGCGCCATCATTTTCCTATAGCAAAAGCTTTGCTAAACAGCTTTTAGCAAGCCTACCTTTTGAAATGACCAATGCTCAAAAGCGTGTATCCAATGAAATTGCCAAAGACTTAAAACAGAACAAACCCATGTTACGCCTTGTACAAGGGGATGTAGGTGCAGGCAAAACATTGGTTGCAGGCGTGGCTGCCTGTCATGCCTTGGAAGAAGGTTGGCAAGTCGCACTGATGGCACCAACTGAGATTTTAGCGGAACAACATTATCTAAACTTTAAAAAATGGTTTGAGCCATTGGGTTTAAATGTTTCATGGCTTTCAGGCAAACAAAAAGGCAAAGCCCGAACCGCAGCAGAACAAACCCTTAAAGATGGTACAGCGAATGTCATTGTGGGAACACATGCGCTTTTTCAGGACAATGTCGAATTTGCCAAACTCGGTTTAGTGATCATTGATGAACAACATCGTTTTGGGGTAGATCAGCGTTTAGCATTACGCAATAAAGGCGTGGACAATACTACCCCACATCAACTGGTGATGACAGCAACACCTATTCCTCGTACTTTAGCCATGTCTACTTATGGTGACTTGGATACTTCGGTGATTGATGAACTCCCTCCTGGACGTACCCCAATTCAAACCGTGACTATTCCACTTGATCGTCGTGAAGAAGTCTTACAGCGTATCGCCAAAAACTGTGCTGAGGGCAAACAAGCCTATTGGGTCTGTACCCTCGTTGAGCAATCTGAAACATTAGATGCTCAAGCCGCAGAAGCAACCTATGCAGAAATTAAAGATAGCTTTCCTGAACTGAATATTGGACTTGTGCATGGCAAAATGAAAGCCGATGAAAAACAATCAGTCATGCAACAATTTAAAGACAATGAATTGCAGCTTTTGATCGCAACTACAGTCATTGAAGTCGGTGTCGATGTGCCCAATGCCTCAATTATGGTCATTGAAAATGCGGAGCGTCTAGGGCTTTCACAATTGCACCAATTACGTGGACGTGTCGGACGTGGTGCAACAGCAAGTTTCTGCGCCCTGCTTTATAAAAATCCACTGTCGCAAAATGGACAGGAACGTTTACGCATCATGCGAGAAACCAACGATGGTTTTATCATTGCGGAAAAAGATTTAGAAATTCGTGGACCGGGTGAATTACTTGGAACGAAGCAAACGGGAGATATGGGCTTCCGTGTGGCAAAACTGGAACGAGATGATCATTTACTCAGTCAAGCTCACCATGTCGCACAACAAGTTTTAAAAGACTATCCTGAAAATGCTGAAGCCTTGTTAAAGCGATGGTTACCTGAAGCACCAAGATATGCGTATGTGTGATTTAACAAACAGAACTTAATATTAGAAACCTCGAGTAATTTTGCTATCGCGTAAGGCGACATGGATGTCGCCGTCAGGCAAGGGTGATATGGATATCCCCTTTGCCTGACAAAGGATTTTTGTAACTTTTGATCCTTCAAAAGTTAGGCATCGCCTACACAAATACACTTCAACTTTTATCTGAAATATGTGGCTGTGCTAATTCATTATCAATCAATATACCTCAAATTCAAGAATAGATTTATAAGTTCAGTATAGCTATTATTAGAATGGTCAAATCATAAAAAATCAGAATAAAATGCTCCAATTCATCAACCAACTACTCCACAAAGGCGTACAAAGTATCTCCCCTTGCCTACTCTGTGGCATAGACCGCCAACAACAGCATTCACTCTGCACAGACTGTTGGGAACAACTGCCGTGGTACAAACAACACATCGCACGTCATGAACACAGCATCCTTTGCGCACATCATTACGACTTCCCGATTGATCGAATTATTCAAACCTACAAATACGAACAGCAACTACAATATCAAAACCTACTCGCACACAGCCTACTCAATTTAAGAATTCCCAAAGTCCACGCCATTGTCCCTATGCCTATTTCCACAGAACGATTAATCGAGCGTGGTTATAACCAAATGTTGATCATTGCTAACATCATGGCAAAAGAACTGAAAATTCCCGTATGGCAACCCGTGATTCGAGCAGCACAGCATTCACAAAAAGGCTTAAGCCGGATCGAACGACTGGAAAATATTGAAGATCAATTTCAAATTATTACGACCGAAAAAAGAAAATATAAAAAAGTACTGATTATTGATGATGTAGTCACAACAGGAAGTTCGATTCATGCACTGAGCCAAGCTTTAGAAAAACTCGGCTGTCAGCAGATTTATACCGCATGTATTGCAGCAGGAGGAATTAAACAATCATCTCAACTTGAAGAATCAGAAATCGATGCACAAGAAAATAATTAAGCCAGATTTGCTTTACACCACGGAATCACAACTTCTTTGGTTAATGGTGCAAGTAAGGTCTGCTCATCATTCAGATCAATCCATTTCATCTCAGCAATTTCTGCATCAATTTTGGGTGCTTGATCAAGATTGACCTGATACACATAGCTCACTAACTGATGCCCTGCTTCATTGGCAGCCCGTGTTTCAAAACGCCCAACAAATTGCTCAATTTCAGCCTTTGAACCAATCTCTTCCGCAATTTCACGAATCATGGTCTGTTCAGGCGCTTCATTTGGCTCAAGCTTGCCACCGACTTGCATAAAAAACTGCGTATTTTTCTTGCGTACAAGTAACAATTGATTATGTTGATTCAGAATAATGGCAGCAGCAACAGTAATAACATTCATAAAATAAAGAAAAACAAAAAAACACAATATATTGTGATATCAATTTTAAAATTAATCAATATATTGTGTTTCAAACTCAAAAAAGTCGCCAACTCTGTTCTTTATGTTAAATTAACCAAACTTTTTATCAGCTTGCTCCAATTTCACCAATTCTTCACGATCTTTAACACCCCATTTCGGTTCAGGTGCTTGATATTGTTCAAACTGTACCAAAATCTCATCTAAAGATGCTGAATGAATCAATTGATCGGTAAAACGTGCTTTCGAGAAGCCTTTGTCTGTTGTGAGTTGGATGAATTTTAATAAATCATCATAAAAACCTTCGACATTTAGAAACGCACACGGTTTTAAATGAATACCAAGTTGCGCCCATGTCCATTGCTCAAAAATTTCTTCGATTGTTCCTGCACCACCTGGTAGAGCAATAAATCCATCTGAAAGCTCAGACATTTTGGTTTTTCGTTCATGCATATTTTTTACAATATACAATTCTGTTAAATCTGGATGTGCAAGCTCTCGATCCACCAACCCTTGTGGAATGACACCGATCACCTTGCCACCTGCTGCCAGTGCACTGTCAGCAACAATGCCCATTAAGCCAGAACGCCCACCACCATAGACCAATGTTTTACCTTGCTTGGCGATAGTTTCGCCAGTCAGCTTTGCAGTATCTGCAAAAATTTGATCTGTACCGAGAGATGAACCACAAAAAATTGCAATAGAATTCATAAATTTAACCTATTTTAAATTTTATTATGCAACAATTGTAAAATGTATCACAAATTTTTTTTTACAAAAGAGCAATGTAATCCGTGTTTTTACTGAAATCCTTGTCTAAAATACACGCATTGATTGAACACTACAGCGCAAGGGAGAAAAGACACTATGCTTGAAGCCTTTTACGCCACTGAGCGCGGTAGCTTAGAAGACGCCACCATTAATGGTGGATTTGATCTACATCCTGAACTGGTCTGGATTGATCTTATTGCGCCTTCACAAGAAGAACAAGAGTGGGTTTTAGATGCCTACGAACAAAATTTTCCAACACTAAAATCACTGGAAGACATTTCTTCTTCCGCTCGATTCTATCGTGATGATGATGGCATTTTGCATATCAGCACCTATTTTTTAACCAAAAATAAAAATTATCAAGTCGAAGATGATCCTGAAGATTCTTCAAACATGCTTGCCAATGTGCAAACCGTGGCTTTTATTCTGCATAAAGATCGTTTATTTACTTTGCGTGGTGAAAAGCTTGTTGCATTTCGTGCTTTCCGCGCACGTGCACGACGCAATGATTATGATATTGACTACAAAGATCCAACATGGATTTTATTAGGCTTACTTGAAGCAAAACTAGATGAACTTGCGGATATTTTAGAAGATGTCCACAAAGACTTAGAGCTATACTCAACCGAAGTACTGAATGTTCGACATCGTGAACAGATTTTAGATCTAGATGACATGATTACCCGTTTAGCACAAAAAGAAGACATGATTGGAAAAGCACAGCTCTGTCTCATTGACTTACGTCGTGTTTTAACTTTTCTTTCTCGCCCTCGTGCTTTAGGCAGTCATATTTATGATGCAGATATTCGAGAGCTTAGTGAAGATGTTCGATCATTGGTTGAGCATGATGCTTTCTTATTTCAAAAAGTGCGATTCTTACTCGATACCACATCAGGATTTATTAACACCGAACAGAATGATACGATTCGTCGATTCTCTATCTTGCCAAGTATGCTTGCACCACCAATGCTGATCGCAAGTATTTATGGGATGAATACAGAAGTTTTACCTTTTGCACATGGTACAACCAGTTTTTATGTTGTCATTACTATTTTAATTGCATTCTTTGTGGGTCCACTAATTTACTTTAGATGGAAAAAATGGATTTGAGCAAGCTTTGAAGCATTGCTTCAAAGCGCAGCGCAAGAAACGTACCTTATTTATTAAACATCAATTTAAATCCAATAAAAAAGCACCTTCCGGTGCTTTTTTATTCTTACAGTCAGATTAAATTTAAATCATCCTGTAAATGGCAGGCTTGGATAATTTTCATCATTTTTTCAGGAACAGCTTTAAACTGTAAACCTTGATTCTTTGGCGTATGGCGTAACCATTGCACAAAAACAGAGAGTGCTAAAGTACTGCCTTGCTCAAGATTGGATAGGTTTACAACCAATGGAAATTTATTTTCAGACTGAATCATGTGCAGCCCCTTTAAATAAATTGCTTCCGCATTGTCATATGCAATTTTACCACTGATATGCATTTCCTGATTTTTAAACTCAATCATCCAACACCTATCCTCTTATTTTTTATTCACAGCTGCATCTGCATCTGGTTCAAATGTTGCAATTGCTTTATCAATATTACCGCCATTACGTTTAACATTTGCCGCAAACTGATTACGGAATTGTAAACCAAGATCAATACCCGATACATTGATATTACGGATTTTCCATTGTGAACCATGATCAGCCAATTGGAATGACACTGGAATTTTCTCGCCTTTGTTATTAAAGTCGATGGTCACCACAGGATTTTTGCTGCCCGTATCTTTATATGGACGCAGGGTATAAGTCTGGTTAGTATATTTTGCAAAAGCCGAACCGTAGTTTTCAATTAAGGTATTACGGAAATTTTGCTCAAATTTCGCACGTTGTGCAGCATTACTATACTGATTAGTCGCATAAGTCCCCATCACAATACGTGTGAATGCTTGACCATCAACATAGGGATCAAGATTTTGACGCACAATCGCTTTCACAGCAGCTGGATTGTTTTGCAATTTTGCATGATCTGTTTTCAAACGTGTAATCAAACCATCTGCAACACGTTTTACAAATGCTGACGGTGCTTCTGCAGGGGCTGCATTCGCAGCAGTTGCAAGCATAGTCGCTAATGCTGTTGCTGTAAGAGTTTGTTTCATTAAAATATTCATCTTTCAATATTTCCTCTAATGTTTATTCAACAAAAGATGTTTGAGCATCTGTCGTTTCATTTGATGCATCTTGTGAATCTGATGCACCCTCTGATGATTTCCCTGCACCACCAGTAATAAATTTAGAAATAAGGTCTTCCAGATCCATTGTACCTTGGGTATTTGAAACGCTTTCACCACGTTTCACATAATTCAAACCACCACCTGGAACAACTTTGAGGTATTTCTCACCTAAAAGACCGTTGGTTGCAACCATTATGTAAGCATCCTCATCAATACTGGTGATGGATTTCATGTTACTCAATAGTTGCTGTTCCATTTCTTTTTGTTTCTTTGCATCAGCCGCTTGATAATCTGAACTATAACGCAATTCTTCTAACGCATTTTGTTGTACAGTTTTGAGTTGTTTTGGACTAAAACTGGTTAATGAGCCATCAAGATCAAATTTTACAGTCGCTAAACGTGTCACAGGATCTAGACTGATCGATTCTACCTGACCAATTTTCACCCCACTCATGGTCACTTTCGCACGTGGTTTTAAACCATTGACATTGTCAAATGTTGCAGACATTTCATAACTGTCTTTTAAATTTGTACCAACTAAACCACTGACTTTCATAGCCAAGAAAAATAGCGCAATACCGAAGATGATGACAAAAACACCTACGGCCAACTCACTTGTACGTGATTTCATTAAACACCTCCAAACATGACCGCAGTCAACACAAAATCAAAACCTAATACACATAATGATGAATACACGACTGTACGTGTTGTAGATGTCGCAATCCCTTCTGATGTTGGTTCACAAGCATAACCTTGATAGACTGCAATCCAAGTACAGAGCAAAGCAAAAACCAAACTTTTTATAATTGTGCCATTAAAGACATCTTTGTAAAATTGAGTACTGCTCATGATGCCACTCCAATAAGAGCCTTCATCTGCACCCAAAAAGTCCACACCCACCATTTTACCGCCCATAATACCAATAGCAGCAAAGATCACAGACAACATCGGTAAACTCACAATGCCTGCCCATAAACGCGGTGAAATCACACGCTTTAATGGATCAACACCGATCATTTCCATACTCGAAAGCTGCTCTGTAGCTTTCATTAAACCAATTTCTGCAGTTAATGCAGAACCTGCACGACCTGCAAACAGCAAGCCAGCAACAACAGGAGCAAGCTCACGTAATAAGGTTAATGATACCGCCGCCCCCAACATTGCCTCACTGCCTAAAGTGACGAGAATGTTATACATTTGCAAGCCGAGTACCGCACCAATAAACAAGCCTGATACAGCAATGATCAAAAACGACAATACGCCGACTCGATACATTTGATAAATAAAAAGTTTTACACCTAACCATGTGGGCATTGAAAATAAAATGCGTAACAACATCAGTGTTGCAACGCCAATGCCTTGAATACGCTCTAAAACACGTCTACCTAATAAGGCAATTGCATTCATGAAATGACCTCATTGCTTAAATAGGCTTGATGGCTAAATTGATAATCAACAGGACCTTCAACAGATCCCGTTAAGAACTGACGCACAAATGGGGATGCATGTTCACGTAATTGTGCAGGTGTACCCTCACCCTGAACTTTCCCTTCAGCCACAACATAAATGTAATCTGCAATAGATAATGTTTCATCCACATCATGCGAAACAATAATCGTAGTCAAATCTAAAGCTTCACGCAAAGAGCGGATCAAGCGTGATAATACCCCCATCACAATAGGGTCTTGCCCTGCAAAAGGCTCATCATACATGATTAAATCTGGATCTAAAGCAATCGCACGTGCTAAAGCAACACGACGATTCATCCCGCCTGAAAGCTCTGAAGGCATGAGTTTTTCTGAACCACGCAAACCAACAGATTCAAGCTTTAATGCAACAAGTTCAGCAATTAAATTTTCTGGTAATTTTGTATGTGCACGAATAGGAAAAGCGACATTTTCATATACAGACATATCCGTAAATAAAGCACCACTTTGGAATAGCATTCCCATACGTGCACGTGCTGCAAATAATTCGTGACGTGACATACTGGCAATATTCTTAGCATCCAGTAATATTTCACCTTGATCTGGAGTTAATTGCCCACCAATCAAACGTAGTAATGTGGTTTTCCCTGTGCCAGATGGCCCCATAATTGCGGTAATTTGCCCACGACGAATTTGTAAGTTCACATTGTCATATATGACACGCTCCCCTCTCCTAAAGCTTAAATTTTTAACTTCAATTAGAGCTTGAGTATTGGGAAATAATTGATTATTCATAGCTGAACGTTTTCCTGCATTCATCAGCTCGCATACTATACTCTGAAATCAAGATTTTTGTTGTAATTAAAGATAAAGAACAATGTCTAATTTTTATCACTAAAAATCGGATGGGTATTTTGTAGAAGAATAATGGTGTGGATTTTTATTTATGTTTTAATTCACTTTAAAATTTCATGAATATTTAAAGCAAGCTACTATAAATAAAATACACAATATTTGAAATCAGTAAAATCGAAAAAATATATAGCATAATTTCCCCATAATTTTCTTTCATCATAATATAAGCCTACAGGTTAATTTATCACACCTTAACATAAATGTGATTTAATTCACAAATATTTAAGCAAATGTACCATAATTAAGCATAAAAAAACCAGCATAAATGCTGGTTTTTGTTTTATAGAAGATATTAGTCGTTAAATTTACGACGTGGACGATCTTCACCACTTTCACGACGTGGACGGTCATTATTGAATTCACGACGTGGACGGTCATTGCTGAACTCACGACGTGGACGATCTTCACCGAATGAACGCTTTGGACGATCCGAGAAGTTACCTTCACGACGTGGCTTATAGTCTACACGATTGCCGCGATTATCATCATTTGAATCAAAACGTGGTTTATCATTGAAGCCACCTTCGCGACGTGGGCGATCATTATTGAACTCACGACGTGGACGATCTTCAAACCACCTTCACGACGTGGACGGTCATTGCTGAACTCACGACGTGGGCGATCTTCAAAACCACCTTCACGACGTGGACGATCATTATTGAACTCACGACGTGGACGATCTTCACCACCAAATGAACGTTGTGAACGGTCACCAAAACCACCTTCACGACGTGGTGGACGATCACCAAAATCACGCTTTGGACGATCATCACCATAAGATGGACGTTCGCCACGAGGTTTATCATCAAAGCTACGACGTGGACGGTCATCACCACCTTCACGACGTTTGAAATTGCTTTCACCTTCAAAGCGACGACCACCATCACGACCGCGACCGCCACCAAAACCACGACCATCACGACCACGACCGCCACCATTGCGACCACGACCATCACGACTACCACGTGCAGGTGGTGGAGATGGCTCTAAACCTTCGATTTCAGAAACATCTAAACGAGTTTCTAAATAATCTTCTAAAGCACGGATTTTGCCACGCTCACGGTAAGTCGCCAAAGTAATTGCTTTACCTGTACGACCCGCACGACCTGTACGACCAATACGGTGTACATAGTCTTCGTTCTTCATTGGAAGACCGAAGTTAATTACATGTGAAATCGTTGGTACGTCTAAACCACGAGCTGCTACGTCTGTAGCAACAAGGATTTTTGCACGACCTTCACGGATGCTACGTAAACGACGGTTACGTACTGTTTGCGGCATTGCACCATGGAGTGCAACAACTGACAAACCTGCTTCAGTTAATTCTTCAGCAAGCATATCCGTGTCTTCTTGTGTAGACGCAAATACAACTGCTTGATCCAAATCTTCTTCATTTAACCAATGCGTAAGCAATTTTTTCTTATGCTCAAAACCATCAGTCCAATGTAAAGTTTGGGTAATATCAGTATTTGTTGAATGACCTGTTTCAATTGCAATACGCTCAGGATCATTCATCATGCGTTCAGCAAGGTTAATGATACGTGGTGCAAATGTTGCAGAGAACATTAATGTTTGTTTACGGTTTGCAGCCAAATCGCTAATCGCTTCAAGGTCTTCAGAGAAACCTAAGTCAAGCATACGGTCAGCTTCGTCAACAATTAAAGAATCAACTTTATCAAGTTTGATTTGACGACGATTTACAAGGTCAAGTAAACGACCTGGGGTTGCAACAACAACTTGTGCGCCTTTTAATTGTTGGATTTGCTTACCAAAAGGCATACCACCCATGATTGCAGCAACACGAACACCTTTCATGTGACGTACAAGAGCGATTGCATCTTGACATACTTGCTGTGCAAGTTCACGAGTAGGAGAAATCACTAAAATATTTGGTTGAGTGACTGCTTTCATACGTTCTTTAAAAGGAACAAATATGTCTTCTTGACCAGCCAAAGCGTTTAATGTAGGGAGTAAGAATGCAGCAGTTTTACCAGAACCTGTTTGGCTTGATACAAGAAGATCTTTGCCTTCCATAGCCGCTGGAATAGATTGTTCTTGCACTGGTGTAGGTGCAGTAAAACCAAGAGATTCAAGTGCTTTTTGTAGCGACTCGTCTAAAGAAAAATCAGCAAAAGTTTTGCTCATAGAGATATTCACCCGAATGTGGGTGCTCCATTAAATATATATGGTCTGATGGACATCGGCAAAAAGCGGCACAGCAATTATCGCTGAAAATATAGAATCAGCGGCGATCCGAGAACGACGATGCGTATAACGCACACATGATTACAGCCGCAACCTGAAGGAATCGCTTTAGCGATTGGGTGGGGCGCGATATAATGTCCTCTCTTGGGACCGGACGCGCATACACAATATAGAAGGAATGTTCAGGTAATGAACGAAATTTAGTGCGTGCGCGGAGTATAGCAGAATTTAAAATAATGTCACGAAGTTTTATTGTTTTTTCCTGTGAGTGATAATTTAGTCATCATTGGGAATTAAATAAAAAATTGAATCTAAATCTTCATCTTCTATAATATCAGTGACTGCCAATGCTAGACACTCGACTGTAAATTGGTTCAAAATAATTACATTGGTTTGCCAGTGATATGCTCCTGAAGCACACTCTCCAGTTTGTTTATTCTTTTCCATTATAGATTGAATATTTGCAGTAGTCGTTGCACTCCCCCAATAGGTCTTTCCATCAGTTTTAATCGTAAAATCTATATTTTGATGAGTAGTATCTTCATTAGGTATCTGATGATGTGTTACCAAACTAAATTTTTCGTTTTGGTAAATTGTTTTCAATACACTTATTCCTAATTAATGTTTGAACGCCAGTTATTTTCTCGTTTCACTCTTGTAGTGTGAAATACCAAAATGGTTGATACTTCAACCCTAGTAAATGCATGAAAATCTAATTATAAATTAACCATAAACAGTCTAAAATTCCACATTCAAGCAAATAAAACTAAATAATTAGAATTTATTATCTAGCTGAAAAGGATATGGATAATATGTAGGGCATCCTGTTATTTTAGCCAATCTATATCTAGCTTCATCTCGTATTTGTTTATCTAACGAACTTGTATAGAGCTGAATAACAGCTATCGACTCTTCAGTTCCAATACTTTCAAGCGCCCAAAAACATTTTTATAAAATGCCCCATAATAATCATAGTCTAAATAAGAAAGTTGAGGTTTTAACGCCACAACCTTCTTCAAATAAGGTATAGCATAAGGATTTTTACGAAATTGTAAATTCTGAATAATCTCTGCATGATCATAATGATCCAATTCAAGCAATTTCTCACACTCAACTTCTATAGAAAGTGTTTCATTTACCCACCAAAATTCTTCATAGTTTTGATTTTCATATTTCATCAAAGTGCTACATGATTTTGGCAATAAAAGTAGACTTAATTTTTTGTAATATATCACTCTATTTCCTCATTTATTATTCTAGTTAAAATATCGCAAAAAAGCCCTCATTCACATGAAGGCTTTTCAAAACTCAAACTACAAAAGCATAAATTACTTCGCAGCTTCACCCCAAGCAGGAACAACTTGTTGCATGAGTGGTTTTAACATTTTCATAGAACATGCGATCACTTGACCGTTTTCCATAGAATCAGAACCACCACGTGCATCCACCACTGTACCGCCCGCTTCTTTCACGATGAGCTCGCCTGCTGCGATATCCCAAGGTTTCAAACCAAGTTCAAAATAACCATCTAAACGACCTGCAGCGACATAAGCCAAGTCCAATGCAGCAGAACCTGCACGGCGATATTGCGCACCCGCTTCAGTGACATTCAATAATGAATCAAAATGGTTTTTTGCATAAGAAACCACTTCACCATTACGGATTTTACGGAATGCATGACCAACACCCATGAACGTATTTTCAAGGCTGTCTTTGACATTTACACGGATACGGCGTTGGTTCAACATTGCACCACGACCACGGCTCGCAGAGAACAACTCATCTTTCACAGGGTCATAAATAACACCGTGTTGAGTAATGCCTTTGTGTTGAACAGCGATAGAGACACAGAAATGAGGGAAACCGTTAATGAAGTTTAAAGTACCATCTAAAGGATCAATCACCCAACACCAATCAGCGTCGTGACCTTTACCTTCTTGCAGACCAAACTCTTCACCAAGGAAGCTGTGATTTTTATAACTTTTACGAAGCGTATCAATGGTTAGCTGTTCAATGTAGCGATCTACACGTGTTACAGGACCATCAATACCTTTTTCTTCGACTTGTAGATCGAGTTTATGACGATTTTGATGCGCTTTTAAAAGCTCTTGACCAACTAATTGAGCCGCACGCGCAGCCATCACCACCATAGGTTCCATTGAACACCCACTACAAATTTGAAGATACTGATAAAGAATAATGCATAAAAGCCTCGACATTTTAGCAAATATCGAGGCTTTTAGGGAAAATTTGTTGCTAAATTTTAGTGTGACTCATTTTTCATGAATATTTACATCAATTTAGCAGATAGACTTAAATATGCTGAACCAACTTTGTCCAAGCGTGTTCAATTGAATTTTGAATGCCTTTTGCATCCAA
This sequence comes from Acinetobacter sp. CFCC 10889, assembly GCF_003268395.1. Taxonomy (GTDB): domain Bacteria; phylum Pseudomonadota; class Gammaproteobacteria; order Pseudomonadales; family Moraxellaceae; genus Acinetobacter. Next base: position 71,826 of record NZ_LQXQ01000003.1, on the reverse strand, counting down.
ACCACAATCTTGCAACATTTCAGCATGACTGGCTTGTGGTAAAAATTCATCAGGTAAACCAAGGTTTAACATTGGCTTGAGAATTTGCGCTTGTGCCATAAATTCATTCACAGCACTGCCCGCACCTGCCATCACGGCATGTTCTTCTACAGTCACGAACAGACTGGTCTTATCTGCCAAATCGCGAATGATTTGCTCATCCAATGGTTTCACAAAACGCATATTGACCACACGTACAGCAAGATCAAGTTTACTCGCAAGTTGTTTTGCCGCTTCAACTGCGATACTGACACGACTACCAAATGCAAGAATGCTAATACATTCATCATGCTCAAGATTAAATTCAGCAACGATTTCAGCTTTACCCATTTCAAGGGTGGTCAACTGTTGTTGAATCTCAACACCTAAACCATTACCACGTGGATAACGCACTGCAGTTGGACCTTGATGTAAATAAGCAGTGTGCAACATTTGACGACATTCATTTTCATCTTTTGGTGCCATGATCACCATATTTGGCACAGTGCGCATAAATGCGTAATCGTATGCACCCGCATGGGTTGGACCATCTTCACCGACCAAACCTGCACGATCAATTGCAAAAGTCACATCAAGATTTTGCAAAGCAACATCATGAATCAGTTGATCATAACCACGTTGTAAGAATGTTGAATAAATCGCAACGACAGGTTTTAAACCTTCACATGCCATACCCGCAGCCAAAGTCACCGCATGCTGTTCCGCAATCGCCACATCGAAATAGCGCTCAGGGAATTGCTTGGCAAATTTAACCATACCCGAGCCTTCACACATTGCAGGGGTAATGGCGAGTAATTTGTCATCTTGTGCAGCTTCATCACACAACCATTGCCCAAATACATCTGAATACTTTGGTGCTGTATTTTTCGCAGGGCTTACGTTTAATTTGCTAATCGCATGATATTTAATTTGATCTGCTTCCGCAGGAGCAAAGCCTTTACCTTTCACTGTATAAATGTGAATCAGGCGTGGACCTTTACGTTTTTTCAGTGCATTAAAAACTTGTACGAGTTGATCAACATCATGTCCATCAAATGGACCAAAATAGTCAAAACCAATCGCTTTAAATAGATTATCGGCAGCATCAGTTGCAGACTCATGTAAACGAGAGGTGTAATCCCATTCAGGGCAATCTTGCACAAAAGCTTGACCGTGTTCATCAATATTGACGAACTGACCTTGTTCCCAAATCGAAGCTAAATGTTTAGCAAAACCACCTGTGCTTTGCGAAATTGACATATCATTGTCATTCAATACAACCATCATGTCCGCATTGTGAGCAACCGCGTCATTCATCGCTTCAAATGCCATACCTGCGGTCATCGCCCCATCACCAACGATGGCAACCACTTCACGTAGAGATTTTTGATAGCGACTGGCTAAAGCCATGCCCAAGCCTGCTGAAATCGCAGTCGATGAATGCCCTACACCAAAGGTATCAAATACAGATTCTTCACGTGCAGGAAAAGCCGCCAAACCATTTTTAGCACGAATCGTACGAAGTTGTTCACGGCGACCTGTTAAAGCTTTGTGCGGATAAGCCTGATGACCAACATCCCACACCAAACGGTCTTCTGGCGTATTAAAACAATAGTGCAATGCAACAGTGAGTTCGATAACGCCAAGATTAGCGCCAAAATGCCCACCACTTTGTCCGGCAGCATACAAAATAAATTGACGCAATTCGTCTGCGACCTGTGGCAATTGGCTTTGCTCAAGTTGACGTAATTGTTGAGGATGATCAATCACATCCAACAAAGGCGTTACAGGACGTTGACTAGGTATTTCGGTATACAACATATGTGGCAAAGCCTTCTAAAGCCTGGCAAATCTAAGCTAGGTACACGGGTTAGCATGATCGTGAGACTGAATCATATCACATTCGATCAGCCACATTTATAATGATGCGTCATTGGATGGTTTCCAAATCCACAAGCGTGTTCGTAGCGTCAATTATCCTGAATAATCTATCTATATCAACTATTATTGCGTGCTTTGCACAAAAAAGAAATTTTTTATCTCAGACTTCACAATAAAATCACAATACACGATTCTACCAAAGTGCGAGCATTGCGTTATACTTTAAGCAATTTCTAAACAAAAAATGGAAGATTCTGTGCCAATAGCGTTTGTTGCCACTTCAAAATTACCAACAGCTTATGGTGATTTTAAAATTTCTGTATTTCAGGATCCGCAAACGGGTGAAGAACATGTTGCACTTTCTACAGGTTTGGAAAATGCGCCGACTGAGCCTGTTCTTGTTCGTATTCATTCTGAATGTTTAACAGGTGATGCCTTTGGTTCTTTGAAGTGCGACTGTGGTCCACAACTGCACAACACCATGAAAATGATGAATGATGCAGGGCAAGGTGTGATTTTATATTTACGTCAGGAAGGTCGTGGTATTGGTTTGACCAATAAAATCCGTGCCTATGCACTACAAGATCAAGGACATGATACCGTAGATGCAAACTTGTTATTAAATCTTCCTGCCGATGCACGTACCTATGAGATGTGTAGCATCATGCTGGATCATTTACAGGTCAAACAAGTCAAACTCATCACCAATAACCCTCTGAAATTAAAGGCTTTGACTGATTTAGGAATTAATGTCATTGATCGTGTGCCATTGACTGTCGGTTTAAATGAATTCAATGCGGACTATTTAAAAACTAAACATGATCGTATGTCACATATGTACGAAAAAGATGATTTTTAAAATAGCACTTTTAAGAAAAATCACCTCATTTAAAAATTAGAGATGAAGCAAATGAAGTTTTCTTCCATTTTATTTGCTTGTACTCTTTTTGTGCAGAGTAGATTTACACATGCAATTGCAGCAAAACATCAACTACAATAATGATGCAAAATACATCTGAAAGCTTTCAACACATAAATCCCGTAAGTGTAGATTCTGAAGATTAGCAATAAGTCACACCGACATTTGAAAAATTTCTAATATTATCGAGTTAAAAAGCACTGAAAAAATTTTGAATACATGAGCATATGGTGGAGAAATCAAACATATAATTGAACAAGGAATCATTAAACTGCATGAATGATCTGTAAAAATCTATGTTAAATTCAATATAAATGTCATTCCACAATACTGTAAAAAAGAAATGATCAAAACCTTACTTTTTTTATGGTTTTGTGCTTTTATATACGTATTACAGTATATTTTTGAATTCAAATCTTCCCAATGAGGGTCATCATGCAGAATCCTACTTCAGCTGATATTCAACGTGTCCGTGAATTTCTCCTCGACTTACAAGCACGTATCTGCGCGGGCTTAGAAACCCGTGAACTCGAAAGCGGTGGTACAGCAACATTTGAAATTGATGATTGGGAACGTCCCGAAGGTGGCGGTGGTCGTTCACGTGTTTTACAAAATGGTACAGTGATTGAAAAAGGTGGTGTGATGTTCTCACACATCAATATTTCCAAGCTGCCTGCTTCTGCCACCGAACGCCATCCTCAAATTGCAGGTGCAAAAGCTCAAGCCATGGGTGTTTCACTGGTCATTCATCCTAAAAACCCAAATGTACCCACTTCACATGCAAATGTACGTTTATTTGTTGCTGAACCTGAAGGTCAAGACCCGATTTGGTGGTTTGGTGGTGGTTTTGACTTAACCCCATTTTATCCTGATGATGCAGATGTGTTGGCTTGGCATCAAAAAGCAGCAGATCTGTGTGCACCATTTGGTGAGCAAGTCTATGCTGAACACAAAAAATGGTGTGATGATTATTTCTATTTAAAACATCGTGATGAGCAACGTGGTATTGGTGGATTATTCTTTGATGATCTAAATCAATGGGATTTTGAAAAATGTTTTGAATATATCCAAGCTGTGGGTAATGGCTATCTCGAAGCAATTTTACCTATTTTCCAAAAACATCAAAATCAATCCTATACCAAGGCACAACGTGATTTCCAACTGTACCGCCGTGGTCGCTATGTTGAATATAATTTAGTGTACGATCGTGGAACATTGTTTGGTTTACAAACTGGTGGTCGCATTGAATCGATTCTGGTCAGTATGCCACCGCTTGCTGCATGGTCTTATCGCCCTGAATGGGATGAAGATTCAGCAGAGAAACGTTTAACTGATTATTATTTAAAACCAAAAGATTGGCTTACAGAATTAAAATAATTTTAATGTTAAATATAAACAGAAATTCTAAATTTTAGGTTTCTGTTTATAGTTTATATGTTCCATCACCCCAATCTTTTCATTTCTCTAAACAAACTACACACTCACATAGTTTGTCACACTTTCCTCGCAGCTTTTTCTTTTTTTCATAGATAAATGACGTACACTTGACTCAAAACCTAATCCCATTTTATGGACAGCAGAATAATTTTTTATTTGCTATTTTGTATGCCCAATGCTCAGGAAATTGAGATGCAGACAAAACGTATTAACCTTAATTATGCGGTATTTTTCACACTTTGCATTACCCTCATTAGTGCTATTAGTACTGTGATTTTTTCCGAAAAACCATTCAATGACAATTTTGGATTCAGTCTAATGTTTTTTGCAATCATTGGCTTATGTCTAAATATGTCTCATATTTTTATGGATACCATCCGCAATATTTGTAATCCTTAATTTTTTTATATTGTTCAATACTATTGTGCAAAGATAGGCTTTAGAGCTATACATTTTTGACGTATATTAAGCCCTTATTTTAGCCCAAGGATGTTGCAACATGCGCAAACAGTTTGCCGTTATTGGTAATCCCATCGAACAATCACGCTCACCTGAACTTCATCATGCATTTGCTGAAAAGACTGGAATCTCGCTTGATTATGCCAAACGTTTTGCGCCTTTAGATGGTTTTGAAGACAGTGTTCGTACTTTTTTCGCTGACAATGGTCAGGGTATGAATGTCACTGTACCTTTTAAAGAACAAGCATTTGCTTTATGTCAGCACTTGTCTGAACGTGCCAAAATTGCAAAAGCTGTCAACACTTTATGGATGGAAAATGGCGAATTACATGGCGATAACACCGATGGACAGGGTTTAGTTGAGGCCATTCAAGCTTTAGATTGGGCATTGGACAATGCTTCCATTTTAATCATTGGTGCTGGCGGCGCAACTCGTGGGGTGATTTACCCATTAGTACAAGCAGGCGTGAAAAAAATTGTGATTGCCAATCGTACCCTTGCACGTGCTGAGCAATTAATCTCTGATCTTCAAGATTCCGTAGCTACAGCAACATTATCTGCATGCGCTTTAGATGATCTTCATGGACAATTTGACATCGTCATTAATGCTACCTCAGCAAGTTTGTCAGGTGATATTTTGCTGTTACCTGAAAGCTTACAGTTTAATGCCGCTTATGAAATGGCGTATGGCAAAGCATCAAGCTTTTTAGAGCAGGCTAAAGCACGTGGTGTAGCCACCTCTGAAGGTTTTGGTATGTTGGTTGGACAAGCCGTTGAAGCTTTTTATATTTGGAATGGTGTGAAACCGAATATTAAAGATTTTCTCTAAAAAATCATTTCGCTTAAAATAAAAGAACCTCCGCAGAGGTTCTTTATGCAGTTTAAAACCTTACTTTAAATTTGCAGCGTTCAAAGCCTCATAGGTTTCTTTAAATAATGCATAATCAATAAATTCAACTGACTCTTCTGTTAAATTTTTCACCATTTCATTTTTAAACTTGTTATTTTTCAATGCAACATAGACTTTACCTAAAGTATTTACGGTTTTCTTAAATTCAGCCTGTTGCAAAGCCTCTACACCATTTTCTTCCTCAAATTTTTGCGTATAGTAATATGCAAATACAGCTTCTGTGGTCTTATATTTTTTCACCAATTGCTGCATTTCATTCACACTTTTTTGTGCAGCCATCGCACTGGTTACAATATCATCAACATCATTACCCAGATCATGATCAAACTGCTCATCTTCTTCTAAATGATGCTTTTTCTGTAATGCTTCAATCTGTTTTAATGCCTGCCCTTTCGGATTGTAGATATCTTCATCACTATAAGAATAAGCATAAACTGCTGCGATCTCTTGTAAGTCTTGTGCTGAATATTGCTTAATAATCTCTGGAGACTGTTGAGTTAATTTAGCAATAAATACTGCTTTATAGGTTTTTTCATAAGACTGATTTTGCTGATACAACGTGGTTGCCAATTTTGCTAAATATTCAGAAAAGTCCATTGTTTCAGCTTGGCTTTCAGATGAATCATCTTTTCCACCAAACAGTTTTTGCATTGGACTGCCTTTAAAGATTTCCTGAAATGATTTGGCTTGACTTAAAGCTTGACGGTCGATTTTATTGGCATTGCCATAGTTTTTAATCTGCATATCAAATTTGACGTTTAATTTACGATCAAAATCAGCTAAATCATACTTTAAATCATAATCTGCTTTAACCATACGCCCCTGTTGATCCAAGAAAACATCTATCGTCACTGGATTACGCTTTTCTTTAGGAACAAGAACAGTATTAATATCCGCTTGGTGATCTAACCACAATTGTTTAAATTGTTGAGCATTCACCAACTCACCTTTACCACCCAAAGTCGCAAATTTTTCAGTCAAAGCCCTACTTTTTGCCGATAACTGCATTTCAACTAGCGATGGTGCTGAAGCTACTTCAAAAACATCTATATCATAAGCATATTGGCAATATGCAACATCACCTATGCGAAGATTGGCTTTATTTTCAGTTAAATCATCACATTGTTGTGCTGTCAACAATACGCCTTCTTCAGATGCAGACTCTTCATCTTCTTGTGCTGCCGATTCATCTTCGTCTTCGTCACTTACTGCAACCGTAGCATCTGCGGCTGCCGCAATAGCTACATCTGCTGCTACAGCAGCTGTTGCATCTTTTGTGGCTCCTACAGTTTCAACATCTTCATCTTCATCAGAGATATCTAAAACCGTTTTATTCACTGCTTCATACAATGTATACATTGCAGCAGTTGCCTCATCTCGTTCTTCATCCGTTGCAGTTTCTTCTGCGGCATATTCAGCTTCTGCTTCAGCAACGGCTTGAGCTGCTAAACTCTCAATCGCCGATTTCTCTGCTGCTGCGGCATCCATACCAAATACTGATTGCATCAAATATTCACGGTTGACTGTGTTATATAAGTTCGCTTGTAAAAAAAACTCTTCAATACTGCTATTCAAACGGATTTTTTCAACAATCCCTTGCTGTTTTTCCGCATCACTCACACGCAAACTTTGTATTTGATCTGGATCAGCCAAAACATAACTGGTTGCACTGGATTGCTTTAAAAATTCGATCAAGGCTTTGCTATTTACCTTTGAAATTTGATCCTTATATTTTGAAAAATCTAAATAAGCGTATTTATCTTGATCTTGTGAATTTGCCAAATAAGGCATTAATGAAAAGATTTGGGTATAAAATTTATAATCATTAAAATCAACAACTGTTGGCACACGTACCGCAACCAATAAATTTGGTTTTTTATATTCTGCGGAAATATTCATTGATGCTATTTTTTGACGATAATTGACCGTACCGTCATAACTCATATTTAAATCATTTAGCATATTTTCAACAAAACCAGCACCTTTACCTAAAACATCAGACAAAGAAGCCACGTCTTTTTGGGCAATATTTTGATACAGTGCTTTCTTTTCCGCAGTGCTTAATTTGATGTTTTGTGCTTTTAAATATTGCTCTAATTTTCTTTCAATTTCAGCATCTAAGCTTTGGACTTTCTTGGCATTATTGTTTGTTTTTGCACTTTGATTTTGAGTTAAATTCACATTGACTTGACCAGAATAATCAAAGTTTGGATACTCATAAATTGCGTTTATAGCTTGAGTTGCTCGTGCCGATGGCGCTAAGTCTGTTTGTACTGAATTGGATTTTATGACATGTGATGAACATGCAGTTAAACTTAAACTAAAAAGACTTAAACTTAAATATTTTAATCGCATAATGTTACCTAACACCTTGAATAATTATAATTACCAATAGACGTCTTTAAAAGAATATTTTAAAAATTGTTTAAAATTATATCAAAAAAAAATAAAAATGCATTGCATCATTTCTTACATATTCGCTTTTCTGACATTTTTTTTAACGACTATTATCAATGTAATTCAGTAATGTTTATGAATAATGAAACTATAGATTTTAAATCCACAACTATTTTTAAATTAGGATTAAAGACATGCCAGCATATAAAGCCCCGCTCCGTGATATTCGTTTTTTAATGAATGAAGTATTTGATTACCCTGCTCACTATAAAACTCTCTCTATTGGCGAAAATGCCGATGCAGATACAGTAGATATGATTTTAGAAGGTGCTGCAGATTTTTGTGAAAATGTACTTTCTCCGCTGAACCAATCAGGTGATGAAGAAGGCTGCCAATTTAAAGATGGCGAAGTGACTACACCTAAAGGTTTCAAAGAAGCATATAACCAATTTATCCAAGGCGGTTGGCAAGGTTTGTCTTACCCTGAAGAATTTGGTGGTCAAGGCTTACCGATGTCACTCAACCTTGTAAAATCAGAAATGATGGGTTCTGCAAACTGGTCATTCACCATGTACCCAGGTTTGAGCATGGGTTGTATGAATACGATTCTACAATTTGGTACAGAAGAACAAAAAAATCTGTATATGCCACCACTTACTGCAGGTACTTGGTCAGGTACGATGTGTTTAACTGAGCCTCAGTGTGGTACTGACTTAGGTCAAGTTAAAACCAAAGCAGAACCTAAAGCAGATGGTACTTATGCCATCACAGGTACAAAAATCTTCATCTCTGCGGGTGAACATGATTTAACTGAAAATATCGTACATATCGTTCTTGCACGTCTTCCAGATGCACCAGCAGGTACTAAAGGTATTTCACTGTTCATCGTACCTAAGTTCATTCCAAATGCAGATGGTAGTGTCGGTGAGCGTAACCCTGTGACTTGTGGTTCGATCGAACACAAAATGGGGATCCGTGCGTCTGCAACTGCTGTATTGAACTTTGATGAAGCGACTGGTTATTTGATCGGTGAAATCAACAAAGGTTTACATGCAATGTTTACCTTCATGAACACTGCTCGTATTGGTACTGCGGTACAAGGTCTTGCACATGCAGAGTTGTCTTTCCAAGGCGCTTTACCTTATGCCAAAGATCGTATGTCTATGCGTGCACTTTCAGGTAAAAAAGATCCTGAACGTGTTGCAGATGCGATTATTCACCATGCTGACGTACGTCGTATGTTATTGACGCAAAAAGCCTTTGCTGAAGGTGGTCGTTCAATGATTTATCACGCAGCTCAGCTTGCAGATAAAATGGCAGATGCACTTGCACAAGGTGACCAAGCGAAGTTTGATGAATATGATGACAAACTTGGTTTCTATACACCAATTTTGAAAGGTTTCTTGACTGAAATGGGTCTTGAGTCTGCAAACTTAGGTATGCAAGTCTTTGGTGGTCATGGTTATATCAAAGAACACGGCATGGAACAGATTGCTCGTGATGCACGTATCTCTACATTGTATGAAGGGACAACGGGTATTCAAGCACTCGACTTAATTGGTCGTAAAGTTCTTCTATCTTCTAAAGGTAAAGTGGTTCGTGAATACACTGCTGAAATCTTAAAATTCTGTGGTCAACATGCACGTAATAAATACATGCGTCGTTTTGCATGGGACTTAACTAAAGTATGTGCACAGTGGAATGCTTTAACTGTTCGTATCATGCTTGCTGCACGTAAAGACCGTGACATCGTATCTTCTGCATCTGTAGACTTCTTGATGTTCTCTGGTTATTCAATGATGGCATATTATTGGGCACAACAAGCAGCCGTAGCATCTGAAAAATTGGCTTCAGGTACAGGTTCAGAAACCCCTGAATTCTATAAAGCCAAAATCAAAGTTGCTGATTTCTACTTTGACCAATTGTTGCCACGTGCACAAGGTCATGCAGAATCTATGGTGAACCCATCTAAAACCACGATGGCGCTTGAAGCAGAACATTTTAGTTTTGATTACTAAGTTTCTAATTTAAATATTTAAGTTTAGAAAACAAAAAGACCACTACGGTGGTCTTTTTTATGTTATGAATAAAACACTTGTATAGAGGATCAATAATGCTACAACGTGCAACCCAAGAAGACTTTCCTATTTTAATTGAAATATGGGAACGCTCTGTCAGAGCAACACATGACTTTCTCCCAGAAGCCGAAATTAATGAGCTAAAACCATTAATTTTGAATGAATATTTCCAACATGTGCTATTGCACAAATATATAATAGATGAGCAAATTATTGGGTTTATCGGTACAAGCCCTGACAATATTGAAATGTTATTTATTGAACCTGACTTTAGAAGTCAAGGGATTGGTAAAGCCTTAACATTGTTTGCCATTGAAAAACTTAATATTCAAAAAGTCGATGTCAACGAGCAAAACCCGCAAGCCGTTGGCTTCTACCAAAAACTTGGATTTGAAGTCATCGCAAGATCTGAATTAGATGGTCAAGGTAAAGCCTATCCCCTTTTACATTTAAAATACAGCGCTAAAGTCTAGCGCTGTTTTATATCAAAATACTGTGTAATGAAGCTTTGAACGCCCCCGTTTCTTTACATACTGTTTTTATGCATTTTTTGATAATAATCATTTAAATACCTTCCAAAACATAATTGCTCATTCTTCTTTTGGCGCTGGTGCTTTCACCGTTTTCAATAATTTAAATTTATTATTTTCAAAAAGATAAAATCGTGTTGTTAAACTTTCCACTTCCCAGTTTTCATTCATATTTTCTTCTTGCGTGACCAATAAACGACTATTGGCACGCGAATCAATCACATCTTCCTGACTTTCTTCGCCACCAAAACCACCTGCCAATAACTTGCCTGTGCGCTTATTGACAAATGAATAAACCCGACAGCTTGCCCCGCAACCCCACATGGTGATGACATATTCTCCTGCAAAATCAGGCTTTTCTTTTAAAGCCTCACGCAGTCGAGTACGAAACATACGTGCATCAGGATCAGACATGTCCAATTGTGCAGTTTTGCCTGTATAAAGTTTAACAGGATAATCGGTAAATTGAGGAACATTGGTTTTGCCGTGAACCCACCCTATACTGAGGATTGAAACACACACAGCCATCAAAAATTTATTCATTTATTTTAATCCTGACTAAAGTAAAGTCCACAACATCGAAATGCCTGCCAAAAATAACATTGCGTCAAGTAATACATTAAACATGCGTTCTGATATTTTCAACACAAATAATTTACCGAGATAATTACCCAACATCAGTGATAATCCGACCAATACCCCTGCAAAAACCACTTCTTGTTTTAAAACACCCAATGCACCAAAAGCGATACTTTTCGATGCATACAAGGCAAATGATGCCGCTGCTTCTGTAGCGAGCAATGCTCCTTTGGTTAAACCAAAACCACTGAAAACAGGCAATAATAATGGACCTGTCGAAAAGACCATTCCTGTCAGATAACCAAGCACTGCACCTGCAATCAGCAAATGGACTTGATTGAGTATAAAGCCTTTACGTTTGGCTAAATGGCGCAAAGGAATAAGTGCAATAAAAAATAAACCGATACACAGATTGGAAATATTCGCAGGTATGACCCACAATGTATTTGCACCCAAAGCAGCCGCAGGCACACCGACACCACTAAACAGTAGAAAGGCTTTGAGATTTAGTTCATGTCGCCACAGCACAACTCGGGAAATATTGCCCATAATCGAGGCAATTGCCATGATTGGCACTGCCAATTTTGCACCAAATATATAAGCAAGAATCGGCAATAAAATAATGGATGAACCTGTTCCCACTACGCCACTGATCATGCCCGAAAGCACACCAATCACTGCCAATGCAAAATAAATCATCGTGTTGTCAATTCACCTTAGTCAGGTTAAAACTTCAAAGAAATTCTTCCAAAACAGAGTTTAAAAATATATGTCCTTTGTCCGTACAATTAAGAACTTCAACACTAGTCATTGCAACCCATATATTTACGTTTTCGCCATTAGACTTCTTGCGAAAGTTAGTTTCAGCAAAATCTAAATTAATATTGAAGGTTCCCTCTCTTTTCAGGATGAGAAACATCGTTTCGCAAGAGGGAGAGGTTTTCTATTTAAAAGCCCTCATCCTTTTGCGGAGTTACCTCCTCATTCTAAAGGGAGAAGAAACTTCCAATATTGTTTTGAATATGTTTTAAATCTAAAATTTGAACATTTTTCGACCTATGCAAGAGGTCTATTTTACTTTTAAATTTTCAACTTTTAATGCTTCATTATTTGAAAAACAAATCCAATGAAAACAATGAAACTTGCTAAAACAGGCAAATACCACACTGACCAATCAAAATGAAAAATTAAACCACCAATTCCTGCCCCAATTGCACCACCCAAATATAATGCAGATTCATTTAAGGCAACAGCCAATTCACCACCACCCTTTTGTTCTCTTTCGATGATTAATTGTTCATTTTGAGGCACTTGTAAAGCCCAACCCACTGCTCCCCACACCATAATTGGTAATAATGTCAGCCATGGACTCAGTAATGCCAACAAAGGAATCATCAATAAACTAATACTCAATATCAACATAATCCACGATGTTAATTTTTTATTCGACATCCTCTTAGCCACACCCCCCACTAAGACACTTCCTAATATTCCTCCAATTCCCCAAAACCATAAAAATACCGTAATATTTTGAACACTACCAAAAGTAGAGGAATTTAAAAAAGGAAATAAATATGTATAGAAGCCAAGACTAGCCACTGCTGCAAGAAGAGAAATCAAAAGTATTTTCAGAACTCGCTGATCACTTAAAAGTTTAAGCTTCTCTCTCAATGTCTGCACTGTAATATTTTGAATTATGGGTAATTTTAAATATAAACCGACGAAAGCTAAACCACCTAAGACTGAAATCATATACATAGATGCCTGCCAGCCCAACTGATTTGAAATGAGCAATCCAATCGGTACTCCAAGTACCGTACCTGCCGCCATCCCTCCCATAATAATCGAAATAGCCTGTCCTCGCTGTTGAGGATCTACCACAGTTGTTGCAATCGCTATGCCTATAGCCAAATAAACACCTGCACCTATACCTGCAAGAAGCCGTGAAACCAAAAGCATAAAGAAGTCGGGAGCTATAGCACTGATAAAATTAGCGATAAAAAATATGAAAAGCGCAGATAATAAACCCTGTTTTTGTTTATTTTCAGGCAATAACGCTACAATAACAGGTGAACCAAGACCATAAGCCAGAGTAAAAACCGTCACTAGCTGAGCCGTTAAAGTGATTGATACATTAAAGTCATGTTGAATGAGCGGTAATAAACCTGCTGTAATATACGATGACATGCCTAAAGAAAATGCACCAATCGCAATAAAATACACTGCCAAAAAATTTGAATTATTTTGAGTTTTAACCATACTAATGACATACAAAATGAATGAATAACTCAATCTACGCCACTATTTTAATTTGTATATATCTTACATTTTTGAGCTCAAGTATAGTTTTTGGTACCTAAAGCAGAGAGTTTATGAAGCAAAATCACTCAGGTTGTCCCGTCGAAGAAGTTTTTGTTCAATTAGGTGGACGTTGGAAAATTATGATTTTATCGTTTCTCTTAGAAGAACCTAAACGCTTTAATGAGATCAAAAAAAGCATTCCTAATATTTCACAGCGGATGCTTGTTTTAGAACTCAATTTCTTGGAAAGCAAAGGTTTTATAAAAAGAACGGTATATTCTGAAAAACCTTTAAAAGTAGAATATTCTCTTACTGAGGAAGGACAATATCTTGATCGCCTCATTTTAATGTGCCGTGAGTATGGTACATGGATCAGAGAAAGAGAATTTATGCGTAATCAATTTGATCAAAACCAATAAATTGTTACATTTATTGGTGATCCAAGAACAGAAATTTAAATAAATTATAAAAATTCTTCCAACACTGAGTTTAAAAATATATGTCCTTTATCTGTACAATTGAGAATATTTTCATCATCGACCATCAACTGACGCTGACGAAGTGATTTTAATAATTCATCCAAATGCGCCAAATCCAAACCTGTACGTTGTGCATAAATTGCAGAAGCCACACCCTCATTTAAACGCAAGGCATTCATCATAAATTCAAATGGCATATCTTCGTTTTCAATGCGCTTGAACTGTAAATTTTCCGCAGGCACTTTGGCTAAATAGTCTTTTGGCAAGCGAGTTTTTTGAAAACGATACACACCATCAGGCTGAGTGACTTTGCCATGCGCTCCTGCACCGATCGCCAAATAATCCCCGAATTGCCAATAATTTAAATTATGTGCCGAAGGTTTTTCTTTACGCCACGCGGACACTTCATAATTGATAAAGCCTTGTGCTTTTAAGTAGGCTTCACCCTGCTCTTGAATATCTTCAAGGACATCATCGACAGGTAAAATCGGTTGGGTACGGAAAAATACTGTATTCGGTTCAATGGTCAACTGATACCATGAAATATGTGTTGCACCACTTTCCACGGCGAGTTTTAAATCCAATAAAGCTTGTTCTATGCTTTGCTCAGGCAAACCATGCATCAAATCCACATTGACCCGTTCAAAACCTGCTTGTTTGGCATGTTGAATGGCTGAAATCGCATCATCGTTGGAATGAATACGTCCTAATTTTTGTAAATGTTCAGTATTAAAACTTTGTACACCAATCGATAAGCGATTAATTCCCGCAGCTAAATAATCTGCAAATGGATCGTGTTCTACCGTTCCCGGATTGGCTTCTAAAGTGATTTCACAGTCTTTTTCAAAGGGAATAAGTGCTTTCAGTTGTGTAAATAGCCATTGATAACTTTGTGCTGAAATGAGTGATGGCGTTCCTCCACCGATAAATACACTATGAATTTCACGCCCCTGTGCAAAATCAATTTGGGTTTTAAAATCCTCAACCAAAGCTTGTAAATATTCCTGTTCCAATGCCAAAGACAATTTTCCATCAGGTACAGCATGCGAATTGAAGTCACAGTACGGACATTTACGCACACACCACGGCATGTGAATATAAAGAGACAACGGAATATTTTGGGGATTTAAATCAGCCAAGGAACAAGCTCAGAACAGTATGGAGAATGAGGAATTTTAACATGAGTCGAGTCAATTCAACTCAATCTAAATAAAGCAAATCACAAATGATTTTTTGGCTTTATTTTCGCTTAATATATCCCTCCAAGAAAAAGAAAAGAGAACAACACTCATGGAAATTGATCATATTTTTATTCGTAGCCAATCTGCTGCACCTGAAGCAAAATTATTAAAAAGTTTTGGTTTGATTGAAGCAAGTGCAAATACTCATTTAGGACAAGGCACAGCCAATCGGCGTTTTTTCTTTAAAAATTTATTTCTTGAATTGCTCTTTCTTGAAAATATAGAAGATGCACAAAGTGAAACCACCAAGCCTACACAACTTTTTGAGCGTTTAAGTCACCATGATGCTGAGGTTTCACCATTTGGCTTTTGCTTCCGACCACAAAATGCCACGCAAACTGCTTCACCATTTTTAAGTTGGCACTATCATCCTGCTTATTTACCACCACATTTACATGTTGATATTGCACAACAGCTTTCTTTGGCTGAACCCATGTGGTTTTATTTATCTTTTGCAACTCGTCCTGATCAAGCTGCACCTGAAAAACAGCAACCATTTCAACATCGTCATGGTATATCTGAAGTCACAAAAATAAAGCTCCATATTCCCAAACTGTCAGAAAGTTTAACGGTGAATGAAGTTCAACATATTGAAAATTTTGAACTCATAGAAAGTGAAAAGCATCTTTTGGAAATGACTTTTGATCATGGTATACAGGGGTTAACACATGATTTTAGACCTGATTTACCGCTTATTTTTCATTATTAACTGATTATTCAACCCATGAATATTTTCATTCGCTCATGTCATAAATTTCCATTAGACTAAAAATCAATCAAGGACGATTGAGTGGTCAAACAATGATAAAACTCTCAAGCCAATTTCTCCTCCTGTTGCCATTAGCAATGGGCATCGGCATTGCTATGGCTTTTCAAACCGCGATCAATTCACAACTAAGAGAATATTTACACTCACCTTTGCAAGCTGCCCTTTTGTCATTTTTAATTGGTACAATAGTGCTCGCTATTTTTGTGTTTTTTCAGCCTGCATCTAAGCCCAATCTACACGATTTAGGTCAAATTCCTTGGTATCTATGGTTTGGTGGTTGTTTGGGTGTTTATGCGATCAGTATCAGCATTTACACTGCACCTAAACTTGGCTTTCTGACTTTGTCAGCTTTGATCATTTTTGGGCAGATCATGATGTCGATGCTGCTTGATCATTTCGGATGGCTCGGTGTGGAAAAAACTCAACTCAATTGGCAACGTCTTTTTGGTGGCGTGGTGATTTTTATTGGTGTGCTTCTCACTCTACAACGCTAACCTCCTTTCTTCTAAGCACATTTAAAACGAGTAATACGTGTCAAATCATGCTGCCACTACGACCCGCTTTGAATTAAAGCAACTTTTTCATTTAATGTTACCGATTTTGGTGACACAGTTTGCCCAAGCAGGCTTTGGTCTGATCGACTCCATCATGGCAGGTCATATGTCTGCACAAGATTTAGCAGCCATTGCGGTGGGTGTGGGCTTATGGATTCCTGTGATGCTATTGTTTAGTGGCATCATGATTGCTGCAACACCTTTGGTTGCAGAAGCTCAAGGCGCACGTACCCCTGAAAAAATTCCATCCATTGTGCGTCAATCCTTATGGATCGGTTTGGTTTTGGGCATTATCGCAGGACTGATTTTGCAAGTGCTGCCTTTTTTACTTCCTTTATTTAATGTACCTGAAAGCTTGCTTCCCAAAGCAAGTTTGTTCTTACATGCAATTGGTTTTGGAATGCCTGCGGTGACCATGTATGCTGCTTTACGCAGTTATTCTGAGGCAATGGGCTATCCTCGTCCTGTAACCGTACTCAGTTTATTGGCATTGCTTGTACTGATTCCACTGAATTTTATTTTCATGTATGGGCTTGGTCCAATTCCTGAACTAGGCAGTGCAGGCTGTGGTTTTGCCACCGCAATTTTGCAATGGCTCATGTTTATTGCCTTGGCGTTTTATGTCTTGAAAGCCGAGCGTTATCAGAAAACCCAACCGTTAAAAGCATGGGAAAAAATCAATCCTGTGCTGATCAAACGTATTTTAAAGCTTGGTTTACCGATTGGTTTGGCGATTTTCTTTGAAGTCAGTATTTTCAGTACAGGAGCAATTGTCCTGAGTCCGTTGGGCGATATCACTGTCGCCGCACATCAAATTGCGATTTCTGTCACTTCCCAATTGTTTATGATTCCAATGTCTTTGGCGATCGCACTGACCATTCGGGTCGGAATGTATTATGGTGAAAAGAATTGGGCAGCGATGCGTAAAGTGCAGTTTGTGGGTTTAATTACAGGGACTGTATTTGCATTGGTCACCATGGCATTGATGTGGTTTTTACGCCCTGAAATCGTGGCAGCTTATACCTCTGACATCGAAGTTTCACAAGTGGCAATTTACCTGATTTTGTTTGCAATTGGCTATCAGTTGATTGATGCGTGGCAAGTCAGTGCCGCAGGCTGTTTGCGTGGTATGCAAGACACCAAAGGTCCAATGTGGATCACCATGTTTTCCTATTGGGTCATTGCATTTCCTGTTGGGATTTATTTGGCACGACAGACCTCAATGGGTGCAGCAGGTGTTTGGACAGGGTTAATTGTGGGTTTAAGTATTGCTTGCGTACTTCTGTTAATGCGTTTGTATATGAATAATAAAAGGTTAGAGCACAGTTAATCCCAACCAATGCTATAACTTTTTACTGACTCCTCACACAATTTAAAGTGAGGAGTTATTCAAACTCCTCAAGATTGTCGTGCAATCGCATCCCTCAACCCTTGAGGCACTTCACTTTCATCAGCAACATCTTTGACAATCGCCTGTCCCACAATTACATCTGTACCATTAAATGTCATCGTGGGCGCACCATATAACTCATAACCCTCATTTAAAGCTTTCGTTACTCTTGCACAAAAATTCACATCATCCTTGCCTGTCAAATAACGATAAACTTTCATAGCCAACTCTTGATTTATACATTAAGATCATTTTAACGTTGAGTGATCGCTAAAGCCCATTCATCTATAAAAATATATTCAAAATAGCAAAGAAGAAACAATCTCTTAACAATTTAAAGTAGGCAGTTTAAGAATAGTCGCCTATGATCAAAATGAGAAAAAACTTCATCAAAGTTTAAGGATTTGTCTGAATGTCTAAAAATTCAAGTACACCCGGTCGCCGTTTTATGAAACTTGCAGGTATGACTGCAAGTATCGCCACCAAAACTGTGTCCAATTCCATTCGCAACTTTAATGCTGATGAAGATAAAAAGAATGAAGCACGCAGCAAATTGTTTCAAGACATTGGCTTACAAATCGCCGATACACTTGGAGAAATGAAAGGTGCGGTGATGAAAGTCGGGCAAATCGCCTCACAGTACAAAGACATTTTCCCACCTGAAGTTGCCAAAGCCATTGCCAAACTGCAACGCCAAGCCCCTGCAATGCCCTTTGCAGACATCAAAAAGCAAGTTGAAAAAGAACTTGGTAAACCACTGGATCAAATATTTACAAATTTTGAAGAACTGCCTTTTGCAGCAGCATCCATCGGGCAAGTACACAAAGCCATCCTGCCAAATGGCACGGAGGTTGTGGTCAAAGTACAATATCCCGGTGTGGATGAAGCTTGTGAAAGTGACCTGAAACAAGTGCGTTTAGCTTTACGTTTAATGGGGGTGTTAAAAGTCGATAAAAAACTGCAAGACCGCTTATTCAAAGAGATTCAAGACAGTTTGCATGAAGAACTCAACTACGAAATCGAAGCACAAAATCTGCAAGTTTTTAAAACTTTCCATCAAGCTTTAGACACAAAAATTATTATCCCGAATGTTTATCCTGAATATTCAAGCAGACGTATTCTGACCTTGAGTATGGAAAAAGGCGACAATATCGAAACCGCAAGCACATGGGATTTGGAAATTCGCAATCAAATTGGTGAACGTTTGATTCGTGCCTTGGGACAACAAATGTTCTTCTTAAAACGCTTCCATTGCGATCCACATCCAGGGAATTTTGCCTTCCGTGCCGATGGCAGTGTGATTATTTATGACTTTGGTGGGGTGAAAACTTTATCCAATGACATCATTACTCATTTTAAAACTTTAGTGCGTGCAGGTCGTCAAGCTGACATTAGCACCATTGAAAATGAACTCACTGCTTTGGATGCACTTGCTGAAAAAGGCAAATTTCCTGAAGAACTTTACAAAGCATGGCTTGAAGTTTTATTACGCCCTCTCACCACACACTATGATTTTGCTGAAAATTCAGCGCATCATGATGGGATGAAGTTGGTAAAAAAATCACTGAAATATTGGGATGTTTTCAAGCCCTCACCTGATACCTTGATGGTCAATCGAACTATTTCAGGACATTATTGGAACCTGATTCAACTCAAAGTACATGACGATTTAAGCGATGTATTTGAAGAATTAATACCTCAGTAAAATTAATCTTTCATTCATGTTAGGTTAATTGTTTTTTAAGCAGGCTCAATTAAAGTAAACACATATTTTGAAGTCTAAGCAAATTATCCTCCTGCTTAGGCTTCTTTTTTTGCCTTAATTTTTAAATGTATTTTCCAATATTTTAAGCATCTGCTTTTACAGCATTGCAAATAACTTTACACTTCAATTGTTATGTTATAACATTTCAATAACCGTAAAATTGATTGGAGAATAAAATGCGTCCCAACATCCATCCTGAGTACCGCCAAGTTCTATTTCATGACACCAATGCCAATGCTTATTTCTTGATTGGCAGCACCATTCAGACTAAACAAACACGTGAGTTTGAAGGTCAAGACTATCCTTATGTCGCTTTGGATATTTCAAGTGCTTCACATCCGTTTTATACAGGTGAAGTCCGTCAGATCAACAATGAAGGTCGTATTGCAAGCTTTAACAAACGCTTTGCACGTTTTAAACGTTAATTTTTATGCTCAAATTTGAGTTAAATGATTTAGCTCTAGCCTAAAGTAAATCCTCCCTTTAGGCTTTTTTTATTGTTTATTTTGAAGCTAAAATCATTTGGAAAATATAAAAGCCAATCGCTAAAAAAATTACACCGATGATTACACTTGAAACTGTATATGCCAAAGCCATCGGAAACTGCCCTTGACGGATCAACTGAAATGTTTCCAAGCCAAAACTTGAAAATGTGGTAAATCCACCTAAGATTCCAACCATTAAAAATAAACGAGTTTCATTTTGCAGAATTGGATATTTTTGTGTGAAAGCAAAAAAAATCCCTGCTAAAAAACAGCCTAAAATATTGATTGACCATGTTGTCCACGGGAAAAGGCTGTGTGGTTTGGAAATGATCAATCCCGCACCGTAGCGCAAACTTGCACCAATTGCACCACCGCAAGCGACCAATAGCCAATTCATTATTGAGTCCTTAGATTAAATTAATCACGAAATATCATCTAGATTATTTATTATAATTGCAAATCTATAGTTTAACTATCATACTAATATGCCTATAACATGTTGAAATATAAATATTAGGTACTTAAATTGTCAGAAAATTTAGATAAAAGAAAAATCGTTGTTTTAATTGATGCTGATAATGCCCAATATTCTAAAATAGAATCTATTCTTGAAGAAATTGCCGCAAGAGGGCAAATTATTACAAAAAGAGCATATGGTGATTGGTCTCAAGAAACCTTAAAAAATTGGAAAACAATTCTAAATACTCTTGCAATACAACCTATTCAACAGTTTGCATATACATCAGGAAAAAATGCAACTGACTCTTCGATTATAATTGATGCAATGGATCTTCTATATGGGAATAGACATGATACTTTTGTCATTGTATCAAGTGATAGTGATTTTACTCGTTTAGCATCTCGCCTAAGAGAATCGGAAATTTTTGTCATTGGATTCGGGCAATCGAAAACACCAGTAGCTTTCAGGAATGCATGTGATGACTTCATTTTTACTGAAAATTTAAATTCTAATGAAGAGCAAGACTCTAATGAATCAACTAACCAAATTCAAAAAGTCAAAAAAGTTACAGAACTTGTTCCTCTATTAACAAAAGCTTGGAGTCAATTTCGGGAGGAGGATAGTTGGGCAAACTTATCTATAGTCGGAACTTATATTAAGCGCAGTCGTCCTGACTTTGATCCGCGAACTTATGGTTGTACTAAATTATCAGATATTATCCGAAAACTTGAAAAATATTATGATCATAAAATGATTTCTATTAATGGAAGTAAAGCATCAATTATGGTTTTTCGGCTAAAAAAATCCACTTAACACAAAGTTTTTTCACTCTTCACATAAAAGTCCAATTCAGGCACAACAAATACAAACACCTCTTGTTCATTCACACCCCATTCTTTTAACAAAGGACATTGAATATCGAGCACTTTTGCCGCTTGGATTTGGGAAAAATCAAACGGCATTTCAATATCACCTTGCGACATTTTTTCAGGCTGATCAACCCATTCCACCCACGCATGATCTTGATCAACTAAATAGCGAATGGCTTCATCCCATGATGAAAATAAAGATTGCCAAATCTTTGGCAATTGCTGATCTGTACTGATCTCGACTGTACTGGATAATTGATAGCATTCATCAACATGAAGTTGCGTATGAATCTGTGAATTATTTTTTTGATGAATAAATGGTTGTGCAAACTGTGCAGGCATCGCATCACTGGCAAGCCGCCCACTCAATACATAGAGCTTTTGATCAACCACAACTTGTTCAAAAATTACAGTTTTGTCTTGCTGTTGCGGTTCGATATAAAAACGCCAATTACTTTGTTTCGGTGATGGCATCAATTTTCGAAACCACCCTAAGAAAGAAAAACCAAAATGTTCATGCTGATACGTTAGAATGGTAAAAATGGTTTTACCTTGTTTTTCCCATAACTGAACATGTTTTGGATAACGTGAACGTACTTTTTCAATATCAACCAACCATGATAAATAGACAATATTTTTGACTCGGCTTTGTAATTTGAAGAATGGTAGAACTCGCATCAACGCACGGCGCAAATTTAAAAGCCATGAACTTTGCACCAAATAAGCAATGAATTTCATGATCCAATTTAAATCTTTATTTTTAATTTGATGTCGATTCATAATGCTCTTTGTTATTGCTTTGTTTTATTTATTCTAACAAATCTATGCAAATAATCCTCAAGACTAAAACAACAAAACATAAATAGGCATTACGTGATTTCAAATGAATCAGCTATGATAAGCGCACAATTAAATCAGGAATTTAAATCGTGGCTCAAGATTTATTAAAACAACTGCAAGCAAATGAAGCTCAATTTGCCGATGTCATTGCTTTTATTGAAGCACGTTATACGCACACGCCAACTGCATTTCAAAATGGTCAACAACACAATGCAGCCACTGAAAACCAAGGCAGTGCCAAAGTCTTTTCTTTCGCGCAATTGAATGATTTAGATCAACAACAAACTTTAAGTCTATTTGCCGAACACTATGCTTCTGTATTGGCAAGCCCTGAAGCAACAGATCATCAAAACATTCGACAGTTTATGCAAAACGGTTGGGATGGAATCAAGTTTGAAGGTACTGCTTTAACTGCGAAATAACCCTACGCAGGCGACTCCTCCCTTTTTAAAGGGAGGTTGGGAGGGATTTATTGCCCCCTACAGCCATTTTTATAATAAAAATCAATTAGATTAATAACATCAAATCACGGACGTTCATCGTACTGTGGTAAACCATCACAAATCGTATCCCATTCTGCCTTATAAGCCGTAAACGTATGCATGGTTGGCTTTTGCTCAAGCGGTGTATCCAAAGTTCCAATTCTTAAACGATAAGTATCAGGTGTTTCAGCTTTAATACTGATAATCGGTGAAGCACATTCACCACAAAAACAACGCTGTGTGGTTTCACTAGACTGATATTTTTTCAGTAACTGCTCACCTTGTACGATTTTAAAATCTGCTTTTTGAATGGGTGCATTGGCAGCAAAAGCACTGCCATTTGCCTTACGACAACGACGACAATGACACTCAATAATATCGCCAATTTCGCCATGAATTTCATAGCGAATCCCGCCACACAAACAACTTCCTGTATATAATTTTTCAGCAGACATGACTTAACTCTAAAATATAAAACCATTTAAAATTAGCACATCTTACAAGTGTTAATCCAAATTTAATCTTATGAAATTGTTGTTTCCGTTATTCACTTTGTTAAATACTGATACACACCTTGCCCTGCTGCACGACCTGTCGCAAAACACGCAGTCAGTAAATATCCGCCCGTTGGTGCATCCCAATCCAACATTTCCCCACAACAGAACACATAAGGATTGGATTTGAGTTGTAAATGCTCAGTGAATACGGATTGTTTCACACCACCTGCACAGCTAATCGCTTCCTCAATCGGACGAAAACCTGATAGCTCGATTTTTAAATGTTTAATTTCATTCGCCAACTTTTCAGCGTGATTCCACAGTGATTTATCGACCATTTCACGGACTAAATTGGCTTTAGCAATATCCAAGCCCGCTTTACGCCAAATATTCGCAGTCGATTGTTTTTTTGATGCTTGTAATTTTTGCGCCAATTGTGCCACCGTCAAATCAGGCAACAAATCCAAATATAAGCACATAGATTGTTGCTGTTTCAGTTGCTGTCTTAACGCTCGTCCTTGCTTATAAATCAGCCCACTTTCTAAACCATAATGGGTAATGACAATATCGCCCTGTGTTTTAGATGCATGCTCTACCCATGCCTCAACACGTTTCAGTGGCTGCCCAAACACAGCTTGCATAAACTTAGACCATGTTTTTTCTACGCCTGCATTACTGGCTTGAAATGGCTCAATTTCATCTGCATTGAGCCATTTTTGCCATGCGCCATCACTGCCTAAACGTGACCATGACACTGCGCCGCAAGCAAGAATAATCGCATCAAACACTTGCTCAAAAATCTGTTCCGTTTTCAAATCCTGAATTTTTAAAGTTTGATTGCTCAAATCCAAAATTTGATGCCGATAATGAAAATGGACTTTTTGCTCAGCCAAACGTTTCAACCAAGCTCTCAATAAGGGTGCAGCTTTCATTTCAATCGGGAAAATCCGTCCAGAAGTACCGACATAAGATTCAATGCCTAAATCTTGCATCCACGCTTGAATCCAATTGGCATCCCATTGTTTGACCCACGGACTCAACCATTCCACCTGATCATAACGCTGTACAAATTGTTCAATCGGCTCAGCATGGGAAATGTTTAACCCTGTTTTGCCTGCCATCAAAAATTTACGTGCTGCCGATGGCTTCTGCTCAAAGACATGCACTTCATAATCATGCGCACTCAAGACTTCCGCAGCCATCAAACCCGCAGGACCTGCCCCGACAATCGCAATGCGTTTATTCGGCATCTTTAGACTCAGTCATTTGCGTATTTTGACCTTGCAAAGGCTGAAAATCATCAAAGCGAGTAGTGTAATTTTCAGGTTTAGAAATGATCAACTGCTGACACAATTCACCACGTTCCAAATATTTCACTTCAAAATGAGTACGTGCCGAATCTGATGCAATCACCTGTTTTTCATAAGGTAAATGCCAAACCTGTTTTAATTGTTGCTCTGCTTCTTCAATATATTCAGGAATATTACTGGCCAATGTCACTGTGCCATTCACAGCCAAACGTGAGATGAGAAACTCAAAAAATGGCATATTCAACCAACGCTGTGCAGGATTATGTGGCTCAGGATTTGGATAGAGTATAAAAAAATGTTGTACTTGTTGTGGAAATAAAGCATGCACCACCCACGGCAAAGCATCGGCATGCATTGGGGTTAAATTGGCTTGTCCTTCAAGCTGATGTTGCTTTTGCATCGCTAAAAATTTTTCACGTGTCCGTTCAATCGCAATCAATTTCAAATCAGGATGTTGCCCTGAAAATAACAAAGCATGTTTACCCTTACCTGCACCTATCTCTATACAAATAGGATGATTTTCAATGGATTGGAAATCACGAGGAGCATGCATGCGATGTGCTTGAAATTGACGAATTGGCATAAACAGATCAAACTAAGAAAAATCAGCGCAAGTTTAACAAGTCTGCGTTATTTTTGCTTCTTAGATTGTCTATTTAAATCAGGAATTCATCATGCCTAAATCATTTCCATGTCCACGTTGTGGTGAAGCGACCACTTGGGAAAATAATGAATTTCGTCCATTTTGTTCAGATCGTTGTAAATTGATTGATCTTGGCGCTTGGGCAAATGAAGATTATAAGCTTCCAACTGAAGATGCACCGCAAGCAGAGGATTCCTAAGGAGAGGCAATATTTCATTACAATAATAAAATCACAGCGTAAGCAGTTTGTATTATAACTTAACTATATTTTTAAATTATTGTTACTTTTTTAGTTTACGAATAATGTGAATCATAGAGAAAAATTATGCATTTCGTATTAAAAGTTATTTTTATCATTTTAGTTATTTTAAGTTTACTTTTTATCGTCCTCGGCTTTTACGCTTCCGATGGTCTTTTCTTTGTCATCGCCTTGTTGTTTATCATTGCTACTATTTTAGTAGGTCTAGAAATCCGTAAAAGATTTTCAAATCCTTTTGAATAAGCAACATGATAAAAGCTTTATTCACCAAATCGAATAAAGCTTTTTCTTGCAAATAAAAGACTTAACCTGCTTTACTTGCCACAAATGGATTATGTTGCTTTTCAAAACCAATGGTACTCATCGGTCCATGCCCAGAGATGAACTGTGTTTCATCAGGCAAACTAAAACATTCACGCTGAATTGAATCTAACAACTGTTGATGATTACCTCTAGGAAAATCTGTCCGTCCAATTGAACCTTTAAATAAAACATCTCCAGTCCACAGCACACCATATTTTGCATTATAAAAAATCACATGACCTGGCGTATGACCTGGCGCAAAACGAACTTCAAATTCCTCTTCACCTAATTTAAGCACTTCACCGCCTTCTAGCCATTGATCAACTTTTACAGGCTCAGGAATTGGGAAACCATAACGAGCTGATACTTCTTGAATCATATCCAACCAAAAAGCATCTTCTTTGTGCGGACCAATCACAGGAATATTCCACTCTTTAACTAAAGCGCCTACAGCGCCTGCATGGTCTAAGTGCCCGTGCGTTAACCACAATGCTTTGACTGTTAATCCCAAGCTTTCCACTTCTTGTTTAAGCTTTTCAGCATCACCACCTGCATCAATTAATACAGCTTCTTTGGATTCAGAATCCCACACAATCGAGCAGTTTTGAGCAAATGCAGTGACGGGTACAATTTTAACTTGTAACATGTTTTTTCCTCAAATTGACTCAAATGTAGAAAATGTTGTGCTAAGTGGATCTAAATTTGCCTGTAATAATTGGGCAAGTAATTCGATATGCAAAGTATCATTATTTAGTGCAGGAATGTATTTATAAGACTGTCCGCCTGCTTGTAAAAACAGTTCTGCATTTTGTAATGCCAATTCTTCTAAAGTTTCCAAGCAATCTGCTGAAAAAGCAGGGCTCATGATCTGTACAGACTTAACACCTTGAGCTGCCCAATCTTGTAAGATTTGATCTGTATAAGGCTTGACCCATTCTTGCTTACCAAAACGTGATTGGAAGCTTATCGCCCATTGATCATCCTTTAATCCTAAAGCTTGAGCTACCTTAAGCGCAGTAATACGACAACGATCTGCATAAGGATCACCTTTATCTGCATAAGGCTGTGGAATCCCATGAAAAGACATCAATAGTTTTTCAGCTTGTCCATGTTGTTGCTGAAATCTAATAACACTGTCTGCCAAAGCCTGAATATACAAAGGATGCTGATAATAATCACGAATAATCGTTAATGCAGGTAAATTTCTCTGTGTCAGTACCCATTTTGCAAGAGCATCATAGAGTGGTGCTGTCGAAGTCGCTGAATACTGAGGGAAAAGTGGCAATAAAATGATTTGATCATATTGTTGTGCTGCATCTTTTAATACTTGCTGAATACCTGGATGACCATAGGTCATTGCAGGGACAACCTGTAGCTCAAGCGCTGGATTTTGTGTTACCAATTTTTGCTTTAACACAGCTGTTTGTTGTAACAAAATTTCTCGCATAGGAGAGTCTTTTAGCCATACTTGCGCATAAGCATGAGCAACTCGCTTCGGACGAAATGGTAAAACAAAAGCATGTAAAATAATTTGCCAAATAAATTTTGGAATTTCAATTACACGCCCATCAGACAAAAATTGTTTTAGAAAACGCCGTACCGCAGCCTCAGTTGGTGCATCTGGCGTACCTAAATTTGCAATAATCACTAAAACTTTGGGTTTTGCGAACTTCATTCTATTTTCAAATTGATTGACTTCACTATACATTACCGAATATTGAAGCAAATGTCCTTTAATTTAAATACTCAAAGGACGTGTACCCAAAATTTGCGAGCTTTCTAACAGCCTCAAACCTTTCATCGTAATTTGCCATAACATACGCTGACGATCATCTCGCCCAATCGGTGCAATCCAATCATTTTGGCGCATTTGCTGCTTAATCGTGTGTAATGCTCGTACATTAATTTGCGCCCTCGCAACAGCATGCGCTCTAGGCATAAATACTTGTACATCTGCCAAACCAGATTTATTGAGGTATTCATTCAGTACTTTTGAGAAACTATCTTCAAGCGTTGTTTCTCTAAACTCAACCGATAATACTTTTAAAATTTCAATCCATGTCATTTCACGGATCGGGTTCATTTCTTTAAAATTACCATCTTGATAGGCATGCACACGATAATCAAAATTAAAGACATCATGAATAGATACTTTTGGTAAAGTCAAAAATGGATCTGTTTCTTTGGGTGCTTGCGTATGTTTCACTTGCGCCAGTTGCGTTTTTAAACGGTCAATTTCATCTTGTAAAACTTGAATATTTTGTGGACGTACCCATCCCACAACAGGATAACGCTCTAACATCTGTGGCATATAAGAACGGACGCTTAGCTCTAAATCCCTTAAAGTTCGATAAGTAATAACTTGCTCTACTTCTCTTTGTAACTGGTTACGAAACTCATAGAATTTTTCTTTTAATTCTGCACGAGATTCTTGTAACACATCCTCTCGTAACTCGGGTGTTTCATGCAAAAAAACAATGATCGGTTTTTGTTTGGTTACGGCGTAGATATATTCTAAATGCATATAGCTCACCCCAGAAACGGATTGTTCACCGTACTGGCTACCTAAAAGCAATAGAACATAATCACAATCATCAATTTGGCGGCGTGCAAACGCAGTACTTAAAGGTGTACGTTGTTCGAGACCCCATGAAAAAAATCCCATGCCGATGAGTGTTTGTGACACGATCATTCGTTCTGGCTGCATTTCTTTGCCAGACGTTGTAATAAACACTTGATAACGTTTGTCGAGCATAGGTTTAACCCATCCTTCTCATATAGCTTAAATATCGATCTGCCCCAAACAAATCACGAAGTTATATGCCCTACACTTATAAATATAAATCAATAAAATTAAAATTTTTTAATTTTATATGTTGGACTGATTATTACAGTCTATCAAATAACATCATGGATTGACCATGACATTTTTCCTTGAATTAAATGTTTTAAGACAGGTTCTAAAGCATGCGCATTATGACCACTGGCATAAAAATTTAATTGTATTTCTTGTCCTCGTGCTGTCTCTAATAATAACCCATTTTTAATTAAAATTCGTGCAGTTTGTCGAGCTACTGCAAAACCAGAATCAACTAAGGTAAGTTGATCTGTATATATCCCCTGAATCGTCTCTTTTAAAAATGGATAATGAGTACACCCTAAAACCAAGTAATCAGCATGTCTTGCAACTACGGGATCCAAAACCTTTCTTAATGCCTCTTTGCAAGCATCACTACTTTGCAAACCTGCTTCAACAAAAGGAACTAAATCTAAACAGGTTACCGTAATAACCTCAACACCTGAAGGCTCAGCAAAACGATGCACCACATCTTTGATCAACTGTCCACGAAATGTTGCAGGTGTTGCTAAAACAGCAACAACTTTATTTTTCGTTTGTAAAACAGCAGGTTTTAATGCGGGTACTAAACCAACAATTGGAAAGCTTTCACCATAATGCTCACGTAAAAAGTCCAAACTAAATGCTGAAGCTGTATTGCATGCAACCACAGCAATTTTACAGCCCTGTCGATAGAGCCATTCGATTGCATGTGCGGTCAACTCACGAATATTTTGATCATCTCGTGCACCATAAGGTACATGTGCCGTATCTGCAAAATAAATGATCCGTTCATTTGGTAAATAGTTTGCAATCTCCTGAGCCACAGAAAGCCCACCTACACCCGAATCAAAAATACCAATAGGTGCATCTGCAGATGCTTTAGGCATAGGATTTTCTAAAGGATATAAAGGAAGAATGGCGCTCATTTGATCCACTATTTATATGAGTCAACAATAATTAGCAAAGCTTAAACCTCAAGTGCCTAATTGCAAGTGCAAATCACCACTTGTTAACGATAAAATGGTATCGCCTTGTGCATTTTCAAACAATTCACCATATTCAATCAAATGAAAAAATGCAGCTCGCTGAATTAAAGCATTTATTCCAAAACGCACATGCACATAAGGTCGTACTTCACCCTCAAATTCCCGCATAAAAATCAGATGTTCTTGATCCACAATAATGACATCTTGATTGGTTGTCGTCAGTTGTAGATATTTTTTTTGCTCAATCTCAACCTGCTCAACCTCATTGACCAACAGCGGCTCATCCTCTACCTCAATTTCAATCTGCTCTACAGGTGTTTTTAAGTAGAATTTTCCACTTTCTTTCCACAGCACACGACTAAAAAGGTCTAATAGGGCTTTTCGGCGAATCAATTGACCTTCGTGCCACCATTCTCCATTGGCTTTTATACGCAAATCCATTTTGCCGCAATGCTTTGGTTGCCACTGCTCCAAAGGTGGTATTGACCTTTTGTGACCCAACTGTGCAACTTTTAGGTATTGTGCAATGCTCATTAAGTTTTTATCATCAGAAGCTCGTGATTTATTCCGATCTGACGTTGAATTATTTTGATTTACCATGGTTTATGCCTTGCTGACTAAAAAATAAAACGACTCAGCCAATTGGCTAGATCAAGGTTTGAAACTATACTAGCGCAAAATATATTATCGATACGAGCGTTAATTCGTATCACAAAATTTTAGAACACTCACGGCAGCACCGATTTATTGTTTTAAACGTAATATTCAATAAATATATACGGTTGCCACCCTTAGAAATATGAGGAGTCCTACATGGAACACATCGAACGTGAATCGATGGAGTTTGACGTAGTGATCGTAGGCGCAGGTCCTGCGGGTCTTTCTGCTGCGATTAAAATTCGTCAACTGGCTATTGAAAACAATCTTCCAGACCTTAGCGTCTGTGTGGTTGAAAAAGGCTCTGAAGTTGGTGCGCATATCTTATCTGGTGCTGTACTTGAACCTCGTGCAATCAATGAACTTTTCCCAAACTGGAAAGAAGAAGGTGCACCTTTAAATGTGCCAGTGACTGAAGATCAAACTTACTTCACGCTTTCCGCAACAAGTTCACAAAAAGCACCTCATTGGATGGTGCCAAAAACCATGCACAATGAAGGCAACTATGTTGTTTCTTTAGGCAATGTTGTTCGTTGGTTAGGCACTAAAGCTGAAGAATTAGAAGTTTCTATTTTCCCTGGCTTTGCTGCATCTGAAATTTTGTATCATGCAGATGGTTCTGTAAAAGGCATCCAAACTGGTGATATGGGTATTGGTAAAGATGGCGAACCGACACATAACTTTACCCCTGGTTATGAGTTACATGCAAAATATACAATTTTTGCTGAAGGTTGCCGTGGTCATTTGGGCAAACGCTTATTGGCTAAATTCGATTTGGACAAAGATGCTGATCCACAGCATTACGGTATTGGTATTAAAGAACTTTGGGAAATCGACCCTGCAAAACATAAACCTGGTTTGGTGATGCATGGTACAGGTTGGCCGCTCAATGAAACAGGTTCTTCAGGTGGTTGGTGGTTATATCACGCTGAAAATAATCAAGTGACTTTGGGTCTCATCGTTGATTTATCTTATCAAAATCCAAATATGTATCCATTTGCCGAAATGCAACGCTGGAAAACCCATCCATTGATCAAGCAATATCTTGAAGGTGGTAAGCGTATTTCTTATGGTGCACGTGCGATTACCAAAGGCGGTATTAATGCCTTACCAAAACTGACTTTCCCAGGCGGTTGTTTGATTGGTGATGATGCAGGCTTCTTAAACTTTGCAAAAATCAAAGGCTCACATACTGCAATGAAATCAGGCATGTTATGTGGTGAAGCTGTATTTGAGGCAATCCAAGCAGGCGTGGCGAAAGGTGGTGAGTTAGGTTATGCTCGTGTCGTTGAAGGCGAAGATTTCTTTGCTAAAGAACTCACTTCATATACTGACAAATTTAACAACAGTTGGTTAAAAGAAGAGTTACATCGTTCACGTAACTTTGGTCCAGCAATGCATAAATTTGGTCAATGGATCGGTGGTGCATTTAACTTCATCGACCAAAACATTTTCCAAGTGCCATTTACTTTACATGATTTAATTCCTGATTTCAGTGCGTTAAAAACGGTAGATGCTGCAACATTTAAACCAGACTATCCAAAACCAGATGGCAAATTAACATTTGACCGTTTATCTTCGGTGTTTGTGTCTAATACTGTACATGAAGAAAATCAGCCAGCACATTTGAAACTGACGGATGCATCTATTCCTGTAAACGTAAACTTACCAAAATGGGATGAGCCTGCTCAGCGTTACTGCCCTGCAGGTGTTTATGAAATCATGGAAAATGATGATGGTTCTAAACGCTTCCAAATCAACGCAGCGAACTGTGTACATTGTAAGACTTGCGATATTAAAGACCCATCACAAAACATCACTTGGGTAACACCTGAGGGTGGCGGTGGTCCTAATTACCCTAACATGTAATTAGTATCCAAATATGTAATTTGGATAGTTCTTGCGCAAGCTCATACCCTAACATGTAATCTCGTTTGAGATGAAAATAAACCCGCCAAGTGCGGGTTTATTTTTTAATTATTCTTCTACAATTAAAATAAATTCTTTATCGAACTTTTCCAATCCACTACGTGCAACACCTGAAATTTGAATCTTGTATTTACCTGTTCGCTGAGGAATACCTGTAATTACAGTCGTTGAATGCGCAAAAGTTGTGCCCTGATTGGCTAAAATGGTTAAACCACTGTCTTTATTCAGATCCGTTTCAATAGAAAACTTATCTTCTATAATGGCTTGCTCTTTCATTTGAATTTCTGCGTAATATTTTTGATGTAGCTTTGCTTTAGGTAAGTTTTTTGTGATAAAAATATCATCATAAAAGTAAGAACAAGCTGACAATGCAATCAAGCAAAATAAAGAGAAAGCTTTCATTTTAATTTTTCAGTTTTAGTGGATATATAATTTATACGTTTTATTAAAGTCAATCACCTGACCAAATGCACCACCTCTAAATTTACCATATATTCTAATGTCATAATCTCCTCGAATTTTAGGAGTTCCATCGATCATAATTGTATTTTTAGATAATAGATCAGACTTACCATCAACATCAATTTTCAAACCAGAATGATCAGGTAAATTTGTTCCTACCAATGTATACAGCAACTCTACATCTTCTATTTGAATAACTTCAGCATAACTTTTACCATACGTAGCGGGTGCTAAAACCGCTTTATCAAACTGTAGTTGATGATCACAACCCGTTAACACTATACTCAACATAATGGCAGAAACAAAACATCTAAGCTGCTGTACTCGCATTGCACTGCCTCATTTTCAAGCTTTAAAATGCTTTATTTCCCATCACAGTTTTTTTAATAAAATCAGCCTTTTTTCACCAAATAATGAAACTCTTTATTGCCATTTTCATCGAGTTTTTCTTCTTGTAACAACAACTCATGCCCTAAGTGCATACAAAATTTTGGAATATCCCAAGAAGTTGAATTATCCGTTGCAAAGACTTCCACAATTTCACCTGATTTGGATTTACGAATCGCTTGATGCAACATCATGACAGGTTCAGGACAACGCAAACCACGAGTATTCAACTGTATGCTCGGTGTAGGCAACTGTTCAGACATATTCATTCTCAAAATCAGGAAAATAGTGACTCGATTTTAACATAAACTCAGTTTATGAATAAGCCTTATAAATTCTGCATAAAATTCTACATAAAATCATGCAGAGTTTCATCGCTTCAACGCATTTATTCGATAGACATCTGTATTTTCTAAGGTATGATAAAAATTCGATTATTTGATATTTAGAGTCTTTAGGAAAGATCATGCACGAGGAATCAGGCACGTCGTGGGGAATGCGTGGCTTACGCAAATGGTTAGGTACAGCACCCGAAACTCGCGATGAATTGCTAAAATTAGTACAAGATTCACGTCGTTTTTTAGAACCCGATACCGTTGCTATGTTAGAAGGCGTTTTAGACCTTCCTGCAACAAAAATTCGTGAAGTCATGACCCCACGAACTGCAATGATCAGCTTACAAGAAGATGATCAATTGTTGGATATTTTGCATGTTTTGATCGAGTCTGCACATTCTCGTTTTCCTGTATTTTCAGCGGATCAACCTGAAAATGTTGTTGGTATTTTACTTGCCAAAGATCTATTACCCTACTTAACAGATCGCACGATTAAAGTCGATGTGCGCAGTATTATGCGTCAGCCTTTATTTGTACCCGAAAGTGCGCGTTCTGACCAAGTGCTACGTATGCTCAAAAATACCCAAACTCATATTGCGATTGTGATTGATGAATATGGCTCAACCGCAGGCTTGGTGACTTTAGAAGACATTTTAGAAGAAATTGTGGGAGAGATTGAGGACGAACACGACAATGTCGATGAAGAGGCTCAATTTATTCTCCCTGATCCTTCACATAACACAGCCAATACTTGGATTGTACAAGCACTTACACCAATCGAACACTTTAACAATGTTTTAGATGCTGATTTTTCTGATGATGAAGTGGAAACTATGGGCGGTCTATTGCTTCAAGAAATTGGTTTAGTGAGTGATTTACAAGGTCAAGTGGTTGAACTTGAGGCTTGGCAATTTACCATTATTGAAGCAGATGCCCGCACTATTCATCTGATTCGAGCTGTACGTAAATGAGAGCCTATTTTGACAAACTGCTAAAACCGTCAGAACAACATAAGCAACTTCCCTTTATTATTCCATTATTGATTAGTCTAGTGTCAGGTGCGGTGTTTAGTTTCGCACTCGCACCCTTTCATTGGTGGTGGTTGGCGATTTTATCACCTGCACTACTGTATGCCTGCTTAAAAGGACGTAATCCTAAACAAGCCTTGTTCTTAGGTTGGAGTTTTGGTTTTGGACTCTGGTTCGTTGGTGCATTTTGGCTCTATACCTCAATCCACACCTATGGCGATACCAACTCATTTTTAAGCGTGCTGATGATTGCTGTTATGGCAATATTAATGGGCTTGTTTACTGCAGTACAAACTTGGGCATATCGACGTTTTTTTCCCCGAAACCCCACTGACTTTTGCCCCACTTTGGGTAGCATTTGAATGGGCGAAAACATGGGTATTTACAGGTTTTCCGTGGTTATTTGCAGGTTATGCCTTCACTGAACGCT
This sequence comes from Acinetobacter sp. CFCC 10889, assembly GCF_003268395.1. GTDB lineage: Bacteria > Pseudomonadota > Gammaproteobacteria > Pseudomonadales > Moraxellaceae > Acinetobacter. The sequence goes on along the minus strand of NZ_LQXQ01000003.1, from coordinate 36,918 downwards.
TTTTAGACGGCTATGCACCTTTATTTGGTGTATTTGCTGTATCTTTTGTTGTAATCATTCTTGCTTGTGCCTTGGTTGAGATTTTACAACGTAAATTGATTTGGATTATTCCTTCAGCCCTGTTGCTACTTGGCGCTTGGAGTGCATCATTCATTACCTTTGTGCAGCCTAAAAATGAAAAGCCACTCAGTGTTTCTTTGATTCAAGGCAATATTCCACAAGATTTGAAATGGCTCACTGAATACCAAATCAAAACCTTACAGATTTACGTTGATCTCTCTCGTAATGAATGGGGACGTGATCTCATCGTTTGGCCTGAATCTTCTATTCCACTATTCCAAAGTGATATTCCTGACTTCTTAAAGATGATGGATCAAAAAGCCAAACAAACAGGTTCGGCTTGGGTCACAGGTATTCCCTATTGGGACTTAAAAGAGTCAGAACAAGTTGGTCAGCCAATGTATTACAACAGTATGATGGCATCAGGTGCTGACTCATCTGGTTTGTATAAAAAGCAACGCTTAGTACCGTTTGGAGAATATATTCCATTATCAGGTTTTCTGAGCTGGGTACTACCCGCTTTGCAAAATGATCCTGCAATGGCTGGTTTTTCACGTGGTGACAGTGATCAGAAGCCATTTAAAATTAAAAATCATCAACTTGCAGCAGCAGTTTGCTATGAAGTTGCTTATCCAAATCTGACTCGTCGTAACGCAATCAATAGTGACTTTTTGGTCACTGTGTCTAACGATGCATGGTTTACAGGTACAGCAGGACCACAGCAACATTTACAAATGGTACAAATGCGTGCCAAAGAAAATGGACGTTGGTTTATTCGTGCCACCAATACAGGTGTGACAGCATTTATTGATCATAATGGACATATTGTTAAACAAGCGCCAATGGATCAGCAGGCTGTGCTACGTGGTGATTTACCTGCGATGCAAGGTGAAACGCTCTATACACGTTTAAGTGATTGGCCAATTTTGATCTTCTCATTGCTCTTGTTAATCGTAGGATGGATTTACCGTCCTAAACATATTGATGTCAGTTTTAAATCTAGACGATAAATTCAGAAGCCTCTCTTAGAGAGGTTTTTTATCACCTATAATAATTTTGTACCTAATGGCACATCTGTATCAGGCACACACAGTGCCACATGACCCTCTACATTATGAAAACCTGTCACTAAACATTCTGACTGAATAGAACCAATCTGTTTTTTCGGAAAATTGACCACCGCAATCACTAACTTTCCCACCAAACTGTCTGGCTGATACAAATCTGTAATTTGTGCACTGGATTTTTTAATGCCAATCTCAGTGCCAAAATCAACATGCAGAATATAAGCAGGCTTACGTGCTTTGGCAAAAACTTCTGCGGATACGATTTTTCCTACACGTAATTCTACTTTTAAAAAATCATTCCATTCAATTTCTTGCATCATTTCACCTTATTTTCATTTTTAAACTTCACTGTGCTATTTTAAAGCATGAGAAAAATAAAACCTGAGGCAAAACGGACAAACAATCATGTTAAATGGACAATGTTTATGTAGCAGTGTGCAATTTCAAATTGCACAAAATGATTTTGAAATGATTTATCAATGTCATTGTAGCCTATGCCGCAAACAATCAGGAACACATGCCAATCATGCAAGCATGGTCAAAGTTGAAAATTTTGCATGGAAAAATGGGCAAACTGACATCAAAACCTATAAAAAGGACACAGGATTCACCTCATCTTTTTGTCAAAACTGTGGCTCACCTGTGTCCAATCTCATCGGACAACATCCCTATATGTGGATTCCACTTGGTTTGATTGACAGTGGTATTCAGCCAAAGCTGCGTTTAGATTTTTGTATGACTTCACGGACAAATTGGGAGGAAACAGCACAACATAGCCAATATGCTGAACTTCCAACATGGGATGAGTTAAAAGATTTTTTTAAACTTGGATCATGATTTTGATTTCAAGGCAAAATATTTTATATCTCATTAAAATGAAAAATGCTGATGATGCACCTGTATCATCAGCATTCAAATTTGGTTTTCACACTCAAAATCTTAAATTTGTGCTGCTAAATAAGACAACATCCCTGCCAAAAACAACATCGGCAAATGACGATAGACTTTCACTAAAACAACATCAAACTTTGATAAATCATCGAGATTAAATGTAGACACTGTAGCATTTAAAGCCTGATAAAAACTGATAATAGCAACTGCACTAAAAACACTCAGACCTAAAAAGCCCATCATAATTTGGCTACTTGCATCGAGGTCTTGCCATACATTTAAAAATACTTGACTCATTGGCAATAGGCTCAAAATCAAAAGAACAGATTTGAGCATAGACCAATGAAATTGGTTAATTTCATCTGATAAAAATAATGCTTTCATCTTATTCTCCTAGCAATTTAGTTGCCTTTAAAGAACATTATGCAAGCTTTTAAATAAATAAAAAGTCTATTTTTATCCATCATTTAACTTTCTTGTAACTATTAAATATGGGAATAATTCTTATTATATCTCTCAACAAATAAATTTTTATTTTATTTCTTATTATCAATAACTTAATATTAAATTTAGAATCAAGAAAGATTATCACTTCACTTCATATTTATTAACTCGATCAAGTGAAGTGATTATTTCCATGACTGTTTTATTTAAGGCGTATAATAAATATCTGCATCATTGCCTTCACCACCTTGTTTTCCATCTGCACCAAATGAATATAAATCAAATGGGCGACCTTCAGAACCAGGAATAACATATTGCACATCATTTTCCCAACTGTCTTTTGGATAGCCACCTTTCAAATAACCATCTGGCATCCAATTCTTTGCAGTTGCAGGCTTATTAATTAAAGCATCTAAACCACCTTCTTGGCTATTTGGAAAGTGCCCATTGTCCAATTTATATTGGTCTAAAGCACCCGCAACACCTTTTAGAGTAATTTTTGTGGTATCGACTTTGGCTTTTTCACCACGTCCCATCACATTCGGTACAATCAATGCTGCCAACACACCTAAGATTACAATCACTACCATGACTTCGATCAGTGTAAAACCCGATTGTTTACTTCTATTCATTTTACCTTGCATTGAAATTCTCTCTTCACACAATTCATTATAAAATAATTAAATTCTTGGCTTAAATCATATTGTTCATATTGACGATTGGCAACATCACAGCGATCACAATCACCAAAACAATACCTGCCATAAACACCAACATCAACGGCTCAAGCAGTGCCAATAAAGTTGAAATAAAAGCACTGACTTCACGATCTTGCATATCTGAGGCTCGTGCTAACATGCGATCAAGCTCACCCGATGCTTCACCACTTTTAATCATTTGCACCATCATCGGTGGGAAATAACCACAACGTTCTAATTGTGTTGCTAAATTTCCACCCTCAGTAACTTTCTCGGCTGCAATATTTACCGCATCTCGAATGACCCAATTACTACTCACAGCTGCACCAATCTTCAAAGCATCCACTAAGGGAACACCTGACTGAGTTAAAATCGACAAGGTACTGGCAAAACGTGCTGAATTTATACCACGTGATAATTTACCAAATAATGGCAATCTGAGCGTTAAACGATCAAAGGCATAATGTCCTGCACTGGTTTTTAAAAAACGAACCAGTACAAAAGTACCCAATACGCTTGCCACCAAAACAAAAGGCCATGAGGTGCGAATAAAATCACTGGCTTTCATTAAAACCACTGTAATCCACGGTAAGGCTTGTTTACTTTGATCAAATGTTTTGACAATATCTGGCACGACGTAAGTCATCAAGCCCATCACAATCCCAAAAGACATCAGCATCAAAATGATGGGGTAAATCATTGCACCTTGTACTTTCTTTTGCATGGCAAAACGGTTTTCGGTGTAATCCGACAACTGATCTAAGATCAAATCCAAATGCCCTGAACGCTCTCCTGCTGCCACAGTCGCAATATACAAGTCAGGAAAACTTCCTGACTGTTGCATGGCTTGTGCCAAAGAATGCCCTTCTAAAACTTTAGAACGCACAGCCAACAGTAAATTTTGCACATGGGCTTTTTCACTTTGTTTGGCAACTGCTCGTAAGGCTTCTTCTAGAGGAATCGAGGCAGCAACCAATACAGACAACTGACGCGTCATCAGCGCCAATTCATAGGCTGAGAATTTTTTTTGAAATAATCCTGTACTTTTGCTTTTATCTTTTTGCTCAACAGCATCAACCGTAACAGGAATCCATTCTTTGTCCCGCAATTGTTGTCGAATCTGGCGTGCTGAATCTCCCTCTAACACACCTTTTTGTTGCTTTCCTGAAGCATCAATAGCAGTAAATTGATATGCTGGCATTATAATGCTCTAGTTTTCCAAAATTCTTGTCTCTTAGCAGTTGCATAAGACCCTTAAAATCATTCATATTCTAAGCAATTATTCAAAGATCTTCATGACTGCTACACTCTACCATACGCTCAACACTACACGATACTTTTTCATTCAAGTGTAATTGATAATTTATGCCAAACTCTGAAAATGTCACCCTATCCATGCCTGAATCCCTCATCTACCGTGTACGTGTTGCTGTACCTGTATTTTTATATGATTGCTTTGACTATAAGGTCACGGCTGAACAATATACTCAAGCCGATGTAGGAATGCGTGTGGTTGTGTCTTTTGGACGACAAAAACTCGTGGCGATCATTACTGAAAAACTTGCTGTAGATGCTCCACTTGATCCACGCTTTCAACTCAAGTTTATCACTGAGTTTTTAGACGATCGAGGGATTCTAAATGACAAAGTTTTAAGTTTATTGACATGGGCAGCGCAATATTATCAATTCCCAATTGGTGAAGTGATGCAAACTGCATTACCCACTTTATTACGTCAAGGCAAACCCTACAATCTACTGGCACGCATTTGGAAAGTTTTAGATTTAAAGGCTGAAGACAAAGTAAAACGCTCTGAAAAACAACAAGAAGCCTATAAAATTTTAAAATTACATCCTAAAGGTACACAAGAAAATATTTTAAATCTGAGTGGTATCGAAACTGCGACTTTAAAAGCCTTAGAAAAGAAAGAAATTATTGTTTGTGATTTAGAACCTCAAAACTTTAAACCAGAGCCGATCAGCTTGGCACAAATGCCACTTACTCCAAATGAAGAACAAAAAAAAGCCATTCAAACTATTTTAAAAGCACAAAAAAAATATCAAGGCTTTTTGCTTGATGGTTTAACAGGGAGTGGTAAAACTGAAGTCTATTTACAAGTCATGTACGAAGTTCTAAAGCAAGGCAAACAAGTGCTGGTACTCGTTCCTGAAATTGGCTTAACCCCACAAACTGTTAGCCGTTTTCAATCTCGTTTTCATTGTAATATTGCTCTACTCCATTCAGGCTTAAACGACACTAAACGCTTGCAAGCATGGCAGCATACCGAAACAGGCAAAGCCTCAATTATCTTAGGTACCCGTTCTGCGATCTTCACACCTATGCCAAATTTGGGTTTGATTATTTTGGATGAAGAACATGATCTTTCTTTTAAGCAACAAGAAGGTTTTCGCTATCATGCCCGAGATGTCGCCTTATATCGGGCACATTTGGAAAACTGCCCAATTATCTTAGGTTCTGCCACACCAAGCATTGATAGCTACTTTTTAGCACAACAAGGCAAACTTACACGTTTAGAATTAAACCAACGTGCAGGCACAGCCGTCATGCCAAAAATGCACGTTATTGATTTAAAAATCAGTAAAAAAACCGCAGGTTTAAGCGAACAATTAATCAGTGAAATCGGCAAACGTTTAGAGAAAAAAGAACAAGTTTTAATTTTCCTGAATCGGCGTGGTTATGCCCCTGTACTGATCTGTGAAAGTTGTGGTTGGCAAGCCAATTGCCCACATTGTGATGCTCATTTTACGCTACATTTAAAACCATATTCACATTTGCATTGCCACCATTGCGGTACGATCAATCGCTTACCTGATGCCTGTCCTGAGTGCAACCAGAACACCTTAAAACCGATTGGTATGGGAACAGCCAAAGTTGAAGAAGCGCTCAATGAACTGTTTCCAAAGTATCCTGTACTGCGTGTGGATCGTGATTCGACCAGTCGAGTTGGTAGTTGGCAGCGGATTTATGATCAAATCCAAAAAAGTGAACCGACTATTTTACTAGGTACACAAATGCTAGCAAAAGGTCATCATTTTCCTTATGTGACTTTGGTGGCGATTTTAGATATTGATGCAGGCTTGCTCAGTGTTGATTTTCGTGCAACCGAACGTACAGCACAGTTGATCGTACAAGTTGCAGGGCGTTCGGGACGTGGTGAGAAAAAAGGTGATGTATATTTACAAACCTTAAGACCTGAGCATCCGTTGCTGAATATATTACTGGATGAAAATTATCGAGCATTTGCCAAACAAACCTTAGCAGACCGAAAAATCGCCCAAATGCCACCTTACCGTTATGCGATTTTGCTGCGCTGTGAGTCAAAAAGTCAGGATGACAATCAAAAATTTCTGACGGAAATGACCCAACAATTACGACATAATACTGAGGAAAATTTGATTGATATTTGGGGACCGATTCCTGCACCGATGGAACGTAAAGCAGGTCGTTATCAAGCGCATGTTGTGTTGTTATCGCATGATCGTGCCAAGATGCATTTTTATATTCGTCAGTGGTGGCAATACGTACTTCAGCAAAAACCATCTCAAATGAAACTAACGATTGATGTTGATCCGCAAGAGTTAAGTTAATGTTGATATCAAAATAGCTTCCGATTTATCAGCTTTAATACCATTGCTGCTATCACGTGAAGCGACATGGGTGTCGCTATGTTGGGACAAGGTTCAGGGATGAACCTTTGTTCCAACAAAAGGGTTTTGTTACTTTTGCCCTGTCAAAAGTCAGGCATCGCCTACACAAATTCATCTAAATTGTTCAATAAAATATGGGGCTGTGCTAAAAATTGATCTTCATTTAATTTTATAAAATGCGCACGGTGATTTAAAAAATCTAAAATGGCTTGTTTGTACAAATTTTCATTACACTCTTTTTCATACAATATCATCAATCTAACAACAGCGTACCCATGAATACTCAGTCTCAGTAAAAATACTGAGTCGCTTTCAAAATCAAGGTACAATTTCCAAAGTAAAAAAATTAGGACAGGTCAATGTCACCGTTATTACAAATAACGCTTTTTCTAGGTGCAGCATTAATACTGGTACCCTTAGGCAAAAAATTTGGTATTGCTACGGTACTTGGCTATCTCTTTACAGGGATTTTACTTGGTCCGAGTGCTTTTAACATTGCCAGTGATCCAGAAGAAATCATGCATCTTGCTGAATTTGGCGTGATTTTACTGATGTTTCTGATTGGGCTAGAACTTCGCCCACAGCGTTTATGGGAAATGCGTCAATCCATCTTTGTGATGGGAAGTTTACAAGTTGTCGTGACAGGCATTGTGTTGATGGGTACTGTATTTTTATTGTTACAACAATCACTTTCTGCCAGTTTTGTCATTGGTTTTGCCTTAGCACTCTCCTCTACTGCATTTGTACTGCAACTCTTATCTGAAAAACAACAACTAAACACCACACATGGTCAGCAGTCCTTTTCGATTTTACTGTTCCAAGATATTGCCGCTATTCCTTTGCTTGCTGTGATTCCACTATTATCAGGCAATTCCACCACCCATCATGGTGTTGCCTATTTCGCAGCAATCATTGCAACTTTCACAGGACTGTTTTTGTTTAGTCGTTATGTCATGCGTCCATTTTTCCGATTCGTTGCTAAAAGTGGTGCAACTGAGCTTTTGACTGCTGTCGGTTTATTCATTGTTTTGGCTGTCGTATTACTGATGGATACTTTGGGCATCAGTACGACTTTAGGTGCATTTTTAACGGGTGTGCTGTTGGCGGATTCTGAGTTCCGTCATGAAATTGAAGCCAGTATTACGCCATTTAAAGGCTTATTGCTTGGTTTATTTTTTATGACAGTAGGCATGACCACACAACTGAATTTGTTGGTTGATATTCCACTGCAAATCATCGGTGCTGCACTGCTGTTAATCATAATTAAAATGATCACAATGACCGCCATCGCCCGATTTAAAAAAATGAGTTGGTCAAATAGTTTGATGGTGGCGACGTGTTTGGCACAAGGTGGGGAATTTGCTTTTGTTGTACTGAATGTTGCCAAAAGTGAAAAAGTTCTCAGTGCTGCAATTGCTGAACCAATTACTTTGGTTGTGACGCTGTCAATGGTCTTTACACCTATCGTCTTTTGGCTTGTCGGAACATTTATTCTTCCTTTATTGAATAAATCACAACCACCTGATTATGATGACATTCCAAATCAACACCCGCCATTGATCATTGCAGGTTTTGGGCGTGTTGGGCAAATTGTGGCACGTTTGGCACACATGCAACATTTTCCATTTACAGCGATTGACCATAGCTTACAAAAAATAGATTTTGTTCGACGTTATGGCGGTACATTGTATTATGGTGATGTCACTTTGCCTGATATTTTACGTGCAGCAGGGATTGAGGAAGCCAAAGTTTTTGTATTAGCCATTGATGATGTGGAAGATTCAATGAATGTGGCACGTCATATACGCTTAAATTACCCGCAATTAACCTTGCTTGTACGTGCCCGTGATCGTTATCACATGCATTTATTACGTGACTTGGGTGTGAAACATATTTGGCGTGAGACTTACTTAACTTCTTTAGGCATGGGTTATCGGACGTTATGTGAATTAGGCTTGGACAAGTCTGCAGCGTATGACAGCATTGAATTGTTCCGAAATTATGATGAAGAACTACTTTCTCGTCAGCAGCGTATTTATACCGATGAGCAAAAAGTCTATGAAAGTTATCGTGATTTTATTTCTGAACTTGAGCATTTATTTGAAAGTGATGCTGATGCTGCACAGCAAGATCCTGAACAATTTAAAGATAATCCAGACTTAGATGAATCAGGTTTAGAACGTAAAACCGTTTTGGCTCACCATCCTGACCGAATCAATGTCAGTGATGAAACTAAAAACTCATCTGATATTCAGCAATAAATGGCTTGTGATTTAAAATATCGTCACCATTTAAACAGGGATTTGGAGAATTTTATGACTGATTTACGTCAACGTTTTTATATTGAAGATAGTCCTGTTCGTGGTGAAGTAGTACATCTTGAAACTGCACTACAAACCATTTTAGCGCAGCGAGAATATGCACCCGCAGTACAAGTCCTACTGGGTGAAATGCTCAGTGCAACAGCTTTACTTGCCAGTACTTTAAAAATTAAAGGACGAATCAGCTTACAAATTCAAGCGCAAGGTACATTTAAATGGGCAATGGCAGAATGCAACCATCTAGGTGAAGTACGTGCCCTTGCTGATTATGAGGAAGACCCACGTTTTATGCAGGGTGAAAGCAGCAGTACGGTACTTGCAGCACTTAACTCAGCAGTCTTGTTTATCAATATCGAACCTGAGTTTGGTGAACGTTATCAAGGTATTGTCGCTTTAGAGAAGCCAACCCTAGCAGGTTGTTTAATGCAATATTATGATTTGTCTGCACAAATTCCAACACGTATTGTATTAGCCAGTAATGCAACTCGTTCTGGTGGTTTACTGATTCAATTATTACCTCGTAATAATGAAGAAGAACAGCAACGTGTTGATGAAGACCTCTGGCCTCGCCTGACCATGTTGACTGAAACTTTAAAAGCTGACGAACTGACTGAATTAGATGCACAAGACATTTTGTATCGTTTATACAATGAAGAAGAAGTGCGTTTACCTGAAGTTGAACAGCTCAAGTTTGCCTGCACATGTTCACGTGAAAAATGTGCCAATGCACTCATTCAAATTGGCTTAGATGCAGTAAAAGAAACCTTAGAAATCAATAATCCAATTGAAATGGATTGCCAATTCTGTAACAAACGCTATATCTTTACTGCAAAAGATGCTTTGAGTTTATTTGGTGAACATTTAAGTTAAATGTTTTAAACATTTGATTAAAATTTATATTGCTTTTTCTCCTAAAAAGAGTAAACCTAAGTTTGCTCTTTTTATTACAACAATGATATTGGAGGATAAAATGTTAAAAAAATCACTACTTTTACTGAGCTTAATGTGTTCTACATCTCTATTTGCAGCAACAGATATTGTCGGAAAATGGCGAACTGTTGATGATAAAACTGGAGATTCACGTGCTGATGTGCGCATCGTTAAAAATAGCGATGGAACTTATTCAGGGAAAATTTTTGAAATCCGCCCCATTGCAGATAAACCTTTAGAGCCCAATTGTAAGAACTGCAAAGGTGATTTGAAAAACAAACCTTATGTTGGTATGCAAATATTTTGGAATTTTAAGCAAGATCCTAAAAATCCTAATGAATATAAAAATGGACAAGTGCTTGATCCACTCTCAGGCAATGTTTACCAAAGTAAAGTTAAAGTGAATGATAAAGGTACACGTTTGACCGTACGTGGTTATATTGGTGTTTCAATGTTAGGGCGTTCGGCAACATGGATTCGCCTACCAGACTAAATATCACCAAGTAAGTTAAATCTATGGGATTAAAGTTTGTATTGATTTTTTAAATCTGATCATGTTATTTGATTAAGAACAATACAAGCTTTAATTTAAAATCAAAATCACTAAATATTTCACATTATAAATAAACAATAAAATCAAAACCTTATCACCACACTCCAATTTTAATAGGTCTTTTAAAAGTACTTTGATAGCTTTTGAAACAATATCTGCACCAAGTCACTCTTTTATCTTTGCCCAAAATGGCATATTAATGAATGAAATCAAGATCAAAAATGATATCAACTATGGCAAAAAATTATTATGAAGAACTTGGTGTTGCCAGAGATGCAACACCTGAACAGATCAAAAAAGCATACCGAAAATTAGCACGTAAATATCATCCTGATGTCAGTAAAGAAGCCGATGCTGAGGAAAGAATGCAAGCGATTAATGTGGCATACGACACATTAAGCAATGAAGAAAAGAAAAAACAATACGATTTTGAGCTTGATCATCCTCAAGGCTTTACAGGTGGTGGTTTTGGCGGTCAAGCTAGTGGACAAAGTGGCTTTGATGGCAGTCAGTTCTATCGCTCTAGTGGTCAATCCAATGCTCAAGACTTCAGTGGTTTTGAAGATCTATTTGGTCGTTTTGGTGGTGGTTTTGGTGGTGGTCGCCAACAAGAATATGATCAAAGAAGTTCACAGCAACGAAGTTATAAAGGCGAAGACCAACATGCCAGTATAGACGTTCCAATTCAGGTAGCATATGAAGGCTCAACCCAAACGATCACCCTACAAATTCCAACGTATAATGCCTATGGTGAACCTGAAGTCCAACGCAAAACCTTACAAGTAAAAATTCCCAAAGGTATGAAAGAAGGACAGCAAATTCGCCTTTCTAAACAAGGACAAGCAGGGATCAATGGTGGTGAAAATGGTGACCTATATATTGAAATACGCTATCAAGATACTGATCGAATTCGTGTCGAAGATGCGGACGTTTATTACACTGTAGATATCACACCTTGGGAAGCAGCACTTGGACAAAGCATCGAACTCAATACACCTGCAGGTAAAATCCAAGTCAATATCCCTAAAAATGCCAAACAAAATCAACAATTACGCTTAAAAGACAAAGGAATTCCAAATAAAACTGCAGGACACTTATATCTCATTTTAAATATCGTTTACCCAAAAGCTGATACTGCCCAAGAGCAACAAGCCTACCAAGACTATGCCAGTGCTTTTCCAAACTTTAAAGCTCGATAAGCTTTCGACATCTTAAAGGAGCAACATATGACAACTATACATTACCGTGAAATTGTCAGTAACGGCTGTCAAGACGCTGAAATCGTTGATGAACGATTATGTTTTGATTTAACCCATTTTGCCCAAGCCTGTGGTCAGAGCCCAGAATGGGTATTGCAACTACTCGAATATGATATTTTAACAGCACGACCAGAAGATCGTATTCACCAGTTTTTTGGTGAAGATGTCACACGTGCACGGCGTGCATATCGACTGCAACGTGATTTTGAAGCCAGTTTTTCAGCTGTTGCAATGATGATGGATTTGATTGATGAGGTTCAACAATTGCGCAAACAAGTTAAGCAGGTTCACTATTAATTTGATTAATTCATTTCAAATTGTTAAATACAGATGACAGGTTAATATTTAACCTGTCATGATAGTCCTCTTATACAATCAAAACTGGTACTAAGAGGTTATCTATCCTGATGAATTCAAAAGTTATCAATAAGAAAATCAAATATATGTTCCCTGAGCATAGTGAACTTGTGAACACCCTAAAAGATAACAATCCTCGATTTGCTAAGCTCTTTCAAGAGCATGATGAATTAGACAAAACCATCACGCATTTAGAACTCGATCCGATCAATCATATCCATGATGACATCGAGATTTTAAAGCGCAAAAAACTTAAAATTAAAGATGAGCTTTATCTACTTTTGCAAAAAGCATCTGTACTTACAGGCAAATAGCATAGTCTGAAATTATTTCAATTTAGTGATTTTTTCGACTTCTTTCATCGTTTGTTTAATGGGCTCATAGTCTAAAAACCACAGCAGATTGACGTGTTGATTTTTATGTTGTTGCGCCAACATATCAATCACACTTCTTTCGCCACGCCCCACCAAATGTCGACGATAGAAATAAACCAATAAAGCAATGGTACAGATCAACATACTAGATAACATGATCCAAAAACCAATTGGACTTTTCAATCCTGGAATAAACTCAAAGTTCATCCCATAAATACCCGTCAGCAATGTGAGCGGTGCAAAAACTGCGGTAATAATTGCAAGAATTCGCATATTTTCATTGGTTTGATTGGCTATCGCTGAAAAATGTAAATCAATCGCTGCCTGAATCGCACTACTCAAACGTGATGTATACTTTTGAATACGCTCAACATGGCTATTTAAATCATCAACACGTACCAACATTAAATCTTGCTTATCTGCCTTTTTCTTGCCTTTAAAATGAGAATAATTATCCACGATTTCATCACGTAGTTCCTGCAAAGCATCTATTTGTTCTTCGCATAGATTTTCAATTTGTTGAAAAACCATCATTTCTTGAAAAAGTTGATGCCATTGTGCAAAACGTCGATTGCCTTGCAATAAATCTTGTTGCCAATATTCCACCCGTCGTGTTAATGGTTTTCTTAAATCTAAATAGCCATCTATCATCGTATTGAGTAAACGCAAAGCCAGATCTAAAGGCGTAGAGGGTAATTTTCTTGGCTTATTTTGCTCCTCAAAATCTTTGCTCATGATATTCATGATCCGATTGAGATAGCTTTCAAATGCATGATTGCCCTTTTCATGAATACTAATCAAAACTTGTGGCGTGATCACAAAACTTACAGGTGTTGAAGTCAGACCAAAAACACTTTCATGTTGTTCAACTGCCATTTCATCACTATTAATATGATCATCTGGCGTAATCAACTTGCGAAAAATCAACAAATCATAGTCTTCCATCGCATCAAATGCGCATGGATGCTCTAGATTTAAAATGTCACGAATATGATATTCATTTAAATAAATACCTGTTAATTCTAAAATTTCTTTTTGCCAATGCTCACTACGATTGACCACATCTTCACGGGTACAATCAATCCAGATAAATTGCTGTTCAGCATGAGGATTAGACTGGTTTTGAATACAAATATTGCTTTGTTCTTGGGATTGAAAAAAATAAAAAGTTTGCATACATCATTATCTCAAGCGCCGTTTTTTCTTAAAACTTGCTCTATTTTAAAAACTCATCTTACTTTAAATTGCATCATGACTTGATGATCAATCTTTGCTTTTTTTCTATTTTTAAATCCATAAAAATAAAAAGTCCGCTTGATGCGGACTTTTTATTTAGCTTAAAAAATTAAGCTTGTTCGATGTCTTTCATCGTAAGTTTAATACGACCACGATTGTCTACATCAGCAACTTGTACTTTGATTTCTTGACCTTCAGCAAGAACGTCCGATACATTTGCAACACGCTCATTTGAAATTTGAGAAATGTGAAGTAAACCATCAGTACCTGGAAGGATATTCACGAACGCACCAAATTCAACGATACGAATCACTTTACCGACATAAATTGTACCTGGTTCAACTTCAGCAGTAAGTGCTTGGATTTTTGCAATCGCAGCTTGAGCAGCAGCTTTAGACTCACCAAATACACGTACTGTACCATTGTCTTCGATGTCAATCGCAGCTTTAGTTTCTTCAGTGATTGCACGAATCGTCGCACCACCTTTACCGATTACATCACGGATCTTATCAGGGTTGATGTTGATCACTTGGAATGTCGGTGCGAACATTGAAATTTCAGGACGAGCACGTGAAATCACTTGGTTCATTGCATTTAGAATATGCATACGACCTGCATATGCTTGGTTCAATGCAACTTCCATAATTTCTTCAGTGATACCTTCGATTTTGATATCCATTTGAAGCGCAGTAATACCGTTTGCAGAACCCGCTACTTTAAAGTCCATATCACCTAAGTGATCTTCATCACCCAAGATGTCAGAAAGTACTGCGAAACGCTCACCTTCTTTTACTAGACCCATTGCGATACCCGCAACTGGTGCTTTAAGTGGAACACCTGCATCCATAAGTGACAATGAAGCACCACATACAGAAGCCATTGAAGATGAACCGTTAGATTCAGTGATGTCTGATACGATACGGATGACATACGGGAAGCGATCAGCCGCAGGAAGAACAGCTTGAACACCACGGCGTGCCAAACGACCATGACCGATTTCACGACGTTTAGGACCTGATTCACGACCAGTTTCACCTACAGAATATGCAGGGAAGTTGTAGTGCAACATGAAGTTGTCAGTTTTAGTACCCGCTAAAGTATCAACCATCAACGCATCACGTGTATTACCTAGTGTCGTTGTTACTAATGCTTGAGTTTCACCACGTGTGAACAATGCAGAACCGTGTGCACGGTCTAATACACCCACTTGTACGTCTAATGCACGAACAGTTTTAGTATCACGACCATCAATACGTGGTTTACCTGAAAGGATGTTGTCACGTACTGTACGGTATTTAAGATCTTCAAATAATTCGTTTAGGTCATCAGCGATGCCATCAACGTCTTCTTCAGGGATAAATTGAGCTTTTGCTTCAGCTTCCAAAGCATCTAAAGCTGCATAACGATCTTGTTTAACTGCAATCGTATAAGCTTCTGAGATTTTAGCTTCAAATGTTTCTTTTAATTTTGCACGAAGATCTTCATTTTTCGAAGGTGCAGTCCAAGTAGACTCTGTTGCACCCGCAGCTGCTGCAAATTCTTTAATTGCTTGGATCGCAATTTGCATTTCGTCATGACCGAAAAGCACAGCGCCTAACATTTGGTCTTCTGAAAGTTCTTTCGCCTCAGATTCAACCATAAGTACAGCAGACTCTGTACCAGCAACAACAAGATCAAGATCAGATTGAGCAAGTTGTTCTAAGTTCGGGTTAAGAACATATTCACCGTTGATTAAACCCACACGTGCGCCACCGATTGGACCACGGAATGGTGTACCTGCAATCGCAAGAGCAGCAGAAGTACCCAACATTGCAGCAATATCAGCTTCCATAGTTTTGTCAGAAGACACAACAGTTGCCGTTACTTGGATTTCGTTATAGTAACCTTCTGGGAACAATGGACGAATTGGACGGTCGATCAAACGAGAGATTAAAGTTTCAGACTCTGAAGCACGACCTTCACGTTTACCATAACCACCTGGGATACGACCCGCAGCATATTGTTTTTCTTGATAGTTTACTGTAAGTGGGAAAAAGTCTTGACCTGCTTTAGCAGTCGGTTGAGCAACAACAGCAACTAAAACTGTTACGCCACCCATTGTGATCACAACAGTGTTTGCTTGACGTGCAACGCGACCTGTTTCAAGTACAACTTGATATTGACCATATTGAAATTCTTTACGAATAACATTAAACATTGACATGTAATTTTATTTCCTATGTTCTTTTGAACAGTTATTCTAGTGGAGACCCCTAAGGTTTGGCATTCATCTTACCCTTTCAAGTAATCCTATAAATGACAAAGCTTAGAAGCCGACCTCACTAGAGAATAAATTCAAATTAATCTTTATTTACACTAATTTTAAACACGAAGAAGGAGCGAATATTCGCCCCTTCCTTTTATCCAATCGAAACTGGATAGACTTTAGTTTTCATCAATACAGCATTTAGCATGCAATAATCCGAAAATAAAAGTTTAAATCGAATTAACGACGTAAACCTAAAGCAGCAATCAAATCGCTATAACGAGTAGCATCTTTACCTTTAAGGTAATCAAGAAGCTTACGACGTTGGTTAACCATACGGATCAAACCACGACGGCTGTGATGGTCATGTTTATGTTCTTTAAAGTGACCTTGCAAATCATTGATTTGACCAGTCAATAAAGCAACTTGTACTTCTGGTGAACCAGTGTCATTTTCTGCACGAGCGAATTTTGCAATGATCTCTGCGCGATCTGCGTTTGTTAAAGCCATTCGATTTCTCCGAGATGCTTATATAAATACTTGATAAAAATCAAATTGATTCTTCAAAATCAATTCAACTGCCGTGCATCACTACAGCAGTCGCCTATTTTAAAGGAACTGCCCTGAGATTGCAAAACTATCGTCAGGATATTTCAGTCATAACACGTCGCTCTTGCAAATTTATGACAATGTTGAGGCAATTCGGACACTGACAAGAAAAGCCATGAAAGGCAGACTGAGTCATAGAAAAAGAAAATGGATAACATCGTGAAAATATTTTCAACTAATACCTGCCATGTACCCAAAGATTTAACTTCAATTATTCAATCTAAACATGAAGTTGCTGCTGAACTGGGTGGAATGAACAGCAAACAAGTCAATAAAATTTGGCACAGTATTGAGTCCCTGTATAGAACAGGCAATCATCCATTGATCAGTATTTGTATCCGACGTAATGGACAAGTGATGCTCAATCGCAGCATTGGCTATGTGCAAGGCAATACTGCTCATGGACTTACTAAAAATGCCACGATTGCCAATCCTGATACACCAATTTGTCTATTTTCCGCATCGAAAATGGTCACAGCAATGTTAGTACATATGCTGGATGAAACAGGTGAAATTAATTTACTTGATCCGATCAGCCACTATATTCCTGAGTATGCACAAAATGGCAAACGCCGTGCCACTATTTTCCATTTACTCTCTCATCGTGGCGGCATTCCACGTGTAGAAGCTGAGGTGACGCCTGAATTACTCTTTGATAAAGAACAAATTTTGCAACAACTCTATGCCTCAAAACCGATTTCACCCGCAGGTGCACACCTTGCTTATCATGCTGTAACTGCAGGCTATATTTTAGGTGAATTGATCGAACGAGTGACTGGGCAGGATATTCGTCAGTTTTTACATGAAAAAATCGAAAAGCCAATGGACATGCCATTTTTTAACTATGGTTTAAAACCTGAGCTTCGAGATCAAGTTGCGCTGAACACCGCAACAGGCATCCATCCTAAATTTGGTACAGATCTCTATTTAGACCATGTTTTAGGCGGTGGTTTAGAGTTGGCAGTAAATGTCACGAATGATCATCGTTTTATGGATACAGTCTGCCCTGCGGGAAATATTTATACCAATGCAGAACAAACCAATCGTTTTTTTGAAATGCTACTTAATGGCGGACAATACAATGGCAAACAGATCATGAGCCCACAAACGGTGTTTCGTGCTACGCTACCAACATCCACAACTACCATTGACCGTACCATTTTAGCACCGATGCGTTATGCACTTGGTCCGATGCTTGGCAGCAATCCTGTAGGCATCTTTGGTCCACAAACTGGACAAGCTTTTGGGCATTTAGGATTCTCCAATATTCTATGCTGGGCTGATCCTGAACGTGACATTAGTGTCAGTATTTTAAATACTGGAAAATCTGTGGTCGGGACACACTTAGCTGCGCTTGCAAATGTACTGTTGCAAATCTCAACACAATGTCCAAAAGTACCGAAAGAACAACGCCGTGGCTTATTTGGCACAGATGCAACAGAAACAGATCGTGTTTAACTTTTAAACACCATAAGATACATTGTCAAAAGACACTGTATCTTTATTCATCAATATTGCAATATTTAAGTACTGATTAAGAAAAAGCCCTTAGATTACTCTAAGGGCTTTTCTGTGCGCTGTAGTTTCTTATTTTCTCTTTCTTATTATTTTATTTATTTTTATTGTTATCTCATATCATTTATCACTATGTTGAGATCCATATATTTTGCTGTTGTTATATTTCCTTATGTGTTCATAATGCCACAAACAAAAGATGATGAAAGTCGCATTTTTCTTATATTTTTGTAAGTAATATCTTACATTATGTATACTTTGTGACACTGATGTAACAGAAAAAGACATAAAAAAGCCTTGTAGTCTCTCCCAAAACTACAAGGCTTAGCGGCTGTAAGTTTCCTCTTTATGCCCTACTTCATGTAAGTTCGCAGTCTCTCGACTTTAAATTATTGTTATTGTGCGATTTTGCTTAGTGTTCCTTACCAAGCTCTTTATGTGCTCATCATCTCAAAAAGTGCTAAGAAGCTCTATGCGTCAATTTCTTGAATTCATGTAAGCAATTTCTTACAAAATGCAAATTAATTAATTAAATTTAACAATAAAAATCAGATGTTAATTTTTTTAAGCAATCCACTTTGACGCTGTGTCGCAACAGTTAAAGCTTGGTAGAAAGCATCCTTATTCACCAATAAACTGACCACTGATTTGGCACGTGTAATGGCTGTATAGAGTAATTCTTGACTTAAAAGCCTTTGTGCAGATGCATCCAAAACCACCATCGTATGCTGAAACTCAGAACCTTGTGACTTGTGAATGGTCAATGCAAAAGCTGTTTGAATGGACTTCGGTAAGCGAGAAGCAGCAATCCATTTGTTTAAACTTGGGAAATAAACCTCAAACTGCCCCACTTGCTGACGATGTTTAAAACATACACCAATATCACCATTAGATAGTCCTAATTGATAATCATTGTAATCCATCATCACAGGTCGTCCCACATACCAGTCTCCTTGGCGATAGAGTTGTGGAATGGCTTTTAACAATGCTTGCTCCATTTCAGCATTAATGGCTCTTAAGCCTAAGCCCCCATGACGAACTGCTGTTAAAACCCGATACTGATCAAAAGCTTGAATCACGCTTTCTATCTGTTCAGGTGATTCAATGTCATCCAAATAATCAATCAAACTATTAAAATAGCCTTGAAAACCAAGTGCTAACTTTTGGTAATATTCACGATATAAATCAGCGGCAATTTGTTCTGGTAAATATTCCAATTGCACAATATCTTGCAGATCAGCATGTAGTTCAACTGTTTCAATCTGGTTTCGAGTCACGATATTCTTTTCAAAAGCCTGTAAAAGCGAAGATTGTGCTTGTTCAAAAATATGATCTTGTTGAATAAAATGTGCAAATTTTCCAATCGCTGCATCTTGTTTAAAACGATGTGTCGTGACCAAATTTACACAGTTATCTTGCAATGCAGCAACACGCTGTAAATCCGCCAATACCGCACCAACATCAACAGATGCTAGCTGATTAGCATCTCCTAATAAAATTAAACGGCAATTTTCAGGTACGGCTTCAAAAAGCATGGTCGCTAGATTTAAATCTAACATTGAAGCTTCATCAACCACGATGACATCATAGGGCAAAGGCTGCTTTAAATGAAAACGTGGAATATGTTGATTTCCTAAGCCAAGCAAACGGTGAATAGTTACTGGATTAAACATCTCTAAACGTAGTCCAAAACTTTGTAGCTTCGGATCACTTAAAGATTTTTGTAAGGCTTCGCCCATACGCTGTGCGGCTTTTCCTGTAGGTGCAGCCATTGCAATGCGGATATTTGGCAAAGCCTGATGTAAAACAGCAATAATACGTGCCAGCGTATAGGTTTTCCCTGTCCCCGGTCCACCCGTAATGATATTCAAAGCATTTTGAGCGACCATATTCAGTGCATTTTTCTGGTGTGAATCACTCAATAAGCCATTAAAATTTTCCGTTAACATTGCATCAATAGATTGCTGTTTTAAACGAATGATCTGTTGTGCTAAACGTTGCTCAAGCTGCCAATAACGGTATAAATACAGATATTCATCATCCACTACAAAAGGTGCAACCTGCTGTTGAGCTTGATCTTTATGCATGATTTGATCTTCAGCAATAAATAATGCCTTGAGATAATCTATATTTTGACCATTTCGTTTTAAACAACTATCCCCCTGTAGAGATGCCATCAATATTTCACTGATTATTTTAAATGAATTTTCATACAATTTTTCATCATCTAAACATTGCTTTAATAGATAATTTGTCCAGTTACTAACCCATTGAGGTAATTGATTTTCTAAATTTTGACTATTTTCCACACAGTTATCCTCAGAGTTATCTACAGAGTTTTCAACAAATTTATCCACAATATAGTTCATTGTTTATACAGAGATTCATCTAAATATTCATGCAATATTGCCAAGTTTATCCTCAGAGAAATAACCCAATATTGCATCAAGTCTCAGGATAAATTCCGAATCAGGTCGCCAATATTGATAGCCTTGTCCATGCTCGCCATTCATGCCTCGCAGATATAAGTAACTCGCCCCACCCAAATGCTGATCTATTTGATAATTCTCAAGTTTAACGCTTAAATAACGATGTAATGCCACCAAATACAATGCCGCTTGCAGCCAATAACTCGCTGAACTCATGCTGTCCTGTATAGCTTCACTGTGATAATGCTGTTGCGCTGTACCCAAGAAATTACTTTTATAATCCGCAATGTGATAACGCTGACCATCAAAAAATACAAGGTCGATTGAACCATTTAAATAGCGTGCTGAATTGGCTTGATTAAACTCAGGCATTTGAATGTTGTATTTTTCTTTATATTCATCAAATAAGTCATGAATCCGTTGAATGGCGAACACTCGATCTGACAATGCTAAATAGAATGGAAACTCCGCCAAGTGTTCATGTGCTTGCAGTTGCCCCAAATGAAAATGATCC
Organism: Acinetobacter sp. CFCC 10889; assembly: GCF_003268395.1. Classification (GTDB taxonomy): domain Bacteria; phylum Pseudomonadota; class Gammaproteobacteria; order Pseudomonadales; family Moraxellaceae; genus Acinetobacter. Next base: position 15,750 of record NZ_LQXQ01000003.1, on the reverse strand, counting down.
ATCAGGGGAGTAGCCAAAACATCGTGTAACCATGCCATCATCCATTGAATCAAGGTGTCTTCTTGCTGCTGTTGCGGTTCATCACTTGCAAATGCTTGTTGATATTTTTCAATCAGTTCTGCCCATAAGCCCGCATAGTCATTTTTAAAACGGCGATGAATTTCCAAATGCCAAAATTGGCGATTGTGAAAATCAATATGTTCAAAAATTTCATGCAGGAAATTCCCTGCCACTGTACCTTTGGGGAAATTGGCTTTGATCCATGCAATCGGTTGTGTTGGCACATTGGCTTGATTGTGTTGCTGTACAAAACTTAGCTGATTGTATTGCACTTCATCCGCAGCCCGATCTTGCCCTTGTTCAGACACTGCCAAATGATCCTGAGGTTTTTGTCGCACTGAATGTTGTGCCAAAGCACTGAAACTAGTTTTGCCACGTGCATAAAAGCGTTGTTTTGGAAATACTTCGGCAACAATTGCAGCTTGAACTTCTGTTGTTTTCTGTTTTAAACGGGGTGGACGTTCTGTCAGTAAAGGCTCAACTGTCGTACCGATATGTTGAAAAGCGGTTGCAGGATGCCCACGCCAAAATGCCAAACCTGTGGTGGACTTGCCGACATTGTCCTGCATCATCGCATAGACCCGATAGCTTGCCCGTGTCAGTGCCACATACCATAGGCGGTGATGTTCTGCCAAAGCACGTGCATTGTGCTGTTCAATATCTTCTTTTTTCAGCACATGAGGATCATTGACCGCAACCACACGTTGCACTTCGATTTGTCCTGTCACAGCATTGGCTTGTTCTTGGGTAGAGAAATTTAAGGCTTTGTGCATTTCCTTAAAATCTTTATCTGCGCCCAATAAAAATACCACTTTAAATTCCAAACCTTTGGATTGGTGAATGGTCATCAATTGCACGCCTGCTTCATTTGAAAGCTTACGTTCCAATTCCCATTCCCGTTCCATTGGTGAAGTCAGCTGTTTTAAATACCAATGATACAGATTTTGTGCACCTTGATATTCTTCACTGTGTTGGCTGAGCAATTCCGTCAAATGGCGTAAATTTACCACCACTCGTTCATTGTCACGGCTTTGCGTTGCGACCAATTTTGTCCATACAGAAAATTGATTCAGGGCATATTGCCAAGCGGTTAAAAAGCCTTGATTGAGCCACATTTCACGAATCAAATCGAACTGTTCAATATATTGACTCAAGCCATCAGCACGCTGTTCCAATTTGATTAATTCAGACAATTGAAAACCCAATAAACGGCTGAGCAAAGCACGTTTGATTTTTGCCTCATCATAAGGATGCATAATTGCAGTCAATACTGCGCCAACATCACGGGCAATTTGGCTTTCAAAAACACTTTTTTTCGAAGGGCGATTGCTGCGAATGCCTAAAAAGGTCAGTGCCGATTGCGCCTTATCTAAGCCATCGTGATTTTTGGACAGTATCGCAATATCATTTTCCTCAAGACTGCGATGCCCTGTTTTTTCAGCAAAATAAAGGGTTTCTTGAATGCCTTGATTGAGCAGATCACGGATTTTCCAAGCCACTTGCTCGGCTTCTTTATTTTTATCTTCAAGTTGAATCCATCGTAATGGTTGCGGATTCACCACACCATTGTCAATCAAATCAGGATGTGGGCGACTGCCTGCTTGCACAGGGGTATAACTCACCTGCTCACCAAAATCCATTTGCCGTTGAAACAATGCATCAACCACTTCAACCAAAGGTTTAACCGAACGATGGTTATAGATCAGATTATATTCATGTCCATCTTTACCAAAGACATCTTGATGTGCCTTTAAAAAGGTCAGCATGTCACCGCCACGAAAGCCATAAATCGCTTGTTTACGGTCACCAACCATGATCATACAGCCTTGTTTGACACGGCTTGGATGTCGCCAAATCTGTGCCAACATATTATCCTGATCTTGGTTGGTGTCTTGAAATTCATCAACTAAAATCAAGGGATAACGCGCATGGATAAAAGTAGCAAAACGCTGTCCTTGCTCGCCTTGCAGTGCTTCTGCGAGTGTACGAATTTGCTGTGAAAATGTGGTTTCGCCTTTTTGTTGTAAGACTTGTGGCAGACGCTTTTTCACTTCTTGTGCAAGGTAGTATTTCAGGAAAGTATCTGTTCCGACCAATTGCGCTTCAAATTGTTCAATATCTTGATAAATATTGCGTAATTTTAAAATTAAAGGATGCTGATAAAATTCATTTTGAATCGTTTCTGTTGCTGCTTTTTTAAAAATCTGTTGTTCATTTAAGACTTTGATCAAAGTCGCCATATCAGCTTTTTCAAAGCTAAGTTGCGTACTTAAATAACTTTTTGTGCCTTGTTGGCGTAGCACCTCAATAATTTTAGGCAAACTTTTGGCAAAAATACGATTGAAACGCCCATTTCTAAACTTTGTTCCATTGATTTGTTTGTAATGTGCAGCATCTTCGACATAATACGGCGCTAAGGATTGTAATTCTTCAACAGAAATCTGCTGTAATGCGGTCATCGCTTTTTTAAAATGTTCAAAATCAGCACTGACAAACTTCGGCTCTATAAAATTGGCAGAGGTAAAATTTAAACTTTGTTCAACGGTAGCAACATAATAATCCACTGCATGTAATTCACCTGCAAAAATCAGACTATCCACAATTTCCTGCGGTTGTTTTTGTACCCATTCCCGTAATACATCATGAATCAATTGATAACTATAACTTTTTGCATCATCGGTAATTTCAGCCCGTTCAATTTTGCCACTTTCAAAGGCAAATTCACGCAATAATTTTTGGCTGAAACTGTCCAATGTACCAACAAATAATTCATCGAGTTGATCAATCACCAACTTCAAACGCTCACAAGCATAGGCAACTTGAGTGGCAAAAGTCAGCAATAACTTGGCAAATAAAGGATCACTTTCCTGCTGTGCCTTGGCTAAAACCGCTGACTCACTCAAATCACGACAGGCATCAAAATAACGATAGGTTTCCTGTAAACGTGAGCGAATACGGCTTTTTAACTCTGCTGCGGCTTTACGGGTAAATGTCGTGGCAATCACTTGGCTCGGGAGATATTTTTCAAGAAAAATCCGCACCATTAAACTTGATAAAGTATAGGTTTTACCTGTACCTGCCGAAGCTTCAATCCAATGCAGACCTGAAAAATGCAAATCCGCAATCGGCTCATTGGAAATTTTTTTATTCGTCTGATGTGTCAATGGGGAATGCTGTTGACTCATGGTTATTCCTCCACCACAGTTTGATATTGATAAATCGGTTGATACAAATCATAGGCAAATACATCGCAAGCATGTTTCAACAAAGCCGTAGTGTCTTGCTCTTGTAAAATAAACTGCCAATCTCGATGCTTTTGATGTGATTCATCATTTTCTGTACTAAAGGACGAATTAAAAGCTTGTGACTCTTGCCATTTTTTCAGTAATTTGTCGAAATCGGCTAAAACCTGCTGCCCTGCTTCATTGCTGTCCCACGCCACTTCACCTTGATTGTCCGCAAGAAGTAACGAGGTTTTTTTAGATTCAGTCGCAAGCAACAATGCCGATGGCAATACCAAAGGTTCAGATTGTCCATAACTATAGGCTTTAAACCATGCCAATAAATGCGCTTTGGCTTCTGCTGAACTTAAACCTGTATTGAGAATGGTCGCATCACTAAACACCGCAATGCGTTGTAAGGTTTTTGCTTGCTCACCTGCAAGATTTAAATAACTCAGCCACAGCAAATATTCGAGCCATACTTTGGCACGGCGTTTCCCCCGTGCGCTTGAAGCATCCAAACTGACCCAATTCACTGCATGTTGTTTTGGCACAGTAATATTCATCACCACATTATTTTCAATACGCCATTGCCGTTGTGTAGTTGCGGTCACCTCAGGCGCATACAAACGCAATCTTTCTTTTAAGCTGTCCTGTTCCGCCAAACTCATTTGCCATGCGCTGTATTGCACTTTTCCAATCGGCAATTGATCTTGCAATAACGCCATATCTGTTGCCAAATGCGCTGTAATATCTTGATTGTCCGTTGGTTCAGCATCCTGTTTTTGCAAGAAATCTCGGATTTGATATTTCGCCAAACCATCAAGTACCAAGGGTTCATTTAAAGCAGGCAAATCTTCGGCACGTAAATTTTCCACCCCCAAGGTTTTTAGATATAAACGTGCAGGGAATGTCACATCCTGAATCCATTGTCCTGCATCCAATACGGTCATCTCTGCTTGCATCACAGGATAAGGCGTATTGACCCAAGCTTCTCGCTGTGACAAATTTTCTGCTTGGTGAATCTTTTGTGCCACTGCAAACCATTGATCTTGAAAACGCATTTGCTCGGTGGATACAAAACCACTCGGATCAAAAGGTTGTAAAGTATGAATATGGTATAAAGACTGAATTTGCACAGGAATTTCAATACCATCTTGTTCAATCATCCGATCTGCACGATCCACAGACGATGTTTCAGCGTCATTGTCCAAACCATCAGGTGATTGGGCAATCAAAGCGATATGATTGATCAGCTCCTGTAACACACTTGAGGGATCACGCACTTCACCATCACTGACATCAAAACCATTGTAAAATAACCACAAATTTTCCTGTGCAAGTAGCAAAGCATCCAAAAATGCGCCTTGATCATCATCCAAACGTGAACGATCACCCAATTGTGGTTTTAAAATTTCCATTAAATCAAAAGGTAAATGCGTGTTACGATTTGGAAATTTGCCACTGTCCAAATTCAACATCACGATCAATTTATAAGGCAATGGTCGAATCTGTCCGATTTGGCTAAAGGTAATCTGCCCTGTTGGCAAAGCCTGATCAAACTGCCCCTCCAATGTATTTTGGATTTCATTGAGCAAATAAGGCAAAGGCAAGTCAATATTGTGCAAAATCGCTGTACCTTGAGCATCATATTGTGGCGCATTGCGCTGATCATAATAATTTGCCAAGGTCAGCATACGTTCTTGTTTTTTGACAATTTCATAAACAGATTTTAAGGCTTCAACACCACATTGTTCAAACTCGACAATGTCTTGCATCAAACGTTTTAACCATGATTCAACATGGATTTTTTGCTTGGACAATGTCGGCGTTTCATGCGCAATCATCCATTCACGACGAGTTGCAAAGTCTTGATAAATTTCGATCAAGGTCGCAATCAATTCAAAATCACTCGACAACACTTGCGCATAACTTAAGGTTTCGCCCTGTGAATGGGCAAAAATCGTATGTTCAGGAATCGCCACACCCAATGCCAAACGATCCAACGCATATTTAAAACTAAAGCGATAATCGGTATCGTCTGCGCTCAATGTCCGCTGCAAATGTGCTTCATCCAAACCACGCTTAAAGCCTGCATTGATCAATAACACAACCATGCGTTCTGTATTAGCAATGTCCAAGCCATAACGTAATTGGGTGGCATTTAAACTTAACCAATCGGCAAAATCTTCAACACTAAAACGCCCTTGTACCAACTGAATCCGACCTAGTACCGCTCGCCATGCATTGACCGCATCAAGCTGTGTCACCCCTGCAATTTTCACAGGTAAATAAACACTGTCCTGATTTGGAATATGTGGAAATACGCTACGAATTAAAGGTTCAATCTGTTTTAAATCAGGTGCTAAGACCAAAATATCACTTGGACGATGCGGATGATCCGCTGTGCCTTGCGCCAACCAATGAATCAATTGATCTTTCAATACTTCCAACTGACGCAATGCCGAATGACACACATGAATCTGAATCGAATCATCATTTTCAGCAATCGGATAAGCATGGGGTTCAGGTTCAACCAAATACAAAATATCAGACTGCAATTTTGTCAGTAAATTGCTCGGTTCTTCATCGACAAAAGCATCAATCCACTGCCCCTCTTCGCCCGAAGATAAATTGGATAAAATCGAGAAATGGTCACGGGCTTGCTTGCCAAAACGGGTCAATAATGGGTGGCGGGATTCACGGATTTCTGCATTGAAATTTAAGGTAAATGCATTAAAAAACTTTTCAATATCAGCATCGGTTGCTTTGGGATTTTTGGCAACAAAACGCTCTTTAACCCGTAAATCATATTGTCTTTTCCAATTTGGATCGACACTGTCTGCCCAATATTCTTGTGATGGATTGTAATGCAAAATCACCACATCGAGATATTGACCCAAACGTCTTAAAAACTGTAACTGACTTGGTGGCAGATCCAACAAAGTAAATATAATTAATTGATTGGGTAAATTTTTTAAAGCCTGTGCACGCAGATTTTCATCATCTAAAATTTGCCAAAAATCCGCATCAATGCCACGCATTTCCACAAAATCGTCATGAAAAGTCTGTTGCCATAACCAACGTTGCCAAGCTTCCAACTCTTGCGCTTGATTTAAAGTAAATGCCGAAACTGCTTGCTGAGTTTTAAAAAATTGTTGTTCTAAATCAAGTTCCTGACCACGCCCCCATTGTCCCAACCAATTGCTTGGGCAGTTGCACAACTCACCACAACCACGCTGACAATCACCACGATATTGCATATAGTTACTGAACAATTTCGAGACTTGTTCCGCCGTCCAATACAACATGCTTTGTTTCTTCAGTTGTTTATCCAAGCCATTTTCAAGCTGAGCAGCCGCATCATAAATCCGTTTGATAATGCCAAATAAAGGATGATCTTCTGCAAGTGTATTCTCATCAGCAACAATAAAACCTTTTAAAGTCTGATAAATACGCCATTTCATAATCAAACGGGGAATATTTGCTTTACGAACTTTGTCTTTATCGTCCAAAACTTGCTGATAGGCGAACCACTGAAACCCACGAATGCGTTGATGAAAAATGCTGTTGGCACTCATGCCTTGTTGTTCTGCCATTTTTTGCGTCAGCCATGCCTCAATCGCAGGACTTGGCACAATAAAATGTTGTGGCTTTAACACAGAAAATGGGTCATTTGAGACACTTTGCGTACTTTGTACAACACCCTGAATCAATACTTCGATTGATTGGCTTTGAATCACATGAATCGCCATATTCCCTCAACTAATTTGCCATTTATTGTGTTGTTTATGCACAAAAACATAAACATTCGCCACTATACAACTGCATCATACTATGGCATTTTGACAACATTATTTGGAAATAACATGATTATTTCAAGCTAAAACAATGCAACTGCATAAATATGATAAATAGTTTGAATTACAGGTAGATATTTTATGAAAATCGACAAAATCCCCGACTCAATTGACCCAAATCTAAACTTGGAAAATGTTCGTAATGAATGTTTAGAACTCGTCAAAAAGCGTGCTTATTTTTCAGCAGGTGCAGCTGTTGTTCCTGTACCTTTTTTTGATGTGGTGATTGATGTGGGAATTTTATCGCAATTGATTCCTGAAATTAATGCCCGTTTTGGTTTAGCGCCTGATCAAATCAGCGTTTATGACCCTGCGACTAAAAAAATCCATTGGAATGAATTGCGTAAACGTGGTTTTGAGTTTTCAGGCTTGGTGGTAGCACGTACTGCGGTGAAATCTTCTTTGAATAATGTTGCTGCCAAAGTCATCACCAAACAAGTGACCAAATTCATTCCTTTGGGCGGTTCGATCATTGCGGCAAGCTTGGGCTATATTGTGATGAAAAAAGTCGCTGAAGCACATGTGGAAGAATGCTATAAATTGGCAAAAGGCATTCAGCAGAAACAGAATGCGAGTGTGGTGAAATATTCTTGATGTATTAATTTAAGGCGGGCTTGATGTCCGCTTTTTATTGTCAAATATAAAGCTCTATTTAACATGCTTTGCTGCAATTTTGACTGCTTCAGTTTGATCTAAAAATTGAATGCTTTTTCTATTTATTTCCTCCACAAGCCATAGTACTGCTTGCTTAACCTCATGTGTTGTAAGATAAATCTTTTCAATCAAACATACGCTTGCATGGTCATTATTCAATATACGTTGAAATAAAATCATTGCCCATTGAGGAGATTTAAGCACTAGATCAGGTAACTCTTTTATACATTCAGTAATATAAACATCATCCTGAAAGGATTCGATGCTATGTATTATGGCAAAAATTGCCTCATCATATATTGCATTATCTTCAATTAATCGTATCAAAGGACGAATGCTTGAAGCCTGATTAAAAGCCATTATTTTAGCAAGGCTTTCATCAATAGCTTTCACATCAGAAAAATGACTCTTTTTTATAACGTCAATTAAAATCTGTATTTCATCTTCAAGTTGAATTGTTTTCATAAAAATATATTATTTAAAATCAAAGTAATAAGATCATTAAACTGACAAATAAATATTGTAAAATAGCTCTACGACCTACTCCATTAGAACAACGGACTTATCATCCGCTGCTCTATCTCAGAATTTTTTAAATCAACTGTCTTTAATTTGCTTTAAAATCGCTTTTAAAATTTCAATCCGTGCCGTGTACTTATCATTGGTTGAAATCACATGCCACGGCGCATAGAAAGTATGTGTCCGTTGCAACATATCGGCGGCTGCATTCAAATAATCATCCCAATGGCTACGATTACGCCAATCATCTTCAGTAATTTTAAAACGCTTATGCGGTGTTTCTTCACGTGCTTTAAAACGAGCCTCTTGCTCATCCTTACTGATCGCAAGCCAAAACTTCACGATGACGTGCTGATTGTCGGTTAAATCTTTTTCAAAACGATTAATTTCATCATAAGCACGTTGCCATTCAACAGGTGTTGCAAAACCTTCAATCCGCTCAACCAACACACGCCCATACCAAGTACGATCAAAGATCGAAATTTTTTCATCTTCTAATAACTTTGTCCAAAAACGCCACAAATATGGACGTGCCAATTCATATTTTTCAGGTGCTGCAATGGTGTAAATGCCGTACTCACGTGGGTCTAGCTTTTTAACAATACGCTTAATCGCACCACCTTTGCCCGCTGCATCCATACCCTCAAAACTGATAATGACTTTACGCCCATCAAAACGCATGGCTTCAGCGACTTTTTTGGTCAGTTTTTTTAATTCTGTTTTATAATCTTCTTCATCCAAAACATCACTTGAAACTTCTAGTAATTCTTTAGGCACTTCGGCTTGCTGCCATTTTTCTTTGACTTGCGTACTGTAATTTGGCAAATGCTGTAAATTTTTTAAAATGCTTTGTGCAAATTGTTGATCACGAAGTTCTTCATTTTCACAATCAATCACAACCCAATCATCAGTAAAACGCTGACGTAGCTTTTGCACATTGTCATACTGTTTTTTGTTGCGCCAATCCAAACCATGTAATTTGTGCCAACGTTGGTCTTCGGTGTCCATTTTATCTAAGCGTTTTTGCAACGATTTCCATGACAAATCAAACCAAACTTTAATCACATCGACATGATTATTTTTTAAATCTTGTTCAAAAGCATTCATTTGAGCAACATAGGCATCAAATAAAGTATCATCCATTGGTGCGGAAACGTGCAAAGCGGTGGACAATAAATCACTGTACCAATTACCAAACATCACCAAAATCTGCCCTTCCGATGGAATATAACGTGCATAAGGCTGCCAAAATGCTTGATCTCTTTGCATCATATAGGGTGGATCAGCTTTAACACGCAAATAACGAGGATCAACCCATTCACGGAGTTGTTTGACAGCTTCGCCCTTGCCAGCAAGCTCTATTCCGCTGACTAAAATGACTAAACTTTTGGCATTTTTTTGTCCTCGGGTATTTTTCAAAGCATATTGCGCTTCGATCAAATCTAAAGACAATTGATCTGGATCAAGCAATTCACATGCAGATTCAGTTATTTTCATAAATACGCTCTTTTCTTATGTTTTCATTATACTTTTTCAAGTTTACAAAGATTTGCTGAGCCTGAACATATTTTTTGTATCAGTTTCTTTATATGAGAAATATGCTCACAATATTTTCAATAGCACAACAAATAAAGCATCAACTGACTTAATTTCAGTCATTTTCATGCAATATCGTCATGGTTGTTCAGATAAACTGTGATTATGATTTTCTTGAATATATGGAAATTGAGTTCACCTATGTCTAAACTCGCAGCACTTGATCAACTTTTAGAAGAATATAAACAATTTAATTATCATCAAGATCCTGTACTTAAAAAACGTTTGCATGAAGCGCAAGATTGGTTAAAAGCACGTATTTTAGAAACCCATACTGAGTTATTTAACCGTAAGGAAAATAAACTCATGGCAGATTATTTTATTAATCGCTTATACGGTGGTCCTGAGTTTGATGACTTAGCCATTCAAATTGAACGCTTGTTAAAATATGCACATAAAGCTGAAAAAATTATTCCTGAAAATGCGATCAAGACAGGGCTCAAATCTGTAGGGCTGGCAGTATTGGCGATGCAACTTGATGAACAAGTGGCTGCGCAACTCTTGAAAGATTATCCTGCTGATCAAGTGATTGATGATGAAATGATGCGTTTGACTTTAATCAAACTCAATCAACATGATGCACGTTTAGAACAACTCAGTTTATTGGATGATTTAGGTGGTGCATTAGACAAATATATGCGTTCTTTCATCATGCATACTGCCTTTAAAATGTGTAAAGGCACTGCACATAAATATAAATTTGATTTGATGTATGACTTTATTGGTGAGGGTTTTGTGGCAATGAAACCAATGAAATCAGCCGCTGATTTTATTCATGCATTTACAGTCAAAGAGTCTGAAATTGTTAATAATGTACATTCAGGACAAGCCAATCCTTTTAGAATATGATAAGGTTTTAACATCTAAATGACGGCATAAACGTCATATTTTCTGTATATTATTTTTGGTTTAGCATTAGACCTTAAATTTTGCATGATCGGCACTGTAAAAAATCACAGAATCTGTCATCATGCAAAACATAGCAAGATTTCTTATTTTTGTGTTCAGGAGTGACTCACGTGTCGGATGAAAACCAAAAGCCAAGCCAAGTAGCTGAATCGGCAACAAATACAGACAAAGTCAGTCCTTTTTTAACAGAACCATTACCACAAGGTGCACCACAAGGTCAGCAACAATCTTTACAACAACAGCCGACCGATACCCCAGTTTCAGGCACAGTGCCTAAATACAATCTACCTCGTGGCGCAAACACAGGCAATGTTGGTGCAACCACACATTTCGGTTACCAAACTGTCAGCAGTGAAGACAAAGCACAAAAAGTCGCTGAAGTGTTCCACTCAGTTGCAGCCAAATACGACATCATGAATGATTTGATGTCTTTCGGTATCCACCGTTTATGGAAACGCTTTGCGATCAATATGTCAGGTGTCCGTCGCGGTCAGCATGTGCTTGATATTGCAGGCGGTACAGGTGACTTAGCCAAAGTCTTCAGCCGTGAAGTAGGTCCTACAGGTCATGTTGTATTATCAGACATTAACGAATCTATGTTGAATGTGGGTCGTGATCGTTTAATCGATGCAGGCTGTACCAATGTGGATTTCGTTTTAGCCAATGCTGAAACTTTAGAGCCATTTGCAGACAACAGTTTTGACCTACTGACGATCAGTTTTGGTTTACGTAACGTGACCGATAAAGATGCAGCACTTGCAGCGATGTATCGTGTACTTAAGCCGGGCGGTCGTTTATTGATTTTAGAATTCTCTAAACCTGTGTTCGAGCCATTCTCAAAATTGTATGATTTGTATTCATTCACTGCTTTACCGATTATGGGTAAACTTGTAGCGAATGACTCAGAAAGTTATAAATACTTGGCTGAATCGATCCGTATGCACCCTGACCAACGTACCTTAAAAGGCATGATGGAAAATGCAGGCTTCCAAAACACCGATTACCACAACCTAACAGGTGGAATCGTGGCTGTGCATCGTGGTTTTAAACTTTAAAGGTTAATCGCCATGTGGTCAATTTTGGCACTCGGTGCTGTTGAACGGCTGATCAATCAATTTATCAATTTGGATGCGATCACTCGTATCCAATTCGATGAATTACAAGGTAAATTATTACGTGTGGTGATCGACTCACCACAATTGTCTGTTGATGTGTTTTTTGATACACATAAAGTTCGGCTTGAACCGACAGTGACAGGCAAAAGCGATACGCCATCTGTGTTTGAACAACGTCCTTTTGATCAAACGGTTGCGATTTCTGAAGCAACTGCAACTTTACATGTCAAAAGTGTGGTTGAACTCGCCAAACTGTTTGTTGCGGATGATATTGGTAATATTCCACTTCAAGGCGATTATCACCTGCTACAGGATATTCAACGTATTCTGCAACAGGCTGAACCTGATTTAGCCTCACATTTAAGCCCGTGGATTGGTCCTGCATTGGCACATGAAATTGGTAAAATTCAGCTTGCACCAAAGCATTTAAAACGCTCTTTGCAAAGTCATTTATTTTTTGCTGAAGACTTTTTTAAAGAAGATACAGGGCTAGTTGCACCACGTTGGCAAATGGATGATTTGCAACACGATACGCGTTCTCTCAACCAAAATATTGATCGGCTTGAAGCGAAAATCCAAGAGCTTCAAAACCATTTCAACTCTGAACAACCTAGGTAAGACCATTTATGATTCCGCACATTTCCCGATTACTCGAACTGTGGCGCATCGCTGCTCACTATAGACTCGATACATTGGTACCTGCGGAAGAATTACCTGAAAAAGCCCGCCATGCCTTGTCGATTATTCGCATGCATCCTGCAGCATGGTCAAGCAAAGAAAAGAAAAATCCGCTGAAGCTGAAAGAAGCTTTAGAGGAAATGGGACCTTTGGCGATTAAATTGGGGCAGTTGCTTTCCACTCGCCGTGATTTGATTCCACCTGAAATTTTACAACAATTGGTGTTATTGCAAGATCGAGTTAAACCTTTTGGTGTTGATGTTGCTAAAACGCGTATTGAAGAATCGCTCAAAGCCAATATCTCAACACTTTTCGCTCGTTTTGATGAACAGCCTTTAGCTGCGGCTTCGATTGCACAAGTACACACGGCGGCTTTACATGATGGTCGTGAAGTGGTCGTTAAAGTCACTCGACCTGATATTCGCAGTCAAATCTTAGAAGATTTTGAAATTTTAAGATGGCTTGGGGCGAATTTGGAAAAACGCCTTGAAGCAGCACGTGCTGTGCATATTTCAGAAATTATCGAGAACTATCGTCAAGTCATTTTGAATGAATTGGATTTGACTTTAGAAGCGGATAATACCCGCCGTATGCGCCATTACTTCACTGGCTCAAGCATGATGTATGTGCCTGAAGTGTATATGGATAGCAAAGATGTAATGGTCGCTGAACGCATCACAGGTGTGCCGATTTCGGACATTGAAACCTTTGAAAAACTCGGCATGGATCGTAAAGATTTAGCTGAAAAAGGTTTAACCATTTTCTTTACCCAAGTATTCCGTGACAACTTTTTCCATGCAGACATGCATCCGGGAAATGTCTTTGTTGAAACCTTAAATCCAAGCAAACCTCGTTATATTGCCCTTGACTGTGCAATTATGGGTGAATTGTCTAAGTCAGATCAGATGACTGTCGCTCGCATGTTACTTGCGGTAATGAATAGCGACTTTATGCAATTGATTCAGATCGTGCATCAAGCGGGTTGGATTCCACCGGGAACTGATCAAGATGCCCTCGCCCGTGAAATGCGTCGTACGGTTGGACCGATGGTGTCTAAACCAATGCACGAATTAGACTTTGCAGGCATCCTGATTCAAGTCATGGACATTGCCCGTCGTTTCCATTTGGAAATTCCGCCACAACTGATGTTATTACTCAAAACATTGGTGCATGTGGAAGGCTTAGGGACAGATCTCTATCCTGATTTGGACATTTGGAGTTTGGCAAAACCGATTCTGACCGAATGGGTTAAAGCACAAATGAATCCGCAGAAAAACTTAAAGGAATTAGGACAAAAAATTCCTGATCTACTGTTAGGTGCGCAGGATTTCCCTACATTGCTGATTGATAGTTTGAATGGTCTGAAAAATCAGTCTGCATGGCATTCGAAACAGTTACATGAATTGCAAATGATGCGTTTGGAAGTTGAACATCAACAAAAACGCAGTTGGATGTTCGGCAGTATCATGGCGATTTTATTGTCGATAGCGATTATTGCACCGTGGTATGTGTCGATTGTACTCATTGTATTGGCGAGTGTTTTAGCGGTTTGGCGGATTGCGAAGTAAATAAAATCACATTGTTTTTTTTAAATAATCTCGAAAAGATCACCTAGCGTGAGGCGACATGGATGTCGCCTGTTGGGAGTTCCTTCTCCCTTTGGGAGAAGGCTAGGATGAGGCTTTTAAAATAAAACCTCTCCCTAACCCTCTCCTGAAAGGAGAGGGAACATTCAATATTGATTCAAATATTGTCGAAACTAACTTTCGCAGAAAGTCTAATATCTAGATAAAATAAATTTAACGAATGACTCCCAAGTCACCCACTGAAACCTCTCGCCATTGTCCAACAATCCCTCACCACTAAAATACCCTCATCCGTTTGAGTGAGTGAACCCATGACCCAAATCCTACAAAAACACCCTGCTGCTTTAACTATCCAAGCAGGCTCACTTGCCAAACAACTGATTCAAAAAGAAGGACTACAAGCACACTATGTCGACATGATTCCTGGTGCGGCAGGTGGTCCGAAAGGCATAGGTTTAATGGGTCTGGATCAAGCCATATTCGGTGATTTTCTACAACGTGAAAAACAACGTCGTTACCTCATCGGCTCATCAGTGGGTGCATGGCGTTTTGCAAGTCTCATTGCACAAGGTGAAAAAAAGGGCGCGGAACTACTGGCAGAGTTATATATCAATCTACCCTTTCATAAAGGCATGAAAATCGCTGAGATTGAGAAAATATCACGTGATATGTTGCATGGAATATTAGGCGATCAATCTGAAAAATTAGTCACTCATCCTGATTATCACCTTGCGATTATCGCTGCCAAAGCAGAGCATATTTTCCAAAGTGATCAAAAGCTTGCGCTCTATGGTTCATTACTGGGCATCATTGGTAGCAATGCAATTTCACGTAATCACTTGAATAAATTTATGCAACGGGTGATCAGTCAGCCTGAACATTTCCCACAATTTAAAATTCAGGATGATGCCTTTACAACCCATTATGTCAATTTTAATACCGACAATGTCGCAGATTGGCTGATGGCTTCAGGCTCGATTCCAGGTGTAACTCCTGCCGTAACAAATATCGCTGATGCACCACAAGGCGCATATCGTGATGGTGGTTTGATCGACTATCACATCGACTTGCCATTCAACAGCAAAGGCATTGTTTTATATCCACATTTCACCGACAGTATCACCCCTGGCTGGTTCGATAAAATGTTTAAATCCCGCAAAGCCAATCCTGAAAATCAAGCACGGACTTTGCTACTTTCACCGTCTGCGGAATATTTAAAATCATTACCTTTGGGTCGCCTCCCTGACCGTAAAGACTTTGTGATGAAAGGCTTATCAGACAGTGAACGTAAAAAATTATGGCGACAGTCTGTGGCTGAAAGTCAGCGCATGGGCGATGAATTTTTAGAATTGGTCGAAAAGCAGAATTTTGCCGATGTGATGGTGGATTTGTAACTCTGCAAAAAATCCTCCTAAAATCCATATTTAGGGTAATGCTGATCAGTTAAGCAAAATTATTTGAAAAATTCCTAAAATCTCCCCTAATCCTGAGCCAGATATGGCGCAAGGAAAAAGAGGGGAACTTCTTGTAACTAAAATGATTTTTAGTAATG
>NZ_LQXQ01000002.1 GCF_003268395.1 Acinetobacter sp. CFCC 10889 | reverse complement strand
TTCAGGTTCAGGTTCAGGTTCAGGTTCAGGTTCAGGTTCAGGTTCAGGTAGTGTATTTTCTTGCGCTACAGCATTACATACATTTTCATCTTGCATTTCCAAGATACTTTCCAATACTTGTTCCTGTTGTTCCTGTTGTTCCTGTTGTTCCTGTTGTTCCTGTTGTTCCTGTTGTTGACGTGCTAATTCAAAAATTACTCTTAATTCTGCTTCACGATCAGCTTGTTCTTGCTGCACTTGTGCTAAGCGTTGCTGCTCTTGTTGTGCTAACTCCTGTTGCAACTGTTTTTGTTGACGAATTTCTTCTTGTTCAATGCGTTGAATTTCAGCATTTTCCTGTGATGTTAAAGCTAAAATGGATTTAATCAATTCTTCCTGATCTTTTAAGACTATAGGAACATGATTTGCTTGATCAAATTCGAGTACTTTTTTATAGCTCAATTCAAGCTGCATTTTCTTTCTGAGA
The DNA here is from genome assembly GCF_003268395.1 of Acinetobacter sp. CFCC 10889. GTDB lineage: Bacteria > Pseudomonadota > Gammaproteobacteria > Pseudomonadales > Moraxellaceae > Acinetobacter. The sequence goes on along the minus strand of NZ_LQXQ01000002.1, from coordinate 152,749 downwards.
ACAGCCTCATCCAAATCTTCGATCTCTTGCAAACGCAACAATATGATTGCAAGTCGTTCAAGTGCAAACTTATAGATCGGTTCTTTTTTCTCACGCTGATCTAATAGTATTTCATACAAACCTAAAGCATCTAGTGGGTTTGGACTTTTTTCAAGTAAACAACATAATGCACGTATGGCTTGAAATTGATGTTTCCAAAAATATTCTTGGTTTTTTTCAATCGCAAAATTTTTACGGATTTCATCAAAAATCAACACAATATCAGTATTTTGTAAATACTCCTGATATTCAGCTGTCGTCTGATAGGTTTTCAGTTCAGGATTCAAATTTAAGGCATACAATATATCCAGTAATTCTTCATTAAACTGAATCTGACTTTTATTTTTAGTTTTCTGACTATTCTTACTGGTTTGCACACGACTACCAAAATTCACCTGTAATTTTTGTAGGATCATTTTCGTATCTTGTGGTGGCACATAATGTTGTAAACGTGCCATGACCTGTGACCATTCACTATTTAAACAGGCTTGCAAGGTTTGAAAGCGTTGTACACGGATCGCAAATTTATCGGATGTATGATTTTTACAAAAACGATAAAGCTTATCCAAAACTTCTTGTGAATGTATTTGGGGCAATAATTGTTTTAAAACTGGTTTTAATTCATCTTCATCATTTAAATACTGTAAAATCTGCGTCCAACAATCCATCTGTAATGTATTTAAATCCAGATCAGCCAATGTATTCATCAATTCCCCCGTTTGCTTTAATGCGATAAATGCGAATATTTTTTCATGTGCTGACAATGTCTGTGTCAGTCTTAATTGGTAATATTCAACAGGATAAGCCTGTATTTTTCCTTGTTTAAAAGCCTGTTGCCAGATCTTAATCGCACGTTGATTGTGCTGTTGCTGATAAGCAACGTAAGCCAACAGATCTTCGCTCACAGCAACGTTGCATTGCATCAAATCATGCAAAAACCCATCTACACGCTGCCAAACTGTTTGAGATAATTGCATGTATGTGCGTAGTTTTTGCAGCATTATAGGAAGCAATTTTTGCCAATAAATAGACAATTCAACCTGTTCACACTGGATTCGATAAGCCTCTCCAATACTTTGAAAATCCAATTCCTTATCGCAATCAATTGATTTTTCAAAAAGTATTTTTAAGATAGATAAATTCCCTTGCAGATCAGCAGGTACAAATTGTTGATATTTTAGAAAAATACTGTGTTTTTGCTGTTGCCAAAGTTGGCAAAACATCAGTCGATACTGATAATCTGTTTTTGCATAGGCAAAATAATCAGCATAATCTTGTTGCGTGACACAGGCATTCACCCACACTTCACATGCCAATATATATTGGTGAATATGCTGATAGCGCTGAACCAATGGCATAAATTCAGTTGGATATTGACAATTTTCTTTCAATTGTTGCAAAGCAAGCAACGCTTGATGAGATGTCAATGTATCTAAACTCACAGTCTTCAATTGATACTGATGTTGTGCTAAAAATTGCACCCAGTCTGCATAATATGCTGCATGTTCAACAATATAAATTCGTTGCATGCTGTGCTGCATACGGCTCAATAACGCATTTTCAAGCCATAATTTTTGTTGATCCAAATGACTTTTTGACAAATCACAAGCAAAGCCACACAACACTGCTTGAGCATGTTTGGGAACATCGTCTTCGAGCTGATATGTTTGTAACTGAATTTGTGCCCCATCAACATCTTGCCATGCTAAAAAATGTTGTTTTAAAAAACTTATTCTGTCCGATTGCTTACAATTCAACTGCCAAACAAGATGTGGTTCTGCCAGCAATGCATCTAATAACACATGATCAGCTAAATCAATAAAATAAATTTCAGGTATAGGTAAAAGCGTCTCACTCATCGAATCATCTAGATATTCGAGTTCAACATCAATAGGCAAAGTCGCTTTAAATTGCTCCTGCCAATGACTATGTGCGAAATGTGTTGATGATCCTAAAAGAACCACAGGCATCTGTGCAATATGTGGTGCAAGTTCCGCATGCAAACTAACACAATGTTGACTCAATAAACGTAATGCATTTTGGCTATAACTCTCCGCATGATCAACCAACAAACCCAAATACTGTGGTAATTCAAGCCCATCATCTAAGGCATATTGAATCAGATCTTGCTCATCCCAATACCCTTGTGCCATTAAAGGTTGATACCATGCTTGCCAAACCTGCTGCTCAATGACCTGAAGTAAAGATCGTTCTACACCACAAAATACTGTTTGATCCTGAGACCACATCGGTTGTGGCGCAGCAGCATGCCCTTTCAACCAATGTTGAATCACATACCAAGCAACATCTGGAGATACTGCAAAATTCTCTGCAAATTTTTCATGCCATAGTACTAGAAAAACAGTCTTCGTTATTTCATATTGCGGAGTAAATCTCAGCTGATCATGCTCTAAATGTGTCAACAACCAAGTACTTAAACTGACACAACATGTTTGAATACGCTGTTTCTGCTGTTCAACAGAAATCACATCCAATTGATGCAATTGACTCAACACATCAATTGCTAACAGAATTTGTTGCTGAAGTTGTAAATTTTCATTTGCAGTCGTTAAAAATAAACAATTTTGAAACGGCGCCAATGTGTCTTGTAAAATAAAATTAGCACATAACAATGCCAAGACACTGGTTTTACCATAATTCGCTGGCGAACTTGCGCACAAGACACCATGATGTGACTGATAATATAAACGATGAATCAGTTGTTGCTGCCATGCATTCAGTTGAATAGGTAGATCAAGACATTGTGTTTTTAGCCAAAGCTTTTCATCAAATAAACAGTCCAATGGTACAACACGCCCAAGCATATCCTGAGAGCCTGTACGATCTAACTGCTGTAAAGTTAAATAGCCATTCTGCATTTTAAAATCAATATGATATACATCCAATGAATCAGACTGATTGGATCCATTTAGACACTCACATAAATACTGATACACTTTTTTTAACTGTTCTTGTTTTAAATTAGGGCGTAGCAACCACAACCAACTTACTTGTTCTACATACACATCAGGCAAAAAAGTATGCCCAATATCTAAAATATTATTCAATCCATGCTTATATTGCAGATCAAGCCCGCTATACAATGCTGACTGTCCTGTTTCAGCAAGACGTTGCTTTAAAAAAATAAAGAGCTTTTTTTCAATGTTCTGTTGCTGATAAATAAAATCACCGTAAGCTTTAGCATGAATAAATAAATTTTCATACTCCTTATCTCCACGGCTATAAATTTTTAGAAATGTCAAAACTTTACATATTTGCTGCCCTACAGAATGTTCTTCTATACGTGTCAACAAACGATAACGGTAAGCTAGATGCTTTTTAACATAATAAGGATGGCTAAACGCCTCAAATTGATAATGATGATGCTCACGTTCTACACGCTGCTTTAATTTTTCGATTGCGTCTTCAAGTTGATAGCTACGTATTTGTTGCTGACACGTTTCAGATACATAGACATACCAATTCACACACACGCTCTTTTCATACAATTTTATTAATATGTGCAAAGTATACTAATCTGACACAAAAAAACCCACAAACAAAATCATTTAATGCTTAGCTTTTATACAAAAACACAATATATTTTCAGTATTTATTTTTAACAAATGATAACTATTTATAAGATCTATAAAGTAAACTTAATAGTTTGTTTGTAAAAATTAAATAAAAGTGTTTCAAACATTTTATACAGGCAACAATGCGAATTTAAAAACAGTACGTGCAAATAAAGAAACTGTCTATTTTCAATACCAACTTCCAAATCACTTCCAAACTAATGGTGTTGCAAAGTATCGCCCAAATGAAGATGAACTGTTTAATATGCTTCATATTTACCTAAAGAACAAAAGGAACTCGCTCGGCAGATTTTAAATTTTTACTCACTGCCCCATTAATTTTAAAAATATATAAAATTCAACCAATTAAAAACAAAACCGCAACACGTTAACGCATTGCGGTTTTTTCTCAATTCACTTGAGATCAGTCAAACAATATATTCAAAATCATGCAGGCTCTGCTGTTTGATCCTCAAACACTTCAAGTGTCAGACCAACTGCTTTACCATTTTCTTTCTTAACAGAAACAGCAACATTACCACCGTGATCAGCAAGCTCACCGAATAAAATCATTTCAGCAAGTGGTTTTTTCAAATGCTCTTGAATCAAACGTTGCATTGGTCGTGCGCCCATTTGACGATCATAACCATTTTCAGCCATCCAATCACGCGCTGACTGATCCACCTCAAGCACCACTTTTTTCTCATCTAATTGTGCTTGTAATTCTGTTAAGAATTTATCAACCACAGAATCAATTACAGATGTAGGAAGTGCTTTAAACTGAATGACACCATCTAGGCGGTTACGGAATTCAGGTGCAAATGCACGTTTCATAGCCTCTTGGTTGTCATTACTGTTGTCTTGTTCAGTAAAACCAATACTGGTACGAGAAATACTTTCTGCACCAATATTGGTAGTTAAGACAATGATGACATTACGGAAATCAGATTTACGTCCGTTATTATCAGTCAACGCCCCATGATCCATCACTTGAAGTAAGAGATTAAAGACATCAGGATGTGCTTTTTCAATCTCATCAAGCAACAATACGCAGTGAGGATTTTTATGAATCGCATCAGTGAGTAAGCCACCTTGGTCATAGCCCACATAACCCGGAGGTGCACCGATTAGGCGAGAAACCGCATGACGCTCCATATACTCAGACATATCAAAGCGAACAAACTCAACACCTAACTGTTTTGCCAACTGCTTAGTGACTTCAGTTTTACCCACACCTGTAGGACCTGCAAATACAAAACTGCCAACAGGTTTATCTGGTGATTTCAAACCTGCACGAGACAATTTAATCGCAGATGCCAATGCTGTAATCGCCTCATCTTGACCAAATACCACACGTTTAAGATCGCGCTCAAGATGTTCAAGGACAGACTTATCATCTTTTGATACTGTTTTCGGTGGTATGCGTGCAATCTTCGATACGATATCTTCGATATTTTCCACGGTAATCGCAGTATCATCTTGTTCCGCTTTTAAACGGCGTTGTGCTCCCGCCTCATCAATCACATCAATGGCTTTATCAGGCAAGAAACGATCATTGATGAATTTTGCAGAAAGTTCAACGGCTGACACCAAAGCTGCGTCATCATATTTCACATGATGGAATTCTTCAAACTTGGTTTTTAGACCACGCAAAATATCAATGGTTTCTGAAATAGACGGCTCATTAACATCAATTTTTTGGAAACGACGTGATAAAGCATGATCCTTTTCAAACACTTGACGATATTCTTGGAATGTTGTTGAGCCAATGCAACGTAAAGTTCCATTTGCCAAAGCAGGCTTGATCAAATTCGATGCATCCATGGTACTGCCCATGCTTGAGCCTGCACCAATAATCATGTGAATTTCATCAATAAATAAAATTGCTTCTGGTTTTTTCTTCAAAGCATTTAAAAGTTGTTTTAAACGTTTTTCAAAATCACCTCGGTATTTTGTACCAGCAACCAAAGCACCAATATCCAAACTAAAGACTTCAGCATTGGCTAGTGGTTTCGGTGCTTTACCATTAACGATTAACCATGCTAAACCTTCAGCAATTGAAGTTTTACCTACACCAGGATCACCAACTAGCAATGGATTGTTCTTACGGCGACGGCAAAGGATTTGCGCAGTACGCTCAATCTCTTTTTCACGACCAATCAAAGGGTCAGTTTTGCCTTTTTGTGCCTCAACATTTAAATTTAATGTATATAGCTCTAATGGTCCTGCATTTGCAGTCGATGGTGATTCTCCATCCAAATCATCAGATTCTTCTTCAACCTGAATTTCTTCTTTACGTCCACCATGTGACAGATATTGTGTCAAAGTTAAGCGGTTAATTTGATGACGTTTTAACAAATACACTGCGAACGAGTCACGTTCAGAATACATCGCAACCAATACATCCGCACCTTCTACTGTGCGATCACCACCACTAGATTGCACATGAAAGATTGCACGTTGCAAGATCCGGTCAAAACTTTCAGTTGGATGTGGCGCTTGGTCACTACTTTCACCCAATTTTGGTGTGTGTTGCTCTACATATTCTTCTAATTCTTTACGTAGACTGACAATTTCTGCACCACATGCTTTCAGTGCATTTACCGCAGAGTCATTATCTAATAAAGCCAATAGCAAATGTTCAACCGTAAGAAACTCATGTCTCTTTTGACGAGCCATGCTAACAGCCAAACGTAAAGAAACTTCCAATTGACGACTGAGCATGCAACCCCCTTATTCTTTTGGCTCAATCTGGCAAAGTAACGGATGACCTTGAGACCGAGCGTAATTATTTACTTGGTTAGCTTTTGTTTCCGCAATGTCTCGTGGATATACGCCAGCTTCACCTTTTCCTTCATAATGTACTGTTAACATTACTTGAGTGGCTTGGTCAAGATTCAAAGCAAAGTATTGTTGTAAAATTTCAATTACAAAGTCCATTGGCGTGTAGTCATCGTTCATTAAAACAACAGCGTACATTGGTGGACGTTTAAACTCTGGTGGTGCAGTTGCAACTGCTACATCCCCGTCAGCATCTTCATTTTGCTGCGAATCACTTAAGCGCGGATTAAAATGCCAATCGATATATCCTGTTTGTTGAAAGGATAATTTCACTTCATTTAAACTAGTTTTACGTTTAAGAGTTCGCATATATTTTAATTTCATAAGTTATTGAGCATTTGCTTCTGCTTGTGGAACTTCTGAAGCAAATGCTTCTGTACTGTCCACAGCCTTACCACGAGACCAAGCAAAACGTTTAACCACGGGTGTTGCACCATTCAGACGTATTTCAATGAATTGTGGCGTAAAGCCTTTCGGCATCGTCCAACGCCCTGTTAATCGTTCAAAGTCTTCAAAATTGTAACTACCATCTTCCATAGGAATGGTTAAAACCTCTGTACCACTGATCAAGCGTAGCTCCGCAGAGCCTGTTGCACGGCGATTATTTGGACTGACTTGTACTAAGTCAATCTGGTACTCGTAAGCATTTTCAGGCAAAGCTTTGACTGCAAGATTTTGTACTGTCAAGCTTAGACCACCGCGTTGTTTTAACACATCTCGGTAAACGGTATTTTTACCATCAACTTGTGCTTTCTCAGACTTCGCTTGATTTAATGCATCAAAAAGATCTTTGGTATTGGTTACAGCAACATCACGCTCTTGCACGGCTGCATTCAAGCTTTTGTTTAAGTTGGTGAGTGTCGATTTTTGCTTTTCTACAACCTCAACCAACTGTTCAGCATCAGCATCATAACCCACAACTGTTAAACCTTGACGATGTCCAACTGTATAGCCTAAAAGCATACTTCCTGCACATAAGACGACCCCGCCCGCCAGAAGTGGCAGGTTACCATTCATTACATTTTTTTTAGGCTTTGGCGCGGGTTGTGACGCAGTATTTGTTCGTGTATTTGGCATCGTCATCTCTGATCAGTGGTAGCATCAAACCACACATTTAACCGCAAAGTTAAATGTGTGTGAAGTTGAAAAGCGTTTTTTATGGTAATAATCCGATACTTTGCAGTCCTGCATCTTCACTAAAACCGAACATTAAGTTCATATTTTGTACTGCCTGACCTGCTGCACCTTTCACCAAATTATCTTGTACAGACAAAATTACCAATTTTTTTGGTTGTGGCTTATACAATGCAATACGTAATTGGTTGGCACCACGTACTGAGCGTGTTTCAGGTGAGCTATTTGCAGGCATAACATCGACAAATTGCTCATTGGCATAAAATTCTTCATACAAACTTTGCAAATCTAGCGCATCACCTGCATCGGTTAAATCGACATAAATGGTACTCAACATACCACGAATCATTGGCACTAAATGCGGTACAAACACGATATGATCGAACACACCTTTTTGTCCTGAAATATTTTCTAATGCTTCTACAATTTCTGGATGATGGCGATGACCTGCAACGCCATAAGCCTTAAAATTATCCGCATTTTCAGAATAGATCATACCAAGACTTGCTTTACGTCCTGCACCTGAAACCCCTGATTTTGCATCAATAATAATGCTTTCAGGTTTCACCAATGCTTGCGCTTGTTTAAATAATGGCGCTAAGCCCAATTGCACAGTTGTTGGATAGCAACCTGGATTACCTACAACTTGTGCTTGTTTAATCTTGTCACGATTGAGCTCAGACAATCCATAGACTGAGTCTTTTAAAATATCTGGGCAAGCATGTTCAAGCGCATACCATTTTTCAAATTGTTCTAAATTTTGCAAACGAAAATCAGCTGCCAAGTCAATCACTTTGGTATTAGCAGCAATAAGTTCTTCAGCATGTTTCATTGCCACGCCATGCGGTGTTGCAAAAAATACCACATCACATTGTTTTAAAACATGAATATCTAAATCAGAATATTTTAAATCGGTATGTCCACGTAAACTTGGAAACATGTCATCAACACGGCGACCATCTTCAGTACGTGAAGTCAATACATTTACCTGCGCATCTGGATGTCGCAGTAAAAGACGCAACAATTCAACGCCCGTATAACCTGTACCACCGACAATACCCACTGAAATCACGTTTATTACCTCAAATTTAAAAGTATCCATTTTTCATGTGCTAGTATGACAGGAACTTTGTCTTTTCTAAACTATTTCACTCGGTTTTCTTTGTATTTCAACTCAATTCAGTAAAACAAAAATCATTTTGTCTGAAAATAGCCCAATTGAGCACAGTTTTATTTTTTCATTTATACGTTACAAATATTGGGTTATTTGATTCTTTTTTCAATAGAATATCACTATGATATATATTAATAAATTTGATTTTAAAGTAATTTATTCACCGAAAAATGAGTAACGGTCAAATATAAATCAATTTAAAATGCATGTTTTTATTTGGCTAAATGAATTATTTTATATATATAATTCATTTTTTTCATGATAATAGCCTAGTGATTATAAGCAACAAGATGTAACATAACGCATCGAGAAAATAATAGCCGTAGGATTTTCATGCGCGAATACAGTGTTTTTACTTCTGAATCAGTAAGCGAAGGCCATCCCGACAAAATGGCGGACCAAATTAGTGATGCTATTTTGGATGCCATTTTAAAAGAAGACCCATATGCACGAGTTGCCTGTGAAACTTTAGTAAAAACAGGTGCTGTCGTTCTTGCAGGTGAAATTACCACGACTGCAAATATTGACTTTGAATCTGTGGTACGTCACACCGTCAACGGCATTGGCTATCATCATACCGACTTAGGCTTTGATGGTTCAACCTGTGCTGTCATCAACATGATTGGTAAACAATCTCCAGAAATTGCTCAAGGTGTTGATCGCCAAAAACCTGAAGATCAAGGTGCGGGTGACCAAGGTTTAATGTTTGGTTATGCAAGCCGTGAAACTGATGTTTTAATGCCTGCGCCTATTTCATATGCACATCGTTTAATGGAAAAGCAAGCAGAATTACGTCGTAATGGTAGTTTGCCTTGGTTACGTCCAGATGCCAAAAGTCAGGTTACTTTTGCCTATGAAAATGGCAAACCTGTCCGTTTAGATGCAGTTGTACTATCTACACAACACGATCCTGAGATTTCACAAGCCAATCTTAAAGAAGCCGTGATTGAAGAAATCGTAAAGAAAATCATTCCTGCTGAAATGTTCCATGCAGGGACTAAATTTCACATTAATCCAACAGGTCTATTTGTCATCGGTGGTCCAGTTGGTGACTGTGGCTTAACAGGTCGTAAGATTATTGTTGATACTTACGGTGGTATGGCACGTCATGGTGGCGGTGCTTTCTCCGGTAAAGATCCATCAAAAGTTGACCGTTCTGCGGCTTATGCAGGTCGTTATGTGGCAAAAAACATTGTTGCAGCAGGTCTTGCTGATAAATGTGAAATCCAAGTATCTTATGCAATTGGTGTTGCTGAACCTACCTCAATTTCAATCAATACATTCAACACGGGCAAAGTGTCAGATGAATTGATTATTCAATTGGTTCGTGAACATTTTGACTTACGCCCATACGGAATCACCCGTATGTTGAACTTAATTCAACCGATGTATAAGCAAACTGCTGCTTATGGTCACTTTGGTCGTGAAGGTTCTGATACTGCATTTACATGGGAAAAAACAGATAAAGTCGAAGCTTTAAAAGCATCTGCGAATCTTTAATTTTCCGATATCTAAAAGCTCGCAATTTGCGAGCTTTTTAATATCTAGATTTCTTGTGTTTAAATTTACAATTTTACTCTTACCCAAGCAGCATATAAAATTATAAATTAATCAATGATCTGTTTTATTTGAATCTTGGTTTAACACATTTAACAAAGTGATTTGTTCAGGTGTATCTGTTTGATGATTATTTAAATAAATCTGCCCAACTTTAAATGTAATCGCAACCATTAAACATGCAAATACACAGAAGATCCAAAACCCATATGGACTCCGAATATGATGTGAACCACAATGTTGGCATTCTTTGTCGTTTGCAGTAACCACCTTATTACAACAAGCGCATTGGTATTGATATAGCATATATTCCTCCTGCTATTAAAACATTTATTGTTTTTCTAAGCGTGACCATATTAGTATTTGAAGATGTCACTTATATTAAATAAACAGATTTACAATGAATTTTCAAATGATTTTTTGTATACTTTTTCTATTACAAGTCAATTTTTTTATTATTCTTTTAAATATTCATAACTTGCCCAAATGATATAAATCTATTTTCACATAACTTTTCTTGCACTCTATACAAAATATTCATTAAACTAAGGTAAATATTTACAGGTGCTTAGAAGTGATTGGACTGATTAAAAAAGGTGGTTTACGTGAACGTGCAAATCGTAGTCGTAAATACCAAGGTTCAGAGAACACCGAAACCACTCTGCTGGCAAATAAATATCAGCTCACTCAAAAAAACCAACTACAGAATGTATGTGAAAAAAATTTATCATCTACACAACTGACAACAAATGCAACGCATCCAGCCACAACCACACCGCAAAAATAAGAAATAATGCACCTGAGGCAATATCAATATAACTACCTGATTTTTGATACAAGCTTTTGACTTTTGGCATCGACATAATCAACATAAAAAGCGTGAACACTAAAAATGTTTGAATTGGAATAATAATCGCCAATTGTGTTTTCAAATGACTATTTGCAGAAGAACTTAATGCTAAAGAAAATACACTGCTAAAATAAATTAAAGTCTTGGGATTTGATAAGTTGGTCAATAAACCCATCATAAAATAATTTTTAGGTTGCTGCTCAATAACGCCATGTAACGATGTTTCTTGTTTTAAAGTTAAAATACCTCCTCGCAACATAGCGTAGCCCATTTTCGCCAAGAAAAAACCACCAATGATCATTAAAACTTGCTGAACCCAAGGCCACTGTTCGATTAAGACAGTAAAACCCAGTAAGGTCAAAATAACCCAAATAATAATTCCAACAGAAATCCCCAAAACAATTTTCAGTGTATTTTGACGGGTTGTTGAAGCTGAACTTTTTGCAACCAGTAAAACATCAGGCCCAGGACTCAATTGTGCCAAAAAATGTAGTGAACAAATCGTCAATAGTAAAGACATGTGATACAAATATTAAAATACGTGAAAGATCTTGTATTATATGCTGTATAACTCAAATGTAGGTGATTTCTTAAAATACAACCATAAAAAAAGCTAGGTCAATACCTAGCCCACTTAACACATTTATACTTTATTTCTTATTCACATCTTTTAATTCAAGTTGCTTACGCTCTGGTTCTACTTCACGTGCTTCACCATCAATTACGGATGAATCCTGAAATGGACTACCTTGTTGATTTTGCATCTGGCGCATCAAATCTGCAAATGGGTTTTGTGCAGCATCACCACCCATATTCCCCATCATACCACCCATCATTTTTTCCATCATCGCTTGTTGACGCTTCATCATGGTTTTCATCATCATATTCTTAAATGCTTGCTGCACTGGTGGAATTAAGATCAAGACTGCTAAAACATCTGTGATTAAGCCTGGAATGATCAATAAAATACCTGCTAAAATTTTCGGTAAATTATTAGTCAACTGCGGATCTCCGCTCATTTGTCCCATTTGCATTTGCTGCATCTGTGGCATAAGTCCTGTTGCATTTGCACGTACAAGATTTAAACCAATAAAGAAAGCTGCAACAAACCAGAAGAATACGTACCACATACTCCCAACGAGGTCACCCACCTCAATCCAGACAAAAACTTCTAAGACTAAACCAACCAATACAACCAGAGCTAATTTCATGAAAATTAATCTATTCTCGACAAAATGAAAAAAGTGCATAAATTTTATTACACTTTAAAGTGTATATGGGCACTTTTCAATTTTTTAAAGTGTTGGAGGCTAAAAATTGACAAAAAAATCGCAGCTGCAAAATTTTTTCAAAATTAGCTTTAAATAATATTCAACCTTTCATTACGTGCATTTCTTCATTATTGCGCATTCTTAATCATCTCATGAAATAAAAGACCCGCATTTAAATGCGGGTCTTTTAAGTAACAGCGAGCATATAATTAGGGGATTAAATAAAAATATCCAACAATTGCACTTAATGCACAGACTGCGAGAAATAAATATGTATTGACCGTATTAAAGCTTGCTAAAAATTTAACGATGTTCATAAAACAACAATAAATAAAAAATAAAATCACACAAATTATACAATATAAGTTTAAATTTTACAGCTCAATCTTAAACTATCCTTAAATTTTTATAGAATACTTTCTCAACACAATCACATGAAAAATATTATTAATTTAAATAAAAATCAATGAGATAAAATTTAAAATATGCTGTAACAATCCAAATCACCACATAAATAGCATATATTCTCATTCTCTTTTATTACATTTCATTACACTTATAAATTTTTCTTATTTAGCTTATATATTCTCGAGTATTTTAGTCATATTTAAGGATCATTAAGTTGAAAACTATTTATCATTAAACTTATTAAATCCATTTAAAGGGCTATTTATTGTTTATCAATAATATATTTTTAGAGGTATAAAAAATAATTCAAATATCAAAATTATACAGAAATTATTTATAAAAAATCATATAATTAGTGTGAATTAAATGTTTCTAAGTAGGCATATGTCTCTGATTATTGGAATTGATCCTGGCTCACGATTGACAGGTTATGGCATTATTGAAAAAGATGGTCAAAAATTAAAATTTATTGATGCAGGTACGATCCGCACTGAAACAACAGAAATGCCTGAACGTTTAAAACGAATTTTTGCAGGGATTGATCGTATTGTTAAATTTCATGGTCCAACTGAAGCTGCGGTAGAACAAGTCTTCATGGCACAAAATCCTGACTCTGCTTTGAAACTTGGTCAAGCACGTGGTGCTGCTATTGCAGCTTTAGTCAATTTAGATCTACAAGTTGCAGAATATACCGCTCGCCAAATTAAACAGTCTGTAGTTGGTTATGGTGCAGCAGACAAAGAACAAGTACAAATGATGGTAATGAAACTGTTAAATTTATCTATCCATCCACAAGCGGATGCTGCTGATGCTCTTGCTGCTGCAATCTGCCATGCCCATGCATCAGGAAGTATGAGTAAACTTGCTGTACTCAATGCTTTAGGGGGTATGGCACGAGGTCGTAGTCGTTATAGTGGTAGAAGACGTTAAACTTTAGCGTCTCACAATTTTTTATTTCCAATACAGGTTAAACATATCCTATTGTGTCTTTACGAATTTCTCGTATAGATGGTGGTTTTTTATATGTTGCTATGAGCATTTTTCCAACTGTTCTTAAGTTTTTATTTTGATGTTCATCAACACGAATTAAGACTAATTCTTCATCAATACGAGAACCTACTATTTCTCGACAAATGACGATATTTTCATTGCGCTCAATAACTTTATATTGTGGAAATTCTTGTTGAACTTTCTCTTTTAAACTGAGTTTTTTTGTAGATTTAGAATGATCCATTTGCGTGTAAATCACCAATAAAACACATGCTGCAAAAACAATCGCAACAATTAAATATTTTTCCATTTATTTTTAAACCTATTTATTGCCATAATACTTAAAAAAACAAACTCATCGAATCATTGTAAACTCATGATAGTTCGGAAAGTCCTGCAACTGAATTTGCTCAATACGACTAACTTGTGCACGTAAAGACCCAACATAACTATGCCGAATGATTTTTAAAATATCCGCTTCAGCGCCTAGAATAACAGCTTCAACCTCACCTGTTGGCAAATTCATCACATAACCTTTTAAATCCAAAGCAATCGCTTCTTTTTCAAACCAACGGCGATAACCTACGCCTTGCACCTTCCCATGAATCAGTAATTTAACCGCTTTCATTTAAATTTTACCTATTATTTCTCATCGTTATAACTTATCTCATGTTTTATCAGATGATTCACCACAATGATTAACCACATAATACACAGCATCATTCATGTGATGGGCTTGCAAGCCCCGTTGCCCTTTTTCAGCCAAATAATCACCCGCAAGTGCATGTAAAGTAACAATCTGATGTAGCTGAATATTTTCATAAAATTGTGCTTTTAAGCTGGCAATCATTCCTGCAAGCACATCACCCATACCACCTGTACCCATACCCGCATTACCCGCAGTACAAATCCAAAGCTGATCGTCTAAAATCAAACTTCCTGCACCCTTGAGCACCCATTGTCCTGCATATTTTTCTTGTAATTTTTTAATCGCTGCAATTCGATCTGTCTCTATCTGTTTTACACAACAATTCAACAATTTTGCGGCTTCACCAGGATGTGGTGTTAAATAGGTATTCTCATTTACTTTTACAGGATGCTCCGCTAAAAACCATAAAGCATCTGCATCTAAAACGATCTGTAAATGTGTAGTCTGATTAATTTTTGGAAACCATTTTAAAAACTGTTGCTCTGCCCAAGTATCCCGACCTAAGCCCATGCCTAAGCTTACAGCATCAACAAGTTGAATAAGATCATCTATTTCACTATCAGATAAAGCATTGATATCACGTAGCATAATATTTGGTGAACGTGCCAAAATCGCAGTATGATGTTTTGCATCACAGACAATCGTCACTTTACCCGCACCCGCACTAAATGCCGACTCAGCCGCCATCATCACTGCCCCGCCCATTTCTGCATGCCCACCCACGACCAAGACATGTCCATAACTGCCTTTATGTCCAAAAGCTTGACGTTGCGGCAATGTTATAAAATTTGGTGAAAGTTCAGCGATTTTTTGTAATTCATCATCTGTAGGTATTGCAGAAATTAATTCTACTTTTCCAGAAAATTCTTTGCCTTGACCTGTAAATAGTCCCGCTTTTAAGCCCAATACACTATAAGTCAGATCAGCTTTGACCGCCGTTGGCAAAGGCTGCCCTGTATTGGCATTTAAACCACTGGGTACATCAATCGCAATTTTCAAACCTGATTGTGCATTAAAATTCTCAATAATTTCCTGCCAAATCATGTCCAAATCTCGATTTAAACCGATGCCAAAAAGTGCATCTATATGACAATCAAAGTGATTTTCTGTTTTAAAATGATGCTGAATCTCGACCTGATGTGTATGTGCGAGTTGAAATGCTTTTGCTAAATCTGCTGATTGCCCCCGTTCTGCTGCAAAAATCGTGATTTTATAACCCAAATCTTGTAAATATTTTGCCAAGCAATAACCATCCCCTGCGTTATTGCCAGAACCGCACCAAATCGCAACTTGTTGAATCTTATCTTGAGAAGAAAAAATAGCATCTAAACGCTGTGCAATTGACCATGCAACTTGCTGCATCAAACCAAAAGAACTGTTTTGTTGCTGAAACCAACGTGCTTCCCATGCTTGAATCTCATGGCTATGATAAACTTGTGAATGCATTTTCTTCCCTATGTTTTTCTATGTCGGCTTCTTCATCTTCAACACATATTTCGCTACAACAGATTGATCCTGAACAACTCAAAAGTTGGATCAAAGAGCAAGCTTTGCAACTGGGTTTTGCTGATTGTGTCATTGCCAAACCAGATGCTCAAGCAGAATTAGCACGTTTTAAGGAATATTTAAAACGTGGTTATCACGGCGATATGAAGTTTTTAGAGGAAAATTTAGAAAAACGCGCTGATCCGACTTTATTAGTACCCAATACCAAAAGCATCATTTGTGTACGAATGAATTATTTGGTGGAAACACCCAAGCCTCGTTATGTACCTGATGAGCCCAACTCTGCCATTATCGCCCGTTATGCACGTGGTCGCGATTACCATAAAGTCATGCGTGGACGACTAAAAACCTTAGCCAGTAAAATTAAAGAAAAAGTGGGTGATTTTGAATCTCGTCCTTTTGCGGACTCTGCGCCTGTTTTTGAAAAATCTTTGGCAGAAAGTGCTGGCATGGGATGGACAGGCAAACATACCTTACTTATTCATAAAAAATCAGGTTCATTTTTTGTTTTAGGTGAATTATTTAGCTCTTTAGAGCTGCCTTTTGATCAGCCAACAACAAAGCATTGTGGCTCATGTACGGCATGCATTGATATCTGCCCAACCAAAGCCATCGTTGAGCCTTATATGTTAGATGCACGAAAATGCATCGCCTATCTCACCATTGAGTATAAAGGTATTATCCCTGAAGAGTTAAGACGAGGAATCGGCAATCGGGTCTTTGGTTGTGATGATTGTCAGCTCATTTGTCCTTGGAATAGTTTTGCCAAAAAGACGCCTATTGAAGATTTTTATCCTCGTCATGGTTTAGACAATGCCTCACTTTTGGATCTGTGGCACTGGGATGAAGCAACATTTTTAAGCTGTACAGAAGGCAGTCCGATTCGCCGTACAGGCTATCAAAGCTTTATGCGAAATATTGCCATTGGTTTGGGAAATGCACCATTTTCAATAGAAATTGTACGGGCATTGCAACAAAATCGGGCACAGCATGATGAGATTGTGCAAGTCCATATCGACTGGGCAATCGCAGAACAATATAACAAATCAAAATAATTTTTTAATTTTTTGGACAATGCACTTCATTTTTTGCAACTAAAATATGAAAACACGTTCTCTGCAAAATCAGGGTTATTTTCCTTTTTTAAATACCAATACCTCGAAATTAGTAAATTCCATAAAAGTATTTATGTGACGATCTAACAAGAAAAGCGCTAAACTTTGTCAGTAAATCACTATTTTTATTTTTAATTTATATGCTAATCTTAAGTTAAGTTACCAATAACCATTTGGACGTTTTTGCCCATTGGCTTTGGCATGATTTGTGTATGATACACAGAGATAGCAATATTATCAGGGATTTGACCTATGCCTTTAGTACGAAATGATTGGACACGTGAAGAAATCCAAACCTTATATGAACAACCTTTTTTAGATTTGGTGTTTAAAGCACAACAAGTCCATCGCAATCATTTTGAAGCGAATACCATCCAAGTCAGCACCCTGCTTTCAATCAAAACAGGGAAATGTCCTGAAGATTGTAAATATTGTTCACAATCAGCACATTATGATTCAAAATTAGAAGCTGAAAAACGCATTGCAGTAGATAAAGTGATTAGTGAAGCCAAAGAAGCATTGGCTTCTGGTTCATCTCGTTTTTGTATGGGTGCTGCATGGCGTAATCCACATGAACGTGATATGCCTTATGTTCTTGAAATGGTGAAAGAAGTTAAAGCGCTTGGACTAGAAACGTGTATGACTTTAGGCATGTTAAATCAGTCACAAGCAGAACGTTTACATGAAGCAGGATTAGATTATTACAATCACAACCTTGATACATCACGTGAATATTATTCTCATATCATCACCACCCGCACTTTTGATGATCGCCTCAATACCTTAGACCATGTCCGCAATGCGGGTATGAAAGTCTGTAGTGGCGGAATTGTGGGCTTAGGTGAAAATCGCAATGACCGTATTGGGTTATTGCAAGAACTCGCAACTTTGCCAACTCATCCTGAGTCTGTCCCGATCAACATGCTCGTACCAATTGATGGTACACCTTTGGCAGAGGTTGAAAAACTTGATGTCACAGAATGGATTCGTACCATTGCAGTTGCACGCATCATCATGCCACAAAGCTATATTCGCCTGTCGGCAGGACGTGAGGCATTGAGCGATTCGGATCAAGCATTGGCATTTATGGCAGGTGCAAATTCATTGTTCAGTGGTGAGAAGCTACTGACCACACCAAATGCAGGTGAAGGTAAAGACAAGCAATTATTTAATAAATTAGGTTTAATTGCAGAAAAAGCCAAACCGACTGTAGCTGAACTTTCTGTTGATGCGATGAGCGCTTAAATCCAACCTGTTAAAAAGCGATATTCACTATCGCTTTTTTTCTTTTAAAGTCATTTATTTAAATTTATTTCAAAATCTTATAAAGAAGTAATCAAAAGCCCATATTTTGCATTTAAAAACATGCCTTCACGTAAAATATCTGTGCCATTGGCATGATGTACACTTAACACTTTGCTAAATGCATCATATTCAAATGAATCAAAACAATCTTGATGATGACAAAGCCACGCTAAAGTATCGACAAGGTGTTGATCAATCACATAAGTTTCGGCAGTAAAATCTTTAGACATTGAAATAAAAATTCAAAGGATGAGAATGATTTATTTTAACTGAAATAAAATTTGAAATAGATACATGCTTGATTTATTTTTCTAATTTTTCAATATCATCATACTATGTGTTTAAGATATTTTATTTAAAACATGATGTTCAAAATATTGGATTTAAAGCAATAATATGATGATATCCCAAGTAAATTTGCATACAAAATCAGTGACTCACTCCGCATTTACGACATTCTTTTGTCACTACGGCATTAGCATCAATTTCATATTCAAATTTGTGTAAACACAAGATTTTCTTTAAGGTTTGTAGCATTCATCATCTCCTATTTTGATTCACCTTATTCATGTTTTATCCTAAAACATTTGTTTTTTAATAAAGGTGTCTCATAGTTGTAACATATTTGTGCGCTAACTCAAGTTATTTAGCAAATATTAAACTAAGACTTTAGTCTATATTTTATAGTGCATTTTCAAATCGTGATAATTTAATAAATATTTGTTTTTCTTCATCAATTCCCTTTTCTTTCGTTACAAAAATTTGTGAATATTTTCATTGCATTCAGCTTTTTTTTAGTTAGGATAAAATTATATTTTTTCTATTTGATCATTTTTTTAAATAGAACAGATTAAATAAACACAAATGAAAGAAATCAATCACAACAAAATTAAAAGGATGATTGTATGCAAGGAAATATGATGTTTCAGCCGCTTTTGATTAGTAATTTAATCGAACATGCTGCTCGTTATCATGGCGATACCGCAATTATTTCTAAAAATACTGATGGTACAATTACGACAACGGATTGGACACATGTCGCTGAGAATTCTAAACGTTTTGCCAATGCTTTGCTTAGTTTAGGTGCAAAAACAACGGACCGTATTGCAACCATTGCATGGAATAATCATCGTCATTTAGAGTCTTGGTATGCTATTTCAGGTAGTGGTATGGTTTGCCACACCATCAACCCACGTTTATTTCCAGAACAATTGGTTTTTATCATTAATGATGCACAGGACAAAGTTGTGCTATTTGATAAAACCTTTCTACCTTTAATCAGCGCAGTAAAAGCACATACACCGAGTGTTGAACATTTTATTTATTTAGGTGCTTTTGACCAAGATGTTGCTACAGCCCTGCCTGATGTAAAATTTTATGATGCTTTAATTGCCGAACATTCAGCACAATTTGAATGGCCAAGTTTTGATGAAAATACCGCAAGCTCTCTATGCTATACCTCTGGTACAACAGGTAATCCAAAAGGTGCTTTATATAGTCATCGTTCGACTATTTTACATACCTATGCCATTTGTTTACCTGACTCATTAAACCTTTCTGCTAAAAATGTCATGTTACCTGTAGTCCCAATGTTCCATGTCAATGCTTGGGGGACGCCTTATGCAGCTGCAATGGTTGGCTGTACTTTAGTCCTGCCTGGTCCAGGTTTAGATGGTGCGAGTTTGGTACAGATGATCGATGACTACCATGTCACTGTTGCACTTGGTGTTCCAACTATTTGGCAAGGCTTATTAGCAGCAGCCAAACAAAGTGGTAGTAAATTAGCAAGTTTAAAACAAAATGTTGTAGGTGGTTCAGCTTGCCCACCTGCCATGATGAAAGCTTTCCGTGACATATATGACTGTGAAACCATTCATGCTTGGGGGATGACTGAAATGAGTCCACTGGGTACTAGTAACCAACTCAAAGCAAAGCACAACAACTTACCTACAGATGAGCAACTCAATATTCGTCTTTCTCAGGGTCGCCCGCCCTTTGGTGTCGACTTACGAATTACTGATGAAGAAAATGGTACGCATGAAGTCGCACGTGATGGTCATACTACGGGGAATTTACAAGTTAAAGGTCATTGGATCATCGACTCCTATTATGGCAAACCACAAAATGCATTAACTACGGATGGTTGGTTTGATACAGGTGATATTGCCTCGATCAATGAAGATGGTTATCTACTGCTGAGTGACCGTGCCAAAGATTTAATCAAGTCTGGTGGTGAATGGATTTCTTCTGTTGAATTGGAAAATATTGCCATGAGCCACCCTGAGATTGCGATGGCTGCTGTCATTGCAGCAACACATCCAAAATGGGATGAACGTCCCGTAGTCATTGCCATTAAACAGCAAGGTAGTGAAGTCACTGAACAAGACCTCTTGCATTATTATGCAGATAAAATTGCCAAATGGCAGATTCCTGACAAAGTGGTCTTTGTTGATGCAATTCCATTAACAGGCACAGGAAAAATGCTGAAGAAAGATTTACGTGAAAAATATGGTTCAGTGTTACTAGAAAGTTAAGACATTTTTAAATGTTCTTTGCAACATAAGCATAAAATTCATCAAGTCTCTACATCCCTCTTTTACCATAAGGAGGGATTTTTCAAATTATTTTACATTCAAATGACCGTGCAACATTTCAAATTTGTGTTATTAATAGTAGCGCTTTTAACATAATGACGAGATTGGACATGTATACGGGTATCGTGCTTGGCACTGAAAAAATTCATCGCATTGAAAAACATCAAGGTTATGCCACAATTTTTGTAGAAAATAACCAAAACTTTTTAGATGATGTATTTATCGGTGCAAGTGTTGCCATTGATGGAACCTGTTTGACAGTCACAAGCATAAATGTCGAAAAAACTTTGATCAGTTTTGATATTTCTGATCTCACACTATCCCTCACAACACTAGGACATTTAAAAGAAAATAGCTTGGTGAATATCGAACGTTCTTTTAAAGTGGGAATGGAAAATGGCGGGCATAATATTTATGGTCATATCGAGGGAATGGCACAGATTAAAAATATCGTTGAAAATGGTAAAACACTACACTTAGATATTGAAATTCCAAATGAAAAAATCAAATATTTCTTTTTAAAAGGTTTTATTGGTTTACATGGTTGTAGTCTAACTGTGAATAATGTCGACAAAGTACACAATCAAATATCAGTTGATCTCATTCCTGAAACGATTCGCTTAACCAATTTTTCAAATTTAAGTGTTGGTGATTTCCTGAATTTTGAAATTGACCAAACAACACGCACCTTGGTCGATACTTTAGAAAGTATTCATGCAAAATACTAAAGGTGAGATAAATTTCGTGATTGAATTACATATTATTCTTCACAAATATATGTAATTCAAAATATTTTAAACCATCAAAATATTTCAATGACAAAAAATATAAATATAGGAAAAATTCCAAATGGAAATAAAATAGCAACTTTATCATCATTTTATACAACGCCTATTTTAAAATGCGTGTATTTCCTACGCTACTTTATAATGATTTAATTATAGATATGTTTAAATAATCAATTCATATTTTCAATCTAAAGCATAAAATATTTTTTAAATGTTTAAGATTTGATTAATTCAGCAAAAACTCCCAAATCACATAACCCAAGCCAAAACCTAAAAATGAATACAATGTGATGATAAAAAAGACAAAACTGGCTTTATTTTTCTTTTTAAAAAAATTCATCATATTCCTCTAAAACTAGGCTTAATTTCAATCGCACCATCATAGCGCCTTTTTAAAATAAAGCCTAATTTCATTGCCTATTGATATTCAAAATTCCAATCAATTCTATTTGCGTTGATAAATCAATTGACCTTCCTTATAAGTTGCTAAAATTTGAATATCTTTAATTTTTTGACTGTCTATTTGCAGTGGATCATCACTTAATATCACAAAATCACCATATTTCCCTTTTTCCAAAGTCCCTTTTTGCTGTTCCTCAAAATATTGATATGCAGCCCAATCTGTCATACTTTTTAAGGCAATATATGGACTTACTTTCTGATCTGCACCCAGTAACTTTCCACTGCGAGTGGTTCTATTTACCGTTGCATCGAGTACCATCATACTTTTCGGTGGAATCACAGGTGCATCATGATGTTCCGTAAAGATCATACCTCGTTTAAGCGCTGAATCTGTAGGTGAAATACGTGTTGCACGTTGCTCACCCAAGGTTTGTGCTACATGCCAATCACCCCAATAATAGGTATGTAATGAAAAGAAAGATGGGATAAGACCAAATTTTTTGGCTTGGTCTAATTGATCCTCACGCATGGTTTGTGCATGAATAATCACATCACGGCGTTGAGTAGATGGAAATTGTTGTTGTGCTTTACCAATCACAGCTAAATATTGATCAATTGCAGCATCACCATTGGCATGTGCTAAAATTTGCCAATGATTTTGAAATGCTAAATTAATCATCTCTTGCACTGTAGTTTGATCAGGAAATGCAGGATAGCCCCGATAGTTTTTATCTTGCCCTTCAGGTGGAATCAGATAAGGCTGCGTCAACCAAGCCGTTTTACCTTGCGGTGAACCATCTAGGCTGATTTTCACACCACCAATACGGAAATGATTTTGGTAATTTTGACTGCTGCCGTGTTGCAACATATAAGCTTGTTCTGAACTAATATCAGGATATGACACCACATCAATAGGTAATTGCTTACGGTTGGCTAAACTACGCCATAATTCACTCGTTCCATGATCTGCTCGTCCCTCTTGCACTGTAGTATAGCCATTTTCCACATAGGTATTAACTGCTTTTAATGCCATTTTCTCCATTTCTTGTGGTGGCATATTTTTAAATGCCTGCATCATGGCTTGAATCACAATACTTTCTTCTAGCACACCATTGGGCTTTTGTGTTCCTTGAATACGGCGAATTACCCCTCCATCTGGATTTTTAGTTTTCTCATTAATATTCAACATTTCTAAGGCTTTGTGATTCACTGATGCCAAATGCCCTGATTGATGTAAAATCAAAACTGGCTGTGTTTTTGAGACTTGGTCTAAATCTGTAGCTGTAGGATGACGCTTTTCTTGTAGCGTTGCATCATCATAACCGTTCCCTATGATCCACCCAGAACTGGCTTGAATAAATTCAGGATTCTGCCCTGCCCACATTTTCATGGCTTGAATTAAGGATGGAATATTAACCACATCACCATCAGGGGGTGCATATAAATTAGCAACCGTTTGCTGCATCCCAACAGAATTTAAATGACTATGCGCATCAATAATTCCCGGAATTACAGCCTTATTTTTCAAATCTAAAGCGGCTGCTTGAGGAGCAAGTGTCTTTGCTTCGCTTAATTTTCCTGTAAATAGAATCTTGCCATCTTGAATCAGCATGGCTTCGACATACTGTGGTTGATCGCCTTGCATGGTTAAAATAGAACCACCATATACCAATAAACTTTGTGTCGATGATGCTGTATTGATTTGTGATGTTGATGAATTTTGACTAGGTACTGAGCTACATGCGCTCAATAAAACAAGTGGTGAACCGAATAAAAGACTTAAGCTGAGTAAACGTGGATATAAGATCATTAAGTTTATCCTTCACGTGATGATTATTTTACTTCGTTTCATTATAGACAGCTTTTTTATTTTTCATGAAGAAAATCAGGTGTTTTATGTACAGGAATTTTTTACGAGTTATTTTAAGGGCGAAAACACCTATTTTAAAATAAGAAGAGCACAAACTATTGTTCATGCTCTTTGCACTCAACTTCAATATGCAGCTAAATAGCGATTATTTCTGCAATTTCTCATTCATCCAACGATAAATAATGGGCAGTAACAACAAAGTTAGTGTAGTAGAGGATAAAATTCCACCAATTACTACAGTCGCTAGAGGTCGTTGCACTTCAGCCCCTGTCCCTGTTGCCAAAGCCATCGGAATAAAACCTAAAGAAGCCACACATGCTGTCATCAATACAGGACGTAAACGCATCACAGCACCTTGCCAAGTTGCATGATGCAAGTCAAATTGTGATCTTAACTCTTTGATAAAGGTCAACATCACCAAACCATTTAACACTGCCACGCCTGACAAAGCGATAAAACCAACACCTGCTGACATAGACAATGGAATACCACGCAGCCAAAGTGCAATCAGTCCACCACACAGCGCAAATGGCACACCTGAAAACACCAATAAGCTTTCTTTGATGTTGTGAAATACTGCCATCAGTAAAATAAAAATCGTGATCAATGCCAATGGAATCACCAATTGCATACGGGCTTTGGCAGACATCAGATTTTCAAACTGACCACCATAATCCAACCAATAGCCACTCGGTAAAGTCTCTTTGGCTAAAGTACTTTGTAGTTCGTTGACAAAAGAGCCTAAATCTCGTCCTTCCACATTGGCAGTCACGATCACACGGCGTTTGGCATTTTCACGACTGACTTGATTGATTCCTAAAATATTCTCAACTTTGGCAACATCTTGTAGTTGAATCAAACCACCATTGGCAAGTTGAATGGGTAACGTCACCAATTGTTCAGGTGTACGCTGAGACTCATCTAAACGAATTACAAAGTCAAAACGTTTGTCACCCTCTAAAATACTACCCACACTTTGTCCACCCATACTCATGGCAACCAAATCTTGAATTTGTTTCACTGACAAACCGTATTGCGCTGCTTTAACTTGATCCACATCGACATTTAACAAAGGTAAACCACTGGTTTGTTCAACATTCACCGCCGTTGCACCCGAAATCGCACGGACTTTTTGTGCTATGCGATTGGCTTCTTGGTTCAATACTTCCATATCATCGCCAAAAATTTTAATGCCCACATCACTACGCACACCTGAAATTAACTCATTAAAACGTAGTTCAATCGGTTGTGAAAATTCGCTGTTATTTCCCGGTAAAGTCGCTAAAAATGCAATCATACGCTGACGTAAGTCATCGATACTTTCTTTCGGATTTGTCCATTCTTCACGTGCTTTTAACAGTAAAACGGCATCGGAAATATTCGGTGGCATCACATCGGTTGCCACTTCCGCAGTGCCTGTACGTGCAAAAATGGCTTTAATTTCAGGAAAATTTTTCAGCAGTAATTTTTCCGTATTTTCTTGCATCCGCAAAGACTGCTCTAGCCCCGTACTTGGCGAACGCATCTGTTGTACTGCAAAGTCTCCTTCACTAAGTTGTGGTGCAAATTCACTGCCAATTTTAGTGGCTAAAATACCCGTTAAAGTCAAAATACACAGTGCCACGGTCAAAACAAATACCCGATAACTGTATGCCCAATCTAACAATTTTTCATAATGTGTTTTCAGTGCATGCATCCAACGACTTTCTGTTTCTTTAACTTCACCATTGACCCATAAAGCCACCGCTGCAGGTACAAAAGTAATCGACAAAATCATTGCACCGACTAAAGCAAGTACCACGGTCATTGCCATCGGATGAAAGAGTTTTGCTTCAACGCCTGTCAACGTAAAGATCGGCAAATACACCACAAGAATGATCAATTGACCAAAAATCAAAGGGCGACGGGCTTGTTTAGCAGCTAAAAAGACTTCTGTAAAACGTTCAGAGCGTGTGAGTAAACGTCCTTTGTGTTTTTGTGCTTCTGCCAAGCGACGAATACAGTTTTCAACGATGACAACTGCACCATCGACAATAATCCCAAAATCTAATGCACCTAAACTCATCAAATTGGCACTGATTTTTTGTTCTGCCATACCTGACAAGGTAAACAACATGGACAATGGAATCACACAGGCGGTAATTAAAGCAGCACGAATATTGCCTAGAAATAAAAACAAAATAATGATGACTAAAATCGCACCTTCAAGTAGATTTTTTTGTACAGTCTTAATCGCACGATCGACCAAATGGGTACGGTCATACACCGTTTCAACAGTTACGCCTTTAGGCAAACTTTGCTGAATGGTTTTCACTTTAGCATCAATGGCTTGGGCAACTTTTCGGCTATTTTCTCCCATCATCATCATCGCAATACCCAGTACAGCTTCTTCGCCATTATAAGTTGCTGCACCTGTACGTAAATCCTGCCCGATCGACACGGTTGCGACATCAGCGACACGAATGGGATAGCCATTTTTATTGGCAATACTCATATTTTCAATATCGCTTAGGCTATTAATCGTCCCCGGTACACGCACCGTAAGCTGCTGTCCATTTTTCTCAATAAAGCCTGCACCACGATTTTCATTATTTTCAGTCAATGCGGTTTGTAAATCACTGAGCGGAATCTGTAACTGTTGCAAACGTGTCAGATCAGGGGCAACTACATAGGTTTTTTCAAAACCACCAATGCTGTTGACTTCTGCAACACCTGCAACACGTTGTAACTGTGGACGCACCACCCAATCTTGGATTTCACGTAAATCCATTGCGGTATAAGGCGAACCATCAGGCTTTTTGGCATTTGGTTCTGCCTTAATCACCCATTGATAAATTTCCCCTAAACCTGTAGAAATTGGTGACATGGTTGGTTGAATCCCTGTTGGGATATCATTGGCAGCTTCTTGTAAGCGTTGATTAATTAACTGTCTTGCCCAGTAAATATCTGTACCATCTTCAAAAATAATGGTGACTTGCGATAAACCATAACGTGAAATCGAGCGAGTCTGTTGCAGTTTTGGCAAACCTGACATCGCATTTTCAATCGGATAGGTAATGCGTTGTTCAGTTTCAAGTGCAGTAAAACCCTCCGCTTGAGTGTTAATTTGCACTTGCGTATTGGTAATATCAGGGACAGCATCAATCGGTAATTTTTGATAGCTATAAATTCCTACACCAATCCATGCCACCACAAATAGCATGACCCAAATGGCATTTTGAATGGAAAATTGAATAATACGATCAAACCAACCTTCAGGTGGCGGCAAATCATGTTCAGCTTGAGACGGTTTAGTGTTCATGGGTCGCCTCGCCTTTTTCCAGCTCAGATTTCAGCAAGAAACTGCCTTGAGCCGCATATTTTTGTCCAACTGTTAGACCCGAAAGCACACTGACCCATTCAGGATCACTCATTTCAGTATTCAGTTGCACAACTTGCATCGTAAATTCGATATTTTTGCCATGTGTTTCAGCTACAAAGACCACATCTTGACCTTCAACTTGCTGTACTGCACTTTTTTGAATACGAATACCTTGCGCTGAACCTTGTTGTAAGAGAACATTCACCATCAAATTCGGTTTTAATTCAGCCGCTTGGCTCAGCACTTTGGCACGGACTTGTAAACGTCCTGTTTGTGCATCCGCTTCGGTATTTAAACTTTGAATTTCGGCTTTAAAACGTGCACCTGACTGCAAAGATTCAAATTCAACTTGGCTATTTGGCGTGAAACGTTGTATATCTGCATGCGGAACAATAAACTCAAGCCATAACTGATTGAGTTGATCAATGACAAAAAGCTGATCTGCCAATTGCACATTTTCACCCACCACCAAATCTTTCTTGCTGATCACGCCTGAAATCGGGGCTTTGAGTTGGAACTGCCCTCGACTTGAACTGGCTGCACCATAGGCATTTAAACGTGATTGGGCTGCTTGTACCTGAATCTGCGCTTGTTGATAGGCATTATAAGCACGTTGATAATCTTGCTTTGCGGAGATCCCTTGCTGCCACAATTGGCGTTCACGCTCATAGTCTTGTTTTGCCAATGCCAAATTGGACTGTTCCAATTTCAAATTCGCTTGTTGATCGACCAAATCAGGTACAAGTAAGGTTGCCAAAACTTGTCCCTTTTTCACGCTTTGTCCTAACTGCACATAAACTGCTTCTACATGCCCATTAAAACTTGGCGAAACATGCGCTTGCTGATCAGTATTTACCACTAATTTGGCAGGATATTTTGCATGTTGCATGACTGCACCTTGCTCAACACTGGCAAGCTTTACCCCTTGCTCCACCAATTGTTGCGCAGTTAAAGTCATTGCTTTTGCATGTTCATCCTCAGCATGCGCATGGTCTTCTTCACCTTCCGTATGCGCATGACCTTCTTCTTGTTCTGAATGCCCTTTAGCATGTCCATGTTCATCCGTTTTTACAGCAGATTTATTCAACCACATGATCGCTATAGCTAAAACCACCGTGGTCACGATTGCAATGACAATTAAAATCGCTTGAGACACTTTACCTGATTGCTTGTTTAAATTTTTCTGGCGATACATCTTAGTTTCCTCCAATCACAGGTGAAGTTTGAATATTGTCCCAAAGTGTTTGATTAATTTGTGCAATGGCATCTGCTGACATCACCACATTTGGCTCAATGCCTAGACTCAGACTTTCCGCACTGATGGCAATTTGCCATGCAGCTTTGAGTAGCTCTACTTTCCGCTGTCGAATCTCTTGCAATTGCAAAGTGGCTTGCTGTACGTCAGTGAGTACAAATTTTCCTGCACTAAAACCCAATAATGTTTTTTGCTGCACTTCGGTTGCGAGAGGTAATTGGGTTGTTTCAACATCTTTAAATTGAACCTCTAAACCTTGTAACTGCGTCAACAATGTGCCCACTTGTAAGGCATTTTGCTGTGCATAAAAAACTTGCTGACGATTCAAAGCATCTTGTTTATATTGATTAATTTTTACATCATGCTGCTGACGATCAAAAATATTTAAAGGCACACTTACACCGAGCATGATCTGATTTTCATTGCCATTTTCAGGTGCTTTAGTACGGTTCATACCTAAGCTGACTGTCGGATTTGGTCGTCTTGCGGCCTGAATATAAGCCAACTCTGCTTGAGTATTTTTAAGCTGTAAAATGCGTGATTTTTCAAAATAATTTTCAGCTAAATAAGCCTGTGCATTTTGATGACTGTCTTGAGGCCAAAGACGATTTGCTGCCAATTGGATCTGAATGGTTTTATCAGATGCGCCCCAAATATTCGACAATTGCTGCTGTGCCAATTGCACTTGCAAATCTGCTTGTTTAAATAAGCGTATACTTTCTGTATGACTTAACTGTGCACGTTTTAAGTCAACCTCTGCCACACTGCCTGCTTGAAAACGTTTCTGAATGGCATTTAAATTGGCTTCACTGACACTAAGTTGTGCCTGAACAATATTTTTTTCAAGCTCTGCAATTGCCAGTTGTGACCATAAATATTTCACCGTCAATCTCATTTGCGCAGTATAAATTTTTTGAGCTAAAAACATTTTTTCTTGAGAAAATACAACAAGATTTTGATTGGCCTTACGTACACCAAACACATCCAGCTCTTGTGAAATACTGACAGAAAACTCTTGTTCTTCCTTAGAGTCAAAACCTGTTTGTTCAAGACTTAATTGTGGATTTTTCCATAATTTAGCTTTGGCAAGATTGGCTTGATCAATTTCAGTCTGTGTCGCCCACATATTTTGTGATAACTGATAAGTTTCCACTTTATCAATCGCACTTTCCAATGATAATGTTTTTGTTGCAGCAAAACCTACAGAACTCATAGCTGCAAATAAAACACCACAACATAAGGTTTTCAGACCAAGTTTCTGACCACGCACAGCTATTTTCTGCTGTTGAATTTGATTTTTTGACATGAACATGCCCCACTTTTAAATGAATGAAAAGTGGTGGGCTGTTGACTACCCCACCTGTAGTGGGGCAAAAATAGGCGGTGGGTTATTTTGAGTTAAATCAGGGGATTGATAAAAATTATACCAAGGAAAAAAATGGAGTGATGTAATCGATTGACTAGATTTAAAAATAAACCTGTCTTGTTCATCGACCAAAATCATGGCATTAAAAGAAGGTAAATGATCTTGATGATCATCTTCTAAAAATGAAAAGTCGTAATCTACTTGTACATGATGGTGTGGTGTCTTAAGCTCATTTTGGCAAGCTTGCGTCATTTGGTGATGACCAAAATGTGGTATGTTGACACGGCTGGGTTGAATATCTTCATGCACACAAAATGCTGCCGCAACATTCCAAAGACTTTGGAAAATCAGCAAAGCAAATAACAATGTAATCCAACTACTTCGTTTCAGCATGTTTAGATCAATGAGCCAATGAACCGCTATAGCATAGCGAAATTTTACTTGTTATAAAATTACAAATGCATATTTTAATTTTTTCTCATCCTAGACATTCAATTGGTGAATCATCAATTCAACTTTCTTACTGAATATTTATATATTGATTCATACTTTTAAGAGCTTTCTCTACTCTCTTAAAGTTTCTTTTTTTATTTGTAAGATCTATAACTAAAATGTCGATGTTGAACATTTAAGATAATTCAGTGCGTAACTCAGCCAATGTAAAGGAAGTCAAATTGTTTAGACTATTTTTAAAATAATCGTACAGGATAACACTTGTGAAGCACGAACATATCACGATTACACCTAGAGCTGTTGCCTTTAACTTTTCGAATTCGTCCATTCATTGGATTCCTGAAGATCCATTTTCATCACATACTTATAATGCAATCAATTTACTCTTACCTGCGGGTGAGTTTTGGTTTTGTCGAGTCTTTAATAAAGCCTTGCCATTAATCAGTAATTCTATTTTAAAAGAAGATGTACGTGCTTTTATTAAACAAGAAGCGACCCATGCACGTGCCCATATTCAAGGGCAAAAGTTTATGACAGAGCATAATTACAATCTTGATAAGGGTTTAAAAACTGCAGAAACTTTATTTGAGCAGCTTTTGTCAGATAAACCTTTTGGTCTAAATCTGTCAAAATCAAAATGGCTTGAGTCTTATTGGCTGACCATGCGTGTTGGAATTGTCGCTGCTATTGAGCATTTTACAGGTGTGATTGGGCAATGGACGTTGGATCATAGTCACAATTGGGACAAATATGGCGCAGATCCAGAAATGAGTGATTTGTTCCGCTGGCACTTGGCGGAAGAAGTAGAGCATCGCAATGTTGCATTTGATTTGTTTCAGCATTTATTACAAAACAAATTAGGCTTTTATGTGTCACGCCAAATGTTAATGACTGCAGTATTTCCTATTTTTATGTATTTAATGGTCGATATTGGGCGTAGCTTGGCACGTCAAGATGATTTGGCTGAAATGCAGAAAATCGCTAAAGCTAGTTTTCCTCGTATGTTGTGGGAGCTGCAAAAAGTTGGCACACGGACTGGCAATTTACCAACATTTAGTTTTTTAGCAAAATCAGTTGTGCGTTGGATCTCACCGAATTATCATCCTGAATCTGAAGGAAATACAGCGCAAGCTTTGGCTTATTTTGCACGTTCAACAGCTGTTGCTGCTGCAAAAAATTAACTATTTATAATTGGGGACAATATTCTAAGTTATATACTAATTAAATTCGTTTAGAGAAAATTTTGAAGATACATAAATTTAATTTACTGTATTTTCAAAGTCTCAAGACATTTGTGTAGTGAATAAAATATAATCAGTACAACTTTCAAACATCAACAAATAAATTTATTCTAAAAAATAGATGAATCAATATTTGATATAAATGAAAATACAACTGATATTCAGCTAAAGAACAATTATTTTTCTTGCTTTTTAATATTCTTTAACTTATTTATCTGTTTTTCATCTAAGCTTTCCATGATATTTTATATATTAAGAATAAATATAAAGTTCTGTCTATTTACAGCACAATTCAACAAAAGTTTTTGTTTTATTTATTTTTTTAGTAAATTCATTCATTTATAATATTTTTTACTAAGCAATACAAATCTTTAGCACGACTATGTATAAGTTAAATTTATTGGTATGATAAATAAAAATTTAGTCTTGGTTCTATTCAAATATCATTTTTGAATTTTTATTGTTTCATTTCAATTAGATTCAATAAAAGAACCTTGCAAAACCAATCTCAAATTGAAAAATTTTTGTACGTCATATCAGAGCTTTAGAGAAGACACAAATTTGTTTTAAGTTGTATTGGGTAATTGAACAGATTTATTTAAAGTTTAAAAGTGTAGTAATTTAAATACATTTTATTATTCAGGATTTAACATGAACAAATTGTTTGGTGTTTTACTCAGCGCATCTGTGCTTTCTCTAGCAGCCTGCGGTAAACAAGAAACGCCTAAAACTGAAACTGCATCTACAAGTGATGCGAAAGAGCAAACCGTTGTGATGGCTTCTACAGGTTCAGATGCAGATGTATGGCGTTATATTGCAACATTGCCTGAAACTAAACAAGCAGGGATCAAGCTTGAAGTTAAAAACTTTACTGACTATGTGTCGATGAACACTGCCGTTGCGAATAAAGAAATTGACATTAATGCATTCCAGTCTTATGCATATCTAGTTGCATTTAACGATTCAAATAAAGATAAAATCGCACCTATTTCAACCACATACTTGGAGCCAATGGGTATTTACTCAAGCAAAGTAAAAAAGGTTGAAGAATTTGCGCAAGGTGCAACCATTGCAATTCCAAATGATGGTGCAAATGAATCACGTGCATTATTGTTATTACAATCTGCTGGTTTAGTAAAATTAAAAGCTGATTTTGATAATGTAAAAGGCACACCTGCTGATATCATTGAAAATAGCAAAAAAATCGTGATCAAGCCAATTCAAATGGCAACTGCTGTACGTGCAAAAGACGAAGTTGATGCGATTGTACTTGGAAACACTTTAGCAATGGAAGGTGGATTGAATGTATTAAAAGATTCGATCTACTATGAACCAATCGACCAAAGCACAAAAATGAACGTGAATGTTCTTGCAGTTGCTGAATCTCGTAAAGATGATCCGATCTTGAAAAAAGTCGGTGAACTTTACCATGTTGCAGCTGTAGGTAAATATGTTCAAGAGCATTTTGGGGGTACTAAAGTGGATGTAAACAAACCTGTTAGCTATTTGACAGAAAACAAATAACATCTAGTCGGATGTCCATGAAACAGGCAAAATGATTTTGCCTGTTTTTTCATTTTTGTATAGTTTTTGACAACATGATCGAATTTAAAAATATCTCAAAACATTATGATCTCAAAGGTCAAACCGTACGTGCCTTGGATGACATTAATTTACAGATTCCAAAGGGCAGTATTTTTGGCATTATTGGTTATAGTGGTGCAGGAAAAAGTACCTTAATCCGTATGATCAACCTCTTGGAACGTCCAACTCAAGGACAAGTGATCATCAATGATCAAGATTTCACTGCATTAGATGCACGCACATTACGTCAAGAACGTGCAAATATTGGTATGATTTTTCAGCATTTCAATTTACTGGAAACCAAAAGTGTTGCTGCAAATATTGAAATGCCAATGAAATTATTGGGCTTTTCAAAAGCAGAACGTGAAAAACGTTTAAATGAATTACTTGAATTTATCGATCTTAAACATAAGAAAGATGCTTTTCCTGATGAACTATCTGGTGGACAAAAGCAACGTGTTGGTATCGCACGTGCCTTAGCCAATCATCCAAAAATTTTACTCTGCGATGAAGCCACCTCTGCACTTGATCCACAAACCACCAAATCAGTACTTGCATTATTAAAGAAAATTAATAAAGAACAAGGGATTACCATTGTGATGGTGACACATGAAATGGATGTGATTGAGTCAATTTGTGACAATGTTGCTGTGATGGAATTTGGTAAAGTCATTGAAACAGGTTCAACCATTGATATTTTTAGTCGCCCTAAACAACCGACTACCCGTAATTTCATTCAAACGGTTTTGCAACAACAATTGCCTGTGAATATCTTGAATAATCTCGAAAATAAAAATCATAACAGCATTTATAATTTACAGTTTTTAGGTACTTCTGCACAAGAAACAGTGATTCAAAAATTGATTCAGCAATTTGATATTAGTATTAATATCGTATTCGCCAATATGACTGAAATTAATGGTGCAGTCATCGGACAAATGTTTGTACAGTTACTTGGCGATCCGATTGTAATTCAGCAAGCTGTACAATTCCTTGCTTTACAAGGTGTTAAAGTATCTCAATCAGGAGTTGCAGAATGAGAGATTTGATCGTTCATTGGCTCACTGAAGTCACTGCACCGTATTGGCAAAGTTCGTTATCTATTGACCAATTTGTCACTGCGATGCAAGAAACGATACACATGGTATTTTTTGCAATGTTGTTCGGTGGTATTTGGGGCTTTATTCAAGCGATTATTTTATTGGTGACTCGCCCAAATGGAATTTTGCAAAATAAAGTGATTTATCACGTGCTAAATCCAATTGTAAATGCCTTACGTTCCCTGCCTTTTATCATTTTGTTGATTGCAGTTATTCCACTTACCAAAGTGATTGTAGGTACATCTATCGGAACTTGGGCGGCTATTGTTCCTCTCACTATTTATGTAGGACCGTATATTGGGCGTTTGATTGAGACATCTTTGTTAGAGGTGAATGAAGGTATTATTGAGTCGGCTCAAGCAATGGGAGCTTCTCCTTGGCAAATTATTTTTAAATTTATCATTCCTGAAGCACGTAGTTCATTGATTTTAAATCTTACTACAGCAACCATTAGCTTAATCGGTGCAACTGCGATGGCTGGTGCTGTGGGTGCTGGTGGTATTGGTGATTTAGCAATTTCTTATGGTTATCAACGCTTTGATACTAGTGTGGTAATTCTCACTGTCATTGTATTATTGATCTTGGTACAACTCGTACAAAGTTTGGGGGATTGGTTATCTAAGTTGAGATAATGTCTATTTTCCAAACTAAAGATAAAAACCAGTGCTTTATTCACTGGTTTTAATTGAAAATTAAAGTATTTTTTGTCAATTTTAATTATTCCTCATCAACCGTAAAGCAGTACTCTCCTCACCTATAATCTCTTATAATCTAGCTAAATTGAACTTTTAAGATGAATTATGGCTTTACTGATCCTGCAAAAAGAACATGATGAAAGTAGCTTCTGCCCACTTTGCAAAGCTTCACTGTTTCTTGTATCAGCAGAACTGAATGATGAGCCTGTAGAATATTTTGAATGTACGCATTGCGAGCACAAAATTTCCGATTCTGACTTAATTCATTGTCAATGCCAAGCCTGTTCTCAAGCATTATTTGAAGCAAAAACCAAAACAAATCTAAATAATAAAAAAGTATTAAGTGTTAGAAATCTTGCAAGTTTATATTTAGTCGATAAATTATTTTTATTTGCAATTTTAGATAAAATGATCATTAATGATTATTTCCAAAATGATTTTATTAATTTTGAAAAAATGAAATGGGAAAAAGTGACCTCAACATATTCTCTACAAAATACGATTTTATATCGCTTAGAAAAATATAATGTCATTACAAAAAAGAAAATGGTGACATTAAAAGATGATGAACATGACTTTTATCTTAATGTCCGTGTTGATCGCTTTTTAGAGCCCTCTTTATATACGATTTATCAACGATTAAAACAATGGTTCTTAGAAGATTTTAAATATGGTGCACCTTTTCAGCAAGCTGAAGAAGTACATAGCACTCTATTTATTATTTTTTATCATGAAATTTTAGAATTTACCCAATACTATTGCAAACGCTTAGGTATAAAATTTGCAGGTAATAAAAAATTCAAAGAATATTGCGATTATCTACTCAACCATTTATCGTTGGGACAGATTTATTATATGGTACAAACGGCTTTAGATTATTTACACTCTCAAAAAACAGCACTTGACCCACTTAATACTGATTTTAATAATACCAATAAATTACGTAAAACTTTGGAGGAATATCGAAAAACCTCCATTCATAAAAAATTTGAAATTTCGACTTTACCTCGCCCTTATGATTTATATTTTAGTCGTGTCAGTCAAATATTTTTATTTAACTTAATCAAACTCGATGAAAATTATGTTGCACAAACCATTCCTATGATTTGGCAAAATATCAAACCTCGAATGGAGTTTTTCTCAAAATTTAATTGTATGCATTGCGGTTCAACAGATTTAAGTATTGAATATGATGACAATAATTCGATTTCAACTTTCTGTAATCGTTGTAAACACCAAGACCATTATTTTACTAAGTGAGGACTGAATATGAATCAGCTTGAGAATATTCATGATATTCATTCTACACAACCGATTCAAACCGACACTTTGCGAGAGCAAGTCATTGCAGCATGGACACAATTGCAAACGCAACAACCACTGGTACATTGTATTACCAACAGTGTTGCAGCCAATTATGTAGCAAATGTACTTTTGGCAGCAGGCGCATCACCCGCCATGATTGATAATCCGTTTGAGGCGGAGGATTTTGCCCAGATTGCAGCTGCACTTAGCATTAATTTAGGTACGCCAACATCTGAGCAAATGCAAGCGATGCAGATCGCAGCACAAACAGTCACTGTAAAATCAACACCGTGGGTACTTGACCCTGTAGGTTATGGCACATTTTTAAAATGGCGTAGTGAAATGGTTGATGAATTGGTACGATTACAACCCACTGTCATCCGTGGAAATGCTTCTGAAATCAGTGGGCTTGCAGGAAATCAAGTACAGTCCAAAGGTGTAGACAGTAATATCTCAAGCCATGAAGTCTACCAACAAGCTATGCCACTTTTAGCACATTGTGAATGTGTTGCGATTTCAGGTGAATCAGATTTTATTTTATCGAAAGAACTTAATACTGTCATTCAAGTCAATGGCGGTAGTTATTTACAACCCAAAGTGACAGCAACAGGTTGTGCTTTAGGTGCATTAATTGCAGCTTATAGTACCGTTTCCACACCAACGATTGCGGCACTTTCTGCACATATTCATTTTGCCATTGCAGGGAAACTCGCTTTTGAAAAAACACAGTCTGTGGGTAGCTTTAATGTGGCTTTTTTAGATGCAATTTATGAACTGAATGCTGAAACTATTTATGAATATGCAGATTTTGAAATATTAGGTTGAATATAACATTTGCATAGCATTCAAAAATATTTTATGAGCATGATGATATTAACTGTACATTTTAAAAAATCAGATCAAGGCTAAAAATGACACAAATTCTGTTAAATCAGATTCGAGATATTGAAAAATATTGGAAATTTCCTATTCCAAATGCATATCAAAATATTTTACTTGAACAAATCCAAGAACATTTGATTTATGAAATTGAATATTTTGATGAACATGAACAAGAGGAAATTTATATTTGTTTTTACAATTGTTTTGATCTAATAGAGCGTAATCAAACTTATCACATCCAAACCGATGAACCTCACTTTTTGATGGTTGGACAGCAAGGTGACTTAGGCTATTTTATTTCTAATCATCATAATGATCTGACCTTATATCAATTAGATTTAGGTGCATTAGGATCACGTTCAATGCATCTTTTTGTCACTGATTTTAGAAGCTTATTTCATATTTAGAAATGTTTCCAATCATTTTGCTTAACTGATCAGCATCAACTCGCAGCGGCTTTATTGTGCCTTTAGTTTATAGATATATTCTTTTTTATAGTGATTCAGAATAATATCTTCTATTTCATTCATCGCTTCACGAATACGCTTGTCACTCACTTGAATATCGCCTGTTGTCACATCTTTTGAGTCTTCATCTTTCTTGTGATTTAGTAATCTTTTGATTGTGTAGCGACCATAATCTAAGCTTTCAGCAATCGAGCCAAAAGTTCTTCGTAAATCGTGAAATGTGAATTTTACATCACACAATTCATTAATTTTAACTCGAACTTTTGAGATATTCTCTATATGCCCTGATGCTGATCTTGCAGATGGAAATACCCAATCACTCTGAACATAGCGCCTCCTTTTCTTCATTAATTCAAAAAGAAAATCACCCATTGGTAATGTATATGGTTCGCCATTTTTAGAATCTATTGATATGATATTTCCGTATGTTAAGTCAATATTAGACCAAAGCAGTGATTCACACTCATTTCTCCTAAACCCAGTTAAAACAAGTGTTAAAAGAAAATCACGGTTTGTTTCTAATGCCTGCCCTCTATCTTCATACTTAATAATAGCGCGAATCCAGTCTGACATTTGATCTTCATTGATGTAAGTCTTTCTTTGTCTAATTTTATTCCATACTTTTTTTGCACTTAGTGTTTTGACAGGATTATACGCAGTTAAAATCGGATGATCATGATCATCAAGATAATGTTCTATAGAAAAATTATAAATAGCTCTAAATACTCGCATAGCCATATCAGCTTGCGCCTTTGAGCTTTTTGATAAATTTGCATGTTTTTCTTGAATCATTTTACTTGAAATTTCATCAAGCTTAATATTTTGCCAATCTTCAAGATATTGATCACACACTATTGTGTAATCCTCAATTGATCTAGGTCTTAGTGACTTGAGACTAAAGTAATTAGCAAACGCTTCTTTTACTGTTGGTTTCTGTTTTTCTAAATGGATACAATCTTTTCCATCCAATATTTTTTTCTTCTTTCTATCATTTGGATTAACGCCTTGTGACATGAGAAAAAGCTGTTCACGTGCCAACTCTCTTGCTTGAGCTAAAGTTATGTTTCCGTGTAGACCAAGAGTAGAGCGAATTGCCTTTCCTAATACCTTTTTTTCAACGATATATGTCTTATAGTTATTATTCACACGCACAGCAAAACCAATCAATTCGCTATCCCTATATATAGCAGGTTTGAGCTCTAATTGATCAATAAATGACTTTGTTAGCTTTACTCTTTGTGGTGGCATATATAAAATCGCAATTTACCGCAATGCTAAACAATATAGCATAATATTTTCTCTAGTCTACTATCGGTCTACTTGAAGAAAATACTTGATATTCTCTAAAATCTTAGTTAGTATTGCGCACATACCCAAGTAATTGATATCAAATCAGTTGACTTAATATAGGGCCTGTAGCTCAGTTGGTTAGAGCAGCGGACTCATAATCCGTTGGTCCCCAGTTCAAGTCTGGGCGGGCCCACCAAATTTTAAAATCATATACACTCATATAGAACTCCCCTCTTTGTATTCTTGCTTGTATCCTAAAATAAAACTATAACTCAGGATACATACTACTCAAGGGTAATCAATATATAGTCAAACCTACACGAACCACCTACGAAATTATAAATAATTTATTTTAAAATCATGTGTTTAAAAAATATTTAGCGAATTAGCTATATTATATTATACCTAAAGCTAAAATTTTACCTCAATTGGAGATATTCTAAAAATCATCGACTACCGCAAAGATTGGAAAAATGATAGTGCGTAAGTCCTATAACTATAGAATCACTGTAAAAATATTAAAACTAGATAAGCATAATGTTAGTGCAACTAAATACTTCATTCAAACTTTCCCCTAAACACTCAGATTGCCAATGCTAAACACACCACACCTGCCAGACCTAAAACTAAACCTAACACGGTCATGCCTTTTAATTTTTCTTTAAAAATCAATAAACCGGCAATCACACCAAACAACACCACAAGAATATTCATTCCCGCAAACACAATCGCAGGCGAATCTTTCAATAACATATGCGCTTTGACATACAGTGCAATATTGGCAAAATTTAAAACACCCAAAACTGCCCCACCCCAGATATTTTTGCTGTGCCATTGTACTTTTCTGATCAATAAATACAGCACCGAGCAGACAAATGCACAGATAAACATCAGGTTTAACGTCACAGCAAATTGTAAACCCAAACTTGTTGTGTATTTTAATAAAATATCGACTGCGGCATAACCGATCCATACACTGAGCAAATGAAATATACCCTGTTTATTGATGGTTGACGGATCTGATGCAGATTTTGAGAAAACCAGACATAAAACAGCCACAATTCCAAGTACAACGCCAACAACTTTTAGGCTATTAAATTGTTCTTGAAAGAAAAAATAGGCTGCGAATAAAGACAAAACCACAGATAAACGTTGTGCAATTTCAGTTTTTAAAATCCCTGCTGTGTGTAATGATTTGGCAAGACATAAAAATATACTGGGTAACACCACTCCCAATACAGCAATCAACCACCACGGCGTTTGAGCAATGGAAATATGGGCCAAATCAGGCTTAAACCATAGATAGCTCAACACACTGGCAATGGCATAATTCCACGCAATCATTTGCAGTGCATCAAAACCTTTTTGTTTGGCAAATTTCAACAGAATCGAGACCAACACACTACATAGTGCTGCTGAAAAAATCAGTTCCATGACGATCTTCTTATTTCAATTCAATATTTCACGAGCAATAAAAAGCCCACAATAAATTGCGATACGAATTAGTCAAAATAACAGGATGCAAATCTAGAAATCTCCCCTAACCCCTCTTTATAAAGAGGGAAACTCCCTCCTTTGAAAAAGGAGTGTTGGGGAGGATTCAAAGAACCCCTAACTAACTTGCATTACACAATAATGTGGGCTTTCTTTTACAAATCATTCAATTTATAAATAATTAAATCAAATTACTTATAACGATCTACCATTTTCTCTAAAGAAATTGGACGAATCTTATCAGCATTACCTGCTGTACCAAATTGTGTATAACGATCTACACAGATTTGTTTCATTGCATCTACAGTTTTCGCGAAGAATTTACGTGGATCAAATTCGCTTGGTTGTTCAGCCATCATACGGCGCATTGCACCTGTAGACGCTAAACGTAGATCTGTATCGATGTTGATTTTACGTACACCGTGTTTAATTGCTTCAACCAATTGCTCAACAGGAACACCATAAGTTTCTTTGATGTCGCCACCATATTGGTTAATGATCGCAAGCCATTCTTGTGGAACTGAGCTTGAACCATGCATTACAAGGTGTGTATTTGGAAGTGCCGCATGGATTTCTTTAATGCGGTCAATTGCCAAAATATCGCCTGTAGGTGGACGAGTGAATTTGTACGCACCGTGTGAAGTACCTACAGCAATTGCAAGTGCATCAACATTGGTATCTTTTACAAATTGAGTTGCTTCTTCAACCGATGTAAGTAGTTGAGAATGATCAAGAACGCCTTCAGCACCTACGCCATCTTCTTCGCCTGCCATACCTGTTTCAAGGCTACCCAAACAACCAATCTCGCCTTCAACAGACACACCACACGCATGCGCCATTTGAACTGTACGACGAGTTACGTCTACGTTATATTCATAAGTTGTTGGTGTTTTACCGTCTGCACCTAATGAACCGTCCATCATCACTGATGAGAAGCCCAACTGGATAGAACGCTGACACACATCAGGATCTGTACCATGA
The DNA here is from genome assembly GCF_003268395.1 of Acinetobacter sp. CFCC 10889. Classification (GTDB taxonomy): domain Bacteria; phylum Pseudomonadota; class Gammaproteobacteria; order Pseudomonadales; family Moraxellaceae; genus Acinetobacter. The sequence continues at coordinate 111,147 of NZ_LQXQ01000002.1, read as the reverse complement.
TCTTGATGCATTACCACTGGAATATGTGGCCATTCTTCAATTGCAGCTAAAATAAGATGGCGTAAGAATGGAGCGCCTGCATATTTACGTGCGCCTGCTGATGCTTGCACAATCACAGGTGAATTTGTTTCATCTGCGGCTAACATGATTGCGCGCATTTGTTCTAAGTTGTTTACGTTAAACGCTGGAACGCCGTAATTGTGTTCACCGGCATGATCCAAGAGCTGGCGCAATGAAATAAGAGCCATAATATCCTCCCAGGTAATGCCGCATATTCTACCCTGTCATGTGTTTCAATTCAGCAACAATCTTGACTATTTCATAAAAAATCCCTGCATTTGCAGGGACTTTTAAACAAACTACTACAAAACTTTAAATGTTTAGTGAGCAGCAGCCTCTCCTTCAGTGGCAGGAGTTGCAGCATCCGCAGGTGCATTGGCTTTTTCAGCAGGCACATCTGTATTTTTTTCATCTAATACAGGCTGATCAAGTGCATCAATTGCTGCTTGTTGTTCTGCTGTTACTGTTTCAGATGCAGTCTCTGTGGTTACGGCAGCAGATGCAGCGCCTTGTTCAGCAGCAGGTGCTTTTTCTTGTTTTGAACATGCAGTCAGTGCTAAAGGCGCGATTAAAAGTGCAACAAGAGCTAAATTAAATTTCATCACATTTTCCAGTGTTGGTGATTTGCTTTAGCGTTAGTTTATTGCAGAAATATTTCAATTTTATTACTCAAAAAATAACTTCAAAAATAACAAAAGGCTGAACAGATGTCAGCCTTTCATTAAAACGTCATAAATGTGCTTTAAATAAGTGATTATGCACGTTCAAGTAATACAGCAACTGCAGGAAGTGTTTTACCTTCAACAAATTCAAGGAATGCACCACCACCTGTAGAGATATAGCCGATTTTGTCAGCAACTTCATATTTATCAATTGCAGCTAAAGTATCACCACCACCTGCGATCGAGAAACCTGCTGATTCAGCAATTGCCAATGACAATGCTTTGGTGCCTTCGCCGAATTGATCCACTTCAAACACACCTACTGGACCATTCCAAAGAATCGTTTTCGATGTTTTTAAGATCTCAGCAAATGCTTTTGCTGTTTCAGGACCGACATCTAAAATCATATCGTTGTCAGCAACGTCTGCAACTTTTTTCACAACTGCTTTCGCTGCTGCTAAAGAACCTAAGAAATCATCAAAGTTGATTTCTGAAGCATCAGCAACAACAACGTCAGTTGGAAGTGGCACTGAAACTTTCGCTGCAATCGCTTTTGCAGTATCAATCAAATCATGTTCACACAATGATTTACCGACATTGAAGCCAGCCGCAGCAAGGAATGTATTGGCAATACCGCCACCCACGATCAATTGATCACAAATATCAGAAAGTGAAGTTAAAACATCAAGCTTAGTTGATACTTTTGAACCTGCAACAATAGCAACCATTGGCTTTTCAGGCGTTTGAAGCGCGCGCCCCAAAGCATCCAATTCAGCTGCAAGTAAAGGACCTGCCGCAGCAACTTTCGCTAGACGCGCAACACCTTCAGTAGACGCTTCTGCACGGTGTGCAGTACCGAAAGCATCCATGACAAATACATCGCAAAGCGCTGCATATTTTGCTGCTAATTCAGGATTATTTTTCTTTTCGCCTGCATTGAAACGGCAGTTTTCAAGCAATACCACTTGACCCGCTGCAACTTCAACGCCATCCAAGTAATCTGTAAATAATTTTACTTCTTGACCCAAAGCTTCAGTCAAATATGCAGCCACAGGTGCAAGAGATTGTTCAGCCTTTGGTTCACCTTCAACAGGACGACCTAAATGTGAATACACCATCACCGCAGCACCTTTTTCAAGTGCCAATTTGATTGTCGGTAAAGCCGCACGTAAACGTGCATCGCTTGTAATCACACCATTTTTAACAGGTACGTTTAAATCTTCACGAATAAGAACACGTTTGCCCGTTAAATCAAGGTCAGTCATACGCTGAAAATTCATATAGCTCTCTTTTTAGATATTAAAAATCGCGTTGATTCTAAATGATTACACAAAAAAAGGTTAGCGACTTTTGTAGAAAAGCTGTAGAAATGTTGAGATTTGATTATTATAGGTCAAACTTCAAATATTTAAGTGCTTATGTCTTTTCATCCTGATCCTAAAATTAATGGTTTAAATGTTTTTGGTGAGTCTTTAGCAAGCTGTTGTTTCTCCCCGATTACAGGTTATTTTCGTAATGGTTTTTGTCATACCGCAACCACAGATTTAGGACAACATACTGTTTGTGCGGAGATGACCTCAGAATTTCTCAGTTATTCACAAAGCATGGGCAATGACCTGACGACGCCATTACCTGAGCATGGCTTCCCTGGTTTGCAACCTGGCGATTTTTGGTGTTTGTGTGTGACCCGTTGGGTACAGGCTTATCAAGATGGTCAAGCACCCCGTGTCAAAGCAGAAGCCTGTCATCAAGCAGTCTTGGCCTATGTGCCTTTAGATGTACTTATGGAATATGCAGTTTAAAGTTTATGACTGATTTTAAAATACAATATTCTGACATTATTTTGGCCTCATCAAGTCAAACCCGAAAAGATTTAATGAATCGTTTGGGTTTGAATTATCACTGTATTTCACCTGATATAGACGAATCTCCTCGTGGTGAAATACATGCTGATGATTTGGCAATGCGTTTAGCATTTGAAAAAGCACAAATCATTGCCAAAGATCACCCCAATGCCATTGTGATTGGTTCTGATCAAGTCGCTTGGCGGGAACATGCGCCACAAGTGTTTATTGGCAAGCCTTTAACAGTGGAAAATGCTGTTCGTCAGTTACAAGCCAATTCAGGTCAGAATGTTTATTTTAGTACTGCCCTGAGTGTGCAACATCTCACCTCTGGTTTTGAATGCACCTTGGTTGAACATTATCATGTGAAATTTCGTGAATTAACACTTGAAGAAATTCAACGTTATATCGAAATGGATCAGCCTTTGCATTGTGCAGGCAGTTTTAAATGTGAAAGTTTGGGAATATCGTTATTTGAACAGATGATTGGGCAAGATCAAACCACACTAATGGGAATGCCTATGATTCAGTTATGTGGGATTTTGAGGAATTTGGGTATTAAACTCCCTTAAATTCAGTCTAGTATAAATTACAACAAGAGTATTAATTGCAATGTTACTTGAAACATTAATAAAAGAATTAAATGATGATAGTCTGTATCGGTTTCATCTAGCTAAAACAAATCCTGATGGACATAGACCATTAGATGCCTTAGCTAAATCTGATGATGCATGGCTCAAATGGCAAATATACCCAGGAAATAAAAAAGAGCGTTTTATCAAAAATAATATTGTGAGTTTCGCTCAAATTAATGGTAACAGTTTTTTATTTGGTGGAATATTTCACATAAAAGAACGAACAGAAAATGCGTATAAAGTTGAATATTCTCAACAATATCAAGACTTAATTGGACGATTAATTATAGAGTACAATGGCGATAACCAAAGAGGTACTGTCTTTCTTCCAAAATATATTTTTAAAAACTCAATAATCAAAGGAATATATGAAACAAGATATCGCGGTGAAAAATTTCAGGGATTTGAAAATATAAACCATAGCTTTATTGAAATAGAAGTTATCGTTAAAAATAAGCTAAACGATTGGAAGGCAGCTTTAAGTAGTGTGTTTGGCATATACCTTATTACTGATACTGCAACAGGTATGCATTACATTGGTTCTGCTTATGGAGAGCATGGTATTTGGGGACGATGGATAAATTATGTCTATAATTTTCATGGCAACAACAAAGATTTGATAGAGCTTTTTGGTTCGAAAGGAGAATCTTACATTAAAAACCACTTTAAATTTGCAATTCTTGAAGTGATTCCCTCTTCAAAGTCTATTGACGAAGTAATTACCAAGGAATCTTTGTGGAAAAAAAAGTTATTAACAAGGCAATTTGGATATAATTGTAATTGATTTACAAAATTTTGACTTGTTTAAGCAATTGTCTCATAAGACAATACTCCCAATATTGATTCAAATTTGCTTAGGCTATTTTCATGTCGCAACCTTTAGATGTTTTAGGCGGAATCACCGCAGAACAATTTCTCTCAGAATATTGGCAAAAAAAACCACTTTTAGTGCGTAATGCGCTTTCTGAAATTGCTGATATTTTAGTCCCTGATGATGTCATGGAACTTGCGCTAGATGAAAATACGACCGCTCGACTCATCAAACAAAAAGATAAAGATCCAACACAGTGGTCAGTAAAAAATTCACCATTGATTAAAGGTGATTTCCAAAAAATGCCAAAGCTTTGGACATTACTTGTTCACGCTGTAGACCATTATTCCTTTGATTTAGCTGAACTTTGGAAAAAATTTCCTTTCATTCCACAGTGGCGCCGTGATGACATTATGGTCTCTTACGCTCCGCAGGGTGGATCAGTCGGTCAACATTTTGATTTTTATGATGTATTTTTAGTTCAAGGCTATGGTCATCGCCGTTGGCAACTCGGTCAAATGTGTGATGCTGAAACTGAATTTGTTGCAGGTCAACCACTTAAATTACTTCCTGAAATAGATGTTCATTTTGATGAGGTTCTAGCGCCAGGCGATTTACTCTATGTCCCACCTGGTCTTGCCCATTATGGTGTTGCAGAAGATGATTGCCTCACCTACTCCTTTGGTTTCCGCATGCCAAATGTCCCTGACATGATGGATCGTATTTGTGATAAATTTTCAGAAAATCAAGATTTAAAAAATCCATTGCTTGATATTATCCGTGACCAAGTTTCTCGTGCAGGGGAAGTCACTGAAAATGAACTGACCTATTTAAAAGCAAAAATTTTAGATCAATTGCAAAACTCAATGGTGCTAGATGATGCCATTATGAGTTTAGTATCAGATTCGAAATATCCTGAAAATATTCCTGAAGCTGAAGAAATCGGTACAGGTGATTTAGAAGAAGCTTTAGATCAAGGCTATATCATTCAACTTGAACCTGCATCACGCTTACTTTATTCAGATCAAGAGGGTGAAGTTTTATTTTGGGCAAATGGTGAAGGTTTATGTATTTCGGAACCATTCACAGCATTTTTACAGCAAATTGCCGATGGTCAAAGCATTGAATTAAATATTGATTTAGCTGATGATGAAATTTTAGAAGATTTGGCAATGCTTTTAAATGAATCTATTTTAATGCTTGTACCAACCGAAGAATAATTTATTTATAACACAATTACTCAAACTTAAATAAAGCCTGTTATCAGGCTTTATTTTATCACTCAATTATATTGTTATTTTGATGTAATACCCACAACTTTCCTTAGACTAATATTTGAATGAGATGGATGATCCAACTGTTGTTTTAATAGCTCATTTTCCTTTTTAAGATGATTTATTTTCAAAAATTGGAATAATAATCCGATATAAGCAATACCAACAATCACTGACACATAAATCGCTAAAAAATGGATATTGGGATTTAATAATTTTGCTAAAAACTCTTCAAACATTTTGACTCCTTTTTGTATTCATTTTCTAATCATTGCTTTGTATAAATTATACCTAAAATATTAAAAAATAAATCATTAAATCTATTTAAAAAAATTACAAATAAAACAACAACTTTATTTGAAAATCATTCATAGCAAATGTTCAGTAATTTAAGAGCCATAAATGCTTAAACACTGTCTTTATAATAGCTAAATAAAAATACATGATTCTTTGATTGTATTAAAAATCATTCTCAAAGCTAACAATTTAACACTTGAGAAAACATCACAAAATTGGCAACTTAACAACATAATATTAAGTTGGACAGATGATTCCTATGGCAAGCCCTGCTCAAGCAATAAGAAGTAAATTTTTAAATACTTTTTTTTCACGTTATTCGGTTTGGTTCTTGTGTTTATTCATTGCAATTTATCTGACTTGGACGATTTTTTTGCATGATTCCCATTTTATTTACTACTTCTTTTCCGATACTGTGCTGAATATCGCATGGGTTATTAGTATTGCGCTGAGTGTAGTCGGAATTTATGACATTCTTCAAAGTAAGCATGCAATTCTTAGAAACTACCCAATTATGGGACATTTCCGCTTTTTCTTTGAAAGTTTTCGCCCAGAAATTCGTCAATATTTCATTGAATCCGATGAAGATGCCCTACCATTTTCACGCTCTCAACGAAGTCTAGTTTATCAACGTGCCAAAAATGAAAATGCGGATAAACCTTTTGGGTCAATTATTAATGTTTACCAAGATGATTATCGCTTCCTCACACATTCTTTAGCACCTCGTACACCTGCTGACCATACAACTTTCCGCATTAATATTGGTAATGAGCAATGTTCACAGCCTTATAGTGCTTCTATCATGAATATTTCAGCGATGAGTTTTGGTAGTCTAAGTGCCAATGCGATTCGTGCCTTAAACAAAGGGGCGCAACTCGGCAAATTTTACCATGATACAGGTGAAGGCAGTTTAAGCCCTTATCATCTTGAAAATGGTGGTGATATCGTTTGGGAGTTGGGGAGTGGCTATTTTGGTTGTCGAACTTTAGATGGAAAATTTGATCCTGAAAAGTTCCAACAACAAGCTGCTAATCCTGTGATTAAAATGATTGAAATCAAGTTATCACAAGGTGCTAAACCTGGACATGGGGGCATCTTACCAAAAAATAAAATCAGTGAAGAAATTGCTCAAATTCGTGGCGTTTCACGTGATGAAGACTGTGTTTCTCCTGCTTCGCATTCAGCTTTTAGCAATCCAATTGAAATGATGCATTTCATTCAAAAATTACGTGAATTATCCAATGGAAAACCTGTTGGTTTCAAATTATGTATTGGTCAACCGTGGCAATTTATGGGCATTGTTAAAGCCATGCTGATCACCAAAATTGTGCCTGATTTTATTGTTGTTGATGGCTCTGAAGGTGGTACAGGTGCAGCCCCAATTGAACTGATCGATCACATGGGAACACCACTACGTGAAGGTTTACTCTTTGTTCACAATACTTTGATTGGTGCTGGTTTACGTGACAAAATAAAAGTTGGTGCAAGTGGTAAAATTATCAGTGCTTTTGACATTGCAAGTACTATGGCTATAGGTGCCGATTGGGTCAACTCAGCACGTGGTTTCATGTTTGCAGTGGGTTGTATCCAAGCACAAAGTTGTCATACTAATCAATGCCCTGTCGGCGTTGCAACCCAAGATAAAGAGCGTCAAAAAGCCTTAGACGTTGGAGACAAATCGCAACGTGTGTTCCATTTCCAACAAAATACCCTCAAAGCTTTGGCGGAAATGATTGCGGCTGCGGGTTTACAGCATCCCTCTGAAATTAAAGCACATCATTTGGCACAGCGCATCAATGACCGTGAAATCAAAAACTATGCTCAACTGCATTTTTGGATGAAAGACGGTGAATTGCTTTCTTGTGAAAATAAAGATGAAGAAAACTTTTATTTTAGAATGTGGAATTTAGCCAAAGCAGAAAGTTTTTAACCACTGAATCAGAAATCATGAAAATCTAATCTAAATTGCTTCACTAAATAATTAAATTATTTTTTAGTGAAGCCACATTTTAAGATCATTTTAATCTATTCTAAAACCAGTACGACTGTTTTTACCTCTGCGCTCATTATAAATATAAGTACTCTTAAAATTTCCAAGCCGATTCAAATCAAACTGTATCACTTTTTTTTGAATCACACTTTTAATATATAGGTCTATTTGTCGCTGTGAGCTAAAATAATTAAAGATTGCATATAACATAAAACCTAAAATCATAAAAACAAAGAGAATGATCACAATCATCACCACACCCAAAAGATCAAATAAGATCAAAGCGATAAAAATTGCACCGATGATTATTCCTACCACACCATCTTGAGTCAGTGTTTCTTTATCAAATATCTCTTTATAAATAGATAGATAACTATTCAATAAATTTTCATACTCGACAGTGATTTCTTCATCTACAACTAAATATTTCTCTAAATCACTGATCAGCCAAATATAATGCCCTTTTTGATCAGCATATTCGGAAATAATGGCATAAAGCTTTTGATTTGGCTTAAACAAAAACTCATCAAAATAACCATACACACGTTGATTATTTAATTTAGCAGTAACCTCAATAAATGCATCAGTATAAAAGGAATTCTTCCTTTTTAGCGTTTGTCGAATATCAGAAATATTACTTTCAATTTCTATCAAGCCAAGTCGTTCAATTTCAAAAGCATTTAGCCCAAATTTATTTTTATGCTTTGTTTTTTTATTCAAATAATCAACTATTTCAGAGCTTGTCATTTGTTGTTGCAACTTTATTAAGGCTGTAAGATCAAAATGATTAGGCTCTACCCTAAAATAAGAATTTCTAAACTCTAAACCATATAAAGCATCTTGGTATAAGGGTGGAATTTCTAGTAATTTATATAATTTTTTGCTGTTATTATATTGTCCATCTGTCGAATAAAAACCGAGACCAGCCAGTATAATAACAAGCGTTAGTGCCATTATAATCAACGTGCCATGCAGTAAATCAATATAATAAATAGTACCATCAAGCGCATATTGATAAAGTGCATAGACTACAGCTACAACTAAAGTAATGGATAAAAATATAGGAAAGGTTAATCTAAAATAATGTTTAACACTGAATTTTTTAATCCTTTGTAGATTTGGATGTAAAAAAAGAATTTTTTTTGATAAATTTAAAGCAGCATAAACTTCTTTATCTTGCACATTAAACACGATTCGGACTTTATCATTCACAGCAATAATGGGCTGATTCATTGAACGCCCAAAGAAAACATTTTGACCAATATGAAGCTCAAATCGTCCATGCTGATAATGTTTAATACAGCTAACCTGACCTTGTACAACATTAATATTTTGTAAATTCATTGTGAGTAAAATTCATTATTCTAAAACTATTTTTTCTTCACATTATTTTTATGGCACAGTGAAGAGTGATAGATTATTTTAGTCTAAATTATCTATTGGAAACACGTAAAAAGAATGAATAATTTAAAAAAACTTTGCCTAATGTTAATGCTTCCACTGTTTCTTTTCTCAATCTCCTTACAATGCAAAGCCACTACGGGTGCTCCTGAAAGCATAGATGTTCTAGGTTATGATCAAAAAGACAAAAAAATCTATGTTTTGCGTCAATTTAATGATGAATCTTGCAAATTACCACGTTTATACTATTTTAATCTAAACAGTAAAATGTCTTCCAATAAAGCAGTCCCTGTTCAATCCATTTATATGACAACAAAGACAGAACAAAATCTGAATGATTGTACTGATACATCTGAACTCATACTCGAAAAGATTGAACATATTCAAAAGCGTTTACAGACTTTAAACTCAATTCCCACAGAAAATTTTCAAGTTAAGATACAACAACGTAAGATAGAAACAGGACAGTTTTGGCAACATATCCTAGAAGATTATCCAGTGCAACGCTACACACAAAATTATATTATCCAATATCAAAAGTTAAAAAGTTCAGTACAAAAAAGTATTAGCTATAATCATGCTGAATTAAGAATTGCTCGTGCCTATCATATTCCTCAACACAACACTTTTCTTGTGATCGTACAATATCTTGGTATTCCTTTTGAAACAGGCTATACCGTTGAGGATGCGGTTTTAATCCGTTAAATACTTACAATTGCTCCTTATTTTACGCAAAACATGCACACAATATTCATGCTCTATTTGCAATTTTTTGACACGATGTATCTCATCTCTTAACGTGAATAAAAATATGAACATTACCCAAAAGTTAATATTTACAAGCTGTCTCAGTTTTTCTCTGCCTGTATTTGCCACTGTTGGTGGACCACAAAGTATTGAAGTTTTAGGCTATGAAGCTAAAGAACAGAAAGTATATCTACTTAAACATTATGAAGATGGACGTGGTCGCCTACCACAACTGTATTATTATCAGTTTAAAAATAATGCGCATCCCAATAAGCTCATTCAAGTTAATTCTTTATATATCAACCCTAAAACCCAAAAAGTAGATTATGATCAGGACGATACTCACTTTAAAAAAGAACTCACGAAAATTAAAAAACGTTTACAGCCTTTGCCTACAACACATGCGAAATATCATATTGCAGTGAACCAAAAAACAGTGCAACGTGTACCCACTTGGTATGATCCAAAGCAAAAGCAGTCCGAATTTCATTATACTTATACAGTTAAAAATCAAAATTTTAAAAGCCAGCAACAACAAGCAACGGCGTATCAGGAAAAATTAAAAATTACACAGCAATTTATGATTCCTCAACAAAATAAAGTTTTAGTGACTGTACAATATCTCGGCATACCGTATGAAACAGGTTATATGATCGAAGACCCTGTACTTTTACTTCCAAAAAAATGAATTAAAAAATGCGCTCTATCAGCGCATTTTTTGTGTTTTTATTCATCAATCAATTGATTTTAAAATAAATTGGTATATGTCTTAGTATTACCTAAACTCGGATTATCAATTGCATCTTTACATTGTGTTTTATCACGTTCGTAATCTGATTTTTTTGGTTCAATCCTTGATCTTTTTCCAATGTTGCTCGTGCAAAACTATCCAAACTGGTCAGTGCTTTACGACACAAAGCATACTTTCCTTCTGTCACTGAATCCGTCATTTTGACATTAATACGCCAGTCTGTACTGAGTTTACGCACAGGCTTTCTGACTTTTTCTTCAATTAAATTCAACTGCTTACGATAAACAAATGGTTCGATTTCGTTGATTAATTTCCATGCTTCTTGAGCATAAGCCGTGGCATCATTACTCAGCTTTGGTGCGGGTTTAAGGGGTTCTTTTGGCTCAGAAGATGAATTATCACAGCCTTGTAACAGCAAAACACCGAGTATTAAACCAGACTTAAGCAATAAAGGAGATTTCACCGCAAACATAGCATATCGCCAAATTAAACAATTGAGCACTATGCTAGTAAATTCGGGTACAATACACAATCTTGATTTTACCTTTTGTTTTACTCCCAATTAGGTGTTACGTGTCCCAACACACAACTTCCTCCATCAAACCTGCGGGTTTTTGGCAAGGTGCTAAAGATAGTCAAGCGATTATTTTTACCTATTTACCTGTGTCTTTTGCTTTTGGTGTCTCAGCAACTCAATTTGGCTTCACACCTTGGGAAGCTTTATTTCTATCTTGTTCAATGTATGCAGGTGCGAGTCAATTTTTGGTTGTGGCATTGCTTGGTAGTGGTACATCCATTTGGATGACAGCACTGACTGTAATCGCACTCGATATTCGTCATGTTTTATATGGTCCTGCACTGCAAAACTTGATTCAAGATCGCTTAAATTTAAAGAAAACTGCAATTTGGTCTTGGGGTTTAACCGATGAAGTCTTTGCTGCTGGCATGATTAAGCTATCGCAAAGACGCCAAGAATGGTCTGAATCGTGGATGTTGGGTTTAAGTCTATTCAGCTGGATGTCTTGGGCTTTAGGTTCTCTTTTAGGTGGTTTGTTTTCTGATCAAGTGGCGAATTTACCACAGTTTCTACAAGCTGCACTTGACTTCTTATTACCTGCACTTTTCCTTAGTTTCTTATTGGCAGCATTTGAAAAGAAACATACCCTTGTCGTTGCTGTTTCTTTGGTTGTTGCTGCGATTTCATGTTATCTGATTAATTTATCTGCTGCAATTTTCATTGGCATACTTGCAGGAATATTCGCAGGAATATTCAAATATTATGTATTAAAACAGCATGATGACATCGTAATCAGTAATTCAGGAGAATAATATGGATCTAGAAATTATTTTAGTCGGGATTATTGTCGGAATTGCCAATTTTGCATCCCGTTTTGGTCCATTATTCGTCATTCAAAAGAACCAAAAAAATCAGCAAGCACGTGGTGCAACATGGTTAAAAATTGCTTTGGGTAGCATTGGCATTGCAGCGATTAGTTCCATGCTGGTCGTTGCTACATTGCCACCTTTGATTGAAACGCCAAATAAAAGCTTTGCGATGCTCATCGGCTTTTTAGTGCTGATTGGAATTTATTTTAAATTCAAAAAAATCGTCTTAGCGACCTTGGTAGCAGCCGTATCTTACGGTTTGGTCTATACTTATCTGCCACTTTAAAATTTAAATGAAATATTTAAAATACTGCGAAAAGCCTTGTTGTTGATATTTCGCATAGGCTTTTCTTAGCTCCTCTCCATAAATTGGATCAGGGCTATTCAGCTCTTTATGTAACACTCTAGGCATCAACGGATTCTGTGATTTTTGACTCACCAATAAAGCAATAAGCTGACAAAAGCCTTCTTCCTCTGCCATAGAGTTAAATTTATATTGCTGTTGTGAAACCAAAACATGCCCGATCTCATGACTCAGCACCCAAACTAGATTTGCTGTGGGCATACCATAAATTACATTAATCTGTGCATGAGTATGTTGATCTTTAAAAAATAAATTACTGCTGACTGTATTCATTGCTAAACCTTCAGCATGATCAAAGCCTAAATCTTTCATTTTCTCTTTACTAATCAGGCTGACATGGGTATAGCCTCGTGTAAATTTAAAGCCCAGATTATCGATTTGTTGTAATACCCATTGCGCCACAATATTTAAATTTTCTGTCGTCACAATAATATGCCTGACACAATCTTTACATAACATGCGACCATCAGCATAACTTGAAATATCTTGTTTAAAGTGCTGATGATGACAATAATAACAAGGATATAAGGTTTTTAAATTTAGCCACATAAATACGACTTCAGTAAATCATTATTGTCCTGCACGAGTTTTTAAGTCTTGCAAAGCTTCTATTAAGTTTTGATTTAACTGCATAGAATGCATGACCAATTTTTCTTTTTGTTTTTCATCATTTTCCCATTGTGCTTGATTTTTTAACAAATAAATTGAATCATTATTATAGGCAATAAAAGCAGCTTGAACTTTTTTCCCTTCAGGTGTTGTAAATTGAGCTTGATCTAAAGATTTACCTAAAGCTTTTAAATTTTCAATCACCTCAGCAACTTGTGCTTTCTGTTCCGCTGATGCTGTATCCTCACCTTCTTCTGACATCATGGTCATTTTTTGCATATCGACTTGTTCCATCAAACCAATAAATAAATCAAAATCAGCTTGATGATTTTGGCTTACAGCCGATGTTTCTGTTTGCATTTGATCAGCTTGCGTTGGAATTGCATATGCAGAACTAAAAAGTAAACTACTTAAAAACGTACTTATGAATAAAAAGTGGCGCATGATGGTTATTTCCTCTCTATTTTATAAAATGAATACTTATAGTGAATATGCAATATTTTAAGTTTATTTTTACAAAAAAATAGGGATATTCTGTGAAATATCCCTCTTATTAAATTATCGATGAGTATGAATCGACATCACAATGCCAAAGCTCGCTAACAATGTAATGACCGCCGTTCCCCCATAACTCATTAAAGGTAAAGGATCACCTGTTACAGGTAAAATGCCACTAACCATACCTGAGTTAACAAAGACAAAGAAGAATAAAGATAAACCTATTGTTCCTGCCAAAATTCGACCATAATTATGAAAACAATTTAGGCTAATCATCATGCAACGGAAAATGATCGCTGCATACAACACAAATAATAAGAAAACCCCAATAAAACCAAATTCTTCAGCATAAGTCGACATGATAAAATCGGTATGATGTTCGGGTAGATAACCTAGTTGCGACTGTGTACCACCTAAATACCCTTTACCTGTAAACCCACCTGAACCAATGGCAATTTTAGATTGAATAATATTCCAACCTGCACCCAAAGCATCAGATTCAGGATCAAATAAAGTTAAAATCCGTTTCTTTTGATAGGCTTGTAAAACAAACATCCAAACCAAAGGTAATGCCATCCCTGCTGCGGCAATCGCACCCAAGATCAACGTCCATGACATTCCACTTAAAAATAAAGCAAAAACACCACCAATCACGATCCCAATCGCCAAATCAGGTTGTAATAGTGCTAAACCGAATGGCACCACCATTAAAATTAAAGCCCCAATCACATGCCTAAATTTAGGTGGTAAGGGCTGTCGAGAAAAATACCATGCCATCATCAATGGCATTGCAAACTTGGTAAATTCACTGGGCTGCATACTTCCAATGCCGGGTATAGTCAACCAACGCTTTGCCCCAAGTCGCACATCTCCCACCACTAACACCAAAATTAGCAATAAAATAGCAATACCATAAAACCATGGACTAATGGCTTGATAGACTTTTGGAGGTACTTGCGCACAAAGGAACAGCAGAATAAAACCAACAACAAAGCTCACACCTTGACGTGCTAACATTCCAACATCTTGATCCGATGCACTATAGACCATTAACAAGCCTAAAATGGCATTAATAACCAAAAAGGCTAATAACCACGGATCTAAATGTAATTTATCCCATCTTGATGTACTTTCATTAAAACTACGACCATCTCTTAAAGATTGCCGGAGAAAGCGATATTGCTCATTTGGTGGCATATTATTTTCTACAACAAAAACGGGGAAACAAAATTATAAAGAGAAATAGCTAAGAATACAGCCTTCGCTATATATTTCTCCTGTATTTAAGCAGTTTTGCCATGCTGAGCATTTAAAATCAGACGTGCCAACTCTAGATCATCAGGATAAGTAATTTTCAGATTATCAGAGCGCCCCTGTACAACCTGTACAATTTCTCCCATAAACTCTAAAGCACTGGCTTCATCTGTAATGACAATGTCATTCTTTAATGCAGTTTCAATGGCAGTTTTAAGCTTGATTAGGCTTGAAGCTTGTGGAGTTTGTGCTTGCCACAACTGTTCACGACTGACTGTCTGTTGAATTGATTGCTGATGTACAACACGTTTTAAAGTATCTCGTACAGGTATTGCCAAAATCGCACTGGTCGCAACTTTACTCACAGTATTGACCAAATCATATAAACATTCGACCGTCACACAAGGTCGTGCTGCATCATGTACAAGGATAATATCATTAGGTTCTGCAAGATCACTTAAATAAATTAATGCATTTAGAACAGAATGAACTCGCTCTGCACCACCCAAACAAAAATGAATATTTTCAGCATTTTCAAAGTTGAGCTGATGTGCAAAATCATCCTGTTCACCAATGGCTAAGACACAGCCTGCCAAGGGCAATTGGTTAAGACGGTTCACTGTGTGTTCTAAAACAGTTTGATCTTGAATGCGTTGATATTGTTTTAATTCTGTTTTTGAAAACCGACTGCCAGACCCCGCAGCAGGTACAATTGCCCAAATTTTACGGTTGTTGAGGGATTGAATCTGCATCTTCATCTTCATTGGTTCTGTCGTCTACATCTGCATTTGGGTCGATATAAATCGGTTTATAATGCGTACTGATCGTGCTCATTTGCACAAATGTTTCATGTGGCTTGATCAAGCAAGGTCAAGGCGTGCATGCTCTTCAATGGCTTCAGCACCATTTTTTAAGTCATACACTTCCGCTGCTAAAATACGGTTACGCTCTTTTAACTCATTATTGACTTCAGTTTGTTGTTGAATTTGCTGTAACAGTGCTTGGTGTGGGTAGTATCCACCCTCACCGAACCAATAGCGGTATTGCAGTATTACAATGATTATCAATGCAATAACAAGGATAATTTTACTTGAAGTTGATTTGAGGACTTCTGGCATAGTGTTTTGTGGGTTAAAAGCAGCATTGAATTATGCACTCAATATACATCAAATCAGATGGATGGAGAATGTCAAACTGTAGCAAAACTGCAAAAGTTGAACAAAAGTCTATCTTACACAAAGGCATTATAACTATTTGACTAGAGCTTCCCCTCAAGGGCATATTATCCCGTACAAATACTATTATAAATTTTATTTCTAAAGTGTCATATTCAAACTAAGTAATATCACCTTGAATTCACATCATTCACAACAAAATATAGAAGCAATAAAAATTCATGAGCAAGTATGAACAGGACTATATAAAATCAATCAAAAATTGGGTACGCAATACTTTTTAGCAAGCATAAAATATATACCATCTGATACTCTACCAATTACAATATATAGCATTAATTCAAACTTTAATTATAAAAATACATCCTAGAACTGAATTTCTTTGAATCTGAAAATTGAATTTTATTGTTTATTTTAAAGCCTATTTATAAAAAAATCATAGTGCTCATAAAAAAACCACCCTTTTCAGAGTGGTTTTTTTCAATCTAAATCAATCAATAACGATTAATTCAAACCTTTAAATTCAGCTTTACCACGGTAAACTGCATTGGTTAACTCTTCGATACGAAGCAATTGGTTATATTTCGCAATACGGTCAGAACGTGAAAGTGAACCCGTTTTGATTTGACCCGCAGCAGTACCCACAGCAAGATCTGCAATTGTAGAATCTTCTGTTTCACCAGAACGGTGAGAAATGACAGTGCTATAACCATTTGCTTTCGCAAGGTAAATTGCATCTAAAGTTTCAGACAACGTACCGATTTGGTTATATTTGATTAAAATCGAGTTACCGATTTTCTCATCAATACCACGTTGTAAAATCTTAGGATTTGTAACGAATAAGTCATCACCAACCAATTGGATTTTATCACCTAGGATCGAAGTCAAGTAAGCCCAACCTTCCCAGTCAGACTCATCCAAACCATCTTCAATAGAGATAATTGGATATTGCTTCACAAGACCTGCTAAATAGTCAGCAAATTGGTTGCTTGTGAATGCTTTGTTGCCTTCACCTGCAAGAACATATTGACCATTTTTATAGAATTCTGAAGATGCACAGTCAAGCGCAAGCATGATGTCAGAACCTGCTTTATAGCCAGTTTGACCAATTGCTTCAAGAATCGCAGTAATCGCTTCTTCGTTGGTACGAAGGTTAGGTGCAAAACCACCTTCATCACCCACTGCTGTATTTAAACCTTGTTTTTTAAGTACAGATTTTAAAGAATGGAAAATTTCCGCACCCGCACGTAAAGCTTCAGAGAACGAAGTAAAACCTACAGGCTCAATCATAAACTCTTGAATATCTACAGTATTATCTGCATGCGAACCACCGTTGATGATGTTCATCATAGGTACAGGCATAGATAAAGTCGTTTGACCACGTAAGTCAGCGATATATTGGAACAATTCAGTTTTCTTTTCAGCAGATGCAGCGCGAGCAGCAGCCAGCGATACCGCTAAAGTTGCGTTAGCACCTAATTTTTCTTTATTTTCAGTGCCATCAAGCGCGATCATTTTGTCATCAAGCGCTTTTTGTTCAAATACGTTTTGACCTTTTAATAAGTCTTTGATTTGACCATTTACGTTTTGAACTGCAGTGCGAACACCTTTACCCAAGTAACGTGATTTGTCACCGTCACGAAGTTCTAAAGCTTCACGAGAACCAGTTGAAGCACCAGATGGTGCACATGCACGGCCAACAACGCCAGAGTCTAGGATAACGTCTGCTTCGATGGTAGGATTACCACGAGAGTCCAAAATTTCACGTGCACGAATGTCAACGATTTGACTCATGAACAATTCCTCAGTTGATTAATAAAACGACGCGCCATATCTCAGGCGCATCTAATTGTAAAAATTAGTGTGTATCTAGCTTTTTGAAACCTTTCACCAAGGTATCCAATTCTTTTAACTGTGCTAAGAATGGCTCTAGCTGAGACATACGTAATGCACAAGGTCCATCGCATTTGGCTTGTTCAGGATCTGGATGTGCCTCTAAGAACAAACCAGCAAGACCTGTTGCCATACCCGCACGCGCAAGTGTGGTGATTTGCGCACGGCGTCCGCCCGCAGAATCTGCACGACCACCCGGTGTTTGAAGTGCATGTGTCACATCAAAGAACACTGGCACATTCATGTCTTTCATGGTATCAAAACCAAGCATATCAACGATTAAGTTGTTATAGCCAAATGCTGAACCACGCTCACACAGAATCAGTTTGTCATTTCCTGCTTCCAAACATTTGTTCAGGATATGACGCATTTCATGCGGTGCAAGGAATTGTGCTTTTTTGATGTTAATAATGGCTTGTGTTTTCGCCATTGCTTCAACAAGATCAGTCTGACGACTTAAAAATGCAGGAAGTTGAATAATGTCAGCAACTTCTGCAACAGGCGCTGCTTGGTAAGGTTCATGAACATCAGTAATGATTGGCACATTAAAATGTTTTTTAATGTCTGCAAGCCACTCAATACCTTTTTCTAAACCTGGACCACGAAACGAATATAAACTCGAACGATTAGCTTTATCAAAGCTCGCTTTAAATACATAAGGAATTTCAAGACGTTTGCAGATATCGACATATGTTTCTGCAATTTCAAAAGCTAAGTCTTTCGACTCAAGTACATTCATTCCGCCGAATAGTACAAATGGCAAATGATTTGCCATTTGTATATCGCCTAAACGTACAATTTCTTGTGGTTTTAATTGTGACATTTAAACTTCCTAGTTGTGTCCTGCTCGCTTATTTGCTTTTTTGATACTGTTTTTTCGCAGCATCAATAAAACTTGCAAATAATGGATGTCCATCACGTGGTGAGCTGGTAAATTCTGGGTGGAATTGTACCGCAATAAACCAAGGATGTTTAGGAATTTCTACAGTTTCTACCAAATGTTGATCCGCTGAATAACCTGAAATTTTCATACCAGCTTGTTCAATCGCAGGAATAAAACGATCATTCATTTCATAACGATGGCGATGACGCTCAATAATTTCTGCATTTGCATACACTTCACGTGTTTTAGTGCCTTCAACCAATTCAGATTTTTGAGCACCTAAACGCATGGTTCCACCAAGGTCAGAATTTACAGAACGGTGTTGAATTTCACCACGCTCATCTAACCATTCAGTAATTAAACCAATCAATGGAAACTTAGTTGAACGGTTAAACTCTGTAGATGTCGCTTCTGGCATATTTGCAACATGACGTGCAAATTCAATCACAGCCAATTGCATTCCTAAACAAATACCTAAGAATGGCACGCCATTTTCACGAGCAAACTGAATTGCTTGCATCTTACCTTCTGTACCACGTTCACCAAAACCACCCGGAACGAGGATAGCATCCGCATCTTTTAAGATTTCAGCAGGATTTTGTCCTTCTAAATCTTCAGCATTAACATAATCAATCTGAACTTTTACGCGGTTTTGAATGCCTGCATGTAAAAGTGCTTCATTCACAGATTTATAAGCATCTGGAAGTTCAACATATTTACCGACCATTGCAACACGAACGGTATATTCAGGATTTAACAATGCTTCTACCACATTATCCCAATCCGTTAGATCAGCTTCTGGTAAATCGTTATAACCAAAACGTTCACAAATTAAATCATCAACATTTTGCTCATAGAATGTACGAGGAATTTGGTAGATTGAACGTGCATCTTTGCAGACTACAACAGCACGTGCTTCAACATTCGTAAATAATGCAATTTTACGTGTGGTGTCAGCATCGACATCATGTTCAGTACGACAAATCAAAATGTCTGGTTGAATACCAATTGACAATAATTCTTTTACAGAATGCTGTGTCGGTTTAGTTTTAAGTTCCGCAGCAGACTTGATATATGGCAATAATGTTAAATGCATTAACATGGTACGTTTATGACCAAGTTCAACCATGAGCTGACGTACTGATTCCATGAATGGGAGAGATTCAATGTCACCGACTGTACCGCCAATCTCAACGATCGCCACGTCATAGCCTTCGCCTGCACGAAGAACACGTTCTTTAATATTATCCGTAATATGTGGAATAACTTGTACAGTACCACCAAGATAATCACCACGACGTTCTTTATTTAAAACATCTTGGTAAACACGACCTGAAGTAAAGTTATTCAATTTGGTCATTTTAGCACGACGTAAGAAACGTTCGTAATAACCCAAGTCTAAGTCCGTTTCAGCGCCGTCTTCAGTCACGAAAACTTCACCGTGTTGGAATGGGCTCATCGTCCCAGGATCGACATTAATGTATGGATCCATTTTGACCATGGTCACTTTTAAACCACGGGCTTCTAAAAGTGCAGCAACTGAAGCAGCTGAAATACCTTTACCTAGTGATGATACAACACCACCAGTGACGAATATAAAATGGGTCATTAAGTTTCTCATACAATGGAGCCTAAATCGGCCTACAATGTTGTGCGATTTTACTTTACCTTGTACCTAGAAAGCAAAGTCAATTCACATCAATTCATAGAACAATAAACAATTGGCTATTCTATCAGCATTTCCAATCAAAAATTAACATTTCAGTAGATGATTTTTATCTCTAATTTTACTGTTATAATAGGCTTACTCTCTAGAAGCTATATTTTGTGTCAATATGAATAAGAAACTTTTAATTTGTGGTTTGATTGCAACAGGTCTTGTTTTAACAGCATGTGTGAAAAAAGAAGAACCTAAAAATGATGAACCTGAAAAAGTTGAAACAACTCAAACGCAGCAACCTGCTCAACAGCCTGCTCAGTTTGAAAATCTTGAAACTGCTGAACATGATCAAAATGATCAACAGCAAGTGAGTCAAGATGGCTCTACCCAACAAATCAATGGATCATCTGAAACAACTCAAACTCAGCAACCTGCTGCTGTGCCTGCACCACGTCCAGAACCTCGCCCTGTTCAACACAACACTGAAACTGCACGTGTAGAACAGCCTAAACCAGCAGCACCAAAGCCTGAGGCAAAACCTGCACCTGTAGAAACTGCACGTGCCGAAGTCGCTCCTACACCTAAAGCAAGTTCAGGTACAGCTCAAACTGAAGATGATGCTGTAGCGGCTGCGATTGCTGCTGCTACACCTGCTTTGAAAAACTAATTCTGAGCTTTTTAACAGTTCCAATAAAAAATCCAGCAATAATGCTGGATTTTTTTGTCTTTATATAGATTGGTCACTGATGTAATTTTTTTCTAGCTCAACTTTAGAATTTTTTTTATAAAAATTTTGCCTATATTCAATCATGGTCATACGATTGGCAAGTGAGTAACATGTTTCATGTTGTCCATCATATTCCTATAAACAAATACTGCACCCATCCCAATCTAGTTCTAAGGATAAACCATAAAAACCACAACAAGGGCATTGCAAATAATATGCTCTTGAATCTTCTTCGATCTCAACATCTTTATGATATAAAATTTTATACATTTGTTGTAACTTTGCATTATTATAAATAAGATAACCAATTGTTAAATCATAGATAATTGCTGGGTGGTGTTCTAAAAAGTATGCTACTCAAATCTGTCAATAGAAAAATTGAAAATATAGAAACTAAATGCACTATCTTTTCAAGATTTTATAA
Organism: Acinetobacter sp. CFCC 10889; assembly: GCF_003268395.1. Classification (GTDB taxonomy): domain Bacteria; phylum Pseudomonadota; class Gammaproteobacteria; order Pseudomonadales; family Moraxellaceae; genus Acinetobacter. The sequence continues at coordinate 89,802 of NZ_LQXQ01000002.1, read as the reverse complement.
TATTGAGATGGTGAGCAAAATATAGTCAGCATACTTTTTGAAACACCTCCAGTTTTTCTATTCATAAATTCAACATCTTAATTTAAGCATATTCAAAAAAATAAAACATTGAGCACAAAAAATGCCAATCAATTTCTAAATTGATTGGCATTTCCCCGATTGGGGCATTCTCTAAAGCATCAAAGATTAAGCAACAGAATCTTTAAGCCCTTTACCCGCTTTAAAGCTTGGTACTTTACTTGCTTTAATTTGAAGCTCTTCACCAGTTTTTGGGTTACGACCAGTACGAGCTGCTCGCTCTTTTACACTGAAAGTACCAAAACCAACTAAAGTTACAGTATCGCCACCTTTTAACGCTTCACCAATTGAAGCAATAGTCGCATCCAATGCTTTACCAGCATCAGTCTTAGACAATCCCCCTTTTTCTGCAATCGCGTCAATTAATTCTGATTTATTCATGAAGATTACGTCCTCTTATATCGTTCGTTTAATATCAAAAGCTGTGGTTTGAAAGGCCATGCAGACTTTATAGCAATGCTTTGGGGGGAAACGCAAGACTGCAACAATGCTTTTCATCAAAATAATCTATAAAAAATGCAAAATAGGTTTATTCTGTTGGCTGACTGACTATTTTTTGTAGTTGATCTGACAATTTTTGATTTTCTTCTACCAAACCATCAACTTTTTGATGCAATTGCAAGATCAAAGTCTCTAAATGCTGTAGATCCTTTGCCGTCACCAAGCCAATACGATTCAGCGAATGATTCACATGATGATCTAAAGTCTTTTCAACTTTTTCCTTAGTTTCAGTGACTGTTTCCTTGGTTTTCTCAACCACATTCTTTGCAGATTGCTCCACTTCAGTATCTTCAACACTTTTAGACTCAAGCTCCTCACCCACCTTGACCAAAGAGTCAAATAATTTATTACCTTCCTCTTCTGCACGTGAAAAAGCCCCCAAACCTGCGAGCCAAATTTGTTTGGTATATTTTCTAAAATCAAGCGGAGATTTACGTGAAGATTTTTCTTTTATCTGCGTTTTTTCTTTTGTTGAGTTCAGTTTTAAATCATCCTGTGATTCTTGCTGTTCTAAATCCATTTCTTTTCCCTCCTGCATGCTTTATGTGCAATTTAATCATTAAAATGTGAAATATCGTCATAATAACAAATAAATTACTTGAACCTTTTGCTAAACTGTTCTACAAAGCAAAGTAATTTATTTTATTTAAATGTGAACCAGTTCACCATAGGTATAACACGAGATTGGACTCTCTGTACAAATTATAGGATTTATTTATGAGCGAATCGCAACAAAAACAAGGTCAAAGTCGTTTGTTGCTTAATACCTTAATGATTATTTTGGAAACATTTTATTCATTTGTATTAAAACATGACCGCGTGGTTCGCTTACATGCAAAATTTTTTATTGCTCAACAAATCACCATTAAAATAAATAGTTACATTCCTTATGTCGATTTCTATGTTCAATTTACGGACAAAGGCATTTTGTTTGATCTAAAAGCACCTGAAAAACCTGTAGATTTAACTGTCAGTAGTACCGTTTTAGATCTCATCCAAATTTTTGCTTTTGCCAATCGCCGCAGCATGAAGAAATTGCGTATTGAAGGTGATGAAATTTTGAAAGATAAATTTCATGATCTCATTTTACCTTTAACCATTCCCAAATTACTTTCCGACTGGAAACAATGGCTTACAAATCCAGACCATGATGAAACTGGCGTAGGTTCAAAAAAGCGTATTGCTCCTTTGTTAGAGAAAATTGATCAACAACGTTCTAAAATCAATACTTTACAAGTAGAGGTGAAGCAATACCAAAACCGTATTCGCCGTATGGAGCAAAAACAAAAAACGATAAATATATTTTTATCGGTGATTTCAGTTCTATTTATTACGTTAATTGTGTATAATTTATGGCAAATATTTTCTTGATAAGTCAATTTAAACAATAAATTAAACACAACACAAAAAATACCTTACTAAATTAGTCTGAATTAAACCGAAAAATACTTGACTATTTTAGTCAGGATTCATAAAATCAACACATCTAGTCTAATAACATGTGTATCGAATCATGCGCCTTACTACTCGCGGTCGCTACGCAGTGACTGCTCTACTTGATCTAGCTTTGCAGCCAACTGAACAAACGATCACGCTTGCTGAAATTGCAGCACGCCAAACTATCTCTGTTGCTTATCTTGAGCAATTATTTGCCAAACTTAAACGCAATGGTCTAGTTTCAAGTGTTCGTGGAGCCAACGGTGGTTATCTTCTTGCGCGCAATGCTGAAGAAATTACAGTATTAGAAATTATTGAAGCCGTAAATGAAACCGTTGATGCAACACGTTGTGACCACAAAGGCAACTGCCAAAATGGTGCGATGTGTTTAACGCATGATTTATGGCAAGAACTCTCCCATCATATCGCCGATTATTTAGCTAAAATTACACTTGCTGATCTCGTTTCACGAGACAACGTGCAAACTGTTGCTCTACGCCAAAACACTCCAAGTTTAGATTCAGCCCTTTTATCGGCTACAGGTATTTGACATGAAACGTCCTATTTATCTTGACTATGCAGCAACAACTCCTGTCGATCCTCAAGTTGCTGAACGCATGATGGAATGCTTAACCTTTGACGGTATCTTTGGTAACGCAGCATCTCGTTCACATGCTTATGGATGGCAAGCAGAAGAAAAAGTTGAATATGCACGTGAGCAAGTCGCAAACTTGATCAAAGCTGACCCGCGTGAAATTGTTTGGACTTCAGGTGCAACTGAATCTGACAACCTTGCACTTAAAGGTATCGCTCAGTTTTACGCTTCAAAAGGTAAACACATCATCACATCTAAAATTGAACATAAAGCAATTTTAGATACTTGTCGTGAACTTGAAGAGGAAGGTTTTGAGATTACTTATCTTGAGCCTGAAGCTCGTACTGGTTTGATTACCCCTGAAATGGTTCAGGCTGCACTACGTCCAGATACTATTCTTGTTTCATTGATGATGGTGAACAATGAAATTGGTACAGTGACTGATGTTGCTGCGATTGGTGAGTTAACACGTGCCAATAAAACGTATTTCCATGTTGATGCTGCACAAGCTGCGGGTAAAGTAGAAATTGATCTTTCTACCATGAAAGTGGACTTGATGAGCTTCTCAGGTCATAAAGTATATGGTCCTAAAGGCATTGGCGCACTTTATGTACGTCGTCAACCACGTGTTCGTATCAAAGCACAAATGCATGGTGGTGGTCATGAACGTGGTATGCGTTCAGGTACACTTGCAACCCATCAAATCGTGGGTATGGGTGAAGCTTTTGAGCTTGCAGGTAAAACATTACATGCAGAACAAGCGCGTTTACGTATCCTCCGTGACAAGCTGTGGAATGGTTTGCAAGATTTAGAACAGGTATTTCTAAATGGTCACCCAGAGTTTAACGTTGCCAACTATTTAAATGTTAGCTTCAACTTTGTTGAAGGTGAATCATTAATGATGGCACTCAAAGATGTTGCAGTTTCTTCTGGTTCAGCATGTACATCTGCTACTTTAGAGCCATCTTATGTTCTTCGTGCTTTAGGTCTTTCAGATGAACTTGCTCATAGTTCAATTCGTTTCAGTTTCGGTCATTACACAACTGAAGAAGATATTGATCATGTGATCAAAATCTCTAAAGCTGCTGTTGAAAAATTACGTGCCCTTTCTCCACTTTGGGACATGTATAAAGAAGGCATCGACTTAGATTCAGTTGAATGGGCTGAACATTAATTCAAGATATTATTGATCACATCTTTTTGAGTTGTTCTCATTGAAAATCAAAAAGATGTCCCAATATTATTTATTATCAACGCTGACCCCGAGGTTTGGAGAAGCATCATGGCTTATAGTGAAAAAGTAATTGATCATTACGAAAACCCTCGTAATGTTGGTGTGTTAGATAAAAATGCTGAAAACGTAGGTACAGGTATGGTCGGTGCACCTGCTTGTGGCGATGTTATGCGTCTACAGATTCAAGTAGATGACAATGGCGTAATTGAAGAAGCACGTTTTAAAACTTACGGTTGTGGTTCAGCAATTGCATCAAGTTCATTGGTTACTGAATGGTTGAAAGGTAAAACTTTAGACCAAGCTCAAGCGATCAAAAACATCGACATCGCAACTGAACTCGCATTGCCACCAGTCAAAGTTCACTGCTCTGTACTTGCAGAAGATGCAATTAAAGCCGCTGTTGAAGACTATCGCAGCAAAAAAGCTAAAGCTTAATTTTGCTTTTAACCATTTACAGAAAGTGAATTAACGGAGTTTTCATGATCCATTTAACTGAAAATGCTGCAACTCATATCAGCAATTATTTAAAAAATCGCGGTAAGGGTGAAGGTATTCGTCTTGGTGTGAAAACTTCAGGCTGTTCTGGTTTGGCTTATGTGCTTGAGTTTGTCGATGACGCTGATACACATGATCAAATGTTTGAACAGTTTGGTGTAAAAGTTTTTGTAGACCCAAAGAGTTTGGTGTATTTGGATGGCATGGAAATGGACTATGTAAAAAATGGTCTAAATGAAGGCTTCGAATTCAACAATCCAAACAAAAAAGGTGAATGTGGTTGCGGTGAATCTTTTACCGTTTAACAGCAACTTTGCCTTTGTTTCGCATTAAAACAGTGTCCCACACTGTTTTAATCACATTTAATTCTGCTATTTTATGCAAACCCAATCGTGGATGAATATTTCCCATGAGTCATTTTGAGCTGTTCGATCTCCCAGAAGCACTCGATATTGATTTAGCAACATTAAAATCAAATTTTTTAAAATTGCAGCAACAATATCATCCTGATAAAGCCGAAGATAAAGACCAAGCCTTGATTAAATCTAGTGAAATTAATCAAGCTTATAAAGTCTTATCTCATGTCGATAGCCGTGCGGCTTACCTCCTCTCTCTGAAAAAGCAAGATCATCATTTAGATCAATCCATTAATGATTTTGAATTTCTACAGTCTGCTTTAGAAATTCGTGAACAATTGGATGAGTCTCGTGATATTGAACAATTACATTCACTAAAAAATGAAGTCCAACAATGGATCGATGGCTTAGTGCGTGAGTTTAAAATTGACTATACCGATGAAGATTGGGCAGATGCACGTGATACCGTGCGCAAATTGCGTTTTTTCCAAAAAGTCATGAATGACATTGATAAAGCTGAGGATCGGCTTTTAGATGACGAAGATTTTGACTTAGATGATGATTTTTAATTTATTTATTTTTTTATTAAGGATGTAACACAATGGCACTCTTGCAAATTGCAGAACCTGGACAATCAAGTGCGCCACACGAACATCGTATTGCCATTGGTATCGATTTAGGCACAACCCATTCACTTGTTGCGACTGTATTATCAGGCAAAGCCAAAGTACTGAATGATGAACAAGGTCGTGTGTTACTCCCCTCGATTGCACATTATTCAAAAAACTCTACAGAATATGGTGATGCAGCCAAACCTTTTGTGACTACAGATCCAAAAAATACCATCGTTTCAGTGAAACGTTTTATGGGTCGCTCAAAAGTAGATATTAAATTTCAACATCCCTATACCTTAGTGGGTGAAGATAATCAAATGCCTGCATTTGAAACCGCACAAGGGCGTAAAACACCCGTCGAAATTTCTGCTGAAATCTTAAAACAACTCAAAGATCGTGCCGAATCAAGTTTAAAAAATCCTGTGAATGGTGCAGTAATTACTGTGCCTGCTTATTTCGATGAAGCTCAGCGTCAAGCAACTCGTGATGCAGCACAACTTGCTGGTTTAAATGTTTTACGTTTATTAAATGAACCGACTGCTGCAGCGGTGGCTTATGGTTTAGACCAAGAGACCAATCTTGCAACAGATCGTAACTATGTTATTTATGATTTGGGCGGTGGTACGTTTGACGTTTCAATTTTACGTTTTGCACAAGGTGTATTTGAAGTTCTCGCAACGGGTGGTCATACCGCACTTGGTGGTGATGACTTAGACCGTTTAATTGTGAAATGGGCAAAAAAACAACTCAACATTGAAACCCTTGATGATGCTGAATATGCACATTTTGTAGTTACAGCACGTAAAGCCAAAGAAGCTTTATCTGACAATGAATCGGTTGAACTCAAACTTTTAGAGCAAACTTTAACGCTTAACCGTGAAAATTTTGAACAGATCATTCAAGTTGCTTTGGATAAAACGATTAGTGTCTGTAAACGTGTGTTACGTGATGCAAAACTTGAATTAACAGACATTCAAAACGTCGTTTTAGTGGGTGGCTCGACTCGTTCATACGCCGTACAAAAAGCAGTTGCCGAAGTATTTAATCAAGAGCCTCTATGCACCATCAACCCTGATGAAGTTGTTGCGATCGGTGCAGCAATTACCGCCAATCAATTGATTGGCAATAGCCAAGATGGTTCATTGCTTTTAGATGTAACCCCACTTTCTCTTGGATTAGAAACCATGGGTGGCTTGGTAGAACGTTTAATTTCACGTAATACTGCAATTCCTGTTGCACGCCGTCAAGAATTCACCACCTACCAAGATGGTCAAACTGCAATGTTAATCCATGTCGTACAAGGTGAACGTGATTTAGTGGAACATTGCCGTAGCCTTGGACGTTTTGTACTGCGTGGTATTCCACCAATGACTGCAGGTCAGGCACGTATTGAAGTGACTTTCCAAGTCGATGCAGATGGTTTACTTACTGTTTCTGCAAAAGAAACAACTTCAGGTGTACATGCTGAAATTGACATTAAACCGTCTTATGGCTTGTCTGATACAGATACCGAACGTTTACTCTTAGATGGCTATAAATTTGCTGAAGAAGATAAGCATTTACGTCATTTGCATGAAACTAAAATTGAAGCACAACGTGAATTAGAAGCTTTAACGCAAGCCCTCAAAGCTGATGCGCAATTACTTGCGACTGAACAGTTAGATGCCTTAACTCAAGCACAAGCACATTTAACTGCACAACTTGCAACAGATAATATCCAAGCCATTGAAGATGCTGTGGAAAAACTTAAAACCCATAGTGATGCTTTTGCTGCTGAACGTATGAATCAACACATTGATCATGCACTCAAAGGCACAAAACTTGATGACTGGTCAAACTCAAACTAATTTATAGGTAAAGACTATGCCACGTATTAAAGTACTACCTCATGCAACAATTTGCCCAAATGGTGCTGAGTTTGAAGTTGAAGCAAATAGCAATCTTTGCCAAAGCTTATTGGACAATGGGATCAAAATAGAACATGCTTGTGATATGTCAAAGGCATGTACAACTTGCCACGTTGTTGTACGCCAAGGCTTTGATAATCTAGATGAAATGGATGATGTCGAAGCAGATCTGCTTGACCGTGCTTGGGGCTTAGAACCTGACTCTCGCTTGTCTTGCCAAGTCAAAATCACTGATGAAGATATGGAAATTGAAATTCCAAAATATACCATCAACCATGCATCAGAAAACCACTGATTTTTATGAAATAAAAATAAGCCACTTAAAATAGTGGCTTATTTTTTAAATTAATATTTATGAAGAATACATAAAAATCAAACATGTAACTAATTAGATGGAGAAATAATTTCATCTTCTCTACGTAGTTGTGCAACTCCCATAGAGTTTGTTAATTTTTGCTGTAATTGAATTCGTGCAATCATTTTTTCCAAAACTTCTACCAATTCAGTATATTCAAAGTTTTGCACTTCTTGCATATTTAACACCAAATGAAAACCTTTGTATTCATAATCAAACCATTGTTCATTTTCATTATGAATATTGGTATATTTTTCCATCACCTGCCAAGTCTTCACTAGATCATGAATACCTTTTAACTCCATCGGCTCTTTCGGTGCACATAAATAACTATTTTTCACTAATTTATGAGTATCATCTGAAATCAAAATTTCATCAATTTCCGCAGCATTTTGCAAACGTGCAGCTAAATTCGCATCACGACCTACAATCGTATAAGCCATACGATGTACTGCCCCATAATTTCCAACGTGACAATACCCTGTACTAATGCCCATACGGATATGCAAAGGTGCATAGCCCATTTGTTCCCAACGTGCCCGCAAAAATTTCATCTGTTGACGCATCGCAAGTGCCATATCGAGGCAATTTTTTGCATCTTGTTCAACACCTTGCGAATCTGGGTCGCCAAAGAAAATTAGGATTGCATCACCCATGAACTTATCAATCGTTGCACCATATTGCTTGGCAATTTCAGTCATATGGCTAAGGTAGTCATTCAAAACAAATGCTAAATCATCAGGAATCAATGTTTCAGACAATTCAGTAAAACCCTGAATATCTGAGAAAAATACTGTAATTTTTTTACGTTTATATTCTAATTTTGCCTCAGTTTCACCACGCATGATCGACTGCCACAATTGTAATGGTGCATAACGACTGAGTTGGTTAGATAACTGAATATAACGATTCATCTCATTAAAATAATTTTCACGCTGAGTATCTACACGCTTCATTCTTCTATTTTGATAATAATTGGCGACATTAATAAAGATAATTAATCCAATAAAACTTAAAATTGTTAATTCAATCGAAGTTTGTTGAAAATAATCATCGAAACCAAAAATAAAAATAATATTAAAATAAAAAACCAAAATACTAATTAAAATTGCCAATGAACTAATCATCATGGAAACTTTATAATTGACTGCAATGTAAATTACACTAAAAAATAAAATAAAAGTAATTACTAGACTGAGATGCACTGCTGCCAAAACAGTTGATACAACAATCACATCTATGAGGAAATACACATTACGCCGTACCAGCGCACCATACTGGTATTCCAACCAACGTGATAACCTTGGACTAATCAGAAAAATAAAGAAAATAAAAATCGGCACATAAAGTTGGTTATGTGCATTTGGTGTTGTGAAATAATAAATAACCAACAACATCGCAAGCATGATATATCCCATCAAACGTTGGAATATCTCAAACTGTTTAGGTTGCTTATCTAACATACGATCTAATGGCAAATGAAAACCTCGAATGTCATTGATTATTTATCTATTCATATACGCAATAGAACTTAATCCATACGCCAATCAAAAGGCATATCCCCTTGACCACGCAATGCCAACATCAAAGTCTGGCGCATATGTGCGAGAACTTCATTTGAATATGGAACAGTTTGTAAACCAAATACTGGTTTTGGCCATGCTGTATCATTTTGATAACGAACCACATGATGAAAATGTAATTGTGGAACCATGTTACCCAATGCTGCAACATTCATTTTGTCAGCACGGAATACACGAGACAATTGGCTAGATAACCAACTTGATTCACGTAAAAACTGCTCCTGATCCGCTTGACTGAGTTCATATAACTCAGTAATACCAGGCACACGTGGGATCAGAATTAACCACGGAAATTGCATATCATTCATTAAACGACATGTTGAAAGCGGAAAATCGCCGACAAAAAAAGTATCTTGAGCAAGTTGAGGATGCAGACTAAACATATCTTTATAAATGACATAAAATGAAAAAGGATACCCAATACTAACACATCAGTTTTAACGTGAATATTGCTAGACTTGTGTTTTAGTACAAATAAATACAGTTTGTTTTGAACAGTGTCTCAAATTTATCATACGAAGCATAATAAAACTTTTTTTTAAACTGTTTTTTACAACACATGCCTGCTTTATTTTTCCAGTTATTACTGCATTTAAAGCATCTAACAACTGGAATTTTCAAACTATTTTAAATCGACTAAAAGCATTTTCAAAAGGTCTACAATAAACTGAATCCGCTTTTCATTTTCTTCCAACATCACCATCACTTTCAGGCGCTGACCACCTTCCATGCGGAACCACGTTGGATGTTTTTGCATGAGCTGAATAATCGTAATGGCTTGCACGGGTGTATCAGGTGAAAACTCAATCGCTCCGCCACGTGCCCCAACATCAATTTTAGTGATGCCCAATTGTTCAGCCTGAATGCGAATCTGATGCACACTAAACAGTTGCTTCACGGATAATGGTGGCACACCAAAACGATCAATTAACTCCATACGGATATTATCGAGTTTATCCTGTGTATCGGTATTACTGATGCGTTTATAAAACATCAGCGTTGATGTACATCACCCAGATAGTCATCAGGAATCAACGCAGGCATGTGCAAAGTAATTTCAGAGGTTAATGACAAGGGTGCATCAAAGTTTGGTGTTTTACCTTGTTGAATGGCTTTGGTGGCTTTTTCCAACATTTCCATATATAGACTATAGCCAATTGCATTCATTGAACCGCTTTGCTGCTCACCCAGTAATTCGCCTGCACCACGAATTTCCAAGTCTTCGGTTGCCAACATAAAGCCCGCACCCAAAGTCGATGCACGTGAAATGGCATCAAGACGTTTTTCTGCATCACCTTTTAAGCCTTTGATTGAAGGCACCATCAGATAAGCATAGGCTTGGTGATGTGATCGCCCTACACGACCACGTAATTGATGTAACTGCGCTAAACCAAGTTTATCCGCTCGTTCGATGATAATGGTATTGGCATTGGGCACATCAATCCCAGTTTCAATAATGGTTGAACAGACCAAAACATTATATTCTTTGTGATAAAACTGCTGCATGACCTGTTCAAGTTCACGTTCACGCATTTGTCCATGTGCCACCGCTACACGGGCTTCAGGCACAAGATGACGAATGTTTTCCGCAGCACGTTCAATGCTATCGACTTCATTATGTAAAATATAGACCTGACCACCACGCAGCAATTCACGCAGAATCGCCTCTTTCATGGTTTCATCAGTCTGTTCATTGACAAAGGTTTTTACAGCTAAACGGCGTGCAGGTGGCGTGGCAATAATGGATAGATCACGCATCCCTGAAAATGCCATATTCAATGTTCGTGGAATCGGAGTCGCAGTCAGCGTCAACATATCCACATCGGCACGCATGGCTTTAATACGCTCTTTATCACGTACTCCAAAACGATGTTCTTCATCAACAATCATCAAACCTAAATTTTTAAATTGCACATTTTCCTGAAGAATTTTATGTGTCCCAATCACAACATCGACTTTACCCTCAACCAAATCCTCAATGGTTTTGGTATGGGTTTTACTTGTGCCAAAACGGGACAATACCTCAATGCGAATCGGCCAATCTGCAAAGCGGTCTTTGAATGATTCATAATGTTGTTGTGCAAGCAAAGTTGTAGGTACGAGCACAGCAACCTGCTTATTATTTTGCACTGCAACAAATGCCGCCCGCATTGCCACTTCGGTTTTACCGAAACCGACATCACCACAGACCAAACGATCCATTGGTTTAGCAAGTTGCATATCATGCAAAGTCGCCTCAATGGCATTGGCTTGATCAAGTGTTTCCTCGTAGGCAAAACCACTTGAAAATTGCATATAACTGCTTTGTTCAAGCTCAAAACTGATACCGGGCTTAGACTGACGACGTGCTTGTATATGCAATAATTCGGCTGCAACATCATGGATTTGCTCCAAAGCTTTGCGTTTGGCTTTGTTCCATGCATCAGTACCGAGTTTATGCAAAGGCGCAAGATCAGGATCACCACCACTAAAACGGCTAATGAGATGTAAATGCGTCACAGGCACATACACTTTGGCTTCATCTGCATAATTGAGCTGCAAAAATTCATAATCTTGATCATCAATATTCAGCGTCACCAAACCTGCATAACGCCCCACACCATGATCAATATGCACCACAGGCGCACCGATATTCAGTTCAGTCAGACTTTTAATTAAAAATTCTTCAGAAACTTCTTGCTGACGTTTTTTGCGGCGCTGCACCACACGATGTTCATACAGTTGATTTTCAGAAATTACTGAAAGATGATCAGTAATCACCAAACCACGATCTAAAGGCGCATGGGTAATTGCCACTGAAAAATTCGACTGTTGAAATGCCGAAAAATTCTCAACAACAGGAATTTCACCCAAACTTGGACGCAATGCATCTTTCAGCGTTTCACGGCGACCCGCACTTTCTGCCACAAGCAAGACAGGATGATTGGCTTCATCAATATATTTTTTAACAACTTTAAACGGTTGTTCTTGTTTCGGATCAACGGCAAGCTTGGCAGGTTGTTCCGCTGTTAAATTAATTGCCCCCGATTTCAACGCATCTACAGATTCTACAGATGCAATGATTCTTGGAAATTGATTGAGATATTCAAACACCTGATTTGGTTGGATAAATAATTCTTCAGGGGGCAATAAAGGCTGATCTGCATTGTGACGGCGATCTTCATAACGACGCATCACATCTTTCCAAAAACTTGCTAATCCATCATCCAAATGCTCATCTGTAATGACAATGCAATGCTTTGGTAAGTATGATGTCAGGCTACTTTGAGCTTGCATGGCGTCTTTGCTAAAGAATAATGGAAAATAAAAATCCAATCCTGCTGAAGCAATGCCATCGAGTACATCAGTATAAATCGGGTTTTTCTTTGGATTTGCTGTTGGAAAACTTTCTGCATAACGATCACGGAATGTTGAACGTGCTTCTTTCAGTGGAAACTCTTTAGCAGGTAAAACAGTAAAATTTTCCAATTTGGTGGTGGTTCTTTGCGTTTCAGGATCAAAGAATTTTAAGCTATCAATTTCATCATCAAACAGATCAATACGAATCGGCGCATTTTGCCCTGAAGCATAAATGTCCATGATGCTGCCCCGCACCGCAAATTCACCATGATCATAAACCGTATCGACCAAGTGATAACCTGCTTGAATCAAACGCATTTTTTGTTGTTCTAAGTCAAATTTTTGCCCAACTTTAATATCGAAATGTTCACCGAGCACCCAAGATGTTGGAGCAACCCGCTGTGCTAAAGTTGTTGCAGAAACCAATAAAATGCCTTTCGTTGGCATATTGGATAGAATCGAAAGTCGTTCTGAAACAATATCTTGATGTGGTGATAAACGGTCATAAGGTAAAATTTCCCAATCAGGAAAAATGGTTGGTTTTATGCCATAAAACTCAAGTTCGCTTTCAAGTTGCCCCACATGCTGATTGTTCCGAGCAACCAAAACAAATAGTTGCTCAGATTGCTCTGAAATTTCTTTGAATAATAATGCAGCCGATGAACCAAGCATTGAGCCGATCCAACGCTTTTCGCCTGCTTTGAGTTTTTTTAAATTAAGATCAGAAATTTCTTGTTTAAACATAATCGCTTTGGGTCAAAAAGACATGGGCAATAGTTTAACATGATGACTTTCTACAGTTGAGTGATTTTGTTTGGTCTTGTTGATTTAATAATGGTGAAACGCCACCTTTTCCTCATCAAGATAATGCCCTCTCCATCCGCATGCTAAGCCACCATTTAAATAGACCTTTCAGCCCAATTTTTGCAATCCTTACTTTTCCGCTTCCTGTTTAATTTTAGGCAATGGACGACCAGTCACAGGATCCAGTCCTGCATTTAAAGCCAATTGAGTCAACCATTGTTCATCTGGCTTTTCAGGCGCTGTACCCTTTAACCAAGCAGCTGCTGTTATCGTACCATCCCATTTTGGCAGTTTTTCCGGAGGTAAAGGTATAATTTGGTTCAATTCAGGAATTTTTTCATCATCATCCGAAAGAAAATAAGGCAAGGCCCTGAATAATTTTAAAATTTCTTTATAACGTTGTGAACGCGCTGGATCATCGGCCCCCAAATCAAGATTATAACGAATCATATCCTGATAATATCGCTGAGGTACAATTTCTGTTTGATATACAAATATTTTTGATAGTACTTCCGCACTGGAACGATCACCCTGAGCCAAAGCCAATTGATATTTTTCAAGTGCTTCTCTATGTTTTCCTGCTTCTTGTAACCTCTCTGCTACCTTTCTGGTCGCATAACCATCTCCCTGTTCAGAGGCACACATCCACATATCATCTTTGATTTTTTTTGCCCGCTCAGGTTGTGTAACATCATTTGCATTTGCAGCAATCGATGCGACTCTCAACATTGCATTGACATTACCTGCCTGTAAAGCCGGATATAAATAAGGACCTATCATCATATTGCTTCGATATTTATAATAGTTTGCAAATGCGGGTTTGAATTTGGCATATTGCCGATATATCAGTTCATATTCCACACGATCACCTAATTCCAGACTCCCCATACGATTCAACAAAATAATTCGATTTAAACGATCAAATGCCCGAGTATCTCCATATGTCAAAGCAATGTTGTAATACCGATACAATCCCAGCCAAAACTCTGGATCTCTATTGTCTTCATTATTGATCTCTGTAAAATACGCATAGGTATATATCTTGGAAATTTTAGGATCAACTTTCAGTTTTTGCTCTTTCACACATGGTAGAGGCTGTGGTAACTTCAATACATATTCATCATAATTTTTTTGATTTTGGGCTATTTCCATCATTTTAGCCTTATCACAATGTTCTGGCGTTTGCCCTGTGCCGCCTAATGTAAATGTTGAGCATTCACTAAAGATTTCAAACAACTCACATCCTTGTAACGTTCCCACCACAACCACTAAAGACCATGTTTTCAGTATTGTATTAATTTTCATGAATTTGCCTTGTGTTATTTTTAAAAATCAATTCAAGCCATTGTTCTACATTAATGTTCTGTTCATCTGAAATATTCAATGTCAAACACAGATGATCAACATCAAAGTAAAAGCTTATGCGCTGTTGTGAATCCTGCTCATAATGGGTTAAATGTTGAATTTCCCCATCAAAATCAAGTACAAGGTCCATTCAAAATCACCAACTGCTTTCCCACCATCTTGTTGTTCTGTTGCTCGAGTCAAAACCAAATAGCGCTCAGGCATATCAGAAAGATCTGATGCAAAAGCAAGCACAGCACAATAATCTTCAATATAAGCAACAACTTTGGCGATATCTAAACTAATCGTTTTCATTTTTCCCGCTTAAACGCTTTATAATAATCATTCAGTTTCTGAATAATGGCTTTTAACTGTTTTAAGTTTTCTTCAGTATTGTCAAGTCGTGCCACATAGCGCCCTGAAGCGATTTCCAAGTCTATTTTTTCATTGATCAAAATTGCTTTATAAAACAGTGCATTTAAGTCATCAAAGTTTTTTAATTTTCGGTTGGAAAAATATTCCAAACGCTCCGCCAATTCTTGATTTAAAACAATACCATCAACGATAAAACCTTGCTCAGAATCAATTTGAATATGATTATTTTCTAAAAACTCCAGCTCAGCTTTCGCCGCTTTACCTTTAAACAAATCAGTAATTTTAGCAAACATCATAGATTCCACATTTAAACAATAAATGCAGTTTAGTCTGATTTCGACCCAGATTAAAGTATGAGTTAGCTTAGGCTATTTCTATTCTATGCTAAAAAAGCACCCTTTTCGGATGCTTCTTTACATAAGATTATGCGTATTTTTGTTTTAAATAATTGACGATAGCTTCAGATTCAAACAATTGTGCACCTGTATTTGGATCAACCAAAAATGGCACTTGAATATCACTTTTTACACGCCCCATGATTGGCACAACTTTTTCACGCTTACCACCTGCCAAAGGGACGTATTTCCCCGGTTTTAAACGGAGAACAGAAGGTCCTTGATCTTGCCAACGCTCTTTTGCCACATTATGAAAGACAAAAGGCAGTTCCAACTCAGTCAAAACCCCACGCACTACACGAGTATAAGGACTCGCTTCAAAGCCCCACAACTCTAAAAGCTGTTCAGGTGCAGCACGATTGACGATTTTTTTATTGATCCACACGCCACGTGCACCATTAATCAAAGTGCCTGCAAATGCAAGCACAGGTAATTTTGGATAATGCGCATATTTTTTTGGTGTTTTGCCATTTTTGCCATAATTTTTAAAAAGATGATGAATAATATCTTGTGATTCATACAGTTTTTCACCTGTATTTTCATCTATTAAAAATGGGAACTGTGCTTTTCCACCTTGTTCTTTGGCAATTTTACGGTATTTCGTACCACCTTTTGGACAAGGATACACTTCATAATCCAAATTCAATAAGGTCATCACTTCACGAACACGGCGACAAAATGGTGAACCTTCAAATTCATACAACTTTAATGCCTTTTCAGGCTGATTGGGAAATGGCGTACCATTTGCGCCACGTCCACCTTCTGTAATTGCTGAAGCCAAAGCTTGTACGACTTTAATCTGATGATGCACCATTTTGTTATCCTTCGGGCGTCAATGACCCTAATTTTAAAGATCCACTAATTTTTCTTTAGCAACCACAATGCCGTTATTATCCGCATAGATAAAATCACCTGCATTGAACGTTACACTACCAAAATACAATGGCACATCAACTTCGCCTATGCCCTTACGGTTACTTTTTTGTGGAATTGAAGCCAATGCATGCACACCCAGATCAAGTTCAGCAATCGCATCGACATCACGCACACAACCGTAAATCACCACACCATTCCAATGATTTTTAACTGCAGACTCAGCGATCATATCGCCCATCAATGCACAGCGCATAGAAGCACCACCATCTACCACAAGAACTTTGCCTGTGCCATCCGTTGCCAAAAGTTCTTTGACCCGTGAATTATCCTCGAAACATTTCACAGTCACGATTTGACCGCCAAAACTTTTGCGTGCGCCATAACTTTGAAAAAAACGCCCATCTAATGATGGAATTAAGGTTTGCAGCTCTTTTTCAGGATTGTCATCAAGTAAATCGCAAGTTACAAAAGCGGGTGAAGTCAATGTAGTTCTCCTTTATTTGGCATTTTGTATGTATAAATTATCATAAATTTCAAATTGAGCGGTCTGAGTTTGTGCAACCTCGACCATAGTATGAGCCACTTGCTCGGCTGTCACTGGCTTATATTTAAATGTATTGGGAATGAAATGCGATAATTTTTGAAAAGCTTTTTGCCCAAGGTCTTCTAAAGTACGCTGTTCATTTCGCTCTCCTAATAACAACGATGGTCGAATGATCGAAATACGTGCTAAATCTAAACCTTGCACATAATGTTCTAGCTCACCTTTTACACGGTTATAAAAAATTTTAGACTTGGCATTTGCACCCATTGCACTGACTAAAAGCAACTGAGTATCTGTAGTTTGAAAAAGATCAGCAAAATGCGCATTAATCTCATAATCAATCGCATAAAATTTTTCTTTAGAACCTGCTTTTTTTTGGGTTGAACCTAAGCAACTAAAGGCATGACTAAAACCATTCACATCCTGATCATTGAGTAATAAAAAATCATCCAAAACCAATTGTTCTACTTTTGCTAGTTGTTTAAGTTCTAAATCTTCACGTCGCACAATTGCTGTAATTTTTTCACATTGGGAAAGTTGACTCAGTTTTTTGACCAAGCTTTTACCAACCAAACCTGTTGCCCCTATCACGATTGCACTTTTAATCGTTTGTGTCATTTTTAAACAATCTCCTTTATTTTTGAATAATCTAACGTTTTCTTTTATTTTTTTCTGCATCTATTTAGTGTCAAAGCATGTCAAGACTTGACTTTGCAGCATGCTTTAATCACAATATGGCACTTGTTTACGGGCTGGTGAAAATTCTCTGATGTAGGTTTTCAGATGTAATTTCAGCCCGCCCAGACCAATCTATTTCAAGGAGTGCACGAGTGGCAAACTCTGCTCAAGCTAAAAAACGTGCTAAACAAAACGTTAAAGCACGTAAACACAACGCTAGCTTACGTTCTATGGTTCGTACTTATCTTAAACGTACAGTAGCTGCTATTGCTGCTGGCGATTATGCTGCGGCTACTGAAGCTTATAAAACAGCTGTACCAGTAATCGATCGTATGGCTGATAAAGGCATCATCCATAAAAACAAAGCTGCTCGTCATAAGAGCCGTTTAAATGCACAAGTTAAAGCTTTAGCTAACTAATTTGTTGCGTGAAAAGAGCCCTTTTTAGGGCTTTTTTTGTATCTAAAATTCGATTCACTCTCTATTCAATGTAAATTCAATCACATTTGAACGAATAAAACCTCTTAAATAATGCCCCGTCATCACACGACATTGTAGCTTTTTATTTTGGATTTCTTGTCTTTGCTGCTCATCGAGATCAAGAGAAATATGATAAATATAACGCTGTTGTTGTGAATCAAATTGTGCAGGCATTTTCTCAATAAAACCGATATATTCTTGACCTGTAGGAATAAAATTCCACGCCGTTAAGTGTGAATGATCATCTGAGTTACAAAATAAACGACTATTCACCTCAAAGAAGCCACGTGTTCCAAAATCTTTGAGTGATGTAAAGTTGATAATAATTTGTGGTTGCTGTTGCACATTTTGCAAAGTAATCGTGCTCTGCGGATAAAATCGAAAAATATTCCAAATCACAATCACCAAAAGAACAAGTCCAATTGATTGGATGATTTTATTTTTAAATATTTTCATATCCATTTGAAACTATTATTCCTACTGAATGAATTTTATTATAATTTCAGATCTATTTAATTCTCCAACTTTTGAAAATCTCGAATTGATAACTGATTAACTTCACCACGCCAAACCCATTTTAAATTACTATCCTCAAAATGATCACCCTCAAACCACACGAATAACCCTTCCATCATTTGTGGCCAATCTGCTTTGTCCACCTGATGACGCCCTGAAATTACTGCAATAATGGCTGCCAAGATCGTATCATGACTGACCGCCAAGCTTAAACCCTGTGCATTTTGCGGATGTGTGTTATAAATCAACTCTAAAACATCAACCACACCCGAAATCGGATGCTTCATTCCTGGCAAGGCATTATTGACAAAACTATTGATAAAGCCCAATGCACCTTGCTTTTGAAAATATGGCGCAGCTTGTTGAATATCAAGAACAAAACTTCCAGGCTCAACCAACAAACCCTGTTCAACAATTTCAATTCTATGAGTATTATGATCAGGACTTGATAAATCTGCCCCTTCGATCATCAATGCCGCAGTATCAACACAGCGTTGAATCGGACTAGAAATACAATGCTGAATCACACGGTCTGTATTGTCAGTTAAATATGAACCCCAAGCCTGCGCCAAATCACGCCCTTGTGACGTTAACTGTAAGTCATAACCTGCTAAACCCTGTCCACTCACCATTTCACGAATCGAATGGCGTGTAAACAAAGTCACAGGGATTTTCGGGTCAGGCAATAAATCTATTGCTTTCAACATGCTTTTTGGCAGTAACTCAAGCGCCATACAGACTCAGTTTATTTTTTAGCTCTTGCCTACTATACCATGCCGAAAAAAACTCTCAATCTTATAAAGACACGTTACTGAGTGCATCTAATGCTATTTTCTGATTTTCTTTATCTCTAAAGGCGATAAAACCATCATTTAATACTGTTTCACGTTGGTTATAGGTAAAGGCTTGTGCTTTCAAACTCACCAAACCACCGCCAATACTTTCAAGTAAACCTTGTCCTGCACTGGTATCCCATTCAGAAGTCGGATGAAAACGTGGGTAAATGTCAATTTCACCCTCAAGCATCATACAAAACTTATAAGCACTCCCCGCTTCACGTTTAATCACAGGGTTTTCTTGTTCAATATAATCAATATATTGCTGATATTTAGGATTTTTGCTGCTATGACTTAAACCCACTTGAATAGCATCTGTTTCGACATCTTTAAACTTGCTATAGCGTTCCCATACTTTTTGACTAAATGAATATTTGTAAGGTAATTCAGTGAGATAACCGACATACATGACTTGCTCAGTTGGTACAGCAATGATGGAAAATATCGTTTGATGATTTTGGATCAGACTTAAATTAATGGTAAATTCATCACGCTCATGAATAAATTCTTTTGTACCGTCCAAAGGATCAAGCATCCAACAGACATTCCACGCTTGACGCTCAGAATAATCACTTTCCTCAGAAATCACAGGAATATCAGGGGTTAATATTGCCAATTGTTCTAATAAATAAGCATTTACTTTCAAATCTGCTTGGGTCACAGGTGAATGGTCTGGCTTTTCATCAATCCTAAACTCACGCCCAGCACAATATGCCTCATATTCATCCAACAAAATCTGGCTTGCATGTGCCAAAATTGGAGTTAAATTTAGGATTTGCTCATCTTGTGGTGCTTGGGTGGTAATAAACATTGCGTGCAACCTACCTGCTTTTTTAAATGTCGATTTTTAAACGGCATATTTTAACATCAAAAAATGACATCTATGTTTTAACGACAAAATATGTTTGAATCACAGAAAATGAGCATTGAATAGTGATAATTTTATGCTCTTTTCTCAAATAATGCCCTTTCTACTGCTCTACGATTGATCAAGCCTTGCATTCGCTGACCACCTGCATAAACCCACACATCAAACTGCTCAGCAGCTTTATGATAATTCATTGCATTTAAATGACGTAACAAAGTTGAATTTTTAAATGCTGTAATACCGATGTTATAAGTTAAAGACACCAATGCATCGAACTGGTTTTGGGTTAAATTCACTGTAACAGCTTGATTGACTGCATTTTCAAACTTTTTTAAGTCATGCTGCATATAGCGTTTCGCATCATTTACACTACAAGTATCAAATGCTTTCACAACAGTTTGATCAGGATAACGTGTAGTCCCATAGCCAATCGTCCAACACCCCGTTCCATCATCATAGGCAGTCAGCTCCAATCCCTCAAAACTGCAAATCTGCTCTCGTCCACGAACACTGACTTGGCGTTGAGCTAAATCTGTTGCAACTGCAATTTGGCTATGATCAGTGTCTGTTGCTGTTGCGATATCCGCTGAATTTGGCTGTTTAAGGCTACGCTCTAAGATTTCTTTAACAACACGAAATACATCTTGCCAGCGCATATTCATTCCTCAAATAATTTAGAAAATGAGCTTTCATTTCACTATTTAACAGCCTATTGATCAAAAATAAAAATATATTATGGATTGAATTTGTTAATCTAATTTTAGACAAAGCATTTTTAATGCATCAAATATAAAACTTCTCATACTGGCTAAATTCATCCTAAGAGAAAAATGATGATCAAATCTAGAGTTCCAATCAACAATGATAATTAAAGCTTATAAATCATCACTCAATTAAAAACTTAGAGAAATCATCATACGGGCTTTTAGATTTTATTCGCCCCCTCAATATTTAGCGCTATACTTCAATCTCAAGTCATACGTAAAATAATGTACATCAATTTGTACATTATTTTTGATGTGGTGTATAACATCATTAAAATTGATCTATATTTCAAAACCTTCAATTTTGAATTATTCCTCAAAAATCAATGAACTTTGCTTTATTTTAAGCACTCATTGTACTTTTAAAAATAAAGGTAGTTAAACTATGCAGCCTATCCTGATGTTCGATATGGATGGAACACTTCTTGATCTCGCATTTGACGATCTCATTTGGAATCAAAAATTACCTGAACGGCATGCGCAAACCCATCAATGCTCACTTGAACAAAGTAAAGCAACTTTATTTGAATTTTATCAAGAACATAAACACACGATTCTATGGTATTCATCGCAATATTGGAGTGAAAAAGTCGGTGTTGATGTTTTAAAATTACAATATGATTTTCAAGATAAAATCCAACCACGCATCGGTTGCATCGAATTATTAGAAAGCTTAAACGCACAAGGCTATCGTTGTTGGTTACTGACCAATGCTGACCGTGCAGGTTTAAAATTAAAACTAGAAAATGTTGATCTTGCACCCTATTTTGAAGTCATTGTCAGCAGTCAAGAGTTTGGTTATTCCAAAGAATTTGTTGAGTTTTGGCAAATTTTACAACAAAAGCACCCTTTCGACCCGCAACATGCATTTATGATTGATGATACTGCGCCTGTACTAGAAGGAGCAAAAAATTTCGGAATTAAAAATCTGATCACCATTACCCAACCTTCTAGTTTAAAAGCTGCACGTAATCCATTAGAGTTACATTATCCAGCGATTCACAATTTAACTGAATTATTGCCATTATTGGCGCAATATCAAAGCAAGGATGTCGATGTCAAAACAGCCTAAAAACCATAAAGATCAAAATTCTCCAGAAACAGATAGCGTACGTGCTGACAAATGGCTGTGGGCTGCTCGTTTTTTTAAAACCCGTTCTATTGCTAAAGCAGCAATCGAAGGTGGTAAAGTCCACCACAATAATGAACGCATCAAAGTGTCAAAAGAAATTCGCATCGGTATGGAACTCACTATTCAACAAGGTTTTGACCGCAAAACAGTCATGGTCAAAGCCCTATCCAATATACGTGGTGGTGCGCCTGCCGCCCAATTGCTCTATGAAGAAACCGAAGTCAGTATTGCACGACGGGAATTGATTTCAACCCAAAGAAAATTGCATAATCTTGCACGACCTGAGCACCGACCGAGCAAAAAAGATCGCCGAGACATCAGTCGATTTAGACAAGAAAATGATGCAGGTTATGAGCAAAATTGGTCATATCATGATGAATAAAAATTAAATTGCTAATGCGACATTCTGTGTCGCAATAACGCAATTTGATGTAGATGAGACATTTTTTTTCTGTCACTATTGCTCTTGTGGACGAAGATCAAATTTAAAGACATCCACTTTAGTGAATAGTGAATTTATATAGTTTTGAGGTTTCAAAATGGATGATAATAAAAGTAAAGCGCTGAATGCTGCGTTAAGTCAAATTGAAAAACAATTTGGTAAAAATACAGTGATGCGTTTAGGTGAGAATACTGTGCAAGCAGTAGAGTCTATATCAACAGGTTCTTTAACCTTAGATATCGCACTTGGTATTGGTGGTTTGCCAAAAGGTCGTATTGTTGAAATCTATGGTCCTGAATCTTCAGGTAAAACCACAATGACTTTACAAGCGATTGCACAATGTCAAAAAGCTGGTGGCACATGTGCCTTTATTGATGCCGAACATGCACTTGACCCACAATATGCACGTAAACTTGGTGTAGATATTGACAATTTATTGGTATCACAGCCTGACCATGGTGAGCAAGCACTTGAAATTGCAGATATGTTGGTACGCTCTGGAGCGATTGACATGATCGTTGTCGACTCTGTTGCTGCATTAACCCCAAAAGCTGAAATTGAAGGTGAAATGGGCGACTCGCACATGGGCTTACAAGCGCGTTTGATGAGCCAAGCATTGCGTAAAATCACAGGTAATGCCAAGCGTTCAAACTGTATGGTGATTTTCATTAACCAAATTCGTATGAAAATTGGTGTGATGTTTGGTAGCCCTGAAACCACAACTGGTGGTAACGCATTGAAGTTCTACGCTTCTGTACGTCTTGATATTCGCCGTATCGGTCAAGTGAAAGAAGGTGATGAAATCATTGGTTCAGAAACCCGTGTTAAAGTGGTGAAGAACAAAATGGCTCCTCCTTTCCGTGAAGCACTGTTCCAAATTCTTTACGGTAAAGGTGTCAATCATTTAGGTGAATTAATCGACCTTGCTGTAGCACAAGACATCGTAAACAAAGCAGGTGCTTGGTATTCGTACAATGGCAATAAAATCGGTCAAGGTAAAAATAACGCCATTCGCCACATGGAAGAAAATCCTGAAATGGCAGCTGAAATCGAGAAATTGATTCGTGAGAAATTACTCACCACAACAAATGCTGCACCATCTTCAGCAGAAGATGATGAAGTAGAACCAGAATTTTTAGATGCTTAATTCAGCACTAAATTGAAAAATTAAACGCCAAATTTGGGCGTTTTTTATCATAACACGTCCAAACATAGTCAAAGTTTTGGAATATCAACAGAAAGCGTTAAAATAGCAACGTATCATTTAAAGGTTAAAGTTTCTTCTACTGCTATGTCATCTCCTAAATTTCCGAAAATGCTGAACTATGAAGCATTGAAACAACAATTTTCAGATGAAGTATCCAATGAAAATAACACTACAAACGCAGATGAACATGCGCTCAACTTCGAACAAGAACATCAAGCAAAAAACCAAGGCTTAACAGGTACTCGCCTACGCTCTTATGCCTTTGCAAAGTTAACACGCCGAGAGTACTCAAAAGCAGACTTGATCGAAAAACTATGTCTTTATGCAGCAAATAGAGAAGAAGTTATTGCCTTAGTCGATGAATTAGCAGAAGAAAATTATCAAAGTGATCAACGTGTTGCTGAAATGACTGTCCGCAGCCAAATCCGTCAAGGCAAAGGTCCAAATCGTATCAAAATGGCTTTACGCAGCAAACATTTAGACAAAACCTTAGTGGCTGAGGATTTAAAAGAAATCGACTGGTATGAACAAGCCTACCAACTCAAAGTCAAAAAATATGGTACAGAAGTCAGTACAGACCCTAAAATAAAAGCCAAACAAATTCGTTTTTTACAATATCGTGGTTTTGAAATGGATGTAATTATGAAAGCTATTCGTAAAAAACCGAATGATTTTTAGGTTAATGCTAAGTTTAAGGTAAAGATATTGAATGAAATAAAAAATGTGAAAATTCAGTTTATTCTTTTAAAATCTGGTGGCAGCCCTACTAGCAAAACTTCGGCACATCATATTTCTGATACCGTTGCTACCTTCCGGTCCTGGCGGGGTTTTCAGAGTACAATTGCGAAGCCACCAGTAGGGCTACCATTGCAAGAACAGAGTATAGAGATTTTTAAATTTCTTGCAAGTGCTCATATTCATTTTTAACAGTTTTTATGACTGTTTGATTAATTACTCAGCAATAGTAATAAAAACAGCAGCATAAACTCAAAAAACTCCAATATTCCTTCTATATTCAGTGCGAAATAAGAACATTCTTAAAGAAATGCTAGAACATTGTAAAAGTGACTTGCTTTTCCCTGCTGAGCCGTTTTAAATAAAACCCATTCTCGAATGATATGACGAATTTCTCAATAAGAAATAAAGTCAACAAAGCTACTATTATGGATTTAACATTATGCTAAAAAAGCATGCGCTCTTTTCTCTCGCACTTTTAAGTTCAGCGACTTTGTATGCTATTCCAATTGAATCACGAGGTTTGAGTAATCAAAGCTCAAATAGCAATATTTCTGGTTCATCTACCCCAATTACAGGGAATATGAATTGGGATTTGATGCAAAAAATCAACAATTAGAAAATCAAATCCGAGAGCTACGTGGCAAGATTGAAGAACAAGACAATGCCATTGAACAACTGAATAAAGAACTCAGCAACCGTTATACTGACTTAGATCAACGTTTAGAACTGATGACACAAAAGTTAGAGGCTGCTGAAGCAACTGATGAAACAAATCCTGATGAAACAAATTCAGATGATCAGGCTCCTATCAATCCAAATACCACTGAACCAAAGACTCAAAATTCAGCACCTATTGCAACCACACCTAATTCACAAGATTCAACCGAAACATCAACACAAGACAGTGCGAA
The DNA here is from genome assembly GCF_003268395.1 of Acinetobacter sp. CFCC 10889. Taxonomy (GTDB): domain Bacteria; phylum Pseudomonadota; class Gammaproteobacteria; order Pseudomonadales; family Moraxellaceae; genus Acinetobacter. The sequence goes on along the minus strand of NZ_LQXQ01000002.1, from coordinate 64,399 downwards.
TGCGAGTAATGCTATAGACTTAGAAAAAGCCGCATATACCATTGCATTAGATGCCTATAAACAAGGAGGTGCTCAAAAAGCCATCGAACCAATGCAAAATTTTATTAAAAACAATCCTAACGGAGTCTATACAGGCAATGCTTATTTTTGGTTAGCAGAATTTAATTTAGCGATTGAACCACCAAATTATGAAGAAGCCAAAAAAAATTATGAAGTCATTGTATCCAAATACAGTAACTCATCTAAAACACCACGTGCTTTATATCGCTTATACAGCATCGCGACCGAAGTGAATCAGAACCCACAAACAGCAGATGTTTATAAAAACAAATTATTAACAGCATTTCCTGATTCAGAAGAAGCCAATTATCTAAAAAATAGTTAAGCTTTTAAGCCATTATATTTTATAAATAAAAAAGACATCACGCAGGATGTCTTTTTTATGACTATGTATTTAGGCGATCAAATCAACGTACAATTCCACGTTTTGACTCAATCAAAGAATCCAATAAAAGCTGTGCTTCAGGCACTTCAGGCAAAATCTCTGCTGTGATTTTTGCAATTGCTTGTTCAGTCGTTAAACCATCTTTATAGATCAATTTAAATGCTTCACGTAAGCCCTGAATTACATTTTTAGACCAACCTTTACGACGCATGCCCTCTACATTCATACCAAAAGCATGTGCAGGATTACCTGATACCATCACATAGGCTGGAACATCTTTCAAAATTAAGGATGCACCACCAATCATACTGTATGCATCAATTTTACAGAATTGATGAATACCAGAGTTACCACCGATAATCACATAATCCGCAATATGTACATGCCCAGCGATCCCAACATTATTGGCAAAGATATTATGATCACCAATTTGGCAATCATGCGCAACATGAGTATTCACCATCAGTAAATTATGGCTACCCACTTTTGTTAGACCTTGATCTTGTACCGTTCCTCGATGCAGACTACAGTGTTCACGAATTTTATTCGCATCACCGATTTCCAACCAAGTTTCTTCACCTTGGTATTTTAAGTCCTGACAAACTTCACCAACACTTGCAAACTGGAAAATCTCATTGTCTTTACCAATGCGAGTAAACCCACCCACCACAACATGTGAATGAAGTTTCGTACCCGCATCAATACTTACATGAGGTCCAATAATACAATAAGGTCCAATTTCTACGTCAGGTGCAATCTGTGCTGTAGCATCGATAATAGCGGTTGGATGAATGAGGTCTGTATTGCTCATGCCTGCTCTAATTTTTGATGTGAAATGATAATTTCAGCGGTTGCTGCTACCATGCCGTCTACACTAGCAGTACATAAATATTTGTAAATGCCACGTTTTTGCATAAGTAATTCAGATTTTAGCACAAGTTGATCACCAGGAACGACTTGTTTCTTAAAACGTACTTTCTCTGCACCAGCAAATAAGAACAATGAACCAGGTCTAGGTTTCTCATTATTCATAATGAAGCCCAGTACACCCGAAACTTGTGCCATCGCTTCGACGATCAATACACCTGGCATAATTGGATAACCAGGGAAATGACCTTGCATAAATTCCTCATTAATGGATACATTTTTGTAACCAGTAATGCTATTTTCTGTTACTTCAGTAACTCGATCAACCAACAAAAACGGATAACGATGCGGCAAATAGTCACGAATCGTTTGGGTTTGCATTGGTAATTCAGGAACCGTAAAAGGTAGAGATTTTGACTCAGTCATAATTATTTACGCGATTTTAAAGTTGATTCAAGTTGCTCAATTTGAGCCTGCATATGATCTAGCTGTTTGACTATCTTGGTCAATGGCACATCTGCTAATTGTCGCAGACGAACAACTGTACGTTTCCAATGCTTTGTTTCAAACTGCCCAGTTCCTGAAGAGTATGAACCTGCTTCAGAAATAGTTTTTGTCACTATTGACATTCCTGTAATTGTCACATTATCTGCGATATTAATGTGACCTACCACACCAACAGCACCTGCAAGGATACAGTTTTTGCCAATCGTGGTACTGCCTGCAATACCACATTTTGCAGCAATTGCGGTATTTTCACCAATAACCACGTTATGTGCTATTTGCACAAGGTTATCAATGATGACACCATCTTTCAAAATTGTGTCATCCAAAGCACCACGATCTACACTACAATTTGAACCAATTCGAACATCATTACCAATTTGAACCGAGCCTAATTGCACAATACGATTCCATTTCCCTTGATAAGGCGCAAAACCAAAACCCTCACCACCAATCACAGTATTGGCGTAAATACGCACACGATTGGCAATTTTGGATCTTCCTGTAACCGTCACATGCGAATCAATAAAACAATCTTTTCCGACTTCAACGTAGTCATCTAGATGTACATGAGATTGAATAACCGTATTATCCCCGACCACACAGTTTTCACCAATAACCGCATAATGACCAATATAAGCTTGATCTGAAATCATCGCTGAATCTGCGATTTGCGCAGTGATTTCCACACCACGTTTCAGCACTTTATCTTCAAAATGATGGGTTAAAATCGCAAATGCCAAATAAGGATTATCCACCACAATAAAATTATGATGATTGCTTAATTGAGCTTTTAAAGCAGCGGTTACAATCAAAGCACCTGCTTTTGAAACTTGTGCTTGTTGCAGATATTTGTCGCCGTTTACAAAAGAAAGATGTTTAGACTGAGCTTGCTCTAGACTGGATAGCCCCACTAAAACAAGATCAGATTGACCAATTAGCTCACCTTGAACAAGTTGAGCTAATTCATCGAGATGAAATTGATGAGATGTCATTGATTATTTAATTGCATTAACCTTTTGGATCATTTTAGCAGTTAAATCATTCTTTGCGTCATAGGCTAAAGCTGAATTTTTATTCAAAACCATATCTAAACCATTCTCTTGGCGCAATTGTTCAGCAGCTTGTTTAACACGCTCTTCAAAAACCTTGTTGGTATTTTGAATGGTTGTTTGAACTTTCGTTTGCACCGCTTGTTGAATAGATTGATATTCAGTCACTTTCGCTTGATATTGCTTTTGAATTTGCTCAGGATTTGCACCTTTTGCTTGAGCTTGCTGTTGCAATGCTTGAATATCTTTAGAAATTTTCTCTAATTTTGCCGATTCTGGCTTCACAGTTTGCTCTAAGCTTGCATTTTGCTGTTTTAAATAAGCACTGCTCTCAACCACTTTTTCAATATCAACAACACCATAGCCTGCAGCATTTGCTAAGCCTGTGAATCCTAAACCGATCAATGCACATACTATTTTTTTCATCATTTAATCCTAACTATATTTTAAATTTTAAAGTACCCAATGATCGAACTTAGAAAGTTCGACCAATTTCAAATTGAATCTCTTTAGTTTCATCACCTGGTTTATCATTCAGCGGGAATGCATAACTCAATGATAATGGACCAATCATCGTGATCCATGTGAAGCCTACACCCACACTATAACGCATATTGTCGAGCTCAAAGCCGAAATTATCTTTACAATATTGTTGCGCATCCACACCATCAGTGGTTCCTTGTAAATATAATTTACCCTTAGGTACATCACATTGTGTATCAAAGACTTGTGCGCCTTCCGCAAAGATTACAGGACGCACTTGACGAGCCCAATCTCCTTTAAATGGTAATGGCAAAGCAAGTTCAGTACCAAATTGTACTAAAGCATTACCCCCTACTTCCTCAGGACTTGGATCCGCACCACTTTCAGCATCAATTCTTCTACGTTCATTAAATTGAACGCCAGGATATTTTGGACCTAAAGTGCTGTTATCATAACCACGTACCGAACCATAACCACCCGCATAGAAGTTTTTATAAAATGGTAGATCATTACCATAGCCCAGCTTACCATAACCACGTAGAACAAAGTCTTTACCTAATGGGAGGAAAGCTTGCGCATCATAAACTGCTTTTTGATACTCAACGTCACTACCTGGTAAAGCAATTTCAGCATTAATACGGTGTGACATACCACTAGTTGGGAATATTGGACGGTTCAAAGTATTATATGACCAACCTAAATTTAAGTTATAGGTTAAGAAATCCCCCTCAAACTTATCCTGATATGTCTCTATCTTATCAGGTGGACATGGCTCAATACCTGTAGGGGTTTTAGGGTTGTCTGGATCACCATAAATGAGTTCTTGTTCAACAGTACATATTTCTGATGTATGTGTATCCTTACCACCATTTGCTAATAAATAGTCACGAACGTATGTTGATACAAAAGGACCTGTTGTTACTTTGGTGCTATCTAAGTTTAGACCCGCACTTAAGCTTTGATTTTCATCAATAGGATAAGCAAAGTTAATACCACCACCGAAACTGTCTGTGACATAGTTATTGACGTTATAATCATTATCTAGTTTAGTTTTACGGTAGTACAAGTTGTAACCCCGACTTACACCATCAATAGTAAAGTACGGATCAGTCACACTTAAATTATAGTAATCTTGCGTTTCAGAACGCGATAAATCAATTGAAACACGATTCCCTGTACCTAAGAAGTTGGTTTGACTAATTCCTGCTTGGAATGTCATACCACCATTTTGTGAATAACCTACTGCTAAGGTACTCGTACCCGAATGCTGCTCTTCAACTTCAATATTTAAATCAACTTGATCAGGCTGATTTGGTATACGAGTAGGTTTTAAATCAACTTTACTAAAGAAACCTGTACGCTCTAAACGTACTTTTGACAGTTCAATTTTTTCATTACTTGCCAAAGCACCTTCCATTTGGCGCATTTCACGACGTAAAACCTCATCAGCAGTTTTATTATTTCCTGTGAAGTTAATACGACGCACAGTGACCTGTTGACCTGGGTTAATATAATAATTTAAATCCACTGTATGTGTTGCATTATTAATTTCAGGCACAACATTAACTTCTGAATAGTAATAACCCGCATTACCATATTTACGAAGTAGCAACTGTTTTACCGCATTGACCTTCTCTTGCGAATAAGTTGTGCCATCCTTATAAATTTGTAATGCTTTTAATTCTTCAGGCTTATACAGCGCATCACCTAAGAACTTAGACTCACCAAATTTAAACTGCTCACCCTCATCAACAGAGACTTCAATAAAAATATTTTTCTTATCTTCACTAATATTTAAATTAGAACTGTTAATATCAAAATTGATATAACCTTTATTTAAATACATCGCACGCAAAGCTTCTAAGCTTGCAGACATTTTCTCACGTGCATAGCGATCATTACGCGTTAGAACTGATGCCCAACCACTTTCTTTTACTGCAAAAGCACGTTTAATATCTTCATCTTTAAAAACAGTATTGCCAATAACATTAATATTAAAAACTTTAGCAGGCTTACCCTCATTAAAGTCAATATTTAAATCAACACGGTTATTTGGACGTGCAATAGATTCAACAGTAATATCTGAATCATAACGACCTTGTTGTGAGTACTGCTGTTCTAATTCTGTTTCCAAAGTTTGTAAAGATGACTTTTTAAGCACCTCACCTTCAGCCAATCCCATTTTTTTCAAACCTTCATCTAAGGCTTCTTTAGGAATTAACTTATTACCTTTCAGATTAATTTTTGAAATGATTGGACGTTCAACCACTTTAAAAACTAAAACATCATTTTCTCGCGTTGCTTGAATATCATCAAAGGAATTTGAGGCATACAATGCACGAATCGCATCCGCAATCGCAGGATCGTTGACACGATCACCACTATTTATCGGAAGCAAAGCAAGCACATTACTTTGGGTTAAACGAACCAAACCATCCACACGAATGTCACGCGCAATGAATTCATCTGCTGCATGTACGTGCTGTACTGCCGCCATCGCAATAACGAGCGCCAATGGCATAAATAAATGTGAGTGCTGCATGCCTATTATTTTCCAGTAAGTTAATTTTTCACTCTTGCGCTATTATAAACGCATAAAATCATTAAATATTGCTAGAAGCATCATACTTCCAAGCAGTACCATACCAATTTTTAGTCCAACCAATTGTATTTGTTCAGAAACAGGTTTACCACGTAAAACCTCAATAAAATAGTACACCAAATGCCCGCCATCCAACATTGGAATCGGCAATAAGTTTAAAATACCTAAACTTACGCTCATCAAAGCCATAAATGAAATAAAGGTTTGCCAACCCATTTCTGCGCTTTGACCTGCGACTTTAGCAATGGTAATCGGACCAGATAAATTATCTAAGCCAATCAAGCCACGTACCATTTTCACCATCGAGTTTAAAATCATGCCCGAAAGTTGCCCTGTTTTTTCCACAGCAACAACAAAAGCTTCCGCAGGATTATACTGAATTGTTTGCTTATATTCTGCAGGGATATTGGCTTTACCTGATTGTGCTTGTACGCCAAGCATTCCTGTCACTTTACCCATATTGTCACGTTGACCTTGTGGCATCACTTGCAAATGTACCACTTGCCCTTGGCGCAACACATCAATATTGAGCAGTTTTTCAGGTGATTTTTGTACTACATCTACCACATCAAACCAATCTTTCATTTTAACTTGGTCAATGGCAATAATTTCATCACCCTTTTTCATACCTTGGCGAATTGCTGCACCATCACTACTCAAATCATACACAACTGCTGCAATATGTGGACGATAAGGCACAAAACCCAATACATCAAAAGGTGACTGAGTTTGATCTTTTAGAAAAGCTTGTATTGGTAATGCAAAGGTTTTGATTTGACCATTACGATCAACCTGCACATCAATATGTCCAGTCTCTCCAACACGATCAACCAAAGCATAATTCAGCTTTTCCCATGTAGCTGTTTGTGTACCATCAATCGCAATAATTTTATCGCCTTGCTGCATCTGTACTGTTGCCGCAGGTGTATTTGGTAAAATCTTTCCTACACGAGTATTCAATTGCTCTTGCGCGGGTAAAAATAAAATCCAAAACAAGAAGATTGCAAAGATCAAATTGATTAATGGACCTGCAGCAACAATAGCAATGCGCTTCCATGGCGATTGACGGTTAAATGCATACGGTAAATCTTCTGCACTCACATTACCTTCACGCTCATCCAACATTTTCACATAACCACCGAGTGGTAATGCCGAAATTTGGTATTGAATATTTGATTTTTTCGATGTCCATTTCAACACTGTTGGACCAAAACCGATTGAATACACTAAAACTTTCACACCCAGCTTTCGTGCAACCCAATAATGCCCAAACTCATGAATCGCAATCAATGGACCCAATAGAAAAATGGCAGCAACAATGATAAATAAAACACTCATAAATTAACTTTCCAACTGCGCAATATGTTCAGTGGCAATGTTTCGTGCAACTTGATCTGTATACAAAATCTTTTCAATCGACTCTGCCGAAGCATTGTGAACGTGATTTAAAGTATGTTCAACCACTTGCGCAATATCTAAAAATTGAATCTTTTCATTCAAAAATGCAGCAACAGCAATTTCATTGGCAGCATTTAAAATAGCAGGTGCCAAACCACCCGCCTGCATTGCTTGACGTGCCAATTTTAATGCAGGAAAACGCACTAAGTCAGGTTGTTGAAAGTCTAACTGAGCGTGTACAAACAAATCTAAAGGTGGGACATGTGTGGTAATACGCTCAGGCCATGCGAGCGCATGTGCGATCGGCGTACACATATCAGGATTACCCATTTGAGCCAAAGTTGAACCATCTACATATTGAACCATTGAATGAATAATACTTTGTGGATGAACAACAACTGTAACAAATTGTTCTTTAATTGAAAATAAATGACACGCTTCGATTAATTCTAGACCTTTATTCATCAAAGTTGCAGAATCTACAGAAATCTTCTGCCCCATCGACCAATTTGGGTGTTTACAAGCCTGTGCAGGGGTAACTTTTTGTAATTGTTCAAGACTATGATTTAAAAAAGGTCCTCCTGATGCAGTTAACAACACTTGCTGCACACCCAGTAAAGGCTCACCATTTTTTTCTATTTGTAAATAATTTTGTGGAAGACATTGGAAAATAGCATTATGTTCAGAATCCACAGGTAACAACAATGCTTGATGCTCTTTTGCCGCTTGCAGCATTAAATCACCCGACATCACCAAAGCTTCTTTATTGGCAAGCAAAACGCGCTTACCTGCTTTGACTGCTGCAAGTGTTGGCAACAAACCCGCTGCCCCCACTATTGCCGCCATCACAACATCCACCTCAGAACATGAGGCAGCTGTAATCAAACCTGCTTCATCACAAAGTATTTCAATCTCTTGCAAATTTTCTTGCTGCAACAGTTGTTGTAATTCAGAAACCTTTTCTGAAGGCACAACCACAATTTTCGGTCGAAATTGTTTGCAAATTTCCCTCAGTTCTTGAATTCGACTATAGGCCGAAATTGCAAAAACTGAATAGGTTTCAGGATGTTGTTCTATAATTTTTAATGTGCTGCGACCAATAGAACCCGTAACACCTAAGATACAAACAGATTGTGACATCTACAAATTTACACCAATAAGTTTTAATACAGCCATACCCGCAGCAAAAATTGGTGCTGCTGCAAGCAATGAATCAATACGATCTAGCACTCCACCATGACCTGGCAAAATACGACCTGAGTCTTTAATTCCTGCACGACGCTTAATCATTGATTCGAATAAATCGCCCAACACAGAACTAAACACAGTAATAATAGAGAGAATTAAAAACAGAATATGTTGTGGAAGCGTGAGCTCTAAGTAATTGTATTGCACGATCACAATCACGATTGCAACAGTCACAATACCACCCAACAAACCCTCAATCGATTTATTTGGGCTGACATCAGGTGCTAGTTTACGCTTACCAAGTTTACGCCCAACAAAATATGCACCACTGTCCGCCCCCCAAACCAACAGGAATAGGTACATCAACCACCACGGCGAGCTTTCCCAAACCTTGAAAATCGCTGTAACTGCGGCACTGATCAACACCAAACCAATCACGTTCAGTGTTGCATTATACCAACCATCATATTCAGGATAGGATTTTACCCAATACAAGCTACATAACCATGTCAGAATAGATGCGCTCCACAAAATCAATGCAAGATCGCTAAAATATAGAGCCAAACCAGAAATGAAGGCGGTAAATACACCAAAACAAGCTGCTTTTAGTTTAGACACAGTTTGAGTAGGATGAGGCATGAGTTTGAACCACTCATAACCTGCCGCCCCAGCTGCGATAATCATTAACACTAACATTGGATATTGTGAAGTTGTTGCAAACATACAACTCAGTACGACTGCAACCAATACCAATGCGGTAATTATCCGCTCTAACATTATAAATTCTCTATATGCTCTTGTTGAATTTGTTCAGAGGTTTTCCCAAAACGTCGTTCCCGACCCGAAAAAACATTAAACGCATATTCTAATTCTTTCACAGTAAATTCAGGCCATAATGTCTGAGTAAAATACAACTCAGCATAGGCAGCCTGCCAAAGTAAAAAATTGGATAAACGAAAATCACCGCCTGTACGAATCAATAGATCAACAGGTGCTAAATCACCCAAACTGACCATTTGACCAAACATTTCAGTGTCAATCTGATTCACATCAATTTTTTCATCTTTTACCAATTGCGCTATTTTCTGTGCAGTATGCGCAATATCCCACATACCACCATAACTGATCGCAATTGTTAAGGTCATGTGACTGAACTTAGCAGTCCTTTGTTCAGCATGCAACATTAATTCTTTCAGCGCTGGAGAAAGCCGACTACGATCACCAATAAAACGTAAAGAAATTTCAAACTTTTCCATACGAGGAATTTGCTCATGAATTGTTTCTTCTAACAATTTCATTAACAAATCCACTTCATACTGCGGACGATTCCAATTTTCACTGGAAAATGCAAATATTGTCAGTGCTTGCACACCTACTTTACGACAATGCTCCACGATCGGGTCAAGAACATTCTTACCCTCACGATGTCCATCACCTTTTTGCAATTGTTTCTTTTTCGCAAAACGATTGTTGCCATCCATGATGATGGCAACATGTTGAGGAAGATGATTGTCTTCAGATGTGGTCATTATCAGTTTTAGACCTTCATCAAATCAGCTTCTTTTGCAGCTAAACGCTTATCGACTTCAGCAACAAATTTATCCGTGATTTTTTGAATATCATCGCCTGCACGACGTTCATCATCTTCAGAAATTTCTTTATCTTTCAATAATGATTTAATATCGCCCAGCACATCACGGCGAATGTTACGAATTGCAACTTTAGCATTTTCAGCTTCATTACGTGCAACTTTCAACATGTCTTTACGTGTTTCTTCAGTCAATGCCGCCATCGGAACACGGATCGCATCCGCAGTGACTGGGTTTAAACCCAAGTCTGATTCACGAATCGCTTTATCGATTGCATTGACCATTGAACGCTCAAACGGCTGAACCAATAAAGTACGTGAATCTTCCACACCAATATTTGCAACTTGGTTTAATGGCACATCAGAACCGTAGTAAGGAACCATTACACCATTGAGGATCGATGGATGCGCACGCCCAGTACGAACCTTTGCAAAACCATGTTCTAACGAGTCAAGTGACTTGTTCATACGGTCTTCAGCATCTTTTTTAAGATCGTTAATCATATGATCTTCCTTACTTATTTATCTAAATTGTATAACTAAAATTGCAGCAGAATAAAGCGTATTATGGCTCACGTACATTAATTTGTAACGTGAGTTCCTTCTTTTTCACCCATCACAACAGAAAGTAATGAACCTGCTTTATTCATATCGAACACCTGTAGTGGCACATTATGGTCACGACATAAACAAATTGCCGTTAAATCCATCACACCTAACTTCTCATCCAACACTTGGTCAAACGTCAGTGCTTCATATTTCACAGCATCATCATATTTACTTGGATCTTTGTTATACACGCCGTCCACTTTGGTTGCTTTCAAAATCAAATCCGCTTCGATTTCGATACCACGTAAACATGCTGCTGTATCAGTTGTAAAGAATGGATTACCTGTTCCCGCAACGAACACACACACTTCACCTTGAGTCAAATGACGAATCGCATCACGGCTTGAGTAAGACTCAACCACTGCACCGATCGGTAATGCAGACATCAAACGAGTTTTAATATTACGGCGCACCAAAGCATCACGTAATGCCAAACCATTCATCACGGTTGCAAGCATACCCATTTGATCACCTGTTACACGCCCCACAAGACCATCTTTTTGCAATTGGCTGCCACGATATAAATTACCACCACCAACCACGATCCCAACTTGCACACCAAGACCAACTAAATGTGCAATTGACAATGACATTTGATCCAAAACTTGCGCATCAATACCCATGTCTTTATTACCAGCAAGTGCCTCGCCTGATAATTTCAATAAAATACGTTCAAAACGTGGTTTTTTTGAATCTAACATTGTCAAAACTCCAATTTCTATACTTAATATTTTAAAATTTCAAATGTTCAAGCGGATTGAATGCGAATCAATTTTGCATATAGATCATATTCATCAGCATCGGTAATTTCGACTTCAAGCAAGTCACCTGCTTTGATCAAAGACTTATCAATATCTTCAACAAAAACATTACCATCAATTTCAGGTGCATCTGCATAAGAACGTGCTACAGCGACTGGGAATTCCTCTTCCAAATCATCGACCAACACAGTCATAGTCTGACCAATACGTTTTTGCAATTTTGCTGCTGAAATCGCTTGCTGAACTTCCATAAAACGTTCATAACGTTGTTGCTTGATCTCTTCAGGCACGTGATCAGGCAAGTCGTTTGCTGTCGCACCCTCAACAGGTGAATAGGTAAAGCAACCTACACGATCAAGTTTGGCTTCTTGCAACCAATCCAATAACATTTGGAAATCTTCTTCAGTTTCGCCGGGGAAACCCACCACGAAGGTTGAACGAATCACTAAGTCAGGACATTTTTCACGCCAAAGCTTTAGACGCTCTAAAGTATTTTCGCTATGCGCTGGTCGCTTCATCAATTTCAAGATGCGTGGACTGGCATGCTGAAAAGGAATATCCAAATAAGGCAAGATTTTGCCTTGTGCCATCAAATCAATGACTGCATCGACATGTGGATAAGGATAGACATAATGTAAACGCACCCAAATCCCAAGCTGACCGAGTGCTTCACACATGTCATAGAATTTGGTTTTAACAGGCTGACCATTCCAAAAATCCAACTTATATTTGGTGTCTACGCCATAAGCTGAAGTATCTTGAGAAATAACCAAGACTTCTTTTACGCCTGCTTTTTTTAATGCCTGTGCTTCACTGAGTACCGAACCAACAGGACGAGACACCAAATCACCACGCATACTTGGAATAATGCAGAATGTGCAACGATGGTTACAACCTTCTGATATTTTTAAGTAAGCATAATGTTTTGGGGTCAAGCGAATCCCTTGTTCAGGTACAAGGTCGATAAATGGATTGTGCTTCGGTGGCTCAGGAACGTACTCATGTACAGCTTCCATCACTTCTTGATATGCGGCTGCCCCTGTTACTTTTAAAACATTAGGGTGCATTGCACGAATTTTGTCTTCATCTTTACCCAAACAGCCTGTAACAATCACACGACCATTGGCACTCATCGCTTCACCGATGGCGTCTAAAGACTCTTGTACTGCAGATTCAATAAAACCACAGGTATTTACAACAACTAAATCAGCACCGTCATAATCCGATGCCACATCATAACCCTCAGTCTTTAACTGAGTTAAAATTCGTTCAGAATCTACCAATGCCTTAGGACAACCTAAAGAAACAAAACCGACTTTGGGGGACTTCATGAATCTGCGCTCCACTAGAATGCGCGTATTGTATGTCTTTTCTCGCGATAAAAATAGTTGAAATAGTCACTCTTTGCATAATGCACCAAAATACAACCATAAATAATTGCAAATAATGCAATTGCACCATTTTAGAACATTTTGTTTTTCCAGTATGATGAAACAAGACATGCAAACCGATGGAAAGTGCAATTTGTGCGCATATTTTATTGAGCGCTCTAAAATTCTGCACAAATATGAAAAGTTGGCTTAGTTATTGCTTTATATCAGGTCGATTTAACAACAATGAATTGTCTTTTTAGAGAATTCAATACATCAGGTTCAGATGCCATTGCGCTATTTTAAAACAGGAAAGTTCTGCTAATGGATCAACACCCAAACATTGATTATCGTTTATTGGTGGATAATTTAACCACCGCGATACTTTTAGTCGATTGTGACTTAAATATTTTTTATTTAAATTCATCTTGCGAAGCTTTATTCGATATCAGCTTACTACGGGCAAAAGGTCAACCTGTTATTAATATTTTACATGCGCCCAATGATAACTTTAATACGCTTGATGCACTCCAAAATTCGATTGCCACAGGTCAAGCTTATACTCGCCGTGAAGCAATTATTAATGTCAACTTTAAAGACATGCATGTGGACTACTCTGTTTCTCAGCTCAATACAGGTAAGCCTTATCACCCTCTACTTCTGATTGAGCTTAATCCGATTGATCGGATGCTAAAAATTTCCAAAGAAGAAAACCTGATTCAACAACATCAAATCACTCGCCAGTTGGTACGTGGTGTGGCACATGAAATTAAAAATCCGTTAGGTGGAATTCGAGGTGCAACACAACTACTTGCACGAAGTTTAAATGATCCACAATATAGTGAATTTACTGACATTATCATCAGTGAAGTGGATCGTCTGCGTAATCTTGCTGATACTATGCTCGGCTCTCGTCAACTACCAAGCTATGAGCCTGTCAATATTCATGAACCGCTTGAACGTGTCCGTGCTTTAATTATTAACCAAACCAAAAAGAAAATTAAAATTACCCGTGATTATGATCTCTCTCTACCTGATGTCTATGCAGATCGTGATCAACTGATTCAAGTCATGCTGAATATCAGTGTCAATGCTGTACAAGCCATGACTGAAAATAAAGAATTTTTTGTCGATCATCAGCCTGCGTTGATTTTACGTACCCGTATTCAACGTCTTGTTACTATTAATGGTGTACTCAATAAATCAGCAATTCGTATCGATATTGAAGACAATGGTCCAGGTATTCCACAAGAACTTTTAGAATCTATTTTTTACCCACTGGTTACAGGACGTGCCAAAGGCACAGGTCTTGGACTGAGTATTGCACAAAATATCATGCATCAACATAACGGAATGATTGAATGCCAATCTGTTCCAAGCAAAACCGTATTTAGCTTATATTTACCTTGGGAGTCTCACCATGTCACAAAATAAAATCTGGGTCATTGATGATGATCGTGCAATGCGCTGGGTACTAGAAAAGACTTTCAAAGAAGAAGGTTTTGATGTAACAAGCTTTGAAGAAGCTCAATCTGCTTTAGATCAGCTTAATACGGACACACCTGATGTCATCCTGACTGATATTCGCATGCCGGGTATTGATGGCTTAACATTTCTAGGCAAAGTTAAAGGAAATTTTCCTGACTTACCTGTGATCATCATGACTGCACATTCAGACTTAGAATCTGCGGTATCGAGTTATCAAACAGGTGCTTTTGAGTATCTTCCAAAACCATTTGATATTGATGAAGCACTGGCATTGGTTAATCGTGCCATTATGCACATCAATAAATTACAACAACAAGAATCAGCGAAGAGCGCACCACCGATTCATTCCACTGAAATCATTGGTGAATCACCTGCAATGCAAGAAGTGTTTCGCGCGATTGGACGCTTATCGCAATCACACATTACTGTATTGATCAATGGTGAATCAGGCACAGGTAAAGAACTTGTTGCACATGCGCTACATCGCCATTCACCACGCAGCAGTAAACCTTTTATTGCCTTAAATATGGCAGCCATTCCCAAAGATTTAATCGAAACCGAACTTTTTGGACATGAAAAAGGTGCTTTTACAGGGGCAAACACACAACGTCAAGGACGCTTTGAACAAGCCAATGGCGGAACACTTTTCCTTGATGAAATCGGTGATATGCCTTTTGAAACACAAACTCGTCTATTACGTGTGTTAGCTGATGGTGAATTTTACCGTGTAGGTGGGCATATTCCTGTGCGTGTTGATGTTCGTATCGTGGCAGCAACGCATCAAGATTTAGAAAAACTCGTTCATGATGGACGTTTCCGTGAAGATTTATATCACCGTTTAAATGTAATCCGCATTCACATTCCAAAGCTTGCTCATCGTAGTGAAGATATTCCAATGCTTGCACAGCACTTTTTAGCCAGTGCAGGTAAAGAGCTTGGCGTTAGCCCAAAAATATTACGTCAAGAAACCCAAGACTATATTAAACAACTGCCTTGGCCGGGTAATGTACGTCAATTGGAAAATACCTGTCGTTGGCTCACCGTGATGATCACAGGACGTGAAGTTTATCCTGAAGACTTGCCTTCTGAGTTGAAGCAAATCCCACTCAATAAAGCCGATGAACAAAACAAAGCGCAAGGTGGAATTGATCGAATCGCCGTACATCATTGGGATGAGTTACTTGGACAATGGGCAATTCAAAAGTTGAAAAATGGCGAAATGAAATTGCTTGATATTGCCACACCGATGTTTGAACGCACCTTGATTAATGCTGCATTACAACAAACACGTGGTCGTAAACGCCATGCTGCTGAGTTACTTGGTTGGGGACGTAACACTTTGACACGTAAACTCAAAGAGTTAGGTATGGACTCTGCGGATGATGACGAAGAAGATGAAAGCAATAAAGCAGTGAATGAGTAATATTCAGTTTTAGTGAACTAAATTGGAGAATAGAAAACTTTCGAGTTTTCTATTTTTCATCATACAATCCGATGCCATATTTTAAACTTCTTTAAATTCTGATATTTTTAATTTTACTAACAATTAGAATAAAGATGGATTACACTCTGCTTTAGAAAAATATTGATTATTTACAATACACTTTCAGCAATTTTGAACATTTATTTATAACAACTCCACACATGATGAGCATATAAAAATGGCAACATACGAACTTTATTTATGGGAACCTGAAGTTGATTTAGAAGACGATCAATGGCAGAAAATTTTAGCGGATGCAGAGGATACTTTTGAAATAGCGTATGAAGTACGCAATGAGATCTATTATAAACATGAGGACATAGAGGCAGATGCACCTCACTTGCTTAAATTCTTTCAATATCTTTATGAAGCGGTCAAGCGACCAGAATATCAGGATTATTTTGAGGGCATGGATCAAAGAATTGAAAATGATCTAGATGTTGTCAAACGTACTAGACGAATTGTATGGCACGATGAAAATTTACTTGGTAATGAAACAAGTCAAGAGTTTAAAAGAGTTTTATATGAGTCAATTGAGCACTCAGGAATTTGTGCATATAGCTCAATGGATGACTTATTGTGTAATACTGACGTATATACTCGAGATAATGCTTTAAAAGATGCTCTTCAGCTTTATCCTCCATTAAAAGTAGTTAAAAAATCTAAAAAAATAAATAGTCTGGCACATATTCCCAAAGATATAAAAGAAATGCGAGAGATGATGTTTTTATTTTTACAACAACATCCTTTGGGTCGTTACTTTGAGCTAGAAGGAGAAAATAAAATACTAAATACAATAGAAAAAGGATATAGCTTATACTTTAAAAGGATATGTGGGAATGGGGTTAAACAAAAATTCAATATTGACTTGATCTATTCTAAAAAATGGGAAGAGTTTCAATTAAGAGCCTCTCCTCTCTTTTTTAAATATGATTTTTTTGCTCTTTATTCTAATGGACGTAAAGACATATATAGAGATTCAGATTCAGATTCAGATTCAGATTCAGATTCAGATTCAGATTCAGATTCAGATTCAGATTCAGAAAAAATTAACATTAATTCAATGAACATTAACTTTAATCTTGGTTTTATAAAATTTGTTCAAGAATTTGAAAATAAATATGGAGCTAGACATGATATAAGAGGTTTTATATTTGACAAAAAAGATACACAATACTTTAATGTTTTTTTAGAACAATTGGATGCTTGTTTGAGTCTATTTGCATCTATAGATAGTATAAAAAAGTTTGTTGATTTGTATATTTATTCTGACAAGACTATTTTTAGCGTGGAAGATGATTTTATTTTACCAGATTATTATAATCGTGAAATCAGTCCTTTTGGTAATGAGCAATTAGAGTTGGCATACCGATTATTTACTTATGGTAATATTTACCCAGAAAAGAGAAAAAAAATAGAAGAATACGCCTTAAATTATCAATATCCAGATACTGTTTCAGAAGCAGTAAAAGAAAGAAAGAAAAAAAGAATGGAGGAAGTATTTAGAGATGTAAATTTCTTCAATGACTATTTAGTAAATCCTACCGTATTCTGAACTAAACGAGCAGTTTTTATAGAAAATAAGCTATCTAAATAGTTTATTTTTTAATATTTATAGACAAATAGAGAAGAAATAAAAAATGGCAACATACGAACTTTATTTATGGGAACCTGAAGTTGATCTAAGCAATCAAGCATGGAATGATGCATTACGGCATTTGGATCATAATGATCCCGACACTATGCAAATGGTGATTAGACAAAAAATTTATAAGCTTTATAAGGATAAAGAACATCCAGCACCACATATTGAAAAATTTTTTAGTTGTATAATACAAACTTTAAATAAACTCGAGTATCAAGCTTACTTTGAAGGTTTATCAGACTTGATTATAGAACAACAAGGCTATTTTAATAACAGCCCATGTTTAGTATTTGAGGATGAAAATACACTTGCCAATGCTGACAGTGCTGAATTTAAGCGAGCATTATATGAAGCTATAGACCAATCAGGTGTATGTGCTTATGGCACAATGGATGGATATTTAATCCCTTCAGATTCAATCGCTAGAAAGCACATATTTAATACCATATTGAATTCTTATCCTGAGTTGACTGCTCAAGCCCCTAGCGTACCTGTGACATTAGATTCGACGCCTCAAAATGTCACAGAAATGAAAGATATTGTATTAGCTTTTATGCAGCAACATCCTGTTGGTCGCCAATTTGAAGTAGAAAAAATTGATAAAGAGTTTGATGCTAGAGGACAATATTACGGTATCTATTTTAAAAAAGAATTAGAAAAGCTTATACAATATTTTGATGTGTATATTAAGTATGATAAAAGAGGAGAATATTTTGATTTAAGAATAGCTTATAATGGATTTAGTTTTATCAAGTTATTCCTCTCTCAGGAAGAGGAGGTTTTATTAAAAAATAATGAATTTTCTATAAAATCCTATCCAATAAAGAATAATAGTTTTAATATGTCTCTTTGGTCGAACAATTTATCTTCCTTAGAAAATTATCCTGAAAGAAAAAAACTCGAACGTTTTATTTTAGAAAAAAATGAAATGAATTTATTTTCATTATTTTTAGAACAACTGAATATTTCTTTAAATACATATTCAAGTATTACAGATATTCATGATCTGGCAGAATTAGTTTTTCATCCGAAAGGAATTTTTTATAAAGACTTGGAGCTTGTTGAAAATGGCGGTGTTGTTGATCGTGTTAATGTCGGTTTAATTAATAGTCTATATAAACTGTCTATGTATACTAAAATAGATGAAAAATATAAAAAAACTTTAGACAAAGTATTTACAAACTTTAATGAAAATCGTGTAGATAATCAGGAAAGATTTAAAGTTATTGAAGAAACCAAGCGAGTTATCATGGAATATGTAAAAAATAAAAGTTAACTATTTCCCTTGATACCCTCTAAATACTCAAAATGAGTGAACTCACTCATTTTGAGTATAAGCCATCCATCAATGCGCAGGCTGAAAACCTAAACGTGCTTCAATCGTGTCATAGCACCATTGGAAAATAAAGGTATAGACCAAAATACACGAGGTCATTCCCAAATCAAGCAAGATTGCTTGCCAAATACTCATATCCATCGCATACGCCACCATCGGAATGGTCGCCAACATCAAACCACCCTCAAAACCAATCGCATGCAAAATACGCACACCAACAGTTCTTTTAAACTGATGTTGCTTTTCTAATTTCTCAAAAAAATGGTTAAAAATCATATTCCACACCACAGATGTAACTGCCATCGCCACACCCAAAGTTCCTGTCACTTCCATTGGAACTTCAAAAATAAAACTCAATGCAATCGCAATGATCACCAATAAGATGATTTCATAGCTGAGCGCATGAATAATCCTTCTCTTGGAAATCAACATGTTTAATACTCTAAAATTTTCGATGAGGGTGATTTTATGTGCATAATAGTGAATAATAAAGTTAGATTCTTTCAATAAAATTGATAGATTAAATTCAATTTCAACACTTGAGCTAATCACATGAACATTAACCAAGAACAACTCAGCATTTTTAAAGCCGTGATGGAATGTGGTTCATTTTCTGCGGCTGCTCGCAAACTGGGTAAAGTTCCCTCTGCGGTCAGCATGTCGATTGCCAATTTAGAAATTGATTTAGATCTCAAGTTATTTGAACGGGTTGGACGTGAACCCATTCCCACACCACAAGCACATGTTTTATATGAAAAAACAGAACAACTCCTGATTGAAATGAATCAATGGAAACAACAAGCTTTTGCTTTAGCCAACGGTTTGGAAACTTCTCTCAATATTGTCGTGGTAACTGAGCTTTTACATACAGATTGGACAGAATATATCGCCCTGCTTGCTGAACATTTTCCAACCTTACAAATCAATATTTTTTCTGCACCACAGGAAGATGCTTTAAAAATGTTAATCAATCAAACAGCGCAACTCGCCCTTATGTTTGAACGTGAAATTTTAGAAAGTCGTGAACAATTTGTCGAAGTTAAACGGGAGGCTTTAGTCCCTGTGGCAGCACAGCATTTTCCGCTTGCACAAAAAGAAGTGGTGAGTTTTGAAGATATTTTACAAAGTCGGCAAATCGTGGTGGCAAGTCGTGATAAAAGCCTTAAACCCGAATTGCTCTATTCTAAAAATTACTGGCGTACTGATAACCATCATTTAGCCTGTTCGATGATTTTACAAGGCTTAGGTTGGGGTGTACTCCCCCTACAAATTTTTGAGGAAAATAGTCAATATAAAAAGAATTTGAAAATTTTAAATCTGGCGGATTTCACACCAAAGTTTGAATACTATGTGGATTTGGTATGGAATCGGGAAAGTCATTTGGGGCAAGCTGCTCGTTTTTTGATTGATCACATCAGAAATCAACGAATTCATACAAAATAATTTGTATTGCGACTATTTAACTACTTTCGCTGAAAACACATTGTGTTATAAATAAAGTTACACGTATTTTTTATCTAAGAATTAAACAGCAATGACACAATCAGCATTAGAGCAACTAAAACAACTCACCACTATTGTTGCCGATACAGGTGATTTAACTGCGATTCAACAGTTTCGCCCTTTAGATGCAACGACCAATCCATCGTTGATTACCGCAGCAGCACAACAGCCTGAAAGTAAAGAACTGATTGAATCGGCATATTTTCAAGCAAAAAAAGAAGGTTATACAGCAGATCAATTGGTTGAGCGCACCATTGATATTTTAACCGTCAAGTTAGGTGCTGAAATTTTAAAAATTGTTGAAGGTCGTGTTTCCACTGAAGTCGATGCTGCATTGTCTTATGATACTGAAGCCACTATTACTAAAGCCAAAGAATTATTGGCTTTATATAAAGAATATGGCGTAGATCAAAAGCGTATTTTGATCAAGATCGCTTCAACTTGGGAAGGTATTCAAGCTGCAAAGGCGTTGGAAGCTGAAGGCATTCATTGTAATTTAACTTTATTGTTTGGTTTACATCAAGCCAAAGCCTGTGCGGATGCCAATGTCACTTTGATCTCACCTTTTGTTGGCCGTATTTTAGATTGGTACAAAAAAGCTGAAAATGTCGATCATTACCCAATTGAGAAAGACCCTGGTGTACTTTCTGTAAAACAAATTTATCATTTCTACAAACAGCATGACATTAAAACTGAAGTGATGGGTGCAAGTTTCCGTAGTGTTGACCAAGTGCTTGGCTTAGCAGGTTGTGACCTACTCACTGTTGCACCAAGTTTATTACAACAGCTTGAACAAGATACCCGTACAGTGACTGCACAAATTTCAGAAAATCATGCACATGCACATCAAGAGCATGTTTATACAGCATTGGATGAAGCGCAGTTTAAACAAGAATTGCAACATGATTTAATGGCGTTCCAATTGTTACAGTCTGGTATTGATGGTTTCATCAAAGCACGTGAGCAATTACAAACATTATTACGCCAATCTTTTGGCTTAGATGCAGAGATTCAAGCCTAAGTTTTAAAATAAATTTAGCATTTATTCTGATGTAAAACCACCGAGTTTGGGCTTATAATCCAACTCGGTTTTTTATCTTTTGTTATATTCCCCTCATTCTAAACTCTGCTATAAAGTGAGCTGCCTGTGTTTGGTATTACCGATATTGTCACCTTTATTATTGGTACAATTTTCATTGTCATTTTACCTGGTCCAAACTCACTCTATACCATGTCCATTGCTTCTCGCTTTGGGATCAAAGTCGGCTATCTGGCAGCTTTGGGGGTATTTACAGGTGATTTAATCCTGATTTTATGTACCATTCTGGGTGCAGCGTCATTACTCCATACTTTTCCATGGTTATTTATTTTACTGAAAATTGTGGGTGCAACTTATCTGTCTTATCTTGGTATACGCTTGATCATTGCTAGTTACCATACATGGCGCAATGTACAAAATACCAAAATTAATTCTTCTGAAACAACTGAATCACAACACGTACACCCTTTTCGTACTGCACTGACCATCAGCTTACTCAATCCAAAAGCGATTTTATTTTATCTCTCTTTCTTTATTCAGTTTGTAGATCCTCATTATCCTTATCCCGCAATTAGCTTTGCAATTTTATCTGTAATCGTGCAGATCACCAGTATGCTGTATTTAAGTATTTTGATTTTTTCGGGTTTTAAATTGGCACATTTTTTCAACCGCCGTTATAAAATCGCTGCTGTCGGTGTTGCTGTTGTTGGGCTATTATTTTGTGGCTTTGGTTTAAAACTTGCATTTTCCACCATGTAAATCACTTAAAAACCTATCCAATATTCGCATACTGAGAATTATTCATTTATTTTTAGTTTTGATCAATCTTACAAAGGTGTATGATTTACATACTTTTCAGATCACCTCACCATTTTAGCAACGGATTATGCAAAAACTCCTCCAAGATTTCTCTATTCCTGCGGTATTTGCAGGCTTTATTACCTTTTTAGTTGGAATCAGTGTTTCTTCTGTTTTGGTCATTCAAGCTGCACAACTTTTAGGGGCAAATTCAGCACAGATCACCTCTTGGTTTTGGGCATTAGGCTTAGCGATTGGCTCATGTGGTTTATTTTTATCTTGGAAATTTAAATATCCTGTTGCAACCTCATGGTCAACTGCGGGACTAGCGCTAATCTTAGCATCGGGTAGTGGTTATAGCTTATATGAGGCGATCGGTGCATTTTTAATTTGTGGCTTACTGACGGCTGTTTTAGGCTTTTTAGGCATTTTTGAGAAAGTGCTGACTTATATTCCACAAAGTCTGACTAGTGCCATGCTTGCAGGTGTATTACTTAAGTTTGGTATTGCAATATTTGCCAGCATGCAAAATGACTGGGGCTTTATTCTTTCTATTTTAGCAGTTTATATCATCAGCAAACACCTATTTCCACGTTATTGCATTGTCATTACAGTGATTTTAGGTGTGATGATTTGTCCATTATTTATGGAGTTTAAAACCACCAATATTCACTTAGCATTAGCACAACCGATTTGGATGAAACCTGAATTTACATGGTCTGCACTTTTAGGCTTAGCATTGCCTTTATTTGTCATTAATATGGCATCACAATACCTGCCAGGGCTTGCCATGATTAAAAGTTATGGCTACCAACCACATGTCAAACATTTAATCGGTTGGACAGGTCTAACTCAAGTAGTTCTTGCGCCCTTTGGGTGTTTTAGTGTCAATATTGCTGCAATTAGTGCTGCGATTAGCTTAGACAATCAAGTTCACCCTGATCCTTCAAAACGCTACATCGCAGGTATGAGTTGCGGCATTTTTTACATCATCATGGGATTGTTTGCAGCAACACTCACCAGTATTTTGATGTCATTTCCCCATTTATTTATTACCGCCCTCGCAGGCATTGCTCTATTTGGCACGATCAGCCACAATATCGCTATCGCCTTTCACTCTATAGAAGATCGTGAAGCAGCTCTACTCACTTTTTTTATTTAGTGCCTCAGGCGTGCAATTTTTTGGTATTGGCTCTGCTTTTTGGGGCTTACTCTTTGGTTTAGTTGTATCATTGATTTTTAAATTTAGAGCCAAAAACTAAACCCACTCCAACCAATTTAAGATTTTGATCGATTGTGTTGATGAGCATGCTCTGTAAATACAATTTCATGTTCATCAAATATCATCCAAATTTTAGAATTCCATGACTTCGTCAGACCTTCCTGAAAATTTTCATCTCGATACATTTTTTTGCCAGTTAATGCAATAAACATTTTTTCAGAAATAGGACGAAGAACCTTTGATTTATCATACGTCATTGTCCAATCCACACCATCTTGATCATGCGCTGGATTGAACGCAATTTCATTATTGTGCCAAAAATTTCTAATATACTTTTCTTCCAAATTTTCAATAAAATCAAAATTATTAACATACCAACTATCTTTAGCCAACACATCCTCTCTATGCATATACCGCTTTGCAAAAGTTGGATCACTCATCCAATAAACAGCTAAAATCACCGCTTGATCTACTGTTTGATCTTGCATAATCCAATCTAACAAGTGATTATTACTATCCCAGTTGCAACTGATGACAGATTGGTATAAATCTTCAGAAGATGCCTGATGCAAATATTCACTCCAAACAAATTGGATCAGCAACTCCAATTGGTTCATGGTAATTTTTTTCATTACATCATTCTTTAGTATTATTTATGAATAATTTTAATATACTCCAAATACTATTGAAAAAAATACACAATTGAACTATCCCCAACAAGCAGACAAAAAAAAGCTTACCCTAGGATGGGTAAGCTTGAAAACTTAAAAACATTAAAAAGAAACTACAGCTAGAATCTATGATTAAGAATAAGCTTTGCTTGATAAATAAACAAATACTTAAAAACGATAATATTAGACCTAAAAACAATCAATAAATTTTAAAATTTGATAAAAACCAGAACCTAAATCTTAAATAAAAAATAAAATGAGATGTAAAACATAAAATCAAACTTTAAACACCCATCTTATTAGACTTTAGTTTTAGATTTCAGGATAAGTCCCTGTACCTTCAGGCCAAGGTGAAAGTAATTCAAAACCAGTATCAGTTACATAGACCATATGTTCCCATTGTGCAGTTAAAGAACGATCTTTAGTCACCACAGTCCAACCATCATTTAATTCTTTAACCCCTGCCTTACCAGCATTGATCATTGGTTCAATGGTAAAAACCATGCCTTTTTTCAGTTTCAAACCTTGCCCAGGTTGACCATAATGCAAGACATTCGGTTGCTCATGATAAACCTTTCCAATACCATGACCACAATACTCACGAACAATGCTATAACCTTCACGATGTGCAACAGATTGGATCGCATAGCCAATATCACCAAGTGTCGCATCAGGTTTTACGGCATGAATTCCTGCAACCATTGCTTCATATGTAGTTTCAACCAATTTTTTCGCTGCAGGACTCACCTCTCCCACATAATACATACGACTGGTATCACCAAAATAGCCATCTTTAATAATCGCGACATCAATATTAATGATATCACCTTCTTTTAAAATGGTTTTTGCAGATGGAATACCATGGCACACGACTTCATTTGGCGAAATACAGGTCGTTTTAGTGTAACCATAATAACCCACATTGGCAGGAATCACTTTCAATGTATTGACAATAAAATCATTACAAATATCGTCTAAGTATTCCGTACTCACACCCGCTTTTACATATTGACCTATCATTTCTAAAACCTGTGCTGCCAAACGCCCAGACACCCTTAACTTTTCAAGATCGTGTTCTGTTTTAATTGTGATAGTTGAAGCTTTCATGTCTTCTGTCCTCAAATGTAAGCGTTTATTATATGCCTTAACTCTAAAAAATGGGCAATCTGTATGATGAAATTCAGTCATTCTCCTTTATGAGAACACTAAATCCTATACGAAAAGCGCTCATTATAAGCACGATTAAAAATAAAATAATTCAAATATTTAAAATAAATTCACAAAAACATTTTAGGAAAAAGTATATTGTTTTCATTCAGATAAATACACTGAACGCTTTAAACTTGAATATTTCTATAATTAAATTTCATACGTTTTATAAAATAAAATACAAAACACTCAACTTTTCCCCTAAAATCTACAGTTTTTTGTAACGCCACATCTCCTATGACTAATCTCCGTACCAAGGATATTATTGCTTTAGGGTTCATGACTTTCGCCTTATTTATTGGGGCGGGCAATATTATCTTTCCACCTATTGTTGCACAACAAGCAGGTGAGCATGTGTGGTTAGCAGCATTTGGATTCTTGATCACTGCTGTTGGTCTGCCTGTTATCACCATTATGGCGCTCTCAAAAACTGAGGGCTCAATTGCCATTCTTAGCTCACCTTTAGGTAAAATCGCAAGTTTACTCCTGACCGTTGTTTGCTATCTTTCAGTTGGTCCACTGTTTGCCACACCCCGTACTGCAACAGTCTCCTATGAAATAGGCTTCTCCTCTTATTTTGGCAACTCAAGTACTAGCTTGCTGATTTATAGTGTTATCTATTTCGCATTTGTGACATTGGTTTCACTTTACCCAAATAAATTACTCGATACAGTTGGTCACATTCTTGCACCATTGAAAATTATTTCATTGGCAATTTTAGGAATTGCAGCATTTGTCATTCCTGCAGGCTTTATTCCACCAGCGATTGATGGTTATGTCACAAGCCCTGTATCAGAAGGTTTTGTAAATGGCTATCTCACCATGGATACCCTCGGCGCTTTAGTGTTTGGGATCGTGATCATTCACGCAATCCGTTCACGTGGTGTCAATGATCCGAAATTGATTACCAAATATGCTGTAATAGCCAGCTTGATTTCAGGTGTTGGTTTAACTTTAGTTTATCTTAGTTTATTTAAACTCGGACTAGGCAGCCATGAAGTTGCCCCTAATGCAAGTAATGGCGCAGTGATCCTGCATGCCTATGTGCAACATGCTTTTGGTGACTTAGGTTCTTTATTCCTTACGGCTTTAATTTTCCTTGCCTGCATGGTGACAGCAATTGGCTTAACCTGTGCTTGTGCTGAATATTTCTCCTTACTCACTAAAATTCCTTATAAAATTCTAGTGTTTATTCTCGTTGCTTTTTCTTTAGTTATTTCAAACTTAGGCTTAACCAAACTCATTGCAGTATCTGTACCTGTACTCAGTGCAATTTACCCACCTGCGATTGTGGTGATTATGTTGAGCTTTTTCTGGAAATACTTTAAAAATCCACGTTTAGTCATCGCACCAGTTACCGCGATTTCATTTATTTTCGGAATTATCGAAGGCATTAAAGTGACTGCTTTTGCTGATATTTTGCCTGATGCAATTCAACACTTACCACTCAATGCACAAAATCTTGCATGGCTTATTCCCTCTTGCGTGGTTTTAGTAATTTTCGTTGTGATCGACAAAGTTAAAAAATAGTTTTGATGATTGTTCTAAGGTCTTATTTTACCCAAATATAGATTTTAACAGCACCCAATAATTGTTGCGTTTACCCAACGGGCTTTTATTGCTTGCACACAATCTAAAACGATACAGCTCATCGACTCACACAATATAAATAAATGTACATACAACATCATTTTTCTATTTTTTGTCTGACTCGAGGTTCATAGACTTTCATCTATCTCCTCTTTCTATTACATAAACAATACTGTATGTTAAATCCATGCAATACTTGTGATATATCAGACACATTGAGCTATTATCGAATTCTAAGCATTTTTAAAATAAATACTTAAAATTAAATTGTCATAATTATGTCACATTTATCTAAGATAATAGAGGTATTTGCATTTGAAATAATAATTTGCTATGGTAAGGATCAACCACGCAATCTAGACCAAAACAATAGGGTTTTTGTCGAGCAGACAGGAGGGATGAGGATGTTATCATTACATTCAAACAAGCAAGTCTTCATTAATTCTTTGAAGGCGAACAAAAAACTGGTCATTTATCTCAGTACAACTTTTGCACTGATGACAATTTTATTTTTACATAGTCTGATTCAAGGCAACTTAAAACCTGAGTTTTTTGTTTATGCTTTATTCGTTTCTGCTGCATTCTGCATTTGGGAATTGATTGATCACAAGACACGTAAATCTGCGAAAGCCGCAGCTTCAGTTAAATAACAGATGGATGCTTAAGCATCCATCTTCATGTTGAAGAATAAACCATTTAAAAACAATATCTTAATATTAATAAAAATTTAAAATTACACCTAACAACAACATTCCTGTCGCTAAAACCTCACCCAAAACCAACAATACCATTGCAAAGCTCATCATCCATTTTGGTAAATGCCATTTTCCAAGCTGATGTGGTGTTTTAAATTGATTCGTCGTGTCTTTTAACATGCCATGTAAAATATAACTGACAATCGCAAAACTAAAAAATATTAGATTAATCACCACACAAATCAGATTTAAATTTTCTGACCATACCGAAAAATAAGCCAAGACTGCCAGAATCAGTGTTGCTGGCGCATACAAAAGGCTACTTCGATGAGCAATATCCACATAATAATGAGCCCGTGATTGTAATGACTGACGAATTTGTAAATATTTCCACACACCTGTCAACATTCCAATCCAGAGATACAAACCACTGAAAATGATTGCAATTTTTACTGATTCTGCAAATTGTAAATAATCCATTTTTATTTTGACATCCAAATATCATATGCTCAGTGTAGCCTTGATTTGAATGGTTTTAACTTATTTTCTGACTTTAGAGTCATATTTTCAACAAGTTTCTTTTTAGAACTTGTGTATGGTATAAATAATTTCACTCTATTATTTTCTAAAAATTATGCAAACACCTGAACAATTCAGCATTACTTGCAAAGATGGCTATAGCCTCAGTGCAGCGTTTTATGAAACTGCACACACCAACAATAACCTACCAATTCTCATCTGCCCTGCTACAGGGATCACACAAAGTTTTTATCGTGCTTTCGCCGAGTGGTTAAATGAACAAGGACATCAAGTCCTTGTCTTTGACTTTCGTGGCATTGGCGCATCATTACACGGACCTTTAAAAAAGTCTGAAGCCAGTATTCAAGATTGGGGACAACTTGATATTCCAGCTGCCATTGAAACGTTACTCAGTAAAACTGGAAAATCACAAGTGATTTTGCTTGGGCATAGCGCAGGTGGTCAACTTTTAGGAATTGCACCAAACTTTGCCAAAGTTGCTAAAGTCATCGCGATTTCAGGCTCAACAGGTCATGTCAAAGGCTTAAAAGGTCGAACCAAACAACTTGCACCTGTTCTATTTAATGTTATTTTCCCGATTTCTAGCCTTTTTAAAGGCTATGGTGCAACCAAAATGATGGGAATGGGTGAAAATCTACCGAAAAATGTAGCAAAACAATGGGCACAGTTCTGTAGTCGTCCAGGTTATGTTGAAAATGCTTTAGGTAAGACTATTTTTGAAGATTTTCACACTGAAATCACCTCACCAATGACCGTATTTTGGTCATCTGATGATGAAATAGCCACTGAAGCCAATGTGAAAGATTTAATTCGCCTTTTTCCAAATGCAAAAACAAAAATGCATGAACTTGTACCACAAGATTTGGGACACAAACAGATCGGACATATGCTGATGTTCAAAAAATCACACCAAAATATTTGGCCAATCATCGCCAAAGAACTCGAAATTTAAAAGTTTACGCACTTAGTGTTGTAATCCGCACTAAGTGCTTTTTTATTACACAAGAAAAATGCCTCAAATTTTGAGGCATTTTAAAGTTAAATCGATTAGATAGATGTATAGCTAATTTTCACAGTTTTGATACGGTTTTCATCCATTTCCAACACTTCAAAATGCACACCTTCTACTTCAACTTGCGTACCTACTTTGACATCCGATTGAGCCTTGTCAAAAATCAAACCTGCAACACTGAAGTAACCTGAATCTTCCTGAACCAAATCAACTGTTTCAAGCTCCAATTCAAGTTGGTACAGATCCAACATACCTGATGCTTTCCACGTATGCTCATCAATTTTAACTAATTCAAGCTGCTCATCAGCATCTGGAAATTCACCAGCAATCGCCTCAAATACATCCAATGGTGAAATCAAACCTTGAATATTACCAAACTCATTGCTTACTAAAACCAATGAACCCTTTGAGGTACGCAAAGTATGAATTGCATCAATAACTTTCATTTTCTCAAAAATAAAAATTGGACGTTGACGCTTAATTAAAGCCTGTAACTGTTCAGGATCATCTAAAGCATCAATCAACTCTTTGGCACGAACGATCGTCACAACTTTGTCTAATTGGCCACGACACACTGGAAATAAACTATGTGGTACTGACAAAATTTGTTCACGAATACTCTCAGCATCATCATCTAAGTTGACCCACGAAATTTGATTTCGAGGTGTCATGATCGAAGCAACGCTACGCTCAGCCAAAGTCAACACACCACCTACCATATAACGCTCTTCGTCTACGAACGTTTTTTGCGCTTCCATAGTTTCTGGTGATACGGAAACATCCGCATCTAATTTACTGCCCATCAATTTCAAAATCGAATCTGCAGTGCGGTGACGTAATGGAATTTTAGCTTGGTGTTTCGCTGCATTACGGTTGGTAAATTGGTTGAATGCTTCAATTACAATCGCAACACCAATACCTGAATAGATATAACCTTTTGGAATATGGAAACCAAAACCTTCTGCAATTAAGCTGATACCAATTAATAATAAGAAGCTTAAACACAGGATTACAACTGTTGGATGTCGATTTACAAAGGCTGTTAATGGTTTAGAAGCCAATAACATGACTGCCATCGCAACAATCATCGCCACCATCATGACATAAATATTATCAACCATACCAATGGCAGTAATGACTGAGTCTAAAGAGAATACAGCATCTAGAATCACAATCTGCGTTACAACAGCAGCAAAACTTGCATAAACAACATTGGTTGTTACTTGAACTTCAGGCTTACCTTCCATTTTTTCATGCAGCTCAGTGACTGCTTTATAGACAAGGAAAAGTCCACCAAATAACAAAATTAGATCTCGACCAGAGAATGTTTTATCAAAAACACTAATCAACGGTTCAGTTAATGTCACTAACCATGAGATTGCAAAAAGTAGTCCCAAACGCATAATTAAAGCGAGTGAAAGACCTAAGACACGTGCTTTATCACGTTGTTCTGGAGGAAGTTTTTCTGCCAAAATGGCAATAAATACAAGGTTATCAATACCTAAGACAATTTCTAAAACAATAAGAGTAAGCAAACCTACCCAGATACCAGGGTCTAATAAAAATTCCATTATTAGATCTCCTGCTCATTATTATAATTTACAACAGATAACTTAAATTTTAACAACTTTAACCTACACGGCGACGGATCCATGAATAAGACCTTTTCAACTTAATTGCTTTTAATTATGCACAATCTGACTATTTTGTAATTATTTTTTTTATTTTTTTACAAATAAATACAAGTTTTAAGTGATTTTTTAATTAAAATGTATAATAAATACACCTTTACAACACAAATATAAATTTTCGTTTAAAATCAAAAAACTAATCATTTAATTTCAAAAAAATTAATCTTATCAATACAATACACCACATTATATTATAACTTAATTATCAATAGATTAATCTCAACTCATATTTAGTTATGCTCAAAATGATATAAATTCTAAAACTATGACTTTTCCGACAAATATTTTATTATTTTATGTCAAATATATTACGTTCAAAGCCCCCTAAAATACGTGATACATATCTCACTTTCATTAACCGGGTGTATAGTAATCAGATAAATTATATAAAAAGATTAGACAATGATGAATGCGCTCTAAGTAATCGAGTAGAATAAAAACAAGAATAAATTTACCCATTTTTCTTGTTCACAGAAAATCCTATGACACAATCATGGTAAATTTTGTATCAAATCAGTCTAATTAAACAACTGATTCTACCCGTAATATATAGATTTAATCAAAATAAAGACGGTGATAGTGATTTTGAATAATATTGAGATTTTATTCAACACTCCTATTTCGATTAATTATGTATAAAAACTTAATAATTTTCTCATTTTCAACAGAATCTCTTTATTTTTATATTGATTTACAACATCAATTTACAATACTATTACAATTGTTATTACATCTGGCTAATAATTAGAAAAAACAAAGGAATTTTTTGATGACCAAAAAATATTCAAAATTTTTACCAACAACCGAAAATTTTAATTTGGAAGACTTCCCGTATTATTGGATTACCCAAGTTCATTCTCAATACGTACTGAATGTTGACCATGCATTAAAAAAATATGGGGTAGATAACTCACGTCGCCGTTTATTACTCGCACTTGAGTCTAAACCTGATGCAAGTGTTTCTGAACTGTCCGATATGATCGTCTCTAAAATGTCAACGACCACTAAAATCGTCTATCGCTTAAAAGATGAAGGCTTGGTCAATACTTACTCTTGCAGTCAAGATGCACGTATTACACGGGTAAATTTGACCGATGCTGGTAAACAGATGATCATCAAAATCAATGATTTGATGAGCGTTGTTTTAGAGCAGTCTTTTGAAGGTTTAACCCCATTGCAAATCGAAAAAACGATGGAAAGCTTGAAGCATATTTTTAAAAATTTATCTCGCTAATTTATTCTTCAAACATGCTTAACTGTGATGAGTTTTTTGCTTGATGTTGTTGGGGACAATAAAAGCATTCAAACTCTCACAGAAAAGTCTTTGACCAATGGTGTAATATTTGGATTTTTCTCACTTAACCCTGTATTCTATATTTTTATTCAATCAATATAATTGAACATTTAATATTGCTTAGCTCATGCAAATCAACAATTTATACTAAAGTTTTAGGTCTATTTATTTGTAAGAATAATTTAAAATAAAGTAATGACAATTGAATGACATTACTCTAGTAGATCATATATTTTTCATACTAAAATTTAAAAAGCATGAAATATCTCGTACTAATAATAGTTGAAGTTTCTTTTATATTATCACGATTTTGAGTGTTTACTTATTTATACAAATTATTTAGCTATTCTTTAAAATAGATGTTAACTAAAATAAAAAACCGAATTTTAAGCTGCTCAACCATGAACAGCTTAATTTTTTGTCTATAAGTTTATACTTAGAATGCAGCAATACCCGTTTGGGCACGACCAAGAATCAAAGCATGGACATCATGCGTACCTTCATAAGTGTTCACCACTTCAAGATTGACCAAATGACGTGCAACACCGAACTCATCACTAATGCCATTCCCCCCCATCATATCACGTGCAACACGTGCAATATCAAGGGCTTTACCGCAGTTATTACGCTTGATTAATGAAGTTCCTTCAACAGAAGCAATACCTTCGTCTTTCATACGACCAAAACGTAAAGCAAGCTGTAAACCCAATGCAATTTCCGTTTGCATATCTGCAAGTTTCTTTTGGATCAATTGATTGGCTGCCAATGGTCGACCAAACTGTTTACGATCCATTGTGTATTGATGTGCTGTATGCCAACAAAATTCTGCGGCTCCCATTGCCCCCCAAGCAATACCGTAACGCGCGCTATTTAAACAGGTAAATGGTCCTTTTAATCCACGAACGTCAGGAAATGCATTTTCTTCTGGAACAAAGACATTATCCATCACGATTTCACCTGTAATCGAAGCACGTAGACCAACCTTACCGTGAATTACAGGTGCTGAAAGCCCTTCCCAACCTTTTTCTAGAATAAAGCCGCGAATCTCTCCGACATTACCTTCAGCAGACACTTCTTTCGCCCAAACCACAAATACATCTGCAATTGGACTATTGGTGATCCACATTTTTGCACCCGAGAGGCGATAACCACCATCTACTTTTTTAGCACGGGTAATCATACTGCCTGGGTCTGAGCCGTGATCTGGTTCTGTTAAACCAAAACAACCGATATATTCCCCTGTTGCAAGTTTTGGTAAATATTTTTGTTTTTGTTGTTCTGAACCAAATTCATTGATGGGTACCATCACCAATGAGCTTTGTACACTTGCCATTGAACGATAACCTGAATCAACACGTTCAATTTCACGTGCAATCAAACCATAACTGACATAATTTAAACCTGCACCACCATATTGTGTTGGAATAGTTGAACCCAATAAACCCAACTCACCCATTTCACGGAAAATTGAAACATCTGTTTTTTCATGACGAAATTGTTCTAACACTCGAGGCATAAGTTTATTTTGTGAATAAGCCGCTGCTGCATCACGAATCATACGCTCTTCAGAAGTTAGCTGTTGCTCGATCAAAAATGGGTCTTGCCAATTAAATGGTGCATGCGATTTTTTCGTTGAATTCGATATTTGATTCATTGCGTCCTCTGCAAATCCTATATTGTGTTAAAGCCATATTTGCACGATAAACAGTAGCATTGCTTACAAAAACCTAAAACTACATTTTTTATAGCTTAGATTTTTTTGCTATATTCCACGTACATTTTTACAACTTTAACACGATGATTATGATAAAAAATATTTTAATAAGCTCATTTTTAAGTTGCCTATTGCTGACAACAAATACCGCAAGTTTTGCTTATGATAATCCCCTACTTGTTTACCAAACAGGCATTGCCGAAAATAATACCGAGCAGCTCGATCATGCATTTAAAATTTTATCCGCCCAAGCCAATGCAGGTGATGTCGCTTCACAAGGTCAACTTGCACGATTATATATGGAAGAAGACAGCAGTTTTTTTGATAATCAACTGTCTATGCAATGGGCGATAAAAGCAGCCAATGCGGGTGATGTCTATGGCATGAATAGTATTGGATATCTTTATGATCATGGTCGAGGTGTTGAAGAAGACAATGACGTTGCGATGAAATGGTTTCGCAAAGCAGCTGATCAAGGGCTTGCCATGTCTCAATTTAATGTGGCCTCGATTTATCATGACGATACCTATAAAGGCTATGATGCCAAACAAGCATTAAAATGGTATGAAAAATCTGCTCATAATGGCTATTTGGATGCTCAGTTAATTTTAGCTGATTATTTCCGTTTAGGTTGTTATGATGGCTTTGATCAAAATGCAAAACAATCAGAATATTGGTATAAAAAAGCGGCTGAGCAAAAAGATCGTGAAGCGCAGTTCCGCCTAGGCTATTTCTATTTATATGGGTTTAATGAAATTAAAGCCAATGATGCTTTGGCTCAGAAATATTTACAACAAGCTGCTGAACAAAGGCATGATGATGCCATGAACCATTTAGGTGTGTTCTATTCCACAGGTGAATCGGATCAAAATGTTGATTATCAAAAAGCTTTTGAATGGTTGTCTAAAAGTGTTGCACTCGAAAATCCTACGGCACACTACAATTTAGGCAATTTATTTTTATACGGCGAGGGTCGCCCGAAAGATGTGAAAAAAGCCATTGAATGGTTTAAAAAAGGCAGTGATTTAGAGCATGTTGGCAGTCAACTTGAGTTAGCCAAACTTTATGCCGAAGGAACAGAAACCAAACCCAATAAAATTTTAGCATTTAAATATTACAAATTGGCTGCCGAAAATGGCAATCATGAGGCACAACAGCAGCTATTTAAAATTTATGATGAGGGTATTGGCATTCCCAAAGACCCTAAAAAAGCAGAATATTGGGGTACATTATTACGTATGAATCAACAAATGAATCAAGAATAATGCTATCTACTTCACCATTTTACGGATAATTCTTTATAAATTCTAAAGTACAATGCAACAAAATAAGCTACGCACAAGCTCGTTATTTTGTTGCATATTTCATATACTTTATCGTGCATTAATTTACAATATTCGGGCTAAATCCAATATAACGATACAGCCCTTCTACACCCAGATCCATTTTAAACATTTGATAATCTGCAAAAGTCGCTTGTGATATTTCCGCAAAAATATGAATGCCTTGCTCATCATTGGCATGAATTTCATCTACACTACGAGGCATACTTTGTTCAAAGGCATCTGAAATAAATTCAAAGCCCAAATCCATAGCAATAAATAAAGTATGTTCACAAGGTTGAATGTATTGTTCTTGCGACCAGTCCAAGACTGCCTGCTGACAATAAGGACATGTTACATTTTGTTCAGTATTATTGAGTTCAATCAGTTGAAAAGCCATGTTTTTCAGCACAAAATAAAAGTCTAGTTTAAACGAGTTTTTCTATAGTTCGAAATGCTTATCGCTATAGAATGATTTAATCACTTTAAAATAACAGCAATTTCATTCAAATTAACTACAAGGATTTTATGTCAACCATCGAAAAAGCCATCGCTTTAGCAGCAAAAAAACATGCAGGACAAGTAGACAAAGGCAATCACCCCTATATTTTTCATCCTTTACGTTTGATGTTCAAAGTCAACACGCCACAACAACAAATTGTGGCAGTACTGCATGATATTTTAGAAGATACAGATACCACAGTTGTTGACCTAATTTCTTTAGGCTTTGAACAAGAAATCATTGATGCAATTATTGCCTTGACTAAAAAATCAGGTGAAAGTCGTATTGATGCGGCACATCGTGCCCATCAAAACCCGATTGCTCGTGCAGTCAAGTTGGCAGATGTCAGTGATAATATGGATTTATCTCGTATTCCACAGCCTAGCCCAAGGGATTTACAACGCTTGGAAGAATACAAGAAAGTTCATGCTATATTGACCTCTTAAATACTGTCGTGATCACGCTTGATTGTATAAAATCTACAGAGCTAATTTCTCATTTTTAAAATGAAGCAAAAATTGCTACACATTTTATGCATTGACAAAAAACCACGAACTATTTTTAGAATATATTATTCTCACAATTTTGGAATCATGAATGCTCACTGATTTAGATGATTTTTACTGTTTTGCATTGGTTGTTGAACATGGTGGATTTAGTGCAGCAGAACGTGCAACAGATATTCCTAAATCAAAACTCAGTCGCCGTGTTTATAATTTAGAAGAAAGCTTAAATGTTCGGTTAATTCAACGCAGTTCTCGACATTTTGCTGTTACAGAAATTGGCATGAATATTTATCGTTATGCGCAAGTGATGATGAATGCTGCCCAGTCTGCGCATGATTTGGTCGACCATCTCAGTGAACAACCTCGTGGTTTGATTAAAGTCAGTGTGCCTGTTTCCATCGCACAAAATGAAATTTCACGTATTTTACCGAAGTTTTTAAAAGATTATCCTGAAATTAAAGTTCAACTTTTAGTCAGCAATCGCCGTGTTGATATTATTAATGAAGGGATTGATATTTCACTACGTGTTCGTGACAACTTAGATGATGATCCAAATCTAGTGTTACGAAAATTTGAGCATATTGAACAGCATTTATTTGCTAGCCAAGCCTATTTAAATGAGTTTGGTATGTTGAATAAACCTGAAGATTTATCTGAACATCGTATTTTAAGTATGATGGATGAACATATAGACCAACAAATCGTATTGCATGATGAAGAAGGTCATCAAAAGAAAGTCAAGGTTAACCCCGTCATCATGGGTTCAGACTTACTTATGCTCGCCAAACTTGCTAGCCAAAATTGTGGTGTGGTACTGCTGCCCGACTCTGTGGTCGAAGATTATGTTGCAACTGGGCAATTGGTGAGAGTTTTACCTAACTGGAAAGTGCCTCAAGGGATTTTCCATGCAGTTTATCCATCGCGCCGTGGCTTATTGCCTGCTGTACGAGTATTTATCGACTATTTGGTTGAGCATTTAACAAAAAGATAGCATTTCCTGATTTTGAATCGCAGTTTGTTGCAGCTAATTTGACTAAACTTTGTTACCATTCTAGCTGCTTTAAACTTGTCTTTTCGAATTTATATGACTTCAACTTATCAGCTTCAGCTCGATGCCAAAATTGAGCGTATTCGCAATCAATTTAGCAAATTCAATCCACCAGAATTAGAAGTTTTTGCTTCTCCTGAACAAAACTTTCGTATGCGTGCAGAATTCCGAATTTGGCATACCGAAGATGATATGTTCTATGCCATGTTTGAACGTGATGCTGATCAACAAAAAACGGTTGTTCGCATTGATGAATTTCCAATCGCAGACCAAAGCATCAATATATTGATGCCAATTTTATTGGCTGAACTAAAAAGCAATGAAATTCTATCTAAACGTTTATTTGAAGTGCATTTCCTTGCAACTCTAAAAGGCGAAATGTTGGTTTCTTTGGTCTATCGTGCTGCACTGAGTGAAGAATGGCAAATTCTTGCCAAGCAACTGGCAGACAAACTGAATGTTAAAATTGTTGGTCGCAGTCGTGGTCAAAAAGTTGTGCTTAGCGATGAGTTTGTCGTTGAAGAATTACAAGTCTTTGAACGTAAATTTAAATACAAACAAATCGAAAGTAGCTTTACCCAACCCAATGCACAAGTATGCCAAAAAATGTTGCAATGGGCATGTAAAGCAGCTGAACAATCTGAACGAGATTTGCTTGAACTTTATTGTGGTAATGGTAATTTCACCCTACCACTTTCATTACATTTTCGCCGTGTGCTTGCCACTGAACTTGCAAAGTCATCTGTGTATGCTGCACAGTGGAATATCGAACAAAATCAAATCCAGAATATCCAAGTTGCACGTTTGTCTGCCGAAGAATTCACCCAAGCCTATCAAGGTGAACGTGAATTCCGCCGTTTGCAAGAAGCTGAAATTGAGATTTCAAGCTACGACTTCGATACTGTTTTTGTTGATCCGCCACGTGCAGGCATCGACATAGATACCTTAAAACTTTTACAAGGTTTTGAACGTATTCTTTATATTTCATGTAATCCTGATACTTTATTTGAAAATTTAGAAGTCTTGAGCCAAACTCATAAAATCCAAAAATTTGCATTATTTGATCAATTCCCATACACCCACCATGTCGAATCTGGTGTATTACTCGAAAAGATTTAAACAATTTATTTCAAACTTAGTTTAGGCTATCTTCACGTAGCCTATTTTTTTAATATTTAAATTTGGATGCATTATCAATTGTTTATTGTTCATTGCAATCAAATCCTGTCATATTTCCGTTAAATTTATAGTTTATAATCGTTAAAATTATGGTCATTTTCCGCTAACTAGACCTTTGCATGGCTTGTATTTTATTTTAAACCCTCTATATTTCAGACTATGTTAGGTTGCGTTAGAAGGCTCTATGAGTTTTTGGCAAAAGCTGTTTAATACAGATACACAGCAAAATGAACATAAAAATCAAATTGCTTGTGTAGAAAATGATTGCTCTTGTAAATCCAATGATCAACTTCTGGTTGCTTTATCTAAGGCAAAAGATGAAGATACAATTCTTGGAATTAAAAAAGTTCTCATCTCTCGAGGCTTTAGTCGTAAAGAGCTAAATGAACTTCAGCATCCACCGATTCAATAGCGATGGATGATACAAAAAGGTATTCACAATGAATGCCTTTTTTAATGTGCAGCTTTTTTTAATTATGCTAATGTAAAGGTAGATCATCCTGACCAACCCAATGATCATTTATAACTTTTAACAAAACCGAGCCAAAACAATGAAAAAAATCTATCTAATTCTCATGACTAGTAGTCTATTTCTCAGTGCATGTAGTGGGAGTAGCATGCCGAAAGAATGTGAGGAATCATGGCAGCACATTGAAAAAATGGCAAAAACCAGTGGCATTCCTGAAGATGCGATTAAAAATCAGAAAAAGGCATTTGAAGATGAAGTCAATAAAATGAATAAAGAAGAAGCGATTCAAGTATGTAAAACACAGTCTTCTATTTTAAGTATGGCGAAATAATTTTTTATTTTAAATTTATTTAAACGATGACGCTCCTATCATGGAACGTCATTATTCATCTAATTTTAAGGCAAATGATGATTTAAGCCTCGATTTTTTACTAATAAGAGGTAACTAGAAACATTTTCCATGTACTCTTACTATCTAACTTAATTTGCAACGGAAGCCATCACATTTTTATTATTTCGTGTACTTTTTAGTTTAATCTGTAAACGTAATTCATTGGTAGAATCTGCATTGCGTAAGGCTTCATCATAACTCACGACTCCTTCATCATATAAATCAAACAAAGCCTGATCAAAAGTTTGCATGCCCAATTCACGTGATTTAGTCATAATTTCTTTAATCTCATGGAAATTACCTTTTAAAATAATATCTGAAATTAAAGGTGTATTTAGTAAAATCTCAACTGCAGCTCTACGTCCAGCATTATTTTCAGTACGAATCAAACGCTGTGAAATAATGGCTTTCATATTAGATGACAAATCCATCAATAATTGGTTACGGCGTTCTTCTGGGAAAAAGTTAATAATACGATCTAAGGCTTGGTTAGCATTATTGGCATGTAAAGTCCCTAAGCAGAGATGCCCTGTTTCAGCAAAGGCTATCGCATGCTCCATCGTTTCTGTATCACGAATTTCGCCAATTAAAATGACATCTGGTGCTTGACGTAAAGTATTTTTCAGTGCGTTGTGCCAAGTATGACAGTCTACCCCGACTTCACGATGAGTAATCATGGATTTTTTATGCTTATGTACATATTCCACGGGGTCTTCAACGGTAATGATATGTCCTGCTGAATTTTCATTACGATAGTCAATCATCGCTGCCAAGGATGTTGACTTCCCTGAACCTGTTCCACCCACCACCAAAACTAAACCTCGTTTTTCCATAATCACATGTTTGAGTGATTCAGGTAATTTGAGTTTGGTAAAATTTGGAATTTCGGCAGTAATGGTACGAATCACCATGCCAACTTGTAATTGTTGTTGAAAAACATTGACACGGAAACGTGAAACATTGGGTACGCTAATGGCAAAATTACATTCAAGATCATTTTCAAAATCTTGACGTTGCTTTGCATTCATTAAACTATAAGCGAAAAGCTTTGTTTTTTCTGCGGTTAATGCTTGCTGCCCTAAAGATTTCATCAAGCCTTGGTGTTTAATGCTTGGTGGAAAATCTG
Organism: Acinetobacter sp. CFCC 10889; assembly: GCF_003268395.1. Classification (GTDB taxonomy): domain Bacteria; phylum Pseudomonadota; class Gammaproteobacteria; order Pseudomonadales; family Moraxellaceae; genus Acinetobacter. The sequence goes on along the minus strand of NZ_LQXQ01000002.1, from coordinate 24,059 downwards.
CTGAAATAAACAGATCTGACCCTCCAAATTCAACCACCTTACTCAGCATGTGAAACATATAGCGTTGTGCTTCTTGTAGTAACTCTGCGGTATACATCTTTTCCCCAATTTTGTTTTAAAATGAATCATTTTTTTAATCGGTTTATCTTGTATAAATAGCGACTAATTTTTTCGTGCATTTTGTCACACTTTTCAACATATTCTCAATCTATTTTTATCACTGAATTTAAATATTTTAGGTGCTAAACGTATCTTTATTTTTAAATCTAACCAAAAATAAAACTAAAGCCTATCAATTACATATTCAATATTTCTGAACATTTCATTGATAGGCTATTTTTTCAACGTTATATTATTCCGCTGAAATATCTTCAAACAACACAGAAGATAAATAACGCTCACCGCCATCAGGTAAGATCACCACAATGGTTTTACCTGCATTTTCAGGACGTGCTGCCAATTTCGCTGCTGCGGCTAAAGCTGCACCACTTGAAATTCCCACAAAAATTCCTTCTTGTGTTGCTGACTGACGTGCAAAATCAATTGCTTCTTGATTTTCAATGGCAATAACCTCATCCACCAAAGCTAAATCTAAGTTTTTAGGAATAAAGTTTGCACCAATCCCTTGGATTTTATGTGGTCCAGGGGTTAAGTCTTCACCTCGTTTTGCTTGACCAATAATTGGTGAATCCGCAGGCTCAACGGCAACTGAATAAATCGGTTGATTTTTCACTTGTTCAAAATAGCGTGAAATCCCTGTGATTGTACCACCTGTACCCACACCCGCCACTAAAATGTCCACTTTACCGCCTGTCGCAGCAAAAATTTCTGGACCTGTTGTGGTTTCATGAATTTTAGGATTGGCTGGATTTTCAAACTGTTGTGGTAAGTAATACAATTCAGGTTGTTCGGTCACTAAGCGTACTGCTTCATCAATTGCACCTTTCATGCCTTTTGCAGGTTCAGTCAAAACCAAATTTGCACCCAACGCTTTCAGAACTTTACGGCGTTCAATACTCATACTTGCAGGCATAGTCAAGGTAATGTCATAACCTTTTGCAGCAGCCACATACGCCAAGGCAATCCCTGTGTTACCACTGGTTGGCTCTACAATATGCATGCCTTTTTTCAGTTTTCCGCTTTTTTCAGCATCTTCGATCAAAGCTGCACCAACACGATCTTTCACTGAAAATGCAGGATTGCGGCTTTCAATTTTTGCTAAAACAGTCGCCTCATTTGCAACTAAACGGTTAATGCGTACCAATGGCGTATTACCAATAGCATCTGCATTATTCGCATAGACTGCAATGCCTAAATTTTCAGTTTGTGGAAAAGTAGAATCAGTCGCCATGGGATATCCTTTATTTATAAATCACCTTATATTTAACTATCATATCTCCTTTTGTTGTATCGTTGATATTCAGTAAAGTGATTTATTTATAAAAATTTGTGAATTGTTTATTTGATAAAAATCAAAAGCCTAGTTTTTCTGATTGCAATATTAAATCTGCTTATTTTTGACTATTTTGCATAAATGAAATATTTTCTAAAACATCTAATGGTGTTTGTTGAATCTATGTGCAAATTCGCTTATACATTTTCACTCACTTTAGCCCATAATAGTTCCCATAAAGACATCGTATTGAGATTTATATGGCAAACAATGCTTATCAAAAATTTTATCGCCAATTTACCAAAAAAGTTTTAGATAAAATTGTCAGCCCTCAAGTGCTTGGCGACACGCAAACACTTGAAAATAAATTAAAAGAACAAGACTCAAAGCCTGCTGCAATATGTTATGTGATCCAAGATGACTCTACTTCAAATAAAGTACTTATCGATAACGAAACTGAAAAGCGCAGCTTACATTCTGCATTTTCACCGTTGAAGCTCAAAGAATTACAAGAAGACGATTCTTTTCTCGTTTTAGAAGCCAGTAAGCATAATGCTTCAGCCTATTATCCAGATAAACTCATTCGTTTAGTGGAATATCTACTTAGACATAGCGATGAAGATGTGCTTTTTGTACCTGTGACCATTTTATGGGGACGTGCACCAGAAAATCAGGACAGTTGGTATAAAGCTTTGATGGCGGATGCGTGGACAAAACCGACAGGCATTAAACAAGCCTTAAATATCACGCTCTATGGTCGTGAAAATTATATTGAGTTTCATCAAGCAATTTCTTTGCGTGCGTTGATCAATACTGCACTTGAAGTTGCACCAAACTTTGCACCAGCACATTATGTAGTCACTGAACTCAATAAATCATTTAATCAATATAAAGAAGCAATCTTAGGTCCAGACATTTCTGACCGCCGTAATGTGATTAACAAATTACTGACTTCAGAGGTAATTAAAGAGGCAGTTTTAACTGAAAGTATTCATAAAAAAATCAGCGTACAACAAGCAGAAAATTTAGCGAAAAAATATTTAGATGAAATCGTTTCTGACTTTTCGTATTCAACTTTACGTTTTGCGGAAATTGCTTTAACAAAACTGTGGACACAGCTTTATGATGGCATCCAAGTACATAATTTTGAAGTGGTGCGGGAACTGGCAAAAGATTATGAAATCGTCTATACCCCATGTCACCGTAGCCATATCGATTATTTACTTTTATCTTATGTGATCTACAAACGTGGTTTAATGGTGCCACATATTGCCGCAGGAATTAACCTCAATATGCCTGTAGTTGGACAATTAATGCGTGGCGCAGGTGCATATTTTATCCGCCGTAGCTTTAGTGGAAACGCACTCTACACAGCTGTTTTTAAAGAATATGTGCATAGCTTACTCAGTCGTAATACGCCTTTAGAATACTTTGTTGAAGGTGGTCGTTCTCGCACAGGACTGTTATTGCCTGCAAAAAAAGGGATGTTGGCAATGACTATTCAGAGCCATTTACGTGGCAATAGCAAACCGATTGCGTTTATTCCAACTTATTTTGGTTATGAAAAATTACTTGAAGGTTCATCTTATATCAAAGAATTAGGCGGTCAGAAAAAACAATCTGAATCTCTATTTGGTTTACTAAAATCAATGCAAAAAATCGAGAAAGTGTTTGGCATGGTACATGTCAACTTTGGTGAACCTGTATTTCTCAAAGAGATTTTAGATAAAAATCAAGTGCCATCACATGTTGGTTTAGAAGAAGACTTACCAAACTCAGTCAAACTTGCAGTCAATGAAGTTGCGGATGGTATTTTAGAAAATATCAATAAAGCGGCTGTGATCAATCCTGTAAATTTATTGGCAACCATTTTACTGAATGCACCAACTTATGAACTTGCTGAACGTGATGTTTTATTACGTTTAGAGCAGTTTAAAAATTTGTTAAAACATCATAAATATGATGAAAGAATGCAAATCACGGCTCTTTCGAATCATGAAATTATTCAATATGCAATTAAACTGAAACAAGTTGAGTTTATTGAACATGACAATGAACGCTGGCTCAAAGTCTGCAATCAACAAGAAGCGCTGCTTAAATATTTCAGCAATAATATTTTACATACGCTGATTTTACCTGCATTGGTGGCATACATTTTAACGGCGCAAACTGAACCTGCGATTGAAAAAATCAGTTTAGATGAATTGCTAAATACAGCTTTACAGTTATATCCTGAACTGCAAAAAACTTATTTCTTGAAGTGGAAAATAAATGAAATTTCAACTGAAATTCAGCATATTTTAGCATTCTACGAAGCTGAAAAATTAATTCAAGTCGTTGAGCAAAGCATTACCATTCACCAAACGGATGATACACTCAGATTACTCAAAACATTTGCACATTTATATACAGTGAATTTAACCACCTAATTTTCAGCATCAATTCTAAAATCACTTTTTAAATCAATGCCAAAAACCGAAGTTCGTCTTCGGTTTTTTATTTCACAGCAAAAGTACCAAAATAATTCAACACTTGCGCAAAATTCTCCACAGACTGAAAGCCGATATTTTTTAATATACGATGTAAATCTTGATTTGAAATCAAATGAAAATCGTCTTGCAAACGCTCAACCATCGCCTGACTTTGTTTTTCCGCCAAACCTGTCAATTCTGCTAAATGTTGTAAAGTTTTGAGTTGTTTCTGATCTGAAATTTGCATTAAGTCGTAACTTAAACAGATTCCATTTTCATTCAAAGCCTGATAAATCTCTTGGAAATACGTAGCTTTAGCAGTTTCAGGAATAAAATGTGAAACTAAAATCGACAATGCCACATCAAAGCTTTGCTGTAAATCTTTTAATCCTGACGTATCTGTGTGTATAAACGTAATATTTTGATCTAAATGTTCAGCTGCCAAGAGTGCTTTGGCTTTTTCTAGCATATTTTGTGCAGGATCAATTGCTGTAAATCTCCACTGTGGAAATTGCTTGGCTAGATAACGCAACTCATGTCCAGTGCCACAACCTACGACTAAAATATGCGCATGCTCAGATGCATAGGTTTTGAGCAAAGCATTGACCTGTAAATGAATCAGTTCATAGCCTGGGATCAGTTTTCGGATATGTTCATCATAACTTTCCACTACATTAGGATGGTTAAAATCTTTTGCCATGTATTCGTCCATTTCCTTGTTATACAAATCATAAAGCATTAAGCAAGCGCACTCACTTAATGCTGTTTTGAAACTGATAAATATTTAAGCAATTTCTTGTAAATTCAACTCATGGCGCATAAATTCTTGTAACTTAAATTTCTGTGCTTTGCCTGAAGCTGTCATTGGAAATTCAGTAAAGAAACGTACATATTTTGGCACTTTATTATGTGAAATATGCTCTTTACAGAATTGGCGAATACAATCTTCTGTCACTTGATGATGTTCATGCAAAATAATGCATGCACACAGTTCCTCGCCATAACGTGCATCAGGGAGACCGATCACTTGTACATCTGACACATCAGGATGGGTATATAGGAAATCTTCAATTTCTTTCGGGAAAAGATTTTCCCCACCACGAATCACCACATCTTTGATACGACCTTTGATTTTCACAAAGCCTTCGTCATCCATTTCTGCAATGTCGCCTGTATGCATCCATTTTGCCACATCAATGACTTCTTTGGTCTTTTCTTCATCTTCCCAATAGCCAAGCATGACAGAATAACCACGAACACAAAGTTCGCCAAGTTTGCCACGTGGCACAACTTTGCCTTGTTCATCAATAATTTTTATTTCTAGATGTGGCTGTACTCGTCCAACCGTACCAACACGACATTCAATCGGATCCGTTGTTGATGTCTGTACGCTCACTGGCGCAGTTTCAGTCATGCCATAACAAATGGTGATTTCGCTCATATGCATTCGGTCAATCACACGCTGCATAATCTCACGTGGACATGGACTGCCCGCCATAATGCCTGTACGCAAACTACTGAGATCATATTGATCAAAAGTTTCTTGTTCTAACATCGAAATGAACATGGTTGGCACACCATAAGCTGCTGTACATTTTTCTTGCTCAATGGCTTTTAAACTTTCAATTGGATTAAATACTGCGGCAGGATAGACCATCGTTGAACCATGTGTAATACATGCGAGATTCCCCATGACCATACCAAAACAATGAAACAGTGGTACAGAAATACACACGCGATCTTTTGGTGTAAGATGAATGCCTTCACCCACAAAATAACCATTATTTAAAATGTTATTATGAGTCAGCATCGTGCCTTTCGGGTTGCCTGTTGTCCCTGACGTAAACTGAATATTGATGGTTTCATCAAATTGTAAATCTTGTGCAATCGTGCTTAATTGCTGTAATTCTTCGTGACTTGGGGTATTGAGTAAATCAGCAAAACAATGAATCCCTTCATGTTGCTGATGATCAATTTTAATCACATATTTCAAATGTGGTAATTTTTCAGCATTTAAAATTTTATCGCTTGCCGTCTTAATCTCAGGCGCAATTTGCGTTAAAACTTCTTGATAATCTGAGGTTTTAAATACCGATGCAATCACCAATCCTTTGCAAGAGACTTTATTTAAAACGTATTCCAACTCATTTTTCTTATAAGCAGGATTTAAATTCACCAAAATAATACCTGCTTTAAATGCAGCAAATTGGGTGATCGTCCATTCTACACAATTTGGCGACCAAATCGCTAAGCGGTCGCCTTTTTGCAATCCTAAACGCAGCAAACTACAGGCAAAAGCATTGACCTGCTCCTGTAATTGCGCATAGCTCAGACGCACATTTTGATGGAGACTGACCACTGCATCATGATCAGCATACATCTGACATGCTTCATCAAATTTTTCACCAATCGTCATGCCCACTAAGGGTGCTTGACTTGTTCCATAGGCGTAACTTAACCGTACTTGCGACATTGAATCATACTCCTTGATTCTTTGTGATTTTGCTTTTCTAATCTGTAATTTAATTGTTTTTCCGTGATCACTTATCGAAACAGATTTTGTGTATATTTATTCCTTTACAGCTTTTGTCCCTCCTGTATTTGTACAGCATTTACACAAAAATCGGCAATCTGTTTCACAAAATAATCTTTATACGACTCATCAAACATCACATTTCGTGAAGGATTTAAGGGTTCAATCACAACAAAAGTCATGGCTCCTACCACACACAGTGCTGCGGTATTTAAATCTTCAAAACCGAACTCTCCTGTGGTTTTACCTTGTGCCAAAATCTCTTTCATGGTTTGTTTGATCAGTTGTTTACTACGGAAACGTCCATGCTCTAATTCAGGATCAACGGGTTCAAACATGAGCGAATACGCAAGCTGAGGACTATTCATCGCACGGCGAACAAAAGTGGTCACAGCCTTGTGTAACTTTTGTGTCGCGTTCAACTCACCTGCTGCGATATGATTTAAAATATCAACTTCGACATGGATTGCATCATCTAAGACCTCGATCAGCACTTGGCTTTTGTTGGCAAAATAACGGTACACCAGTCCACTCGATACTCCTGCACGATCCGCAATGGCTTGTATCTGTGCGTCTTTAAATCCTCCTTGTGCAATTAACTCACGTGCGGATTGCAAAATCGTTTTGCGATTTTGTTCCATTCGCTCTTGCATTAAAGATGATCGTTTATAGCTCATATTCTGTATTCTCAATCAATTAAAGTGAATTGTAAATCAATTTTTGAATTTATATTCACTTTTTCAAAAAAAACCTGTATTGTATTTTCAAGCAACAACAAAAAGTGTTTTTTGGAACAACAAGTAAAACCGTTAGGATGACAGGATGATGAACCTACAAAGTATTGATTTCGGGCTAGATGAAACATTAATCGCACTCCGTGATTCAGTTGCAGCTTTTTGTGCGAAAGAAATTGCACCAATTGCTAAAAAAGTCGATCAAGATAATTTATTCCCACATCACCTTTGGAAAAAATTCGGTGACATGGGCTTAATGGGCTTAACCGTCAGTGAAGAATATGGTGGTACAAATCTTGGTTATCTTGCACACATTATTGTCATGCAAGAAATTTCACGTGCTTCTGCTGCCATCGGTCTGTCTTATGGTGCGCATTCTAACCTATGTATCAACCAAATTAACCGAAATGGTAATGAAGATCAAAAACAACGTTACTTACCAAAACTGATTTCAGGTGACTATGTTGGCGCATTGGCAATGTCAGAACCCAATGCGGGTTCAGATGTGGTGAGTATGAAACTCAAAGCCGAAGATGCAGGCGATCATTTTGTGTTAAATGGCTCAAAAATGTGGATCACCAATGGTGGTGATGCTGACGTTCTTGTGGTCTATGCCAAAACTGATCTTGCTGCGGGCGCAAAAGGCATGACCGCATTCCTTGTTGAAAAAACAATGGAAGGTTTTAGTCATGGTACACACCTCGACAAACTCGGTATGCGTGGTTCAAATACCTATCCACTGTTCTTTGATAATGTCAAAGTTCCAAAAGAAAATGTCTTAGGTGGTGTCGGTAATGGTACCAAAGTGTTGATGAGTGGTTTGGATTATGAACGTGCAGTCCTCAGTGGTGGTCCGCTTGGCATCATGGATGCATGTTTAGATGTGGTGATTCCATACATTCATGACCGTAAACAATTCGGTCAAGCTTTGGGTGAGTTTCAATTGATGCAAGGCAAAATTGCAGATATGTACTCAACTTGGTTAGCATCTAAAGCATTGGTTTATGCAGTAGGTGCAGCATGTGATAAAGCCGATCATGATCGTGGTTTACGTAAAGATGCAGCCAGTGCAATTTTATATTCGGCTGAAAAAGCCACTTGGATGGCAGGTGAAGCGATCCAAACCTTAGGTGGTAATGGTTATATCAATGAATATGATACAGGTCGCCTATGGCGTGATGCCAAACTGTATGAAATCGGTGCAGGTACTTCTGAAATTCGCCGTATGTTAATCGGTCGTGAACTATTTAACGAAACCAAATAATTAACCCATCTCAACTTGGCAAAGTCCGATCTTCGCCAAGTTGAGCATCAAATTAAGCAAGTGATTCATAGTCGATTGACTGACATAAAATCGAATATAAAAAGATACAAGGACGTTCAAAATGAACCAAATACAAAGCAAAATTAATATTCGAAGTGAAGATTTCAAAGCCAATCAAGCAGCCATGCAACAATTGGTCGATGATCTGAAACAAAAAGTGGCGACCATTGCTTTGGGTGGTGGCGAAAAAGCACGTGAAAAGCATATTGCACGTGGCAAACTCCTCGCACGTGATCGTATTGATCAACTGATTGATGCAGGTACTGCATTTTTAGAAATCGGGCAAATCGCGGGCTTGAATGTCTATGCCGATGATGTTCCTGCTGCTGGTGTGGTTGCAGGAATCGGTCAAGTACAAGGCGTTAGCTGCATGATCGTTGCCAATGATGCAACAGTAAAAGGTGGAACGTACTATCCACTGACAGTGAAAAAACATTTACGTGCACAAGAAATTGCTGAACAAAACCATTTACCGTGTATTTATATGGTCGATTCAGGTGGTGCTTTCTTGCCGATGCAAGATGAAGTTTTCCCTGATCGTGATCATTTTGGACGTATTTTTTATAATCAAGCTCGTATGTCAAGCATGGGGATTGCCCAAATTGCGATTGTGATGGGAAGTTGTACCGCAGGTGGTGCGTATGTACCTGCTATGTCAGATGAAACCATTATTGTACGTAATCAAGGCACAATTTTCTTGGGTGGTCCACCTCTTGTAAAAGCCGCAACAGGTGAAGTGGTCACCTCAGAAGACCTTGGCGGTGGCGATGTACATACACGTCTGTCAGGAGTTGCCGATCATTTGGCAGAAAATGATGAACATGCCATTTTGATCGCACGCAATATTGTTAAAAATTTAAATAAAGCACCTAACCAAAACCAAGTTGAGATCGAAGAACCGCTTTATGCTGCGGAAGAACTGTATGGCATCATTCCAACCGATACCCGCAAACCCTTTGACATTCGTGAAGTGATTGCCCGTATTGTCGATGGTTCACGTTTAGATGAATTTAAAGCGCGTTTTGGGACGACTTTAATCACAGGTTTTGCCTCTATTTATGGCATGAAAGTCGGCATCATTGCCAATAACGGCATTCTATTTTCCGAATCTGCACAAAAAGGCGCACATTTTATTGAACTGTGTACACAGCGTAATATTCCGTTGTTATTCCTACAAAATATCACAGGCTTCATGGTCGGTCGTCAGTATGAAAATGAAGGTATTGCGAAAAATGGTGCAAAACTGGTCATGGCAGTTGCAACCGCAAATGTTCCAAAAATCACCATGGTAATCGGTGGTTCATTTGGTGCAGGTAACTATGGTATGTGCGGTCGTGCCTACTCACCTCGTTTCTTATGGACTTGGCCAAACTCACGTATTTCAGTGATGGGGGGCGAACAAGCAGCAAGCGTACTCTCTACCTTAAAACGTGATCAAATTGAAGCCAAAGGTGAAAATTGGAGCGCTGAACAAGAAGACCAATTTAAACAACCGATTCGTGATCAATATGAGCATCAAGGGCATCCATATTATGCATCAGCACGTTTATGGGATGACGGTGTGGTTGATCCTGCACAATCTCGTCATGTTTTAGCGTTAAGTTTAGCGGCTGCACTCAATGCGCCAATTTTACCAACTAAGTTTGGCGTGTTCCGCATGTAAGAGGTGCAAAATGAATTTTCAATATTTACAACTTGAACAGCAACAACAGGTCGCAACAGTATGGATTAATCGTGCTGAACTGCATAATGCTTTTAATACACAAGTGATTGAAGAATTAAATCAATGCTTTCAAAGCTTGAATCAGCGTGATGACATTCGTGTGGTGGTTTTAGCAGGACGTGGCAAAAGCTTTTCTGCTGGCGCAGATCTGAATTGGATGAAACAAGCAGGCGAAGCTTCGCAAGCGGACAATGAAGCTGATGCATTGAAATTGGCGAAAATGTTACAAAGTCTAGCGACATTGAAACAACCCACCATTGCTCGTGTGCAAGGTGTCGCATTTGGTGGTGGTATGGGACTTGCTTCTGCCTGCGATATGTGTGTGGCAAGTACAGATGCAAAATTTGCAACATCAGAAGTGCGTTTGGGTTTAGCACCCTCTACTATCAGCCCTTATGTGATTCGTGCCATTGGCGCACGTCAAGCATCTCGCTATTTCCTCACCGCAGAGCGTATTTCTGCGGAACAAGGCAAAGCGATTGGTTTAGTACATGAAGTCACAACACCTGAACAACTCGATAGTAAAATTCAAGAGATCATTGATACCTTACTCTTGGGTGGTCCTGAAGCACAAGCAGCTTCAAAACAACTGATTCAAATGGTCAGCCAAGAAAGCTTAAGCGAAGATTTATTGGTGCAAACAGCGCAACATATTGCCCATGTGCGTCAAGGTGCTGAAGCCAAAAATGGTTTACACGCATTTTTAAATAAACAAAACCCGCAATGGATTGCAAACACTACAGAATAAGGATAACACCATGTTTGAAAAGATTTTAATTGCCAATCGTGGCGAAATCGCTTGCCGTGTGATTCGTACAGCGAAAAAATTAGGCATTGCAACGGTAGCAGTATATTCAGATGCAGATGCCCACTCGCAACATGTCAAACAAGCAGATGAAGCGGTTTATATTGGCGAGTCCCCTGCCTCACAAAGTTATTTACAAGTTGATCGTATTATTCAAGCGGCTTTAGCTACAGGCGCACAGGCGATCCATCCGGGTTATGGCTTTTTGTCTGAAAATGATCAATTTGCGCTTGCTTGTGAAAAAAACAATATTGTATTTATCGGTCCTCCTGTTGCTGCAATTTTGGCAATGGGTCTGAAAGCCACCTCTAAAGCCTTGATGGAAAAAGCAGGTGTGCCTTTAACGCCGGGTTATCATGGTACAAATCAAGATGCAGCATTTTTAAAGCAACAAGCCGATGGCATTGGCTACCCTGTTCTCATCAAAGCCAGTGCAGGCGGTGGTGGTAAAGGCATGCGTTTGGTTGAGCGTGAAGCTGACTTTTTAGATGCGCTGTCTTCATGTAAAAATGAAGCAAAATCAAGCTTCGGCAATGATGAAGTTTTGGTTGAGCGCTATGTGGTCAATCCACGCCATGTCGAAGTACAAGTGTTTGGCGACTCCCATGGCAACTATGTACATTTATTTGAACGTGATTGTTCAGTACAGCGCCGTCACCAAAAAGTGCTCGAAGAAGCGCCTGCACCAAAAATTGCTGAAGAAAAATTGGAAGCGATGCGTAAAGCAGCGATTGATGCAGCAAGTGCAGTGAATTATGTCGGTGCAGGTACAGTCGAGTTTATTGTAGAACAAGACGGTACAGCGTATTTCATGGAAATGAATACTCGTCTACAAGTTGAACACCCTGTTACTGAAATGATCACAGGACAAGACTTAGTAGAATGGCAACTGCGTGTTGCAAGTGGTGAACCATTACCAAAATTACAACATGAACTCAGCATCAATGGTCATGCCATCGAAGCACGAATCTATGCGGAAGAACCTGAAAAAGGCTACTTACCTGCCATCGGGAAAATTCATTATTTACATTATCCTGAACAAAATGAACATGTTCGTGTCGATAGTGGCATTGTGCAAGGTGATGAAATCACCACGTATTATGACCCAATGATTTCAAAACTCATCGTTTGGGGCAAAAACCGTGATGAAGCATTGGTACAAATGCACCATGCGCTTGGGCATTTCCATGTTGAAGGTTTGGGCAATAATATTGCATTCTTAGACCGCATCATTCGTTGCGACTCATTCAAAAATGCAGAATTGGATACCAATCTGATCCAACGTGAAGATGAATTTTTATTTAAAAATATCCGTACTGCGGACACCAATCTCATCATTACTGCGGCATTTACCGAATTACTCAGTCGTTTCCAACAGAATAAAACAGCAAATAATCCTGTTTGGCAAAACCAATCAACTTGGCGTTTAAACCAAACTGGACTATATCCGATTAAACTCAAGTTGGCAGACACGCAAATTCAAGTGAATTTTAGAGCAGTTGGCGAGCAGTTTATTGCCGAATATCAAGATCTAAAATTGCAAATTTCAGGTCAATTGCTCAACGCAAATACAGTACAAATTGACCTCAATGGACTGAAACAAAAAGTCGCATTTAGTCGCAATGCACAAGCCCTGACTGTATTTTCAAATGCACAAAATTATATTTTTGAACAGATTTTGGCGAAAATCAGCAATGAAGACGATGCAGGCAACGAAAGTAATCTGAAAGCACCAATGCCGGGTGTAATTACCAAAGTCTTGGTTTCTGCCAAAGATCAAGTGAAAAAGGATGATATTTTACTGACACTTGAAGCAATGAAAATCGAATATACCATTCGTGCGCCACATGATGGCGTGATTGCGGCAGCGTATTTCCAAGCAGGTGATCAAGTCAAAGCAGGCGATGAATTGGTTGAGTTTGAATTACTCACGGAGAATGTTGCATGACTTCTATAGACAACGACTTCGTTAAAATCGTTGAAGTTGGTCCACGTGATGGACTGCAAAACGAAAAAACACCTTTGACACTTGAACAACGTAAAGCCTTGATTGTGGATTTAATGCAAACAGGACTCAGCTCAATTGAAGTCGGCTCTTGTGTTTCAGCAAAATGGGTACCGCAAATGGCAAATAGTGATCAACTTTTTGCCGATTTACCCAAAGATCCAAAGATTGACTTTAGCCTACTTACACCCAATCTAAAAGGTTTTGAGTCTGCTTTAGCTGTCGGTTGTCAAGAAGTTGCGGTATTTACCGCAGCGTCTGAAAGCTTTACCCGTAAAAATATTAACTGTTCAATTGATGAGAGTTTTGAGAAATTTACTGATGTTTTAGTTGCCGCTAAAAGTAACAATATCAAAGTACGGGGCTATGTATCTTGTATTGTTGATTGTCCTTATGAAGGTGCAATTGATCCAAGACAAGTGGCAAAAGTAACACAGCGTTTGTATGACATAGGTTGTTATGAAGTATCTTTAGGTGAAACGATTGGTACAGCAACCCCGAATCGTGTTAAAAAAGTTTGGGATGCTTGCCTTGCAGAACTCGATCACAGCGTTTTAGCAGGACATTTTCATAATACCTATGGCATGGCGATTGCGAATATTTATCAATCGCTTGAACAAGGTATTCGGGTCTTTGATTCATCTATTGCAGGGCTGGGTGGCTGTCCTTATGCCAAAGGTGCTTCGGGCAATGTCTCCACTGAAGACTTGTATTATTTATTGTCGAAAATGGGCTTTAAAACAGGAATTCATCTTGATGCACTCATGCAAGCGAGTCGCAATATTAGCCAAGTTCTAAATCGCCCTAACCCGTCAAATTATGCAAATGCTTATTGGCAAACCCAATGTGCTTCATGATATAAACAATGCATAAATGCAAGAAAAGTTAATGGAATAAGATTGTAATAACAAGGTGAAATATGCTCAATAAAGTCTATGCAAGTGCAAACGATGCACTTAAAGATATCGTCCAAGATGGACAAACTTTTGCTGTAGGTGGCTTTGGTCTTTGTGGCATACCTGAAGCATTGATCTCGGCATTAAAAGCGACAGGTGTCAAAGACTTAACCTGTATTTCCAATAATGCTGGTGTAGATGGCTTTGGTCTAGGTCTACTTCTTGAGACCAAACAGATTAAAAAAATGATTGCCTCTTATGTTGGTGAAAACAAAGAATTTGAACGCCAATTTTTAAATGGTGAACTTGAAGTTGAACTCACACCACAAGGCACTTTAGCAGAGAAACTACGTGCAGGTGGTGCTGGTATTCCCGCTTTCTTTACGCAAGCAGGTGTAGGTACACTGATTGCAGAAGGCAAAGAAGTTCGTAATTTTAATGGTAAAGATCATATTCTTGAAGAATCACTGACTGCGGATATTGCCCTTGTCAAAGCCTATAAAGCAGACAAAGCAGGCAATTTAATTTTCCGTAAAACAGCACGTAACTTTAATCCTGACTGTGCAACCGCAGGTAAAATCACTGTGGTTGAAGTAGAAGAATTGGTTGAAGTCGGTACTTTAGATCCTGATCATGTGCATCTTTCAGGAATTTATGTGCATCGAATTATTGTCAATGCACAACCTGAAAAACGCATCGAACAATTGACATTAAAATCAGAGGGATAAAATCATGGCTTGGACACGCAATGAAATGGCACAACGTGCTGCACAAGAACTCGAAGATGGTTTTTATGTTAATTTAGGCATTGGACTACCAACTCTTGTGGCAAATTATATTCCTGAAGATATGGATGTTTGGCTACAGTCAGAAAATGGCTTATTGGGGATTGGTGAATTTCCAACAGACGACACTGTAGATGCTGATCTTATTAATGCGGGCAAACAAACGGTAACTACTCGCATAGGTGCTTCATTTTTCGAAAGCTCACAATCATTTGCCATGATTCGTGGTGGTAAAGTCAATATTGCGATTTTAGGTGCAATGGAAGTTTCTGAAACAGGTGACCTCGCCAACTGGATGATTCCTGGTAAAAAAGTCAAAGGGATGGGCGGTGCAATGGACTTGGTTGCAGGTGTACAAAAAGTCGTGGTACTGATGGAACACTCAGCCAAAGATGGTTCACCTAAAATTGTCAAAAACTGTGAATTACCTTTAACAGGAAAAGCTGTCGTAGACCGTATTATTTCTGACTTAGGTGTGTTTGATGTGACTGAAAATGGTATCAAACTGGTTGAGCTTGCAAATGGTGTCACATTGGATGAAGTTCAAAAAGTTACAGGTGTCACTATTTCTACATAAACTTCCTCTACATTCACAAAGTGATAGAGCAAAGCACAATCACTTTATTCTCCTGAAAATATAAGACTTTAAAATAGTCTTATATTTTTAACTTAAAACTATATTTTTCACATAAATATTTTTAATGTATTCAAATCCTATTTCTTCAACCTAATCTATACATAGGCATTTCATATGTAAAACAAAATTCAAGGATGATAAAAATGAGTAATTCTCAAAATATTTTGCAAAGGTTTGCAATCAAAGTCAGTGACTGGTCTGAAAAATGGTTTCCAGATTCCTATATCTTTGCCCTTTTAGGTGTCATTATCGTTGCTCTTGCCTCAATGGCTATCGGTGCACCTGCAACACAAGTTGCCCTTTCATTTGGTGATGGTTTCTGGAGTTTGATTCCTTTCACTTTACAAATGTGTATGTTGATCGTGGTTGGTTATGTCGTTTCTGTATCGAAACCGATTAAATTTATTATCAATAAACTTGCTTTGATCCCAAACTCGGGTACAGGAGGCATCGTGCTTGTTGCAACGATCAGTCTATTTGTATCCTTGATCAACTGGGCAATGAGCACCGTACTTACTGCGCTGTTGGTCATTGCACTGGCTCAACGTAAAGAACTGAATATTGACTATCGAGCGGCAGCAGCAGCGGCAATTATTGGGATGGGTGCAACATGGGCACTCGGAATCAGCTCTTCTGCTGCACAACTACAAGCCAATAAAGCCAGTTTGCCTGAGTCGATCTACCAACTCACAGGTGTTATTCCTTTTACTGAAACAATTTTTTTACCACAATCTCTGATTATGACTGCGGTACTGATCATCGCATCTATTACAATCGCCTATTTTTCTGCACCCAAAGGACAAGATATTAAAACCATTGATCAATTTAATATCAAACTTGACCAAGAAGAAGCTGAAATACAAGATACTTCGAAGAGTAAACGACCTGGGGATTGGTTAGAAAATTCACCTCTTTTAAGTATTTTAATTGTCGTTTTAGGTGCGATTTGGATGTTTAATGAGTTTTCTAAAAGCAATCCCATTCTCGCAATTTCAAGCTTAAATACATATAACTTTATCTTCTTAATGTTAGGCATTGCACTACATGGAACACCACGCAACTTTTTAAATGCTGTATCTAAGGCAGTTCCTGCAATTTCAGGTGTACTCATCCAATTCCCGCTTTATGGTAGTATTGCCTTTATCATGACTCATGCCATGAATGCACAAGATTTATCACTCTCGCATTATATTGCTGAGTTTTTTGTGTCAATTTCATCAAAAGAAACCTTTGCCATTGTTATGGGAATTTACTCTGCAATTTTAGGCTTTTTCATCCCTTCAGGCGGTGGCAAATGGATCATCGAAGCACCTTATGTTATGCAAGCGGCACATGATTTAAAATATCACTTGGGCTGGTCAGTACAAATCTACAATGCTGCCGAAGCATTGCCAAATTTAATTAATCCGTTCTTTATGCTACCGATGCTTGGGATTTTAAAACTCAAAGCCAAAGATGTGATCGGTTTTACTGTGACACAATTGGTTTTTCATATTCCACTGGTTTTATTCTTATTATGGATTTTAGGGCGCACACTAACCTATGTAGCACCTACATTTTAAAATCTCAGTTTATCATTTTTCTATTGATACAAAGGCTTAATCTCATGAAATTAAGCCTTTTCATATCAACGAATATCATTTTCGTCAAAATAACAAAAACATCAAAAGTTTTTGTATTTTTGCAACATAAAACCAACCTTATTTTTCTACATAAATGTGGTTTATTTTTTAAAATTCAAGATCATATTTGAAATAAAAACATATAAAAACCAAATATTTGCTTAGGCTAATTTATTTTTAAATTTATTATAAATTTGATGCAAAATAATAATGAAACCCTCCTGTTTTTAGGCTATAACTAAATAAAAGAGCATTTACTTTTATATGTAAAAAATTTGATTTAATCGAACACATTATTAATGCTTTAGGAGGTAAACATTATGCCATATGAACATATTCTAGTCCCTGTTGATGAGTCCCCAATTTCTTATGCAGCCTTACAACATGCTGAAGAACTTGCCTTGAGCAATGGTTCAAAAGTCACTGTGATCAGTGTCCTTGCTGTTGATCCGATGTTTGGCGTTGATTTCTATCAAGTTGCACCCTCTATTACTGAATACGTTTTAGCTGCGGAAAAAAATGCCCAAGCTCGCCTCAACGAAATTAAGAACAACTTAAATCATCACGGTATTACCGAAGTAAACGTTAAAATCGTTCGTGAAGTCTCACCTGCTACAGGCATCTTAAATGTACTGAATGAAATCGGAGCGGATCTGATTGTGATGGGTTCGCATGGTCGTAAAGGTCTAAAAAAATTTGTTCTGGGCAGTGTTGCACAAGAGGTCTTAGGTGAAAGTTTTGTTCCTGTGCTGATCGTAAAGCAATAGCGTAAAATTCTCTTTTATTTGCAAAATTAAAACCCAATTCACATTCACTGTAAATTATTTTTTAGAAATGTAAATCTAAGATTGGCGCATATACATTTATATGTTACTTATTCTCTATATTAGAATTTTTACTTTTTAATATAGCAATAATGACAACGGAGAAACTCAAATGGCTTATCAACATATTTTAGTTCCTGTAGATGGTTCCCAAATTTCTTTTGCTGCGGCACAACAAGCAATTTCTATTGCAAAAGCATTTAATGCACAGCTTACGGCGATTTGTTTGGTTGCAGAAGATCCATTTTCAGGCGCAGACTTTTATTATAATGCCTCTATGATGAAAGAATATTTAGAAGAAGCCAACAAAAATGCTTTAAAAGCACTTGATCAAGTGAAAGAATTTGCTGCTGCCGAAAGTATTTCGATCAATACTGAAGTTGTACGAGGTTATGTCACTGCTGAAACAATTATTGAAACAGCTGAAAAACAAAATGCGGATTTGATCGTAATGGGTTCACATGGTCGTAAAGGCTTTAAGAAATTTTTCTTAGGCAGCTTTGCACAAGATGTTTTAAATCAAACTACTCTTCCTGTGCTGATTGTTAAAGAATAGAATAAATCATCAATAAAGCCTGCATGATGCAGGCTTTATTTTATATGAAAATTTGATGTGAATCATGTATATAAATCATTAATTATACCGTGATTAATTCATCGCAATAACTTTCACCAAAATCGTTTGTGACTCTTCAAAATCATCAAATATTTGTTTACGTGTTAACTCTTTGGATTTAACTTTAAATTCATGATTTTGATATTGGATTACATTTGGAATCTCATCAAAATATTGACCATTGGCTTCCAAACTTTCTTCAAATAATGGTGTACCAAGTTGGTAATCTTTGCTTTTCAAAACAACATATTTTACAGTGGTCTTCATCAACTACTCCCTAATTTTCATACCCTTTATTTTTAGTTATAACAGCTTTTGCACAACAATAAAGTAATTTCTGTTTAAGATCGTTTACTATTTCCCCGAACAGTATTTTTCAACAAATTTATCCCAATGAAAGCCTATAAGGTTGGACATATTTTTCTATTCTCTTGACGTATTTAGACAATCTTCACAGCCATTAAAATGATTATCATTGCCTACCACATATTCTACTAAGCCTATAAAATTAAATATTTTTTAGCTTACATCCTACTTAGATTTTCGCTATGATAAGTTCCTAAATAAAGCTGATATAAACGTGATATACAAGCTTTAATTTGAATGAGCGAATCTTATGTATTTAAAACAGTGTTGCGATACTTTAGAACGTAAAGCTTTAAAAATTGCATTTATTGAAAGTGCGAGTTCTGGACATCTAAGCGCTCAATTTTCAATTTATAAAAATAGTGGCGCAGACATTTTACTCGGCGGTTTAGTCAGTTATGACCCATCAATTAAAATCAAAATATTAGGGATTGACCCACAACTCATTAAACAATATACAGCTGAATCTACTGAAGTCACCACAGCAATGGCAATCAAAGGAAAGATTCTTTTCGATCAAGCCGATCTTATTGTGAGTTGTACAGGTCTACTTAAACATGGTGGTAGTGAATCTAAATATAAACCTGTTGGCACATTTTATATCTGCATAAACTATCTCAATCAAATTCATAGTTTTCAATATCTTATTCAAGGTTCTGCTGAAGAAAAATTGCAGCAACTTACTGAACAAGTTGCCAAAGAGGTTTTGCAATGCTTATAAGCTTTAGTGTTTAAATACAATTTAAAACTGTAAATTTGCTAACAATTGTTCACTTTTGGCAATTAAAACGTTAAATTTAACATATTCTCTACAGAGAAATAACAATCACATAACGATGGGTAATTTTATGAAACTTCAATTGGCTTTGGTTGCAACAGTTGCGTTATTTACAGGTTGTGCAGGTTCTTATCCAGAACGTGTTGTGACAAAAGGTCCTCTCATTTGTGAAGCTACGGAAGTTTGTCCTGAACTTGCAATGCGTTGGAATGATGAAAAACGTGATGGTTTTAAAATCACGGCTGAGATCAATCAACCAACGAAATATGACATCAAACAGTTTGTATTTTTAGTGGATGGTCAACCGTATGAATATTCAACGATTAATCCAACACAATACACTGAACAGGTTTCATCAAATTCAATTATCGTACCTGTCAGCTTTTTAAACTCATTCCGTAACGGTAAAGAAATTTCTTTAAAATTAGTGACTGATCAAGGCGAAATTGATCGCTCAATTTTAAAAGCGGATGGTCAAAAATCTTCTGCTTATTTGACTTTCTTAAAAGGTTATACAGGCGAAACTGCGCAATAATCAAGCTGTAAAGCAATAAAAATAGACTTTATACTGAATGCCAGTCAGTTACAAAAATTGACTGGCATTTTTATATCCTAACGAATACTTTTTGCTTCTTTTAATTTCTATATGTCTAGCCCATAAAAAACCCCAGTCTAAACTGAGGCTAATTTACTCAAATTAAAAATTATTTAATTTTCGCATTGGCTTTTAAGTATTGTGTGTAGTCATCCAATAATTGTTGACCACGCATTCTTTGATACAACTGCATTAACTCTTGTGCTTGTGCTGGATCCAAACTTTCTATAGGAGACTTTTTCACTTCAGCAACTGCAACCACCACCATTTCATTTGCTAATGACGTTGTTGTCACAGACCACATGCCTGCTTTTGGTGTAGGTGCACTAAATGCTGCACGCTCAATTTCACGTTTTAAACCTTGAGAACGTGTAAATACACCTGCCGATTCAAACTTAAATGGATATTTTGCTAACACTTGTTGTGCAGGCAATTTTTTGAAATCCTCAAGCATGGCTGCTATTTTTGCTTTCGCAGCTTGTGCAGCTTTTTCTTGGATCAATTTTGCTTTCACACGTGCAGTGGCTTGTGCCAAAGGCTGTACACCTGCTGCATGATATTCACGAACTTCACCCAAACGGTATTACCGTCTTTTAATTGGATACTGCTTGATACGTTTCTATCACCATTTTTTACGTCATCGCTAAATATTTTTGCTTTAACGCTAGGATCAGCCAAGATTGCATTGGTTGTTGCAACAGTCACCGCTTTTGCTGATTCAATCTTTGCAGCTTTTACTTCACTTGAAATAATATCAAGTGCATCATTACTCACCACTTGTTCATTCAAGCTATTTACGGTATCCGCAAATAAATTTGCAGATTTAGACTTTAATACTTCTTCAGTCAGTTCAGCTTTTTTCGCTTCAAATGATGGAAGCTCGCCTACAGCAGAATGCACTTCAATGATGTGATAACCATATTGAGTTTTTACAGGGCGTGTAATTTCAGCATTTTTTGCTGATTTCACTGCGTTATCAAAACTGCTACCAAAAGCACCTTCGATATAATCTAAAGTCCCACCATTGGCTTTAGATGAAGGATCTTCAGAATATTGTGCAGCAGCCTGTGTAAAGCCCATTCCGCCTTTAATTTTCGTATAGACATCATTGGCTAATTTTTCAGCTTGCTGTGCATCACGATTATCTGTCGTAATCAAAATATGCTTAACATCATGTTTCGCATTTTTCTTTTGCTGATCTACAAATGCCGCATAGGCTTTTTCCAACTCAGCAGCAGAAACTTCTGTACTTGCTTGCGGCAACATCGCAGGTGTTAAAAGTACATAATCCACATCTACAGAAGCCACCTGTTTAAATTTATTTTGATGCTTATTGTAGTAGTCTGCAATTTCTTGATTTGAAACTTTTACATTTTGCTTATATTCATCAAGATTTACGCTCGCCAAATAAAGGTTACGCTGTTCAGTCTGTAAATTAGCAATCTGTGCTAAGTCTAATTTGCTCACCAAAGCACTGTCTGTAAATGTACCCATTAACATATTCAATGCGTGGTCTTGGCGAAGATTTGCAATCAAACCTGCACTTGTTGTGCCCACTGAGCGCAGATAGTTTTCATACAAAGCTTTGGAAAATTGACCATTTTCTTGAAAACTTGGTTGCTGTGCTAACATCTGTTCAATCTGAGCATCACTCAAAGAGATTCCCAGTTTTTCAGCCTGCTTAATCAATAAAGCACGTGCAACTAAACTATCTAGTGCTGCATTTTGAATGAAAGAATTATTTAATAAAGATTCATCACCATTGACCATTTTCAAATACTGATCTTTTAAACCTTTGGTTTGTGCTTCTAAATCTTTTGTCGATATTTCTTGACCATTTACAGTCTTCGCCACATCCGCTTTATTCCCCCCACTAAAATAACCTTCGATACCAACTAATGCTAAGGGAGTTAAAAATAAAACGAGCAGGACTTTTCCGAGCCAACCTTTTATGACTTTACGAAACGATTCCATAAATCTTCCAATATTTTATTTGCTAGGGAGTTTAACTGATATTCATATATGAATGAATGCGCTAAGCCTAATTAATTGGTTTATTCCATAAAAAAATGTACTGACAAGCTGCATGTAAGTTAGTTAAACAGAAAAAGTGAAAAGGTGATAAAAATGCGAACCCATAAATATATGCATTTTCATAAATTCATCGCAAAATTTAGCTTAAATGCGACGACGATTACACTCAGAACACCTCATTAATACTGTTTAAAAAAGTCTGACATTAATTTCGATGCCCAAGATTTCGTATTTAGACCTTCATAAAAACCGCAATGGCTGCCCTTTTTGGTGGTAATGACCACAACATTCGGCATTTTTTGCACCACCGTTTTATACGGTTCAAAGTTTTTAATCGAACAAACTGGATCATCCTCCGAATTTAAGACCATCAGCGGAATCTTCACATTTTCAAACACATAAATTGGATTGGTTGCTTGTGAATAACTTTGATAATCACTGTACCCTGCCATTTCAAAATATTCATTTTGAAATTCTTGCAAAGTCTTGGTCTGTAAAACAGTTTGAACAGAATCTATGCTTTGCCAAGTTTTTTTATAAGGTTGTATAAAGGCTTTAAACATCTTTTTGGTCATGACTTTGGTATAAAAAGGATGAACATTTTCAAAACCTTTTTCAGTATCATAACCCGGACACATCGCAAAAGCGGCTTTAAACGGCGTATCCAAGCCCTGTTCGCCCAAATAGCGTACCAATAAGCCTGTTCCCGCAGATGAACCGACCGCATAAAGTTCAGATTGTGGAAATTGCTTTTGGATAAAAACCAATTGCTCTTTTAGATCAGACGTTGAACCGAAGATCGACATTTGTGGCACTGGCATTGGTAAACCTGCATGCCCACGGCGTAAACACAACGCAATTCGCCAACCTGTATATTCATGCAAATCCTTGACCAATTCACGCATACTTTCAGGTGTTCCTGTAATGGTATGCATGATCACAATCGTTGGCGTATCTTTTGGTAAATCATAACCACACCATGCAATCGCAGTCACACCGCCATCTTGCATGGTGAGTTGATCGAGTCGATCATAATCAAGTTTGATGGTTTTCTTTTTAATCACATCAAAATACAACAGATGCACATGACGATTGCTCAACCACGGTGTAGGTCGGTATTTTTCTTGTAGTTGCGGCAGTTGCTCCAAGACCGCTTTCAATTGACCTTGCGTGTTGTAATAAAGTTTCGGTTGCTCTGCTCCTGTGATTTGATCTAATACCGCTTGGGTAAATTGATTAAATTTATTCAAAATAGGCATAACACGATCTCTAACTTTATCCACAAAATACATGACTTTCACTTGGTTTTACTACGCTTCACCCTGACATGATGTACAGATCAGGGGGATACAGGTGAGTTGTTCAGTTTAAACTGAGCTTAGGCTATTTATTCAATAACAGCTCTGTTAGGGCTGATATTTAGCAAATCGTTCAGCCATTTGCACAGCCAAAGCTTCCAAACCTTGTTTTGGACGAATCATCACTTCAAACCCAACTATTTGACCTTGTTCATTAAAACGAATCATATCAATGCCTTTGAGTTGTTTTTCCGAAACAACCGCTGAAAACTCAAGCACCACGCTTTGTTCATCTTCAGTAAAAAATTCACGGTGATACGTAAAGTTTTCAAAAACCTGAATGACATTGGTCAAAATAAAAAATACCACCTGCTTTCCTTCATAAGGCTTAAACGCTACAGGTGAACGAAACACCACATCATCAGCAAGGAGTTCATTTAAAATTGACATGTCACGGTTAGCGATCATATCGTGCCATTTTTGAACAGCAGGTTTGGTATTTGGGTAGTTCATTTTAATGTCCTTATATAAAACTCATTTAAACATTAATCCCTCCCAACCTCCCTTTAAAAAGGGAGGAGCTTCACGAATTTTATAACGGTAATAAAAACGAAGCTTTT
>NZ_LQXQ01000001.1 GCF_003268395.1 Acinetobacter sp. CFCC 10889 | reverse complement strand
TAATTTGCAATTTGCTCAAATGCGCCGTGAATGGGGCATATAATTTTTATTTTTTTTAGTGAGCCTTCATAGACAGATTCAGAGTAATCATATTTTTTACCGTGAACAGTTTTAGCCTTTTTTACAAATTCTTTTAAGCTTAATTTTTTCAAGACAATGATCCATAAAGAAATTTTAATTAGCATACCAATCATAACAAATTAAATTTAATAATTTACCTCAACTTAAAAAGAATAAATACTTGCCTAAATATTCCTTTTGGAATATATTTGAAAAGTCCTGTTAAGTGTTGTACTCACTTTAATAAAAGTAAGCAGGATTTCAGGGATTGTCGGTAGATAAGCCTTGAATATTTAAGATATGTGCGCTTTTTTCTGCCTTCCGAGTTCCCCAATTCGGAAGGTTTTTTTTAACTATTAAGAAATTAAAATATTCTTTTATATTACTTTCAGAATAAATTATGTAATAATTATTCCTTAATATTCCTTTTTGTTATTTGGACGTAATGAATGGTTAAGCGTGTTAGACCATATAGACCAAAAGATATATTCACGGTTAAAGCACCAGTACCAAGTAAAACTAGATATTCTGTGTCAGAACGTGCGGCACTTGGATTAGAACCACAAGAAGATGATATTCAAATGCAAGTATTTGAAGAATGCCATTACATTCGATATAACGGCTACCGTGTGAGTGAAATTATTCGACATATCCCTAATGGTGGTAATAGATCCGATTCTGAAGGTTCAAAATTTAAAAAAATGGGCGTTATTGCGGGTACACCAGACTGGTTATTGCCAGTACCAAGACAAGGCTATGGCAGTTTATACATAGAACAAAAAACAAAAAATGGTCGAGTTCGTCCAGAACAGAAAGTTCAAATGAAATTGCTTGAAGAAATGGGGAATAAGGTTCTGGTTTGTCGCACCGTTGCTGAAACGATCAAAGAAATCAAAGATTATTTAGGGATCAAATGATGAGTGAAATTAAACTGCCAAAATACGATGAGTTGTGGACGACTATTGGTAGAAATTGCCGTATAGCACGGGAAGTATCAGGCTATTCACGTTTGGATGTTATGTCCCTGTTATATGAGATTACAGGCGATAAGTTAAAAGTGCAGCTTAAAAACCTAAGTGATTTAGAAAACGGGCATAAGACATGCACTTTTGCTCATTTGGTAAGACTTTCACTGTTATACAAGTGCAGCTTAAACTTTCTAACTGGGCTAAGTCCGCATATTGAAATTAATATTGTTGAGAAAAAAAGTACAATATTGGGCGCAATCGAAAGTACAACAACTGAAATAACTGATCGTATCAGTGAAAAATTAAATGAGGTTTTAAGCTCGATTCCGAAACAACGTGGAGAGTTGCTACATAACACTGCAAAACGAACAATTACAGCAATTGATAAGCAAAAAAATAAAGACCTGGTATTTAGCGCAAACTATCCAAACATTGTAGACCTATCCAATGATCTAAAAGAGAAAGTGGCAGATTTTGAGGAGGCATCACGCCGTTACTATCGTTATGCTGAATTAAACCTTATTCAACAAATCGAAGATAAAAAACAAGAAGAACAAGAACAGTTAGGCACACGCTTGACAGATGATAAGGAATTAAGCGAACCAGAGCGATTACAGGCAAATAAACATGAATTGCCATGTGATGAGAAGTTTAATGCAATGGTGGGCTATAACAGCAAAATAGCACGTGAATGGGCGGGTATTAATCGTGATGTGGTGATGCAGAAAGTATGGAACTACAAAGAAGAAACCTTTAATAATCGTATTGTAGAACTTGAAAGCGGCGCACGCTCGTTCCCTTTGCCGATTATGATCAAAATTGCCAAATTATATGATTGCAGCTTAGATTTTATTGCAGGGATTAGTAATGAAGTCGAACTGAATACGCCGTCATCGCACAATGGCATTATTATCCAGAGCATGAGAAATGCAGCCCTAGAGATGGCTAATAGCCTAAGCAAAGATTTATGTTCTCTTTTAGACCATTTTCCTAAATATCACGGTGAATTACTCAAGCTTTACGCACAAAAACTTGTAGATGCAATTTTGGTACACAGGGCAGATCGTCAATTTTCGACTTCTTATCCTGAAGTGTTGGAAATGGCATTTAGTTTAATGGCTGAAATACAGGCATTTGATATGCTGATTGCCCGCTTTCATCGCTATGCGGAACTCAATATTATTGAAGTCATTGAGGAATATGAAAATAACGCATTTCACAAAAAAGGTAAAAATAAGCGAGTTAAAGCCAGTCGTGCATAATTTTGATTGATCAGGGATGAAACATGACTGATAATAAGCCAAAGCGAAAACCGAGATCCAACTATTCGGATGAGATTTGGTTTTGTGTGCGTACAGTCTATGAAGCAGACGGCGAATCAACAGTTGAGCGTATTGTTGAAATTGTTGGCGAGTTTTTAGGGGAAACCAAACTACCGAACCGCCGTACAGTGGTAACACGGGCTGAAAAGGAGGGTTGGGAGCGACCACAGAATATCAGCCAAAAGACCAATGCACAGCTATACAAATTAATGAAAAAAGCCCGTAATAGTTTAGATACGGCGACAATTGAAGATAAGAAAAATACTATAAATCAAGATGATACAGGTTTTTTAACAGATAAAGACCTGTATGTTTCACGCAGAAATGAAATAGTTTCACAGGCTTTAAGTGGAGTCAAAAAGTTGCTGTCTACAACCAGTAGACGCAAGCTCAAAATAGCCGATGTGATCCGCAGAAACAGAAATATGAATGATCAGTTGCAGCATTTAACCATGCATATCATTGATGAAATTGTCATAAATAAAACATTAATGTTGGATCGTACTTTCCAAGCGGAAGCAGAACCCGAAGATAAAGAACTCATCGAAAAATCATACGGCATGGCACTGGGCTTAGGTGAGCCAATTATGTTTTTAACAAATGCGTTAGAGAAACAAGCAAAGATGGATATATTGTTCTATGGCATTACTTCAGAAGATACCCGTGAACCTGAAACGGCGGGACGTTTAACAGATCTAAATGATGATACGGCGTATGAACAGCAGATGTTAGAACTGAAACAGCGTAATATCGAAATGATGGAACGCCGTGTAATGTTAGAGTCTGGTGATTTTGAAAGAGAGATTGAGGAAGAACAGCAAAGGCAGATGCAAGAAATGGGCTTGTTGGATGACGATATAAGCGAAGCTGAATATGAAGATATAGAAAATGATGTATAAGATTTTGTAATTAATTGTACTTCAAGTTGTTGATTTATATCTGTTAGTGTATAATTGCTTTGTCAGATAACACAAAGATGCTATCTGTTTTCCTGCTTATATACCCGTTCCCGAACGGGTATTTTTTTGCCTATTTTTTAAAGGAATATCGAGAAAAAGCCTGATCAAATAAAACCAATACTGCATCCAAATAGTAGAGGAATGCAGTCATGCTGAATACAGATCATCAAGGCTTTATTTTGGGTGAGTTACGACTCAAACAGATTAGAGATGGTGTAGAAAATACACATGAAAACACGGAAAAAATCTTAGAGTTTTTAAAGGCTGAAATGCGCCGTATGTCGGAAGCGGGTCAAGCCCAATCGGATACGCTGAATAAAACGCTACAGGACTATATCAAGCAAAATAAGAAAGCAAAGGATGCAGCAAGCCAGTCCAACGGCGCAAATACACAAAATAATGCACAGCCAAGCCCTAGTACGGGTACTGGTCGTGCAAGCTCAAGACCTTCACGCAATGCTGATAGCAATAGCAAGTCTAATCGCCCACGCCCAAGCCGAGATGCTGAAGATCCGAACCCTAATCCAACACGGCGTAGCAGAGTGCATAGTCAAGCTGAAGAACGCGCACAACAGGAACGTGAGAGATCAAATCAAGATCGGGACAGTAAAGGTCGTTTTACTGCTAAAGATAAGACAATTTTAGATAAGTTTAAGGACTTTTTTAAAAATGGTAGTAGTTCAGGTGTTAATACTGATACCAAAGGATATGATCCAACAATAGATGCATTGAATGAGTTAAAAGATGTTGTTTCCCCAGTGGGCAATATCTTTGGCAAGATGACTTCAAGGGCTATCGGTGTTTTTCGTGGTCGTATGCGTAAGAATCGCAATGAACAGACGCTACCTGAAGAACAACAACAAGCGAATCGCCGTGAGCAAGAGTCAGATAAGGAGCGTAATAAGCTGTTAAAACGCCTGATTGATGCTGTACGGGCGAATGGCGGCGGCGGTGGTGGATTATTCGGTGGATTCTTTGGAAATCTGTTTAAAGGCGGAAAGGGATTATTTAAAGGATTATTGAAGCGTATTCCTTTGCTTGGCTTGTTATTTGGTGGTGCTTCATTATTTTCTGAATGGGGCAAGCTCGATAGTGGCGGTAAAGGCAAAGGTATCGGCAGTCTTGCGGGTGGTGCGCTTGGTGCAATTTTTGGATCAGCATTTGGACCATTGGGGACAATCGGTGGGGGGATGCTTGGGGCATATCTAGGTGGTATCTTTGGTAAAAAGGTTGGTGAATGGACAGATAAGCTTAAAGATTCTGATTTTGTTGGGATTTTTAAAAGTTTATGGACAGATGCAATCAATAAGATTGTAGATATTGCTGAAGCTATTAAAAACTCAGAGATTGTGAAAGATACTAAAGAAAAGATAAGCAATGGTATTGATTACATTAAACAGGGTGCATCAAATATTGCGGGTAATATAAAGGCGGGGGCAAGAAATCTATATAACAAGGCTACAGGCAATAGTGGCGGTGGATCGGGTGTAAGTGGGGTTGATCTTTTAAGTTATGGTCAGGGGGGATCAGGGGTTGTTACTACTAATGGTAATGGTTCAAAAGCTGTAGGTATTGAGAATGCGTATTTTAAAAATGGGAAAAATATGGCTAATACGTTGCGAATGGATGACGGTTCAATAGTTACACGTACAGGGGCGCGTAATTGGAGAAACAATAATCCAGGCAATATTCGACCTGGTGCAGTATCTCGTAAATTTGGTGCTTTGGGTGCTGATAATCCAAATAATAAGAAAGATCAGTTTGCTATTTTCCCAGACTATGAAACAGGGAGAAAGGCTAAAGAGTATTTAATTTTTGAAAGCACAGATATAGCAAGAAAGTTGCAGACAAAAGCAGATTATGGTGCAGGGAAAGGGTATAGAGATAAGACCTTAGCACAAGCAATTACAGCCTATGCTCCGCCTGAAGATAAAAACGATACTGCTAGATATATCCGAAATATTACCAATGCTGTAGGCTCAAACAAGCGTATGGGTGATTATACGGCGGCAGAACGTAAAATCATTATGGATGCTATGCAAAAAGAAGAAGGTTGGAAAGTTGGTACTGTTACAGTTGATAAAAAGGCAGTTAAACAGCAATCAGCCAATCAATCGCCCGCCGTGCAGCCTAAAGGTAAGGAAGTTATTCCAATTCCACAGCAAACGGCGAATGTAAATAATAAAAGTAAGATGGTGACACCAAAATCATCTAAAGATCTTGCAGATTTTGCACAGAATGCAGAAATGCCAATATCAAGTAGAGTTTTAAACCCCAATGTTACACCTAAAACAAAGACTATTTTGCAGATGAATCGAATGCAGTCATCTAATATTACTAAAGTTCAGCCAGTTGCACCAGAACGTACGCCGTTAAGCTCTACCAACAAAGCAACACCAGTGATGACGGCGCAAGCTCAAGATTCAAGTATTAATCAGAATGTATCGGATCGTGGATTAGCGCATATATTTAGTGGTGGGATTGGGTTTAAGATCTTGCAAGGTTAAATAAAAAGCCCGATTAATTTCGGGCTTTTATTATTTATTTACAGGCGAAATCATATATTTTTCTATTGATTAGTGATGTTTGAATGGATTCATAGTAAAGGTGATCATACATGTGCGTTGATTCTCTTAAATCATCCCCATCAAAACCACGTACAGTCATTTCATCAAATCGACCTACTGTTTTACTGTTTGATGTTCTTCCCGCATAAAAAACACCACCACCTACAGCTACAGTCTTATTTTTGCATTTAACAATAGTTGTTGTAATCGATGAGCGATAAGGATCAGAAACATAGCTAGTTACAGGTGAATTAGATTTAAAGTAAACCATCACTTGTATAGTGTCTTTCGCGACTCTTTTCTTTGAATTTTGGTCAAGATATGTTTGCGAAAGTCCCGCATTATCTTCCAATAACAATAATTTTGGTGAATATGCATGACTTGGTAATGTGATAGATGACACAAGGCATATTGCCGATATTTTAAGTAGATATTTCATTGCATAAGCCTGTTTCTAGTTGGAATGTATATCATAGATTATTTTTTCATATATTTTATGTAGTTGTGTATGATATACGGGTAATAATTATTGAATTTGGGGAAATGATGAACATTAAAAAGTTCTTAATAGGCGGTATATTTTTTATTACAGCAAATATGGTTCATGCATTAACGTTAGATCAAGCGGTAAATCAATACAAAAATAAGCAGTTGCGAGGTATTAATGCTGAAAATATAGCTGAAGCAAAGAAAGCAGGGGATGATGAACCTTATATCTATGAAGCAAACACAAGGCAGATGATTAAGGCTGATCTAAATGGGGATGGTGTTTTAGATTATGTTGTGCCTATAAATTATTGTGAAAAAACTAATTGTCATTTAACCACACATGTAAATGAAGTAGCGGTGTTTTTAGGACAAAAAAATAAGCAAGTGAAATTTTTTGATTCGATAAGTGCAGCATATCAACCAGATATAAAAATAACTAAAAATAATACTATACAGGTTGTGGATAGAGAATACGGCGATAATGATCCAAGTTGCTGTCCGTCAGTAAAGGAAACTAGAACATACAAGATTGTGAAAGGAGAATTGCTCCGTGTTCATTAATTTAATTAAGGGATGTATGAAACACTTAAAAATTGGGTTGTTGTATGTGTTAGCTATAGGTGTTAATGCTCATGCTGAAGCAAATTCAACTCAAAACGAAGCATTGGCTAAAAAGTATAGTGAATGTGCTGCATCGACTTTAAGAACAGGGATGATCAAAACAGCATTTAACCAACAGGTTGATAGGGAGGCTACCCGTCTTACACAGGCGGGTATACTTTCAATTTCTTATGCTGCATGGTTGACCTCATACGAGAATGCAAAAAACTTATACATAGAAGATGATAAAAAGTTGTTGCAAGCATTTTCTAAATATAATGCAAATAATGGCAGTCGATCAGATATTTATAATTACACGGTAAAGTACTTAGTACCGAAGAACGAAAAATGTGTTGCTTTGTTAACTAAACTTACTAAAGAAAAGAAATTTATTGAAGATATGCAATCAGAGGAAGCAAGTAAATTTATGTCGGAAATACTGGAATACGCTAAAAAAAGTTTATAGAAGTCATTTTTTTATTTATTGTAGGAAAGCCCGATATAGAATCGGGCTTTTTTATTAAGCTTTACGCCGTATTAGATCAGTACATTGTATTTTGAACAATTGAGGAAACTTAACATTGGTGTTTTCATGTAGGTTTTCAACAGATCCATGCATTTGATCAAGTAACTGCTGTAACAATGCTGCATCCGCACGACCTCTAATGAAATACTTAATCAAAGCCTTTTCACATGCTCTACGTGTATTTAGATAGGGTTCAATGATGCTATACAGGCGTTTGAACTCACTTTCTAATAAAGGCAATTGTTCAACTTCAAACTGTTCAGGGCTTGGTGTATTGGTTACATGACGTAAAGACGACCATGTAGCACGACTAAAAGCATCTTCATGATCAAAGAATGAAGCACAGAACCAAACAAGGCGTTTAATATTATTCATATCATCACTGGTGATGTAATTCGGTGCTTTAGGTTGTGTTGGCACCTGGTATTGTCCAGTTTTGCGAATGGTTGGTAAAACTTCGTTAAATACCCAGTCTTGGAATTGTCTTGCTTCGGGTTTATTTGAGCGAAAAATCACACGGTATAGGTTGGGTTCGTTGACGTAAATAATCTTTTGATTGCCGCCGTTTGAAGGGGTGGATAGTTTTTCCACCCCTTTATTATCTAATTCAAATTTACTTGAAGAACGAGAATCAAGGCTTAAAACTATACAAATATCACGTAAACAAAAATAAGGTTCGCCGTTGATCATTTGAACACGGACATTGTGATCTTGGTGAAAGGTAAAAGTAGAAATAGCATTCATGGGCGAATACTCCAGTTGAAAAGGAATTTTCACCACCAAAATTAAGACCAATCAATTAGGGTGGCAGATTAAACAGGGTTGGTCTTGCTAGTCAACTGGGTCTAGCGCATCTTGCGATGCCCCTGCCTAATCCACCATAACGGATGTTTCTACAGGGTGTAGAAAGCTATAGGCAAAATAAAACCGCTATTGCGGTCATTTGACCAGTTGAATATTTTGGAGACCAATCCAAACACCTGATTTTGCAGATGCATAATTAAAATAGAACTTGGCACGGCGAAAGTCAAACATTATTGAGAATCAATCTTAAAAAGAATATTGAAGAAATATAATAACCAAATAGAAGAATAAAAAGAATAAAAATGTTTATAATTATTCCTAAAAGAATATATAATCAATTCATGGAATAGGAATATCAAAATAATTGGATCTTTATTAATGCCTAAACTTCAGACCAAAGACTTATCGCTTGATTTCTTTAATGAACAGGTCATGACATTTCTCCTTAGTGAAAATCTTAGTGATCAGGAATTGGAGAATTTCTTAGAAAAGATGGTTTTGATCTTCATAGGTTGTTTAGGCAACTTTCATGATGTTGATAAAACGAAAGTCTTTATTGAGCAAATGAAAAATAGCATTGATTTAAGTCGAAGTTTTTATGACGAAACAGAAACAAAGCAATGATGAGATATACCGAGATCCATACACGATTGACTGGATCGAGCAGTTAAAGGGCATAGAAGATGCAATTGAACAAAACGACAGTAGAACAAACGATTTTGCAGCAGTTCGGGCTATCGAAAGTCAAGAAAATGCTCAAGCAATTAAAAGGAAATAAGTGTGATGGCGTGTATATCGCCGTGAATCGCTATCGTGGCGGTGTCTTGTTCTTTGAGATGAATGAAAAGTATATCTGGTGTGATTACTTGGATCAGAAGGGCTTTAAAAAGACACATTACAAAAGCTATGGCGAAATCTTTAATGACTTACGTTTGCTTGGTTACTTCCATGTCGAAGTATCACGTTTAGAAAGTGAATTAGAAAAAACTGAAATTGAAGATCAGCGTGACGAAAAGCCCGTTGAATACATTAACAGCCGTGTAAGTGGTTTGCGTGACTCACTTACTTTGCGCTCTGAAAATGATCATGAAAATAGCGATTATTGGCGTGGACAGCGTGACACGCTTGAAACGGTGCAATTCATTATCAATGAGGTGCGCCATGCTTGTTGATCCAAGTTACACATTGATTGTGATCAAGCCGTCAGAAGATCCTAGCAAGGTTTCATTGATGGTTGATGATGAAACTTATGAAATTGTCAGCACATTAAGCGGCACTGATTTAGATGCAATTGGCAAAGAGCAAGTCTTTCAAGAATCACAGCATCCATTGCACAAGACAATCATTTTTATCCCACAAGCATTGGGTCGTATTTTTGATGAATACATTAACCCAGACAAGCTATAGGCAGTGCCATGACTGAATTTATCGTGATTCTTCTGGTTTTGATTGCTGTATTTATTTGGGCGTTATGCAAATGGAATGTATCAAATATTCCGCTTGATTCAGATGATTTATATGAATGGCTTGTGATCTATAAAGACCTTCACGGCGGGACGTATCGCAAAGTGATGTTGATAGATACAAAGACATTGAATGCTCAATTACTGAATACGTTAGAAGCGGAATTATCAGCAGAGTTTGATAAGCCATGTATCACAAACATCATGCTGTTAGGCAAAGTGTTTGAAAAGATTGATGATTTTAAGGC
The DNA here is from genome assembly GCF_003268395.1 of Acinetobacter sp. CFCC 10889. Taxonomy (GTDB): domain Bacteria; phylum Pseudomonadota; class Gammaproteobacteria; order Pseudomonadales; family Moraxellaceae; genus Acinetobacter. The sequence continues at coordinate 70,019 of NZ_LQXQ01000001.1, read as the reverse complement.
TTAAATCATGAATATGATTATATGAGGAATTGTAAATGATTAAAACCACATTGCCTTTGTTGTATATCGAGGGTTCACAAAACATAACTAAAGATCAAAAAAAGCAATTAGTAGATGCTTTTTTTGCAGAGCATAGAGTAGCTAATGGGTGGTTAAGCTCAGAATCTTATTCTCATGAACTAGAACCTGTATTTCAGGTTGAATCAGTTGATTGGGATAATTTGACTGTAGATATAACTAGTAATCAACTGACTACAGATGAGTACCTTAAAGATACCGTTGTTGCAATGATTTTTTTTGGAAAACTTACAGACAAATTAAGACCAGATGAATTTTTGGGGTTTTATTTTGATTCAAAGAGTCGGAATGATGGGGCTTATTGGGATGATAATGATCAGAGAATAAGAGTTAAATCATAAATATGATTATATGATTATATGATTATATGATTATATGATTATATGATTTTTAAAGGGAATTATGAAATCACTGATTGATACTTTTGAGTGTGTTTTAGCTGTTCTAAAAGCAATCGAAGAAACACCAGTTGCAACAACAAGGGAAGTGCAAAAGAAGTGTTTGAGTCATCTGTCTCTGAGAAGCGCACAGCGGTACTTAAAGGGATTGGAGGATGCAGGATATATCAGATCAATTCCTAGTAATGCTAGATGTTCACGATATTTCTTGGATGCCAAAGGTAAAAGCTTATTTAAGCCGAAAAATCATAAAGGAGCAGTTTTAAATGCAAATGAGTGAATCAATTCTTTTTACCCGCCATTTGGTTGCGGGTGACTATACGGCGGCATTCAAGCTCACAGGCATTGAGTGGGATATAGCTGATTTTAACTGTCCTGAATCACAAATCTTAAATGATGCAGATATTCGTTTTGGTCATAAAATCACGGATTTTTTTAAAGAAAACGGTTTCTTATTTGATGAATACGATGAATCCATCAAAAAAGGCTTTAAGGCATATATACCGCAATATTTGCTTGAGCATCCCGTGCGTAAGATGTTGCTTAAAGTTATGCGGATTAAAGCCATAGCAGTACCGCCGTCACCAATTACGATTGATTTATCCCATCTTTCAAAAGAACAAATAGAAATGCTTAAAAAAGATATTAAAGAGGTTACAGCTAAGTCTACAGATAGCGTTGTCATGCCGCAAAAAACAAATGATCCCGCTGAAGCTGTGTCCTTAGCGGCAAATGTGTTTCTGGGTTCTGAACGGCAGTATCCACTTAATCCAAAGCATTGCACACATTTCTCTACAACATTGTTTTTTGAGGGTAAAGCTGAATGTTTTGGATGTGGTGCAGTTGTTAATACGGATCGTGAATTAATTGAGGTAGAGAATCATGAGTAAGAAAAAAGATAAATACAGCAACGAAGAATACACACAGGCTCTTAAAGATTGTCCTGAGTGTGGTTCTGATTATGTGCATGAAGATGGAAACAATGAGGAATCGGCAGTTACTTGTGGTGATTGTGGATTCGAGGTTGTGACTAATAATGTCGCTAAGTCCAAGAATAAATGGAACGAAATTGAAAGGAATTAAAAGCACATGACTGATGATTTTAAATGCCCACACTGTAACGCCGTAAATGATACGACAGACTGGTTTGATCATTGGCGTTGGGATGGTGATGTTTTTGAGATTCGTTGCTGTGAGTGTGAGGGATCATCTTCTGTCAAGGTAACAGTAAGTGTGGACTATGAATGTGTTGAGGAAAGCGATGAATAATCAAGACATGCAAGAACAATTTAAAGCAGAAATTATAAAAAATGATTATTTCTTACGGGTTTGCAGAATTAAAGGAATTGAACCGCATGAAATACTTAGTCTGCATACAGATGGGCAGTTTAAATATAGCGATGTACGGTTGGCTTATGGTGCATGGTTGACCAAAGCATTTGAATTGCAAAAGAAAGAAAAGCGGATTGAGAAAGCTACTGCAAAATGGGTGTCAATAGCTTCTATTTTGACAACAGTGGATATGGATATTCCAGATGCGATCTTTAAGCAGCTTGATCAATTACATGATGCGCTATGTGGAATGGATGAGATTCGAGGTGAAAGCAATGGCTGAAATCACAACTGAAATCACACATTTGACCATTGAGGACACAGGGCATGGGCATACCAGTGTTTCAGTAAAAATTCTAGATGGTAAAGATTTTGTATTGGCAAAAATTGATGATTTGGAAATTGAAATAGAGCTAAGCATTGCATTGGCTTTATGTATTGAGTTAGCGGAACAGTTCAAATTTGGCTTGGTGGATTTGGAGGGAGATCGTCATGGATAAGTGCAGAGAAGCATTTGAAAAATCAAAAGTATTCAAGTGTTTTTACTCAACACTTATGGTTTTTGATGAAACCTTAAATTGCTATACCACAACCAACAGCTTGCGGTTTGCTGATGCTGAAAAATTAACGGCGGCTTGGTGGGCTTGGCAAGAACAACAAGTTGAGATGGATGAACTTCAAAGGGCTTTAAAACTTAAAACAAGACATTCTGATTTCTACGAAAATAGTCGAAAAGCTCATAGGGCTTTAAGTCGATATAGAAAGAGTCTGATTGATGAATTGCGAAAGCATTCAACAATGTTGCGTGGTGCTGCTAAAGGTTGGATATACACAGAACGTGAAAAGAATATATTAATCAGCCAAGCTGATGATCTTGATCGGATTTTAGGTGGTGAAAAAACCATACAATCCAATTCAAATGAAACCACAGTACACACCGCTGAAATGCATTTTGTTGGCTTTAAAAAATCAGAGCGGGTTACAGAGCAAGAAAACTCAATTAAGCGTGAAACTCATAAATTTATAAAAAATTCGATACAAGAAACACGAATTGAACAGGCTTTGAGTTTAATTAAAGCGTGGGATGATCAAAGTTATAAAGATGATGCTGAACAATTAATTAATGTTGATTTAGTTGAAGCCCTACAAGGTAATGACGTTATTGAAGATGTACGCGTTAATTTAAGTAGTCTATTAGATTTTGTGAAAAGTTTAAGGGCTGAATTTGATCTTAACGCTGTGCAGGGCATGGAAGCTGTAGAGCGTCAAATAGAATTGCTTGAGCAGTTTGTGGGCGTTGATCATGACTGAATTAAACCATCGCAAACTATGTGAAATTGGCGCACGTTTCTTAAAACGTCCTGAATCTGCCAACGGTCACGGTTGCCATTTTGCAATTGTAGAACCATCTTGCTATGGGGAAAATCCCGATGTATTTGGTGTTAGGCATGGATTTAACGGCGCAACTTTCTTGCTAGAAGCGAAAATGAGCCGATCAGACTTTTTAGCAGATAAGAAAAAACCGCACCGTATGAATCCTGAAACTGGTATCGGGAAATATCGTTACTTTATCTGTCCCAATGGATTGATTAAACCTGAAGAATTACCTGAAAAATGGGGCTTGATCTATGTTCGCCCTAAAGGGATTTGTAAGGTCATTGCGGGTGTTTTGGCAGTACCAAGAATCAAATATTACTCTGAGTGGTCAAAGACCAATAAAAGCCATTTAGACCACAAAGCAGTAGAAGAAAATTTTAAAACATTGGCTTTCAATGAGCGCAATTTTCAGAACGAAATGAATCTTTTAACAATGGCTTTGGCTCGTTTGGGTGATGCTGAAGAAATACTTTATATGCAGCGTGGTTATTCAAGATTGCAAGTGAAATACCAAGAACTACAAAGCGAAAATAAGGAATTAACAGCATACAAGAATCGCATTGAATGGCGACAAAATAAGGGTAATGAATAATGGATACATTAACGGTAAAACAAGCACTTATTGCGATTGCAACAGAAGAAAATAAGCCGCCGTATGGCATGTGTGTTGTGCGTGATGTAGTGACAGCATTTCGTGAAAATACTGAACATCATTTGAAATCCAAGATATTGGCAAAGTCGCCGTTTTTTGATGATAAAAAAGAAAAACAGCCTGAAAAACCACAACAACCCAAAAAACAGCGTTTTAATTCAGGGCGAGAACTAAGCAAAAACGCTCAATGGTTAGTTGATCTTTGTGAGCCAACAGGCATGACGACCATAATTAGCGAATTATTGGGTTTTAGCAGTGGATTTTTTACAGATTACAAAAGTGGTCGCCGTGAATTACCAGATAGCATCTTGGAAAAGGTTAAAGCTATTGAAGTGCGGGCGAAAGAAGTTTTAGCAGAACGTCAAAAAGCCTATGAGCTAAAAGTTGCACATGGCACGGCGACACGCTATGGCAAAGGTTGTCGTTGTGATTTATGCCGTAGGGCTTCAAGTAAAAAAAGAGCTGGACTTAAAAGGGCGATGGTATGAGAACAACCATGCTTTTACTTGTTGTTTTAATCATGTGGATGCTTTGGGTGATAGATCGGGCTTATTGGGATTATTTCTATGCATAAAAATGTTCAAATTGCGATTGCGAAAAAGGTTAAAGAAGTAGCTAAAGACTGTCATCGGATTCATAGAACATCTTTAGTACGTTATGAAAAACAATACGAGAAATTTTATATTCATTGTTTGAAATATTTCGGGTGTGAAATTACTAGAAATTCGGGGACTGCCTTATATTACATAGTATATCAGCCTACAAACTTGAATCGTACTATAGAAGATTGCATAGCGTCTTATAATGAATCCTTATTAAAAAAATCAAAACCATTTGTATTTAATGTGTCCCATGTTGCCTTTTTTATATTAGGCATGTTGTTCATGGTTGTTATTGCGATGATTCGTTTATATGCAACCTAAAGGCACAACACATATCGAGTTCGGGGACGGCACGTACTGGAAGAAAACAGACGATAACGATTGGTATTTTTGGCGTGATCGGTTTGGTTGGTGTCAGTACGTGGGAATGAAGAACAAAGGCTTTTACGAAAAATTTAGGGCGGTTTGAGATGGGAAATTTAAGAGAACGACTCAGTATTTTAAATATTCTTGCGGTGAATAAAATTGAAAAAATGGATGATCCAGAATGCGTAAATATTTTAAGTGGTTGTCTAAGTGCTAATCGGTTCATACCTGTTTATCAGCAAATGTTGTGTGAATACCAACAGGCAATAGAATGCTGTGAATCAATAGAAAAGCCTGAATTAAAGCAATTTGAATGGGGTGATCAATTACTAGAAGTTATCTACAGCAAAAACAGTACAAACTTTGAAAAAGCAAAAAAATGGCTAACAACAGAAGATATAGCCGTTATAGAGGGTGATTTAAAAGAAGCCTACTTACTTGAATATTTAAATTCTAACTTGCAAACGGAAACAGAAGTTTTTCTAAGTTATTTATATGGCATTGGTTGGTTTATTAAGGAGTTACAGCCATGAAAACCATTAAAATCGAAATACCATTTCCAGATATTCAAACACTTATCAAGCCTACGGTTTACCGTACTTTCCTAAAAGACTGCAAAAACTTGGATGAGGTAAAACAAGTCGAGAACCTTGTTAAAGATATTTTAAAACTCGAAGTCCTTAATGAGATTATCAATGCACCCGATGACAAGCTGCGTGATTTTTGTTTCTATTTGATTGAAAAGTACATTCCATCAAAACATGAAGGTTTGGATTTTATGATTACTGAAGCCTTAATGATTTTTTTTAAAGGATTTAAAAATCGGGTAGGTATGTCAATTAATGATTATATGTTTAGTTACGAAATCATCTACTCACCTGAAAAATACGCTTGCGACCAATATCCATCACAGCTATTTGATACTAAATATGAATTGATTAAATTTCTATTGGAACAACATATAAATTCTACTGAGTGTAAAGATCAAATTCAATATACGACACAGAGCATTTGTGAACGTCAAAAAGAGAATCATACAAAAAATGAGGCTATTGCTCGTTGTGACTTTGCTCAAATCCCTATCTATAAGAGTAAATAGACCATGCAAAACGCCGTGAATCATATTAGACAGTGGGGCATACCATCGGCGAAAAAGGCTATCGAATTTGCAAGGAAAAACCATCTAAGCTATGTCATTGAAAAGCATTCAAATAAACGTATTCAAGTTGTTTATTTAAAAGAGCTTGTTGCAAGTTTTGATTTGGTTGAAGAAATGGGCGGCTATAGTCGCTGTAAATTCTATATGACAGGTATGCTTTTAAACGGTAGCGATTCAGTCAGATGCCCTGATACCAAAAAGGTCGTGGCAAAAGCTGTTTTGGAAAAAGCACTAGATGATTATCAGCAAATATCAATTGAGTTTTTGGAGGAATAAAGATGCTTAAAATTTTTAAAATTAAAACACCTGATAGAGAAACATTAGAATTAAGTAAATTATATAAATTTTTGTTTGATGATCTTGTTTGCGGTTGGATGGGGAGAACAGGACACTATGCTTACAGTGAAGATCCAACACAAATAGCAGAAAACCAAGATGGGTATATTTATTGTTGGGAGCATACAGAGTACAGTCGAAAAATATCAGCCTCACCTGAAGCTTATCGCTATAAGTACCCTATTGATCCACTAGAAGTCCCAGAATTAATTTTGCCAAAATAAGAGATAAACCATGAATATTAATTTTGAACAAATATTGGCAGATAACCCAAAGCAAGAAGAACCGCTAAACACATTGAAATAGAAACCACTATCGCCCCATAGTATTAGGAATGCCAATGCATGAAAATAGTCAGCCTTAATGAATTATTAGATTTAGATTATTCAACGCTATATCAAGAAATTATAGACATTTCGGGATTTCATTCAAAAGGACCGCTAAAAATATTTCATCCAGATTGGATGCGAAAAAAAGGACTGAAAGTTAATTCTTTTGCATCACAAACAATAGACACAGATGCTATAGATTGCATGGATTCAAGTGATTTTTTTGATTTGGTCGAATTACTAGAATCGGGTAGTAGTGTGCCATTTGATAATGAAAGTATTGGAAGTGTTACAGCAATGGATCATGAAACAAGATTTATTATTTTTGAACCAAGTGACATAACCTTATTTAAGGAAATAGTGAATAAACTTTAAATCTAGGAATATCAAGAAACGGCGATTCACAGCATTGAAAGAATAACCCTATTGAAAAGATAGGGTTTTTTTATGGATCGGGCAATTAACGTCTTGAGTTTGTTTGATGGGATCAGTGCAGGGCGTTTAGCATTAGAGCGTGCAGGGATTAAAGTAAATACATACTATAGGTCAGAAATTGATAAATACGCTTCACAAGTGGCAATGCATCATTACCCAGATGATGTGCAGCTAGGTGATGTAACCAAGTGGCGTGAATGGGATATAGATTGGTCATCCATTGATATGCTGATTGGTGGTTCGCCGTGTCAGGGATTTAGCTTTGCAGGGAAACAGGCGGGGACTAAGGCGATTTTAAACGGCGTAGAAATATTAGTGACAGATCGACAAACATATTTAGATTTAAAAGAAAATGGGGCTGAGTTTTTAAGTCAATCTCACTTATTTTGGGAGTATGTTTTAATTTTGGATCATGTCAAAAAGCACAATCCTAATGTTAAATTTTTACTCGAAAATGTCAGGATGAAAAAAGAATTATTAGAGATGATCAGTGATGCTTTAGGCGTTGATGACACTGTAATCAATAGTAATTTATTATCAGCGCAAAACCGCCATCGCCATTATTGGTGCAATTGGAATGTTGAACAGCCAGAAGATAAAAACATTCTTTTAAAAGATATTTTAGAAGATGGCGTTTTTTCTGAAAAAAATAAATCACAAACTGTCCTATCAACCATCTACAAAGAAAATGTTAAAAGCATGGTTAAGCGAGGGAAAACAGGATTATGTGTTACCAATGTGAATCCGTCAGGGCGTGGCATGAATGGCAATGTATATCATACCGATGGTAAATCACCATGCTTAACAGTTGGTAAAGGCGAAGGCATTAAAATAACAGGCGGTGCAATTCGTGGTCGTTGCATTGTAGACAGTAAATGCCAAGACCATAAAATGAAAGTTGCAGGGATGACAGAGCAACGATTAGAGATCCGTGAAGATGGTAAAACCAATGCATTAACAACGGTTCAAAAAGATAATGTTGTTGTACGTGCAACAGTTCAGGCTAATGCTGAGCATACAGACAATGGAAAGAGTCCTACATTAACAGCAGCAATGGGGGTTGGTGGCGGGAATGTTCCTCTTTATACGTGTGCAGAAATTGCACATGAATTTAAAGGTAAATATATAGATAAAAATGACAGGCTCTATTACCGCAAACTCACCCCAACAGAATGCGCCAGATTACAGACTTTCCCCGATGGTTGGGCTGAATCAGTAGTAAGTAAAACCCAAGCCTATAAAGCCTATGGTAATTCATGGACAGTGGATGTAATCGCACATATTTTTAAAGCTGCTTTTCAATAATCTAGGAATACTGAAAAACGCCATTTTGTAGAACATAAACAATAGCCCTAAATAGATTTTTAGGGCTTTTTTATTATGTCTGGGTCAAGAATTACAAAACTGATCACATTTGACTTAAAAGATCGTGGACGACAGTTCACAGGTCAAGATCGTTCTAATGTGGATTTAAAAACATGGGTGGATCTAATTAATTCACCACAAACGCAAGAAATGATCAGTACAGGCGGTATGTTTGGCTATTACGGTCATCAAATCCGCCAACTATTTGGCATGTATCCACCAGAAACGGCGGTATTAGAAAACGGTAAAACCGTAAAGATTAGTCCCGCACTTCGTACAGTTGAATTGAGTGCGACCGATGATGGTGTTGTAAGTCATCGTGTCGAGTTTTTAGAAACGCCAGAAGGTGAACACGCATATCGGCAATACAAAGCCAAAGTGGGCGGTTTTTCCATTGCATGTGATTTTAAAAACATGTTGGGGCGTATTTTACCGACCATCATGGGCGGGTTTGACTATGTTTTACAGCAAAACTATGTCTACAACACAAGCAACGGACTATTTGATAGCGCCGTGCCAATGCCCGACATTGTAAAAACCACGTTAGAAATCAGCTTAGGTGAAATGTACGACTGCATTCACCAATCTAACTATGCAGAGCATTTAACCGAAAGTGCGGCAGAACAGATGCTACAGGCGGCAGAACTCGAAAACCGCTTTATTGAAGAAATGGCGAAAGAAGCCAAGAAAAAAGAATTGCAGCAAAAGCAGCAACAGTCGGTCTATGACAGTGCTTTGTGTCCTACACAGCCATTTACTGATTTTATGGATGAAAGCAATCAATTCTTAGATTCCACAACAAACAGCGCAAATGATGACAAGCCTAAAAAAACGGCGGGGAAAATCATTGGCGGCATGTTTAATTGGTTTTAAGGGTGGTCGCTATGCAAAAAAGAACAAGCCGTGAAGCGGTGGTGAATGCCCTATGTTTGATGGTCCTAGACTTTCAAAAATGGATGATTGCTGAAACCAAAGCTATGCATCACTGGAAGAATCAAAGTACCCCAACGGCGATTGTTGAGGGGCGCATGATTGATGACGTTCAAGCACAGTTAGACAGCTATCGTAAATTGGGAGAAAAATCCGCTGTTTTACCACGTTTATTGCTGTCTGTGCAGCGCATTAAAGAAGCCCCAGACGTAAGCCAAATCATCGGCGTACCGTTTGAAAGAAATGCAGTCATACCAACAGATCCAAAGCAACGTAAAGTTGCTATACGTACGATTCCACGTTCATACCGGGTGCAATATGCATTTGTAGTGAATGATCCTGATTCGGCACAGAGTTTTACGGATCAATTTACATCCTACATTCAATTGCTTGAAAAACGCCGTATTGAAATTGAATACGAATTTACAAGTGATGTTAAGGATAAATGGCATTTAACGATCTTTGATAACTCAATTTTCCCCGATTCAGCAAGTGTTGAAGAAAGCAATATCACTATTGGACTGCTTGATTTCACTATGTCTGGGCTGTTGCCGCAGATAGTTAGTGGATTGCCGCAGTACGGCGAACCAGACGATAAAGAAGTACCACCCGCATTCCATGTGGTTGTTGAAGCCGATATGTATCCAGATGTGGATGATCCCCATTTGCGTCAAAAAGCCGACCCCGACACAGGGGAACGTACAAAAGAGTGGATCGAAAAGGGGAATCAGCCATGAATGACATTATTTTAGATGTGCGTATCTCTAAATATGAAGAACCAATACGCATGATTGCGATCTATGATCGTCAAAACGGACGTTTAACGATTGAACGTGCGTTACCCTATGCGTTGCCTAAAGATCCATACAAGAACAAAACAGCAGAACAAATAGAGCAGCTTAAAGCCAATGAACGTTATACGTTGCGTGTCGTAGATGATCCAAATATATACAAGTGGGATTTACGCTTTCAAGAGCAAGAAGATCTAACACAAGCAATCGCTTCATATTATGAGTTGCATCGTTCAGGTTGTTTGATTTTAGGTGCTGAAATTGCTAGTCGCTATTTGGTTGATGGGATATTGCAGACAACTAAAGTAGACCCAAATCGGGGGAATGCATACGAAATAGATCATGAACAGACCACATGCGGGCATATCGCCGTTTTAGCTGCATGTTGGGCTGCTTTACGATCAGGACGTACAGCCGCTTTAGTTGATGAGCAAAATGAAGCAACACAAGAGCAAGAGGATGATTTCCTAGTACCGTTCACGATCTAAGGTGGCGGTATGCTGAAAAGTCTGAATGATCTACCTGAATGGCACGCCGCCTGTAAGCGGTATCGCTACAATTTATCACGCTTTGCTATCGAAGCATTGGGAATGGACATCACTTGGCAACAAGATGAACTCTATAACTCAATTGCGGTACCTGGTAGCCGTACATCCGTGTCATCGGGGCATGGCTGTTTTGGTTATGGCACGCTGATAAAAATGTATGACGGCAGCTTTAAAGCCGTTCAGGACATAGACACAGACGATATTTTAATGGGAGAGGACAACTTTAGCCCTAGAGTTGTTCTGTACCCGTTAAAAGGCATAGAACGCTTATATAAATTCACTTATACCAACGGCAAACATCACGTTTTCAATGCGTCACACATTCTTTGTTTGATGGATGAAATCGGTTGCACATTGACGGCGACCGTCAGTGAATATTTGAAGTGGAAAAGAAAAAAACAGCGCCGTTATACGCTTTATAAATGGTCGGAAAATGGCTATGAGCGTGTTTATTTAAAGTCAGTTAAATCAATTGGTAAAGGTTATTATTACGGCTTTGAACTTGAAAATAATCATAAATTCTTAGGTGAAGACGACATTGTTTTACACAACACAGGTAAAACCCGTTCAGCGGGTGTTACAGCGTTGTGGCATTTACTATTTTTCCCGCATTCAATCATGCTTTTCACAGCACCACAGATTGATCAGCTTAGAAAATTAGTCTGGAAAGAAATTGAAATCTGTAAAGACTTGCTGAAAAAAGGGCGTTTGGCATGGATTGCTGATTATGTCGAAGTTTTAGCAGAAACGGTTTACATCAAAGGCTGTAAAAAGACTTGGCATGTATTCGCTAAAACCGCACCCGCAAATAAGCCGACCAACTTGGCGGGTTTGCACGGCGACAATTACATGGTGTGGTGTGATGAAGCCGCAGGGATTGCCAATGAAGTCTTTGACGTACTGATCGGGGCATTAACACATAAAGATAACCGCATGTGTATGACTTCACAGCCCGCTAGACCGTCAGGCTTTTTCTTTGATTCACATCATAAATTATCTAAAGCGGCAGGCGGTGTCTGGAATGCACTCGTATTTAACAGTGAATTATCGCCAATCGTTAGTATTGAAAAATTAAAAGAAGCGATTTTACAGTACGGCAGCCGTGATGATCCGCAATACATGATTCGTATTCGTGGTCTATTCCCAGATCTTGCGGGCGAGTTCCTAATTACGCACAAATACGCACGACAAGCATGGTTAGGCAAGTGTTTAGATGAAAAAGACAAGCACAAAGACTATGGCTACTTTATGTCGGTGGATGTAGGCGGTGGTGTAGGTCGGGATGATTCGAGTATTGTTATTGCTAAAGTTTGGGGTAATCAGCACTATGGTCCAAGAGCAAGACGGGTTGAAATTACCCGCATACCACTATGTAAAAACAATGACAATATTCATGAATTAACGGCAGTTATTAATGAATGCATGGTTCAGTTCCCGAACATCACGCTATTGTTGGATGCCAACGGCGCAGGGGCAGGGCTTGCACAGCATTTAAAATCAATCGGGATATATTACAAGCCGATATTCTGGGGCGGGCAATGCTTCTCGACCAAAGCACGTAAGGAATATGTCAATAAACGGGCGCAAGCGTATGTATGTTTGAGCCGTGCTGTAGCATCGAACCGATTTAAGATCAGGACCATGTACTTAAAAGCCAAAGCGGAAGAACAATTGACTCGTATTCCGTACACCTTTGATGATCAGGCACGTTTTAAAATCTTGTCTAAGGAAGATATGCGCCGTAAAGGGATTAAATCGCCCGATTTGGTTGATACATTCGCATTTATGTTTATGGACGGTACTGTATATTCGCCCGCAAATGATTGCTTCAGTAGTGATGAGGATATGCAAGGCTTTCATGAATCATCGCCAGACATGGATAAAAAGGCTGATTTGGAGCGCGCTAAGAAGCTTGCGGATCTTTATGCTTAGGAATATCAAAATATTCATTTTGGGGAAATCTCTATAACTATAGTTTTTATACATAGAGATTTACCATGAAGAAATTGTTCATAGCAGCGGTACTGGGATTGGATGCAATGTATCGTTTTTGGGAAAAATTAAAAGATGTGCGTGAGTCTGTTTTAGGAGATAAGCATAATGATTTGGATGAGCAAGCCACCATTGAAAACAAAGAACTTCGCTCAAAAAAACTATTAAAATCATCTTCAATTTTTTCTGGAAATAAAGTTGATTTTTCTAATGAAAATGAAATCGTGAATATGTTTGAAAAATATGGCCAAGTTTTAATTTACCCTCAAACAGTCGAAAAAGTCTGGGAAGGTACGGCGATAGATCATACCAAACATGATTTTGGTTTTTTCATGTCAATTAAAGCTGATGATTTTAATAATTCAGTCAAAATACTGATTGCTAAAGCTTGGAAAAGTGATACACCAGAAGAGCATTGCAAGTACATTGATGTGTTGAGTATTAACCACTATAAAGACTTTCAACATGCATTAGATGAAATTAAATACATTATAGGTTGTTACTCTAATATCACCTTGCTTTTAATACCTGATGGTGTAGGTAAAGAATTTGCTCAAGCTTTAAACAACAATGGTATTGGTTTTGAATCTATTTATTGGGATGGCAATTGCTTTAGCGAAAATGATAACGAAAATTATGTGAATAAACGGTCACAGGCTTTTGTTGATCTTAGTCGTGCCGTACATACCAACCGATTAAAAATTAAAACACAGCATTTTATGGATGAAATTAAAGAGCAGCTTGTATCTTTACATTATGATCTTGATTATCGTGCACGTTTTAAGGTTTTAACCAATAAAGAAATGATGAAATCACCTAATTCATTGGGAATTGCTGAGTTATTGGCTTATATGTTTTTGAATGATGTGAATCATAAGCTTGTTGGTGATGGTGAAGAACAGCAAGAAAAAATAGACGTAAAAAATATGAGTTTCATTGATTATTGCAAAGAAATTCGAGGGGATACAGAATTTTATGACACAGAAACAGTATGTCGTGAATTATCACAAAAAGGTTCTAATTTAAGCCTTACATTTGCGGGCTTTTATTATAGCCAAATGACACATGTGGCTAAAGACGACTTTACTTATCGGGATCGTGGCTTTACATCAAAAGGGATCAGTATATTGGCATTATTCGCCGTGTGGAGTTTGCTGTGCGAAGATGCTTCAAAAATTTATTTATTCACTGAAAAATGTGCTGAAAGCAGTAAATTTTTAAAGGGATATATTGAAAGCCATAAACGTAAACTAAAGCAAAATGGCTACCAATACCTAGCAGATCAAATCATTATTGATGAAGATCGTATTTACATAGATGGTTATAAAGATACTCGTTTTATATGTGTTAAAAATCCTAAAAATGAACAAAATTTAGATGGTTTAGACTTGGGGAATGTAACGATTTGGTATGATGTCCCATATCAAGTGCAAATTATTGATAATACAGAATACATCGATAGCAATCGAACCGACTATGATGCTTTACGAAGTCTTGGTGTTTATGCACATCGGGATAATGTGCGTGTAATTATGACGAATAGACCTTACGCAAAACTCTATAAAATGAGTTGTAGATGGTTTGAATATACATTTAATGCAGAAAATATAGACGGTCCATACACCCAATTTATTAAAAATGAACTTAAAAGATACGGCAGCCGCAATCATCCAGACTACCTATATTTTATACGTGGTATTTTTCCTGATACTGAAACACAGGAATAACGAAAAACCGATCACGCCGTAAATTTATATAAAGATCCTCATTAAGTATGAGGATTTTTTATTATGGCGACAGAAGTTAATGAAATAGTGTTTACTGTGACACATGCAGGGCGAAATGCCGCATTGAATGCTGAAGCTGTAGGATTGATTCTAAAACTCGATAAAATGGGCTTTGGTGATGGTCACGGCGTAAGTGATAAGACGGTTACAAGTCTTGCCAGTAAAAAACAAGAAACAGATATGTCAGCAAGTGGCGTACAGCCAACAACGAATACACTGTTATTGGGTGTAAATTACACACCCACGCAAGACCTGTATTTATCAGAAATCGGAATTTATACTGTAGATGGTGTTCTATTTGCTATTGCTCGTAAAACAGATGGGCATTTTTTCATTCTAAGTAAAGATATTCCGTTTATTGCATCATTTGGTTTACGACTTGCTGATATTAATGAGGGAACTGTTGCAGTTAGCGTGATGCAAGATGCGCCGATTGCACAACAAATGATTTTTGATCATGAGTCACATCCAGATCCACACCCTCAATACTCCAAAGGAATTGGGGATTTAAAGAATTATTTTATTGAATTATTTAATGAATTTACTGAAAACATAGGCGATACTTTTAATGAGTTTAAAAATGAAGTCGCTAATAATTTAGAGGTTATAAATAAAGAAATTGAAAGAATATGGGAACATCTTAATGAAATTACTTATCCGCGTACGATTGTTTGCGGTGTCGCTATGGGAGAGAAATTTACAATAGATGTATCAGGAAAAGTTGATGATTTGCGTGATAACAAATATTTAATTCAAGTCACACCAGAAAACACACATGAAGCTTGGGAGATAAAACGAGAAGCGCAATCGTTTACAGTTACTATCTGGAATAGATCAGGTAGCAATAGAATTGGTTATTCAGGTAGTGCAAACTGGGCAGTTATTCAAGCGACTGGTGAAACAGTGGCGGGTGGTAATGGTGACTACTATGCGGGAAGATACTTCATACAAGTTTTACCAAATGAAACTAAAGACTTTATCTTGGTATCTGGTGGTGGCGCAGGTGGTGTTTCGGCATGGCAAGACTACCCTATTTGGAACGGCGGAAATGGTGGAGTGACTAGCCTATATTTGGATTCTGTCAAGTTAGTGGAAATTGATGGCGGGCATGGAGGACCATGTGGTCACTGGTCAAATGGATCATCTATGATTGACGGAACGGAAGGGACGCGTGGTGGCATCTATGTTTCTGAATTGGTGACACAAGACTCTAAGGTGTTGGGTATTATTGGGGGGAATAAATTAGCGGATCATAAAGGTGGCATTTCAGTTAGCGTGGTTGGTCAGTATGGTGCGGGTGGTAACGGTGCTGATGGTGTTGGTGATGATGGGCGTGCATTTGGTACAGGTGGTACATCTGGTGGCTATGCTAAGATTAAATATAAGAATACAACCGAAGCAATTCAAACATTAACTTTAGTTGTTGGTGCGGGTGGTGAATCCCCTGAATCTAACGGAAATCCAGGCTTTGTTGGCACAAATGGGTTTGCAAGAGTATCTAACTAAGGAATATCGAAAAAATTCAACCGAAAGGCTAATCCAAAATGGGTTAGCCTTTTTTGTGTGTTGAATGTTATGTCACTGAATGAATATCACACTGATATACGCCGTTTGATCAATAAAAATAAAAAACGCCATGGTTATGGCGGTTTTTTGTTTGCATATCAGATCGGGCGTGATGAAATTTATGATCCATCATTGATTAGTCAGCGGGTTTATCAAACGCGCAGTCATGGCGATGTAGTGCGTATTGCCAGTGGTGTGTCATTTGCACATGAGCCATTGCCACAAAACATCATTATTTTGCCGAAATTAGCGCAAATTATCGCACTTCAAAGAAAGTACGGGGTAACACATGCCTTCTAACTTTGATCCAGATAAATTTCGGCAAGAAATCTTAAAAGGTGGTTTTGGTAAAGACCTAAAGCAGCGCACAGCTGAAGATCGGCAACAACGAAAACTTGCTGAAGAAGAACGTGAAAGTAAGGCAGACAAAAAAGGCTCAAAGCCCACATTTTTACGACCGCAAGATATATCAGGTGATTATGATTTTAAACGGGCATTGCAGACCACGCTAGGTATGCCCGAAGGCATGGTAAGGACATTAACCCGTGCCGATTTGGAAGCCTTTAAACATAATATTGAAACGATTGCCAAACAATACAAAGGCGGCATTACCGTTGAACAAGTCATTGCTTTTAGTCGTCAAGATGATATTGATCGGGCAAATCAACAGATCCATGTTGCACATCCCGCACGGCGTAAAGCAGGCTTGGTGCATTTTATTACCAATGCCAGTGCAGAAAGTAAATCACGATTTCACCATGTCAATGTTGAGTTTCAATCTTTTAATGAATTGTCATTGCAGCCGAAAGATGTATCACAGTACGCCGTAAAAAATAAGCTGTCATTGGGTCATGTCAAATTTGAATGTGATTGCGGCAGATTTAAGTATTGGTATCGCTATATCAATACAGTAGGCAATACAGTATTGGGGCGTAAAGAAGGTGGTTTTCCGAAGATCCGTAACCCAAATTTAACAGGTATTGCATGTAAGCATATTTTACGTGTCATGCATTGGATCAAATCAGGACATGGCCAGCGTTATTTAACTCAAGCCATTCAAAACGAACGTACCCGTCAAGTTGGCGCACGTTACAGACAAGACAAGCAAGGTTTGGCTGAAAGCATTGCACAGCAAATAGCGAAAGTAGGCAGTAAACGTAGTGAAATTAAGCCACGCTTACAACATGAGTTAAATAAGCTTGAACAGAAGCGAAAACAGCGTGAGCAGCTACAGAAAAGAACATTGCAGCGTCAAAAGGATCTATTAGAACGCAGCAAAAATAAACAGACCAAACAGCAGTCTTTAACTCGTTATAAAGCCTTACTGAATCAAGGCGTGATTACTGATGCTGAATACCAAGTTTTAGTACAGAATTTAGGAAAATAAGCCATGTTGAAGCCAATTAGAAAAGAATCGACACGGGTAGCAGACGGTCGCAGATTTGCAGCACGTTCTATTGTGATTACCAATCTGTCATCTATCGAATGCTATGTATATCGCCGTAATGTTGTTCCTGTAAATGCCAATGAAACACGCCAAGAAACGATTTATGCAGGGGCGGTGGTATTAAGCAGCCAAGAAGAACACGCCACAGAATATGACGATCTAGGCTATGCCAAGCTGCTATTTGATCATTTCAGCGGTGGCAGCTTACACAATGATATGGATGACATTAACAGCGGTGATCCAATCTTTTATGCACAAATTGAACCGTTTGATTTGGCATACATTGAAAGTCAGCGGGACATGATTCGTAACGTACCTGATTGGCAGCCCAAAAAAGGCGATATTTTCGCATTATTAATATCAGAAGATACGATCAAATGGCTTGAATGTGTTGGCTCACAAGGTCAAAGCATTCATTCTGATTTTGGTAATAAATACGTGTTGAATTTACGTGATCCGCTGGACCATTTAGAGCCGTTTATTTCGCAAGAAGATCTATTAACGCCAGAGTCAAAACTTTATCCATTGCTTATGTCAGATCTCGTTTATAACGATGCGCCAATTTTTGATATTTATGACAATGATCCAGGTACTAAAGACGATGATCAAATTACGATGCGTAAATTCAAGTTTGGCAATATGAATGATCCGACTTTTGAGCGTGAAATGGCTGTATTGGCGATTAAGAACATTCAGCATCGCACGAAAAGCGCATACTTTTTTGATGAAAATGACACAAAAACCATCACTGTCAGCTTAAAAGAGCCTGAAACTTTTGTTTTATCGGCTGATACCGCCGTGAAGTCAATTTGGGTTAATGGTGCATACATGACGTATGGATTGGTGGTGATTGATCATATTGCACTGGTCAAAGCCATTGATACGGATCTCACGGCGAATAAGCCTGTATTGATCACACATGACAGCATTAAATCATTTGAGATTTTACCATCCAATTTTAACGATGTTCATAAATTCTATACGGTGGTCATCATGATGAACCTTAACGCCGTGAATCACTATGAATTGCAATTATCATCGGGTGAAAAACACGCATTTTCTATTGATTTAACACAAATTCGAGGGGTTTAAAATGTCGGATAGCTTAATTGAAAAAATGATTGAAAAAGGCGTGAATATTAATAACTTCCAAGAAGTTTTTAATTTTTTTCATTCAGTCGATGCAATGGAAGATGATCTTTTAAATCTAATTACGCCTTATTTGGTAGGTATAGCACAAGGTATTGTGAATGAGGCAACAGAAGGAAAGGCAGATAAGGTTGCCACAGATTTGGCATTATCACAAAAATTAAACCGTGATGAATATAACAATCATTTTAGAGGACTTTATAAGAGCTATATTGCATTAACAGAAGCTAATATTGTCGCAGTCGATGGGGATTACGCACATATAGACGGCGGTATTAGTTTTGGGCGTATGGCGGCTATCTGGGATAGTGACGATGGAAAATGGGTCATTAATGAGGTTCAAATTGCTTTAAACACGGATGAAATGCCAGAAGGATCAAATAACCTTTATTTTAAACAAGATCGGGTGAAAAACACGGTATTAACAGGCTTAGTTCCGCAAAATCCGACTGAAATTATGCCAACAGATAACATTATTACAGCTTTGGCGAAGTTGCAGGCACAGTTAAAAGTACCACCAGAAGTCAAATGGCATAAAGCAGAAGATGTTCTGATTCAAAAAGTAGTAAAAACAAATCTGTATGCAACGATTAGTGGTGTTCGATTTGATCTTGAGTTTGCAAAAATCAACGGCATGTTGTGGATGCGAGGAGCTTTTGAAGTTTTAAGCTCTATACAGATTGGATATACAATATGGACATTAAAACCAGAATGGCGGGTACAATCAGTTAGGGTAGGGAAAGTACCAAATCACACATCACCATACAATGTATATGTTCCGACAAGCCCTACATCAGAAAATTCACTTTATGTTCATTCTCATGCAGTTGTAAATTCAGATATAACAGTAGAGCAAGATATAAGAGCTTTCGGAACTTTAACAGTAAATGTTTGGGGAGTTGGTGGAGCTGTTTGCTTAGGTTCATTAATCCAACCATAAAATCTAGGAATACCGAAAAACGCATTTTTATAGAATCTACAAAATGAGTTCATACAAGCCAATAACGGCGTGGAGAACTCAAAATGACTCGTTTTTCAGAGAGTGAAATTAAAGAAGCTTCAGCGGCATTTTCTCGAATTGCTTTAGTCGGCAAAAACTTTCTTGACGCAATGAAGTATAAAGATGGTACGCCGTCAGATGCAGTACAGTTGTTTGATAGTGTTGTGGCTCAAGCGGTGAAAAATGGTATTGATCCCGCATTCTATGTGCCTGAAGCTTTATCAAGCTTGATTGATCAATTTAAAGAAAGCCCATTAGCAAAAAAACAGCTTTTAGATAGTATTTCAACAGGTATTCGTGAATATCAATCACGCCATGGTGCAATGCCAAGCACAGGTATTGTTGGTTCGGCACTTGAAGCAGCAAAAACGATTTACTGTGATTTAACGCCAGATAAAACGATGGGCTTGTTTGATAGTGCAACAGCACGCAAGCCAAATACAGAAACACAATCATTCTATGACAGCGTAACATCACAGTCCTCTACCCATATTGCAGATGTACCCGCTTTAGCAATGGTCACAATTACCATGCTGATTGCCAATGCATCGCCGTTGACTGCTTATTTACCAAACCCGAAAGGTACAGCATCATTACCTTTGCTTTATGTTCGTCATATTGCGGGTCGTGACTATGGTTCAACGAAAAAAGGCGAGTTTTTAGACGGTATTAAAGCTGCTAGTCAGTATTTTGATTCAATTCATAAATTCGCTTTAACGACTGCTAACAATATCACTTATACAGTGACAACCAAGCGTCAGCGTGATGAAACCAACGCACCAGTGGCAATGAGCGTTTACCAATCGTGGTCGGTGCAAACCGTGCGTATTTAAACGGGATTTTAGTCGGTAAGGATGAGTTCTATACAGGCAAGAAAAATGCAGCGGGTTCTAAGTTTGAACCACTTGAAAATGTTGAAGTTGTCATTGGTGCGGACAAATTCAAATTAGTGTCAGGTACGCATGATGCAAATACCGATACCATCACTTTAGTATTCGATAAAGCATTACCGCCTGAAGCAAAAGTCCATGTATTGACCGCAGCAGATTATGAGCGTGTAGACAATGCGGGTAAAACCATTCTGATTGCACCAAATACCGATGTTGATTTGGATTATGCAGCAGTACACGCATACGGTATCCGCGCGATTTACACGGCGACCATTGATGCATTGATGCAAATGCAAAACGAGCTTGGTGTAGACATGCGTTCTGCATTCGTAGCCATCGTGATTGCAAAATTGATGCTTGAACAAAATACCCGCTTGTTGACTGAAGCAGCAGAACGTGCAGATGGCTTAGGCTTGAGCCGTGAAGTTGATTTAACGCGCGGTAGTGACATGACAGCGGCATTCAATAAAACATCGGACATTGGTGCGGAAATTTTCCCTGCTATTGAAGATGGTAAACGCCGTATGGTTGAGCGTACAGGTCATCGTCCAAATGGTCATAATATTTACGTTACAGGTGCATTAGGCACATTGATGACTGTATTGGCAGATGATACGCATTTCATCCCGTCAGCACTGTCTTTCGGTATGTCGAATGAAATTGTCCGTATCGGTTCAAAAGGTGCAGATAACTACTATTACGTGCCAACGACAACCAATATCGTCAAAGAAGGCGAAGTCGATGTTGCGGGTAAAAAGAGCGTGTTTTCTGAAATGCTGATTATCGGTCGTAACACTGAAGCTGCTAAATCAGTATTTGTCGGTCATGTGTGCGTACCTGTTATTACGGGTGATGTTCGTTCTGAGGAATTTAAACAGGGCGTAACGTATTACTCGAAAATTGCAGCACAGATGAATGACATTGGTCGTTATGCAGACCAGGTATTCAAGCTCAAAGTGTTGAATCTTCCTAAATCTCTAACTGTATCACCTAGCCCTTAATGGGCTTGTGTGGGGCGTTTTAATAACGCCCTACATGCTGATTTTTATTAAAAAATAGGAAAATGTCATGAGTACAGTAGGTAAAGAAGATGAAACGATTATTGATGCGGGCGGTGATGATCAGCAGCAGCTTGGCAATGGCGGCAACGCAAATGATGAAACTGGTGAATCACTCGATCTTTCCACTGCCACGAAAAGCAATGAAGATCCATTATCCCCAGTGGATGAAAAACCTGTATCACCAGAGTTGGATCAGTCCACCAAATCTGATGATGTGGCAGCAGCAGAGCAAGAATCACAGCCAAAGCCAAAACGAGCAGCTAAAAGCACAGCGAAGCAAGTTCCAAAGCCTGAAGCGGATCAACCTTTGGCGACAACTCAAGCAATTAACCCAGTTGGCGGCGTAACAGCGGGTGATTCAGATCCTAAGCAAGAAGAATCACAGCCCAAGCAAGGTGACTTAACACCTGAAAAGCCTATTGAATCAGAGCAAAACAATGATTCTAAGCAAGCTGATTCAGATCCTAAGCAAGAAGAACCTAAAGCGGAAGTGGTTTTAGATCCATTGGATCTTGAAATCACCAATCATGGTTCAGAAACATCATGTATGGTCACACGTAAAATCATCCCACGCGGTGAAACCGTTATTTTGCGTTATGGATCAATGCATGACAAACATTTGGCAATGGGTAACTTTGCTCAAATCAACGCATTAGCGGGTTATAAACGCTTCATTTTTGAGGGCTAATATATGTTTTTAGTCATGGATACAGACGGCTCTCTAAATTTAGCAGCCGACTTGGTGGGAACACCGCCACTATGGGTAAACCTAGAGCCGTATAGCTTTCTAGGTGATGGGGTTGAATTACATTTGAATTTTAAGCAAACAGATACAGATGTTGATTCTGATACTGTGAAGCTTGAAATTGGTTTTATTGATCAACAAACCAATGATGTAATTTATAATTTTATTGGTTCATTGAATCCTGATATTAATCAAACTAATAGCTTGATGAGTATTGTTGATGCTACTGAAGAATTTAAAGACTTTGAAGTTAAAACAAGTCCTAGTTTTGCAAGTGCAGTTGTTTTAAGTGATGCATTTAATGAGCTTAATTCTTTGGGTCGCAAAAAAGTAAAACTAATGTGGCAATCAGAAGCGCCGCCGTCAAATGTGGATCAATTGGCTAAAATATTAACGCGTGGTCGTAACAAGCCAACACGTTTATATATGCGCTTTAATAATAATGTCACTACATTTACACAGTTATTGCGTGTTGCTGATACGTTAAATATTCGTTTATTTGTTGAATTAGATCCAATGCTTACAGTGGATCAAGCAATTCAAACAGCGAATGATTTAATGCCAGATGATGATCGTGTCGGTTTTCTTTGGTCACCAAATGTTGCACGCCCAATTAATGCACAGTCGTTAAAAGGTCGTAAATTTGGGCGTTTGATCGGTGGCACGTTAATGGCGTGGCATACGTTGCGTGATGCGAATAAAGATGGCAATGGAATCCCTGCTTATCACAATCCAGTTGCGGGTTATGACTATCCTTTCAGCTATCGTGGATTAGATCAACGGCCAGACATTGATTTGGATGATCCAACACGTAAACGCTTGGCAAATTCACGTATTAACGTGATGCAAGTTATTAATTTTCGTGCGGGTGAACGCTTTATTTTGGGTGATGTATTAACGGGAAATAGTGACAATACATCATTGCTTAAGTTGATCAATGCCAGTGATATTTCGATGTTTATTGCAAACACAATTAACGCAATTACTATGCGTCATTTGTTAAAAGGCATGACGACATATATCGAAGATGCGACCAAAGAATGTGTGAAATTTCTGGATTTGTGTTGCACAAATGCTCGTCCATTGCTAGTCCATTCAGAGAAATTAAACGGGTTTTATGATTTTCGTATTACCCCGCGTCAAGACCGCCCATTTGATGCGGTAGACGTTAAATTAGGTTGCCGTCCGCAAGGTGCTACCCGTGCGGCTTACAATGACTTTGCAGTTGAGAAATAATCATGTTATTTAGTTCTTTAAATCCGATGTTGCTTGATAGTGCAGCGGGTGAAGCGGCAAATAAAATTGCAGATGGTGATGGCTTGGATCTAGCCCAGTTTAATCACCATGTCAGCGCATTACGTTTGGCTGCATTGATGGTGGTTTTATCTTTATCTGATGCGATTACAAGCAATGATTTAGATGAAGATGAATTGCCATCATCACGCCTTGAGGCGTTAATGGCGGGCTTTAGTGGTGAAGATGACGGCGAAGAAATAGAAGTTGATGAGCCGACATATAGCATCATTTCTGCCAACGTTGAGGATGCATTTGCATCATTTGGAGTAAGCAGTGATTTGGTTGAAGCTGCATTTGGTGATGATGTTGCGGAAGCAGACCAGGCAATTGAAACTATTGCTGAAATCGTTGAATCCGCCGTGCCGACTGGTGAAGATGAATTAAGCGAATTTGTGCAGGAATTTGTATTCGGTGCAGATAACGGTGAAATTGATGACGATGGCTCAATTTATGATGCTGCAACAGTAGGTAAAACGACTGTTAAAAGCGGTAAATTCGGCAAAGTGATCTACAAAGCTGTGAAAGCGGTACGTAACGGTAAAATCGTGGTTAAAAATACCCGTGTTGGGGGCAAGGTGCGTTTGTCACCGAAACAAAAACAGGCGTTGATTAAAGCCCGTGTCAAAGCACATAGTTCTAGTGCTTTGAAAAAACGTATGCGTTCAGTGACGAAAGGTAAACGTGCAGGGTTATATTAATTCTTAATTAATTCCTATACATACCTAAAGTTTTAAAAAAGCCCTTAATTGGGCTTTTTTTGATTAATTTATAAAAATATAACTCTAGGGTTATTGACTTAATATAACTCTAGGGTTATGCTTTAGTTATCTTAGTTTGGATAGGGGTAGAAGTGAAAAGTCTTGATCTCATCAAGATATTATTAAAAGACGGTTGGTATGAAACTAGGGTTACTGGTAGTCATCATCATTTTAGACATGAAGTAAAAACAGGGTTGGTTACAGTCCCTCATCCTAAAAAAGATTTACCAATTGGCACAGTAAATAGTATTTTGAAGCAAGCGGGTCTTAGATGACCCGCTTCATCCCATTAAGACTAAAAACTCTGCATCTAAAAATTTGTATTTTTAATAGGAATATTCGCTATGTTATATCCAATTGCTGTAGAAAAAGGGGATGACACAAAAGCTTATGGTGTCATCGTTCCAAATATTAAAGGGTGCTTTTCAGCGGGTGATACATTTGAGGAAGCATTAAGCAATGCAAAAGAAGCTATTGCAAGTCACTTAGAAATTCTAGCTGAAGATAAAGAGGAAATTCCTTTAGCATCTGAAGTAAGTGCTTTTCTAAATAATGATGAATATCAAGGTTATATCTGGGCTGTAATTG
Source organism: Acinetobacter sp. CFCC 10889 (assembly GCF_003268395.1). GTDB lineage: Bacteria > Pseudomonadota > Gammaproteobacteria > Pseudomonadales > Moraxellaceae > Acinetobacter. Next base: position 45,042 of record NZ_LQXQ01000001.1, on the reverse strand, counting down.
ATATTGATATAAGTCGATATTTAGGAAAATCTGAAAAAGTAAATGTAACTCTACCAAGTCGTTTAATTCACTTGATTGATGACCAAGTAGGAAAAGGTCGTATTTATAAAAGTCGCTCAGCTTTTTTAGCGGCGGGTGCTGAAAAGCTTTTACGTGCTTAATCTTTGAATCCATCACAAAGCCTGTATTTAATAATATAGGCTTTTTTTTGTGTCATATAATCATATAATCACATATATGATTATATGATTATATGATTATATGATTATATGATTATATGATTATATGATTATAAAGTTTAAATCGTCTAGTTTGTATGATCTAAAAATTTAGGAATACCCAAAAACACGCCCTAACAAGCCAAAGCACAATGAATTATAAAATTTATGAGTGTGCGGCAATGGCTAAGAAGTTCCTATTATCTGATTTGTCAGATAAGCATGAATTGGTTACAGAGATTAAAGACATTTTAGAGAAAGCGACTTTACAGCGTGTTGCTTTCATGATGGTTGAAAAAATGAAAAAGACGGCGGGTGTAGCTGTCAAAGACGTTATTTTCAATATGGAAAACGGGCAATCGCTCACGCTTACTTTCCGTACCGATGGTGATGTGATCAAAACATTACTGAATAAAAAGAACATTCCTATTTCTAAAGCGATGGACTATGACGACATGCCGACATTTAAATCGGGTGTCGAAGAATTGGCTTTAAAATTAAAAGGCAATCAATCCAAGTTTGATATAGCACGTACTAAGCAGCGTGTCGTAATTCCTTATGATCCAAGCAAACGCACACCAAGCAAAGCAAAGCAAATGGAGCAATTAAACGCAGAATCCACAGAATTAGACACATTAATCGCTGAAAAACACGCTCAACTTGCTTTAAAACAAAAAGAGTATGCCGACTTAGTGGGGACTAGCAATGGATAAGCAGCTTATTCTCTACTGTATCGTTGTTGTAGTTGGTATTTTGATTTTCGCATGGCAACAGTACCACTTACATAAAAGCGGGCTATTACAGCAATTTAAGGCTATTTGTAATGATCGTTCTTTGGTTGAAACTTTAATTTCAGGCAGAGTAAAGCAGTTGGCCATTCGAGTAATTAAAAATATCGTGGTGGTTGCTTATTTGCTGTATTGCATCGCTGTAATTCTTTATCAAATCAATATCTGGACCATTGATATTCAGATTGGTTTTTCTTTGCTGTGTATATACATGCTTTGGCAACAATTTACCTATGTTACGGCGCAGTATTTTTCTAGTCGAATGAGGGAGATTCAATGAATTACACACTTGAGCCTTCACACATCAAGAAAATGATCGAACATTGGTTGAATACGCCGCCAAACGGGTACATCGGTGTGGATTATGGACGAAATTTGTTTGAAATCTTATTAAAACCGATGAGTGTTGACAGTGCAGATCTAATTTTAAAGTGGATAAAAGAAGATATACCGCTTTTACGTGGTTTAAATGATGATGAACTAATGGTGATGAATGAAGATCAAGGATTCGATAAAAAGGTTTTTTATATACAAATCGGTCAGATCTTAATTCCGTTGCAGAATAGAAATACTGATGAGCAAACAGGGGATACTTTCTATGCCAACGCTCAATAAAATTAGAGAAATTACGTTACGAGTTTTACAAGACTATCCCGAAGTTGCCGCACGTTATCAAGCGGGTGATCCAACGATTGTTGCGCCGTTGGCAAGTATGCAGCACTTTGTTGCTGAATTAAGCCGTGATGTATCAATTTCAGAGTTAGAACCATTTACAAAGTCCCGTGAAGCAACCATCTTAGCGGATGCGGCAAATAAAGGGATCTTGCCAATTGCTACTGCATGTCAGCACACCATCGAAGTCATTAATAATGGTAAAAACACAGTAAGTTTATTGTCTGGTCGTATGATTGAAGATGGTTACGGCAGGGCTTGGCGATTACTGCAAACAGCCAATGTTGCAGCAGGGCAAATGGTTGAAGTTTTAGCAGAACAATCAGAAATTCGTGAAATTAACTATCAGCCTGTTTTGTCAGAACCTTTTCATAACTATACATTGCCTTTATCAACGGATCTTGCTTTGGTGTCATTGTCTGTGAAAGATCAGGATGATAACGACTATAAGTTCGTCACACGTTGGATGAATACTTTAGCTGATGAACGAGCTATCACAATCAATACTAACTCATTGCGTGAATTAATATTAGGTTTTGGTGATAGTAATCGTTTTGGTCAAACACTGAAAAACAATACAATTTTAACGATTCAGTTGTTAGAAAGTTACGGTTACTTTGATCCATCCAGTTTACGTGAAGCATCATTACAAGATGTACGCAACGGATTTGAACAAAAGTTAGTTGTACGCTTTAAAGAAGGTGCATTGGTTCGACTGGGAGCAGATCCTTTATCTATTGATGAATTACGCTTGTTATCTTCATACCCTACTTATGATGAAAACGCCGTATTTCTAGGTAATCATGATTTTTTAGTGCGAAAAACCTTTATGGCTCGTACTTTTTTTGTTTCTGTCTGGAATGAAGCAGTCAACGAAATTTATTACGGCGGAAATTATCGCAGTATAAATAAAATGTTTGTGTCATTTGTCGCTAAAAATGATAATGAAAAAGCTGCTTTAGGTCAGGAAATTTCACATTATGTTGAAAAGGTGGATAACTTTTATCTCAACAATACTGTACTTATAGAACCACAAGAACGGGCTTTTTCTATTCGTATTGATGCGACCATTGCCGCTGTGCATGATGCTGAAACAGTGAAAGAGCAAATAAAAACATTATTATTGGGTTATTACGGCAAAGGAAAAATTGCCGCCAGTTATTTTTTAAGTAATGGTTTTAACTCAAAAGAAATTACCCGATTGCTTGAAAAAAATATTGCAGCTTTCCAAGACCGCACCAGTGATTTTAAATTATTTGTTGAAGATACAGAAAAAAATCCTATTAAGCCTAATCAGTGGCTTTTTATGACAGAAGCAAGTATTTCAACCAATATTAAAGTGCTTAAAACAAGCATAGGTGAAAGCAAATGGTCAGTGATTTAGATGTTTTAGCGAATTACAAACATACTTTTGCTTTTGATGGTGATGAAGCCGTATTAAAAGCAATATTTATCCGTATTATTCATGAATTATTTGATAATACGTTAAATGATATACATCACTATGGTATGCCGCATTTAGGTGGTTCTATGGTGGTTGAACGCTTCACCAAGCAAGACGGTTTAGCTGTGATCCGCAGACCGCAAGACAGCGATTTAATTATGCGGATCATTTACGCTAATTGGCGTTCCATGGCTTCAAAACGTGGCTTCACTTTTCTTGAATTTATTTTAACGATGTTATGGGCAAATAAATGGGAGATTATGCGACTCTATCATAGTTATACACGTAGAGAACAATACCCCAAACATGTTGTTGAAATTGATAGTTCAGAGAATTTTTTAACATCCCGTATTTTTGTATTGATTGACGGTGGTGTTGATGTGAATGAATTGCGTCAATTAACACCAACTTTACAGCGTTTAGTTCCCGCAAATATAGTAGCTACAGTTGGCATACGCATGAACATTAAGCCTTTTGATGTTGGTGTGGCGGCTGTTATGAAATCTTATTCAGTTGCACGGTTTTATTAAAAAATTATTAGCCCACATTAAGCGGGCTTTTTTTAGGAATATGCAAAAACGGCGTTTTTCTATCTCAATGATCATGACTAAATTCTTAACGAGAGAATTTAGTCATGAGAGCGAATTTTCAGCAAACATTGATGGATTATGGGCTTGATTACACCACAGCCAAAAGCTTAGGTGCGCCCATGTTGGCATGTACAGGGATGATTGTTCCCGATATTGCACCACACTTAGCCTTATTAATTACCAATTTTCCACGCCCAGTAACGACCTATACCGAACCTGTAGAATTTGCCTATGCAGGTGGCTTGCAAGCAACGACAACAGGCGTGCCGAAAACCAGTCATACAGGTAATTTACAGTTTATTGAAACTGATTTCGGTCAAGCACAGGGCTTCATGGAGCTACTTATGGCACATGGAGGGGTAACAGACTGTACGGTTTATGATGGTCGTCCTGATCGTTGGATGCAAGCATACCAGTTACATGATTGTGCCATTACTTTTGAACCGTCTGAATTTGATGCTGAAGGTCGTAGCACACTGTTAAAAGTATCCGCACCAATGAGTTATATGTATTTCGGCTTAAATACCAAACTAGGTACAAGTGGTGTTGTAAATCAGATTACAGGTGCAAGTAATGTTGTTGATCAATTCCTAAATAAAGCCAATCAGACATTAAATATAGTTCGTGCAGGGAACAATATTGTTCGTGCGCTTGGAGATCTATTCTAATGACGCTATTGCTGCATGTCGGTGATACGCTTCAGATCAGCAAAGCGGGGGAAATTCATGCCCTTGCTGCTGATTTGTTAGACGAATATCAAACAATGGGATATAGCCTGGTACAAGAAGATTTAGAAACCATTTTAATTAATGATTATAAATTTTATGCGGGATGGGCTTATACACAAGAACAACGCAAAGCGGATCAGAAAATAGATAAAGATACTGTGATCAGTATTGGTGAATGGGGCATCATTTCACAAATGATTCGTCATCATTGTGATTATATGCACGCTCAACGCATGGAAGCATCGGGTTCATTGGGTGGTGAACGTTTTGGTTTGGATTCAATCACGGCGCGTCAAAACTATGAAGCAGCACAATTAGACGTTAAAAAAGATGCCTTTGTTGAGCCTGTTTTTACCATTGATTTTGACTATGTGAAGCCGTAACAGAGGGCATTATGCGTATTGTCTTAAAAGATGGTGTTGTACTGCCGTTTAATGTGTTGGTTAGTGCTGTTTTACGGTCTGATAGCGTTCCAGTCCCCTTGACGCTTGAATTTCAAGTTCTCTTAAATGCGGAGATAGAGCCACATTTAAAAGAAAGTGAAATCGTATTTATTGGTGAAACTTACATTGAGATGAAAATCATCAAAGCAAATATTCAACGCACTGGGATTGTACGTGATGGAAAGCGTGTAGTGATCGGTGCGTTTATTGCTGTTTTGAATGGCTGTGAGCAACTTATTAAGCCATTGGCTAAGGCAATTGCACTTGAAAATACTAGTATTGGCGCAGCATTAAAAGCAAGTGGTACAAAGTTATTGATTGCTGAAGATGTGCCATTGATGCGGTATTTCTGCCCATTTGGACAAACGCCAACGTATGAAATCGCCCGTAAATGCGCTGAAGAAGCCGCTGTGATTAATTCAGACAGTGAGGGAAAAATCACAGTACGCCGTTTATCAGCACTAATGCAAAGCACTGAGCCGAAAATAAAGCTCGATGCAACATCTGTTAGTTGGAAAAACAATAGCACAGGGCTTTTACATGAAGTACCGAGCTACATCACGATCAATAAAGATGGATCAACGGTCGAAGGTGAAATATCAGCAGGGAAAATAGCAAGTTATTACCCTAATTTGGACGCACGCCGTTTAAGGAACTTATCCACTGCTTTGGTATGTAAAGGCGTGATACAACGTGCATTAAGTACAGAGCTAATGGCAGGAGATTTAATCGAAGTAGACAGCACTCGTTATTATGTTTTAACCGCTGCACACCGTATTGATACTGGGGCTTTAGGTGGTGCAAAAGTCACGGCGACTAAGCTTTGGATTGCACAGGTAGAGAAGCTATGAATAATCAATATCATGGATTTTATCCCGCAAAAATACTGTCTTATAGTGCAGCAGAGCGCACAGCAAAGGTGAGCGTAGAACCAGTGACCAAAGGGATTGAGGGTGGCATTACCGCTACTTTTGCTTATCCCGTTGGTGATGATGACTTAGATACAGAGCGTGAAATCTTAACGGGTGCAGATTGCTATGTATTCTTTGATCAAGGCGACCCTTATAGCCCTGTAATTTGGGCTTATCGTTCACATGGTACGGGTGCAACAGTCGGGCATCGCCGTATTCGGCAAGAAAACATTGAACTTTACGCAAAGAATAATATTGATTTATTCGCTAAAAAGGTACTGATTGAAGCCCCAGACATTATTTTAAAAGGCAATGTGACACATGAGGGGAATTATAAGCACACTGGGGATATGACACATCAAGGCGATACGCTACAGGTTGGTAAATACACCTTAAATGGCAGTCAGACGATTTCTGGTGGTTTAGGTGTATCAGGTACAAGTAATTTTGCAGCAGCGGCATATTTCCCGCAGGGTGCAGTAATCAATGGCACACCGTACAGCGTACACTATCACGTAGGCGCACATGGCAATACAAGCCCACCTGTTTAAATCACTTATATGATTATATGATTAAAACATAAATCAGCCCCATTTTAGGGGCTTTTTTGTGTCTGTAATTTAGGAATATCAAGAAACCGTATTTTTTCAAAGCTGAAAAATGAATGTAGTTATAACTATGCATTCAGGCTAAAAAATGAGTCGTGTTGGTAAGATTTTAAGCGGAATTTTTGCGGAAGGGAGAATTGAACAGAAAATCAATGCTCAGCCTAAAATGTCCGAAATTAACCAGAGCTATGAGAATTTTGCACCATATTCACTAGGCACGTACTATCACAAAGACCTACAACGCCGTGATCGAAAGACGATTTACACAGCATATAAACGTATGCAACAAGATCCAACCATTGATGCTGCATTAAATTTGCTTGTCACTGCTGCATTGGGTGGACATGAAACACGCGGCGAAGTGGTATTTATTAAAGCTGCTGATCATTTGCGTAATGATGGTTTACGGGCAAAAGAGTTACGCCGACTCGTTGAAAAAGAAAGTAAGTATTTACAGAATTTAATTAACAATTTTATTTTTGCTTTGGCTCGAAATGGCATCACATACGGCGATTCATACGCCCGTATTTACGGAACGCATGGATTTGGGATAACGCATGTCATTTGTGATGAGCATGTGGAATCACCCTATATTCAAGCTTATGAACGTGCAGGAAAAACCGTAGGCTTTCACCTTTTAGAACAAAATGAGTTTGAAAATAAAGGAATTACCAAGCTCACAACGGCGCAAATGGTACGAATGAAAATGCAACGTATCGTACCAGTCCCGCAGTACAGCTTAAATCAGGTATTACATGGTCGGATGTTACAGACCAATGAAATTGACCAGGTGCCAATTGTACCTAGTCCAGTGGGCGGATCATTTCTGCAAAACGTTGAGGGTGCATTTGAGCAAATGCAACTAATGTTTGCTGCATTAAATAGCCAACAAATTGCAGACAGTGTGAAAAGCATGTTTATGACAATTGATGTGTCAAACATGCCACCTGAAAATCGTAAAATTTACAAAGAAAGTTTAATTAAATCCTTTTTAAAACATCACGAAAAGACCAAAGATGCTTTAAAAGGTGGTGATCCTATTTGGGGAACAAATGTTGTTGTGTTGCCGCAGTGGGGCGACAAACAAGTTATGAACCCGCTAGGTGATATTGCACAACGTACAGCACCGTTAAGCATGGAACTTGTGATGACACACATGCGCCGTGCAATGGGTTCACTGGGGCTTGATATTTCGCTTGTTGGGTGGGCGGATACGTTGGCGGGCGGGCTTGGTGATGGTGCAGCTTTTCATACGTCAGCACAAGTCATGCAGCGTGCAGCTTTAATTCGTCAAGCGATTACAGAACCTTTAATCGACCTTATTTTGCTACATTTTGCGTATAAAACAGGGAAATTATTTAATCGTGCGGATTTGCCTTTTAAAATTGAGTTTTATAGCGACATTAGTGCCGCAGCGACCGAAGCACTAGACAATAAAAACACACGTTCTAATACACTCATTCTGACAACACAAAGTTTAATGGCACTAAAAGAATTAAAGCTTGATGATCAATCAAATAGAATTTTACTGACTGAATTTTTAGGCTTGGATGATGATCAAGCAGAAACGATCGGCAGTGGATTAAAGCAGTCGATCGCAGAGGAAAAAGCCGCACAAAATGCTGAAAATGGATTGCCGACCACAATAGATCCAAATGCAGATGATGATGAACCTTTAGGCGAGGATGATGAGTAATGGCATATTCAACAACAATCAAAAAACGCCCTCAAAGAAGTGGACAATTAGGAAAAAACGGCGGTGGCGGGCTAAATAAGAAAGGGCAAACCGTTGAAGAAGCTGTTTTAAACCAACAAGCTGAAGATCTTAGCTCACAGACCACAGAGCAAGTCCAAATGCAGCAATGGGCAGGGTTCTCTAATGCTGAAGCGATGTTGCGTTACAAAGAACTATATTCACTTGGACACTACTTAAAAGCTCACTACTGGGTCAAATTTGCGCCGTGTAATGATAACTTAATTGGATTACCGCTTTTTACAGATGATTTGGCGGGATTTTTGGTGACTGAAACAAGTTTGCCATTAATTGATGCTGAGTTTGAAGAAAATAAAGTCGGTGCATATTACAGTAATGTATTCACAGGAATACGTGAACCCGATATTCAAATGACTATTTTAGAAACCAATGACAATAGAATTATCAATAGCTTAATGGTGATACGTCAGGCAATGGTAAATGATGATGGGACAATTAACCCGCCTGCCGATTATGCAATGGAAATCACTATAGGTTTATTTTCTAAAAAATTTGGTTTTCAAAGTACCGCAGCAGAACGGAATTTTATTGTTGCACCCACACAAGCAAGTTTGGATGGTTTGACTTCAAAGAGTTTTGAGATCTTAGATGTACCGATTAGCTTTAAGGTTTTGAAGCCGTATCAGTGGAAGTAGGAATATCAAAAAATTAATAAAATAAATTTAGTCAATGATAAGTCCATTCTTTGAAAAAATGGGCTACATACGATGGCTAAGCACGATGTTTTTAAGGTACAGCACGAAACAGGGACAACCCGTTCAATACAGTTTGCCAATGGCACGGTTACACAAGACCGTTGTATTGCAAATATTGGAGAGTTACAGGGTCAAAGTCGTAATATTCCCGCAATTTTGTGTGATGGTGCAGTTGAACAAGACCATTGGAATATCGTTAATTTAGTTGATGAAAACGGTATGTTTTTAAATCATGTTGCTGTCCGTGGTGCAGTCAGTGAAAATCAACAAAATGAATTAATTGAACGTTATTTTCAACCAATTTTAGCGGATAGTGTAGTCCATAGTAGCCATGTATTAACGGACGGCGGTTTACAGCGTTTTTTAGATGAAAAATTAACGCCAAGTAATACAGATTTTTTACTTTTAGATGATGCAAACCACTTTAATCATCGAGTCACAAAAATAACGCCGTTATGGGATGAAGATCAAATCACATCGCATAACGGGCGTGTTGGTGAATTTCTACTTGATATGGTTCGTCATGATGATCAAGCAGAACTTTTAGAGCATGTTACGCCACAGGACCTTATTGCAATTTTGCTTGACGGCACAGAAGGTATGTTGGCTGATGCCATGATGCTTGAATATAAGCAATTTGATCGAGTTATTAAAAAACTGGGCGATGCTTTACAAAAACAAGGTGATCAGGAATTTAATGTTGCAAATGTTACGCCTATTGCGCCATTCAAAAAAAATGGCGTGGTCAATGTTGGTGTAATTTTTGAAATGAATGATACGCAGACCGTCACTGTATTATTCAATAATCCAGACAGCACACCCGCTAAACTTACGCCGTCCGATGTTTTGACTTCATGGAAATGGATGTTAAATAAACGTGATGTAACAGCAGCTTTACAACCGAAAGCCAAAGAATCAACACGCTATACACTGATTGCAAAACGTATGATGCAGCTTTTAGTTAAAAATCATGGTCGCTTTCAGCGTGCAGCAGGCGAGCGTTTGCGTATTGATCGTGAATTACAAGAAGCACAAACCCTTGTGGATCAGAAGAAACAAACATTGCTTGATATGGATCAGCAAATCGCTGATGAGCAGGCAAAAATTGATGCATTTATGGCTGAAAAACAGCAGAATAATAATGCCGATGTAACGCCAGATACAAAAATGCAGACATTAATGGAAAAGCTGAAATCTTTAGGATTTACGGCAGAAAATGGCTTAAATGGACTTTCTAAAGAAAATATCGCTGTCAGCTTAGACTGGACAGGGGAAAAAGCAGTTGTTGCAGTAGATAACAAACAAGTCTTTGTATCCGAAAGCGAAGATGAAACCATTGATTTTGTTAAGTCTGAACTATCAAAGAATACAACTTCTCGAATTAATGATCAGTATGATATTGAAGTAATGGCGGCGGAAGTCGCAAAAGATGCTGAAATGAAATATTACGCTGATGAAGATAGTCGAGGTAAAGCAGAGTTAATCAAAAATGCAATGGCTTACATTAAATTTGATTTGCCAAAGGGTATTAAATTTGGTGATTTTCAGAAACTTGTAGAGTTAAATTTAAATGATGTAACAGAGCCAGAGGGTACGTCATCTGAAGAACCAGAACAAGACTTAATCAATGATTGGGAAAACAAAATCCCGCCTGAATTAGATCAAGAAAAGTTTAAACAAGGTATGGATTTTATTCAAAAACACATTGAAAAAAATGGTATTGACTGGAATACAGCAGATGCTTTTAAGTTTGTAGCAAACACAAGTCTTAAATTTTTAGGTGCAGACCAATCAATTGCTGAATTTGCGGATGTAACCAGTTCATTAATTAATACTGGAAATACCATGTCACGCCAATTATTTGCGATTCACACAAATGGTAAAGTGGTTTTAGGTTCAAAAGGCAAAAAAGCATCGCAAGAAGCTTTAGAGCAATACGCACTTGAGCATTTTACAGCAGAACAACAGCAAGCATTTACTGAACAGCAAAAACAAGCTGAAATTGAACGCGTAAAAGCCAAGCAGCAAGAAACCCTAAACGATATTAAGCTTGAAATTGTGAGTATTTGGAATGCATTAAAAGATGATAAATATTTGATTTTAGATTGGATGAAAAAAGGTTTTCGTCCTCAACCAACCAAAGTTGGTGCAATTATGCGCTTTAAGTTTGTTAATGGAGATAGTTATTACCCATTTCAAAATAATAAAACATATCGCTCACTGGAACGCATGATCAAAGCATCTAATCAAATTTACGGATCATTTGAAAATGCTTTAATTGAATTGGGTGCGTGGAAACCTGAAACCGCAGTACCAGAACAACAGCCTGAAGAAGTAACACCAGACACAACAGCACAACCTGAAACCGCAGCCGCACCAGAACAATCACCCGATGAAACATACTTAAATCAAGTGATTCAAGGTTCAATTGATTTATCTGGTCAGGATGTAGGGGATCGTTTAGAGCAAATCGGCGAGAATTTACCACCAGAGCTTGAGCCTTTATTTGAACAAGCGGCAGATGCCTATGCAGCATTTGCAATTGAAAATGCAAAACGTGCGGGGTAAGCCATGTTGAAGCCACTTGAGAAAATTAAGCTTTCTAAGGAAAGCACAAGCATTGTTGATACTTTGCTCAATGGTTCGCCTAAAGCTTTAGAGAAAATTAAGCTTTCTAAGCGATTAACTGAGATTACAGCGTTATTAATGGGTTCGGGTAGTCAGCAGACCACCGAAGCCCCAAGCGTTGATTTATCGCCGTTTGAAGCGATTGTAAACTCTAATGAAATCACGCTTGATACGTTGGGCGGTGCAATTGCAAGTACAAAACAGATCTTAGATAGAAATTTGACTGTGCCAAGTATTTTATTACAAGCCGCTGAAGTGGTAAGTGATAAATTAAACAGTGAATCATTTTTCGACTCGATGACTACAGATGAAAAAAATGATTTCCTGAAAATGTCGCATGAATTATCCGATTTGTTAGATCCAGAGCATATTGAAAGTATTGAGATTAACGATGTTTTGGCACAAACGGCGGATACAAGTGCAATCAGTACCGCAGATCCAAGCCAACAAGACTTAATCGACAATAACTATCAGACAGGCAAAATCAAGATCAATGGCTTAAACATTGCAATTGAAAATCCTATCGGGTCGGTGCGTTCTGGTACATCGTCAAGCGGTGTGGAATGGCAAACAGAAATGACAGCACATTATGGCTACATTGAAGGCACAAAAGGCGCAGACGGTGACGAAGTAGACGTATTTGTTTTACCAGGTATTAGTCCCGCATACATCGGTACATATTTTGTCATTTTTCAGAATGATGAGAACGGTAATTTTGATGAACATAAAGTCATTATTGGTGCGCCGTCCCGTATTGTTGCAGCACAAGTTTATCGAGAACATTATGATGAGCAGTGGTCAGGCATGGGGCAAATTGTTGAATATTCTTATGAGGGATTGCTTCAATTTTTAGAAGATTTGAAGCATGAAACTGATTATTCAACGGGTGCATTCTATGATGCATGGTCTGCTGATGGTGTGTATGAGTTTGTGCCAGTATCTAAAATCATCACTGAAAATGCACCAGACTTAAAAGAAGCCAAGATCAGTCGTGAAGATCCAATTGTTGTATATGAGCGTATGAATCAATATTACATGGTACATGGCCATGAACGTATAGCTTTAGCTGAAACACGTAAAGAACGCATGGTCCCATGCATTATTTTTCATGATGAAGATGGTATTAATTGGCAAATCATTAAAGCAGCGATACGCCGTGCAGGGTCGCCAGTTGATCCAGTAAGCTTAGGTGCTTTGTTGCAAGATGAAGTTGAGAAAAAATCCTTAAATAGCTTAGTCGCTTAAAGTAGATCCCCGCAAGTCGGGGATTTTTATAAATCACATATATGATTATATGATTATATGATTATTTTTTTAGGAATATCCAAAAACGCATTTTTATAACTTCATCAAACTCAAAAGGATTTTTTCTATTTTGAGTTTTCAAAATGCCTAAAAGTAACCCGTCAGTTTTAAATGCTTTAGATACCTTTATCGAAGCAAGCCGCAAAATGAAAGAACAGCTTAATCCGCTGCCAGAGCCGCAAGGTCGTTATGGTTTTAAAGAAACCAAAGTTACCCCATCGGTACGTCAAAAAGCCAATAACAAAGCAGTTGAAACCATGCGTTTGATTGATGGTACTGGGGAAAGTGCCACAGAAGAACAAAAAGAAATTTTATCGAAATACACAGGTAAAGGCGGTAATTTAGAGGTTGAGGGTGTTAAAGGCAGTCAATACGAATACTACACACCCAAGCCACTTGCTGATCAAATGTGGTCGCTACTTAATGATATGGGCTTTGATGGTGGTTTAGTCTTAGATCCGTCAGCGGGTACAGGTATTTTTGCAGCGGGTCGCCCTGAAAATGTGGTGATGCAGAGTGTTGAATTGAACGATGTATCGGGAAAAATCAATGCATTGGTCAATGATGAAAGTAATCATAATGTCATTGTTAGCCCATTTGAAAAAGTCGCAGCGCAAACCGCTGATAATACCTATGATGCAATCATTACCAACGTGCCGTTTGGCTCTAATGCAGATCGTGGAGCTAATCCACAATACGATATTTACGACAAAGATCCGCTAGATTCTTATTTCGTAAAACGCTCAATCGACAAATTAAAGCACGGTAAATTGGCAATCTTCATTGCTCATACTAAGTTAATGACAGGTGCATCATTTCGTAAATTCCGTCATCAAATTTCACTTAAAGCTGAATTGGTTGGTGCATATCGTTTGCCGACAAGTATTTTCCACAGTACAGGTGCAGACGTTGTAACGGATCTATTGGTTTATCGCAAACATAGCGAAGAAATGACTGATAAAATTCAGCAACTTTATGAAAACGGCGGCTTAGAAACCTTAACTGAATCCCGTGTTTTAGATAAAGATATTATTGACGGCAAATACTTCAAAACAGAAGGGAAAAAATTCGTACTTGGTGAAATTACCAAAGTGGCCAACTTCCGAAATAAAGCGGAAGAAATCGAAAAAGTTGTCAATAATGATAGCTTGCCAAACATCCTTAAACTAATTAAACGCTTTCCAGATAGCCGTATTAATTTTGAAACCTTAAACCTTGCTGAAGTGCCGCAAACATTGCCAGTACAAGAGGGTGATGTGCGTGTCATGGCGGGTACAACATTCGAGTATCAAAATGGCAAATGGACACCATCTAAAACCATCGCACGTTTTAGTCATGAGTCTGACTTTGAAACGCCATTAGCTGCATATAACGCACGTATGACACATGATCATTTAACGCAAATGATCGGTTATTGCCAATCTTCAGGTAAAAACCCGCCTGAATGGGTACAAAAGCTGTCTAATGTTGTAAGCGAACCTAAACAAAATGCGAATTTTAATGCCTGGTTGACGATTTTATCTGTTAAGCACGTATTAGATACCGTTGGCCGTGTTGATAATTACGCTGAAGCATTCCCAGAGCTTACATCGGGCATGGTGACACATGCAGCACTGATCAATCAGAACCAAATCAAACACACACTGTTTAAAACAGAATTACGTCAAGCCAACATTGCATTTGATAGCAATGGTACAAATGGCTTATCGGATCATTGGTATGGCAAATCAATCAATTTAGATATTCAACTTAATGCCAAAGAAGCCTATGAAAATGCGATTTATCGCGGACAGGCAGATAATTGGATGGTTGATATTGCGGAAATTCGTAAATCAGATCCTAATTTTAACCCATTAACCAATGATGACTATGCAATCAATGCAGATGGTACAAAAGTATCCTTAAACCGTGACTATTACACAGGCAATCACGGCGATTTCTTGGCACGTATTGATGAACAAATCAAAAATGCCACAGATCCAGAAATCAAAGGCAAATTGATCAAACAGCGACAGAAATCCTTTGAATTTACCCATAATGTTGATGTAACCAAATTGAATCTTGGTTTACGTGCGACAAACGTAGATTTTCAAACCAAAGCCGAATTTTTAGGTGCATACGGTGGGGCTGATGTTGTCACTGATTTAGATGGGAAAATTACATTAGCGCAGAAAGCAGAAAGCTTAGATTTTGTTTTAAGACGTTACAAATATGATGGTGCAGACAAAGCACGTAAAGATCATCGAGTTCAGGCATATTTTTTAAATCGTATTTTAGATTCGTTAAATAACGGTTCAAATTTCCATATCAAAGCAAAAAAAGACTCACTGACGCAAGCACAGTTTGATTTTATTTATGCTGAATTATTGGAATATGCAAAAGAAATGGATTCCACATTTAACGCATATTTGCAGTCTAATGTTGGGTTTATGGACCTGTTAAATCAGAAGATTAACGATCCAAAACACAAGGAAATGACGACTGAGTTAGATGACAGTCCGTTAGAAATCACAGGCTTTAACCCAAAGCTTGACACATTCAAAGGTATGAATACCTACCAAAACGAAGAAGTACGCCGTTTATCACGCCGTTTTGAGGGGATTACTGCATTTGATGTGGGATTGGGTAAAACCATGACTTCCATCGCTGTAACGCAAGCCATGCACAATATTGGTGTTAAAAAACGCACCATGTTTGTTGTGCCAAGTCATACCATTTCAAAATGGTACAAAGACATGAAAATGTGTCTGGACAATGTAGACGATGTTTTGGTGATTGGTAGTGATGAAAACCGCTTAGATGGGATTAAGTCGGGTAATTATCCAAAGGATCTAAACTTACTGCTGTCTAAGCCATATCGTAAAATCATCATTACATCCGATGCATTTACCATGATCCCGTTAAAAGATCAGACTGTTATGGATTTTTACGGATTTAAATTGGATGGTGTAGAAAAAGACAAGGATATTGAAAAAGCCAAAGCCTTTATTGCAAAAAAAGAAGCTATCTTGCAGAAAAATAAAGGGCAATATCCATTTTTTGAAGATCTAAGCATTGATAGCATCGTATTTGATGAAGCACAAATGTTTAAAAATGGTGATGCTGCTGAAGGTGACTCGAATTTTCAGCGTATTTCGGGGCTTTCATTGCTTGCTGAAAGTCAGCTATCAGGTCGTGCGATTTCAGCAAAAGTGAAGTCTTGGTATGTACGTGGTCAAAATGAGTTAAATGACGGCGTAGTATTGCTTACAGCGACACCGATCACCAATAGCCCCGCTGAAATTATGACAATGTTATCGCTTGCTGTTGGTGATGAAAAAGCCCGCCGTATGTTAGGTGGTGCAGCGATTAATTCAGTTGATGACTTTTTAAGTACCTTTGCTCATACCGAGCTACTACAAAGCAAAGACATTACGGGCTATCTGAAAAACGAAGAAACCTTCACAGGCTTTAAAAACGTTGAATTGCTTAAAAATGCCTTGCATACCATCGCCAACGTCCAAACAGCCAAAGAACGTGGTTTAAAGATTCCCGATCAAGAAGATGTAAAAACGCAAATTGATTTGCCAGAATCCGAAAAAAATGTCTTAGACATGATGAAAGATGCCTATATCACAGCGCGACAAGTCACTAAAGGCGGTGGTTTAGGTGTAAGTGAGGATGCTATGGCAAATCTGGACAAAGTTTCCGAAATGCTGGGCGAACCAATGGACCTTATTGCAAGCCCATTTAATCTGATCTCTAAAATGTCCGACATTATTTTGATGGGTGAAGATATTGCTGTCACCCGGTCATTTGTGGTGGATATTGATGCAGATGGTATTCCTATGGCGGGGAAAGTTGCAGATCTATTCAACAAAAAAGCCATTAAGGTTGAAACCGAACGTAATTTTCCACTGGTACAGCCTGAAGATATGCGTGTAAAACGTATGGCGAAAGACTTTGGCGACAATACACTTTATGAAGTGACAGCACGTTGTTTTGTCGATGAAGATAAAAACCAATTACGTTTAACAGTGAATGATTCAAAGGCTATTGCGGCACTACTTGAAATTGCGGATAAAGAAAAGCTTTCTGTTAAGCCGAAATTGTCAGCAAAGGTCCAAGCATTTTTGGAAAACTTTAAACTTGAGTTGGCAAATCCACTATATTTCGGACATTCAAAGCAGCTTGTTTTCTGTGACACTGTTTCAATGCATCACATCATCAAAAAGGCATTGGTTGAATATTGCGGTGTACCCGCTGCAAAAATTGCAATTTTAAACGCACAAACCAAGCCCGATGGTAAAGTTGGAAAGCCTAGCACGGATGACGTTCAAACGATTCAGGATGAATTTGCAGAAAACAAATTCACCGTTGTTATTGCAAATAAAAAAGCAGACACAGGGATTGACTTACAAAAAGGTACGCAAGCACTCCACCATTTAACAACAGGATGGACACCAGACAGCCTACAGCAGCGCAATGGTCGTGGTATTCGTCAAGGTAACACCCAAAAATCTGTACGTGTTTATTTCTATAATGCTAATGGCACATTTGATGAATATAAAGTTCAGGTGGTAAGCGGGAAAGCCAATTGGATTGATCATTTAATGGATAAAAAAGAGGATACAGAAGGAACGGTTAAGGTATCTCAAGCATTAAGTGATGATGAATATGACTTGATGATTCAAGCGGATAGCCCAGAAAAAGTCACTGAACTTTTAAAAGAGCGTGAAATCCGTGAGCAAAAAAACCGCCGTGATCGAGCAGTTAAACAAAGCACTTTACTGGGTAATATTGCCAAAAAAGCGGCTGAAAATGCGGGACAAACCAAAGTACAAGTTATTTCTGATCAAATTAAGGCAGATTATCGCAAATATGCCTTATTGATGATGGAAGATGATAAGGCAAAAACATCGGAAGAACGTGCAGAAATTTTAAAGCGTAAGCAAGATATTATTAAACCGTATGACGGCATTATCCCTAACAACATTGTGATCAATTGGGATAAAAGCTTTGCTTGGAAAGTTCAACAAAAAAGTATTGATAACATGTCTGTTCAATCTTTAGGCTCGACACATTTCGGCGTTACGAATGATATTATCAGTGGTATGCCGCAGCGGATCATTGATTCAGAAAAGGGCGAGTTATATCAACGCTTCAAAGATTCACATGAGTCAATTCAGCGCATGGCTGAAACCTCTATGAAGCAGTATTTAGACTATGCAGATAGTCCATTTACCCAGATCGAAAAACAAGCTTTATTCAATGGCACGGCTGTATTACTTGAAGATGGGACAGTGCGTAAAGCGGGTGATATTTGTCAAGCAACGGTGGGCGGTAATTTGTTATACGGCGTATTCCGTGTTGAAAATGGTATTGAAATTGCACCACGTTTAAGTACAACATCATGGGTGACACCAAAAGATATTGCACCAATTGCGCCACAGGATCGTCAAAAAGCAATTGATGATTTTGTGGAATTTGAAAAAATCGAAATGGTCAAGCTCAATGTTTATTCTTATGAATCATTGTCTAAACGTGATGCTACTGATATTCGCCGTTTTAGTTCTATTTTTCCAGAAGTAGAAGCTGCTGTTTTAAAAGCATTAACTGAAGAACAAGCACAATGGATTGATCAGAATACAACGGTACGTTTGCGTTCAATTAAATTAAAAAATGGCTTGTATTATTGGCATGAAAGTATTTATAACGAACTTTATGTTGATAATCCAGATCTTGTAAAAGCCTACAATTCTAAATTTGATGGTTTAATCAAAGATGTAATATTGGATGATGATCATGTCCCATGCCTGGTAGTCCCAAATGCAAAATTAAATGATTTTGTGCGTGATACTTTGCTTAAAGACCAATTTATGTTGGATGAAATATTTTATATTGCTCAAAAACATAATCATAAAATTAAGTTTAGAGATCCATCATCATCAAAAGCAGCGCATGAATATTTTCTTGAAAACCAAAGTCAAGTTAATGCCAATATTATTGAACAAATTAACAATGAAAGCTCTCGTTTGTACCCATTTGATACAGTTTTATCGGATGAGCAAAAAGCAGATATTGCCAAGTCAATCGCAGTAAATAGTTTAATTGAGGCTGAAAATTCAGAAGTCTTTTTAGAAAATGTGATGAATACGCATACATTCAAAGAACTTTTGAAAAAATATGCAGTTGATGCGTCTAGTCCTGAAGGTATGGTGAAAAAATATACCAAATTGCATACAGGGCTTGGGCGATTTAAAAATCAAAAAATTACTGGTGTGGCATTTATTGGTAATGGTTCATTTGGTAATTCATTTAGAACTGATTACAAAGATCGTATGAAAACCTATGCCACATCACAGCGTAAAAACTGTGTGTGGGATAATAGGAATACTCGTTGGATTATAGAACCTGAAGTGATGTTATGGATGATGCAGCAAGACTGGTTTAAACTTGATTCAGTAGAATTTTTTGAAGAATAGGTGAAACATGAACATTAATAAATTAACGCCAGAGCCAGAAAGCCTAAAGCCCATTGTGGACCATGTGACAGCGGTTTTAAATCAAAACGGCGTGACTGATTATGTGAGTACAGTAATCAGCAACATGAAAGAAAATGCACAATTGTTGGCTAAAAACCATGTGGACGCATGGATTGGCTACGGCGCATATTTGCCCGCAGTAGAGCGTGTTATTGCACTCAATGCAGGTGAAACGGAGGATTCATTCTATGAGCGCACGCAATATCCCGTGCATGTCGTGGAAGCCTACACTGTACCAAATGATGATTTGGCAACGTTGGTTGCAGCCGATCAGTTCTATAAAATGCACCGCCGTTTAGTACCATGTACGACTACAGTTTGGTCGCTGAATGATGATGAGCAACATTTTATTAATTTAGATGAATATGAAAACCGACTGAAATATATCTAAGTTTCATTAATTTAGATCCCGCTTAGTGCGGGATTTATTTTAAATCATAAAACTACTTATATGATTATATGATTATATGATTATATGATTATATGATTATATGATTATATGATTATATGATTATATGATTATATGATTGCATTCCTAATAAGAGTAAAGCATAATCAGAACAGTTAAGAAGCAAATGGAATAAAAAATATGGATTTAAATTTAAGTTTAGAAAGTTTTCTCAATGAAAATCTATTAAATGATTGGGGTAATTTTTCTATGGAATCACTGCCGTATAATGTGCATAGTTTTATTGAAAGTGAAGCCCGTGCGTATTGCGGGGTCAATCACATGCTTAGCAGCCAGGATATTGTGCAGCACTGGGGCAGTGGTGAAAAATATCATGAATGGCGTGATGAAAAAAGCAAATTTGCCAAAGAAGTCAATTTAATGTTTTTAGTTGGTAAAGTGAGTGCCTTACAACAAGTATGGCGCATGAATCAGATCCAAAATTACGGTAAAAAACCATCACAAGTAGAAAAAATTGATTCTAAACAATTTGCACAAGATATTTTAGATAATGCAATGGATACATGGGAATAAAACATGATGTACCAGGACTTAATCGCTATGCAAGAACAATATCTTGCAGTAGAAAATGAAAAAATTAAGGCTTCAGGATATGAAGATCATTGGTTGCTTACAATGGATGATCTAAGAAGCGATGAGCATGTTTCAGCTTTGTTGATACAATGGTTAGAAAAAAACCCAATACCAAAATTTACTACACACAAAGACTATGATCATGCTGTAGAAAAGGCTTACTGGGCTTTACGCAAAGATGAAGCGTGTACATTTTTTTTAGAAGGTGTATATCCACTTCATGTCCCATCTTATCGCTACAATATTGAGCAAGCTATTTTAGGTCGTGCAGATGGTACAATGTTAGCCGCTTCAATGGCGTATGTGGAGAAACTAATGACAAATCAAGTTAAATTAGGCGGTGCTTAAAATGGAAGAAATGCGTTTAAACTATGTCGCAAATAAAATTATTGAAGTGTTTCAAGAAGCTTTTCCCGATGATACAGGGTATATAGCATCGAAAAAATATCGCCTTGCTGAATTTGGCGAAGATAAAGCAGGGACATTCTACTGGGCGATAGATCAATTAGATGATAAGAATTTTGATGCACTGTGTAACAAATTAGGAATTGAAAACAATCCTTCATACTTTCATATTTTCAAAACAATTATGCAAAAGCTTTAAATTAAAGTTATATAAATTTAAAAGCCCGCAATTGCGGGCTTTTTGCTACCTTTTTGGGGTAGTAACAAGACAGTATCTTTAAGCTGCTTATATGGCAGTAAAAAATTTAACTCACATGTTTTTTCTAAGCTGCCTGTGCGGCAGTGAAAACATCAATACGGAGTCGAGCTATCGTTTCACATTTCTAAGCTGCCTGTACGGCAGTAACTAGGAATAGTTATAACCATGTTAAGAATAAAAATCAAGCACTAAGACTAGGAATATGCAAAAAATCTAAAAATTAATCGCTTTTAGACTCTAAAAATCGGAATTAGAGATTTTTAGTCATGGGTTACAAGGTTGAGCCAACAGAGCAGCCTGTTAATGAGCCTGCACTTGCGCCAGTAGAAAGCTTAGAAAAATTAAACGGACTCAATAAGAAATTACAGTTCCGTGTTCGTTTGTGTGATGTAGAAGGAAATCCACTTGAGGGTTCTACAGAACAGGTTGTATGTGTTGCATTAAGCGGTGAAAAACCAATTGAAAATCAGTATTCAACACCATTCGATAATAGTAATCCAGAGCATCGGCTACCCACTTTGATGGGGCAATTACAATCAGGTGAATGGTTAAATACTTTAGATGCAGTGATCAGCGCCATTCCTTTTGTTGGCGCATTGTCTGACGAGCAAAGAAAACAATTAAGTACATTAACAGGGCGAAGCAACTTAACTAAAGTTAATTCAGTCCAAGTTTTTACATCGACAGCATCCATCCATTTACCTATGACGCTTTTATTTGAGGCTTGGGCAGATGCTAAAACTGAAGTTGAAGATCAAATTTCATTACTTGAACAGTGGGCTTCGCCAGAAAAGCTTAGTGAAAAATCAATCATTTCTAACGTTGCTCAAGAACGCTCTATAGAATCCTTTTTCCCTTCCCTAGTACCGCCTTATGTCGCTGTCTATTACGGCGGTAAACGCTATGCACCGATGTTAATTCAGTCTGTTAGCGCACCCATTGTTGCACCAATGGATCGAGATGCAAATCGACTACTTGTGCAAGTACAAGCAACATTTATCAGTCGTACTGCATGGGACAAAACCGACATTCAAAAACTTTATTCAGGGGTTGGGTCATGAGCTTTACTAATATTGAAATTGGCAAAAGCCACTATGACTTATGCCATTTACGTGTATCAAATATTTTACAAATGGCAAAAATCCGCCCAGATTTTTACGAAAAACAACTTACACAAGCGATTTATACAATTGCACCGAACAATAAAGATCCTCAATACGCATTAAAAATGAGTGTTCAAGAGCGTTATGCCATTCTTTTGAGCTATTTACAACTTGTTGAGAATCGACTCGATGATGATGTGCAAATTTCTGAATATTTAGGTGAGGATCTAACGAATTTTAGTCATGAACGAATTGAAATTAATAACATTTCTGTACGACCTTTAAACGGCTTAGAAGCCCATGCACTAGAGGAAGGTTGTGAAACTACAATTGATTGGATTATGGGTGCAATGGCGATTCAAATCGGTTGTGATGAATTACCACCAGTCGATGATTTTACCAACCTTAATTTTACTAAAAATCTAATAAAAACCCGTATTGATCAACTATCCAAATTAGAAATATGGCGATTTAACGAGCTTTTTAACACGTATCTACACATCGAAAATCAATTTAACAGCCTGGTTAATATTGTTTTTGATAATGGAATTGTCTTGCGAAAAATAAACGGGGGTACAGATGATGCGCCGTTGCGATTTCGCATTACTTCCGCATTCACAGGACATGCAAACGACATACTATCAATCGCTTATGAAGATGATCCAGATATTTAGCTATGACAGCGACATAAGTTTTGATGCTGTTTTAGACCTACCGTTTTTCTTCATACATGACTATTACGAGTCTGAAGCTTGGAAGATCAAAAAACAGCTAAAAGCTAATGATGATCAAATGAAGAAAAATGAGATTCAGCTTTTACTCAACATTCAAAACTTATTGCGAGGTCGGTAATGACTAGATCACTGGTTTTGGGCTTGATGTGGCGGATAATGTGGTTTTTCTTGCCGCTAATAAGCGAAGTAGCTTTGGCAAGCAATCCAAACCGACCAAACAGCCTATTTACAAATGAAACACTGCGGTCAGCCGCAAGTATTTATAGCGATGCTATTTTACTTGTGTCCTGCCTTATGTTGTTGATTTTAGGGTCAACGATTGGCTATTTCTTCCCAACGCCACGTTACGGCGCAAAGCCATACCCTAAACCGCTAAAACTACTAATTTCTATATTTGGTGGTGTTCTAGCATTCATTTATTACATCCATACCGAAAACAATATCACGCCTGCTGTAGTGATTTGGGTTGCGGGTGTTTCTTTTGTTTCCCCTGCAATCATTCATCTTTTTCATGCAGCGGCAATCAAAATCACAGGTTCAAAACTAGATGTTACGGATGAAGATATTGACCGTATTAGTCAATCTTTTGATCGTGATCGGGAGTAATGACATGGATCTATACGAATTTTTGACATTTAAGAATGTCGTTTGCTTATTGGTGGTGTTTGTGACAGCGATTGTGGTTTTAGCACCACATCACATCTTTGATACATCGACATGTAAACGCACGATTTACGCCGTTTTAATCATGCTTTCAGCACAATTTTTCTTAATAGATAAAACTCTTTTTGGATGCTTATTGAGTTTTATTTTACTGACAGCTTGGTTATCGAACATTGTTTTAAAAAAACTTCACAGCTTTAGGATGGAGATCCCACATGAACAGCACCGTAAATAATATTGAAGTTGTTGCACAGGCTTTTTCTTGGTTACGTGCAATGTCGGGCAATTCACTAACTCAAGATCAAGTGATTGCGGGCGACAAAATCATTGATCAATTGGGATTTCCTGTATTTGCTGAATTGATCAATTACAAGCATGAGCCTGAGCGTTCAGGCGTAACAGGTCAGTATGATATTTCTGACATGGGTTACAACATGATTAAGAATTTTGAGGGTTTAGAACTCAAAGCCTACCCAGATTCAGGCGGTATCTGGACAATTGGACACGGCACAATACGCTATCCGAATGGTAATAAAGTGCAAAAAGGCGATACATGTACGGCGGGTCAGGCACTTGAATGGCTCAAAAATGATTGTCGTTGGGTCGATGCCTGTCTTGATCGTTATGTGACTGCCAAAATCTCACAAAATCAGTTTGATGCATTGGCTTCCTTTATTTACAACGTGGGCGAAACAGCATTTAAAAACAGCACTATGCTTCGTTTAATTAATGCGAATGAACTCAGATCAGCAGCTAATCAGTTTGATGTATGGGTGAATGTAAAAGGTAAGCGTATTCAGGGTTTAGTCAATCGCCGTACCGCTGAAAAACGCCATTTTTTAGGGATTTAGGTAAAAATCATGAAAGTTATTCAACGTGGAATACCAAAAAATACAACTCACCAAACACAATGCCGTCATTGCAATTCTGTTTTAGAGTTTCAGGAAAGTGAAGCCAAAACGATCAATGACCGTAATGAGCTTTGTATGGTGGTGAATTGCCCAATTTGCAAAAACGATATTTATATCGCAAAGAAGTAGGTATAAAGATGAACAAAAACACTTTAAAAGTCGGTCAAAAAGTAAAATTTGACAAAGAAAAACGCTTCAATTGGACTGTTCAAGCGGTACGTGAGCAATACGCTATTTTAACGGCAACATTGGCGGGTAAAGGTTATTACACCATTATTGATTTTAATCATAATATCCGTTCTTCAGGCACATCATGGGGCTTGGGGCATGAAACACGCCAAGATTGTGAAATGTCTATGTTAGCGTTGTTTGGTGAGCATCCAAATGGTATTGAGCAAGAGTTATCTAATCGCCACGAAAAGCCGCTGTGTATTGCGGCGGTGAAAGATATGCAAAACTTAATAGAAATGAAAGATCTAAAGATTAAGTTGAAAAGCCATAATGAATTTAAACAGGCATCGGATGCATTTATTGAATTAGGTTATTTTTGGGGTGGTTGCACAGTACCGCACACAGCACCTTATTTATTCACTTATTCAGATGGGCGTATTCTTGCTGATTATTTTGATGTTGAAGATGCAGATTTATCTAGTCCTAACTCAGCATTTGGACATTTCACAAATCATCGAAACACTGAAATTACTTTAGATGAGTTATTAAACTTAGCAATATGGAGCAAAGCCCCTGCGGAAGCTTATGCTTGGGAGCGTTTCCCTAATGAGCGTTGTGTTTGGCATTGCCGTAAAGATAACCAATCTTTTGATAAAAAAGCACCTGATTTAAAAATTAAGTCTAATACATTATGGCGTGATCCTGAAAAGCAGAAAGAAGCCATTGAGATAAAAAGTAATCTCAATAAACAATTAAAAGAGTTAAACATTACTTTGGTTTAATTGTTTTATCACTAAAAAGCCCGATTAATCGGGCTTTTTTTTCATCCAAAGGAATTTGAAGAAATATATAAAATATATAACGGCGAAAATAAGGCTAATTTATAGCGAGTTTTTATCATGAATGAATTAGAGCAAGTTGGATTTAATGTTGGTGAAATCTTAATTATTGAAGATGATGACTTATTGATAGAAAGCACCCCAGTCATTACAGGTAAATTTCGGCGTGGGCGACTAGATCAACACATGCTCATCACAAAGCAAAATATTAGAGCGCAACTTGGACATGATCCACGAAATTTAGACTATAACAATGTATGTGATGCATTAGAGAGTGTGCCTGCCGTGTATGTTATGCGGATTTTTGAGGGTGATATGTTCCCTGAAGCCTATTTCTAAGAAAACTACTAAGTGTTTTTAAAATCAAAACGTGAACCTACGGGATGGTCGGTTCACGTTTTTTAATTATTCCTATGGGAATATCTTAGAAATTTAGGAATACTCAAAAACAGCATATCTACAATCCTGAATAATAGACTTAAATTGTTCTAGGATTGCAGATATGCACATCACCAAAGTTTTAGAGAATGAAGTTGGGTTACAGTTTGATCGTGTAAAAGACAATACTGGAAGCACAGGTGCAGCACCTATTAACGGTGTTATCACAGGGTCTTTTAAGCGTGGTCGTACAGATCGTCAAATCCAAGTTACGCAAAGCAACATTAAAGCGGTACTGGGTTATGATCCAGACAATCCCGATTATGTCGCCGTACAAGATGCATTAAATACGGGTGTGCCGTATGTGAATGTCATGCGTATTATTAATAGCAATCCCTATATTATTAGTTGTGATGGTGCATCAATAGCAGCGAGTCTTGGATTGCAGCTAGAACCATCTGAATACCTAGAATATTTAATAAAAATAAATGGGACAACTGTTTTATCAGGTTCTATTGATATTCAGGTTCAACTTGATGGTGTAGATATTCAATATACAGACAATACACTTGAATTTTTGAATGTAGAAACATTGGATAAAAGAGTTGAAATATTATCTTTAAAACAAGATGATAGAAAATATCTATTCAAGCCTACCCCCCAAGAAACATTAAATGAAACATTATTATTTGAAGATGGACAAGATGGTTTTTATTCAAAAGTTTCATTTTGCTTAAGCGGTGTAGGCTAGGATATAACCTAATAAACATACAAATAAAAACCGCCAATAATGGCGGTTTTTTTACTTTAATTAATTCAACCAGAATACATTTCATTGATTAAAATTTTTGACCAATTTTCATATTGTTCAATGTCTTTAATTAATTCCTCTGGTGATAGCCAAAGCGGGTCTGAAATTTCTTCAGGATCTACTTTAATTTCGTCCAAATAATGAATTTTGCGTAAAATTGGAATGCCGACATGTACCGCACCAACTGGATTAGATTGGTCCACCAATAATGATGTAAATTCACTTGTACCAACGGCGGTGACGAAATTTAATTCTTCACGTAATTCACGTTCAGCACTCACAGCAAGCGAATTAGCAAAACCATTATTCAATTTATAATCGTAATCGGTAATATCTACATGCCCGCCAAAACCAATGCTGCGAGAGCCATGTAAACGGCTTTCTGCGCCTTTTTTACGTGAATAGGTTAAAACCTTTCCGTCACGCTTGATCACGCCATACACCAAAATTTGCGGTAATAACTGCCCTATTTTTTTATATTCATCGTCATCATTATTGTTTGCACGATCCGCAATTTCACGATTTAAAAAATGGAATTGGCTTTGATCTACTTTTAACATATCAAAAGCATACACGCCGTATGCATTATTTTCAGGTATGCCATGTTTTGTAAATTCTTCACGGGTGATGCAAAGTACAGGCGGTTTCATTTTTATTTCCAACATTTCATATTAAGAATAAAAAAGAATATAGCAAGGAATAATTTAAAGCAATAAAAGATTAAAAGGAATAAAACTTAGGCTAAAATTCCTTTTAGAATCAATATATTATAGCATATTAAGGAAATTAAAGAATACTAGGGAATAAAAGAATATTTCATATTCTTTCTAAAATTGATTTGACAGTTTTGGCATACCAAATGCCGCCATGCTTTGATTTAATATTCTGTTTATTGAGTTGAGTTGCTATTTTCCTATGTCCATAGCCCAATTGGGAATATTCATACATTTTTTTTATAATCAACTGTTCAGCAAAATTTTCTACCAAATAACCATCTTCATTATTAAAGCCATACGGTATATGTGAATACACTTTGTTGTTGTCTTTTAAGTGCTGCATTGCCATCTTTGTACGTTCACTAATTACATCACGCTCAAATTCATTAATAACAGCAAGCATGTTAAAAACCATACGTCCAGATGATCCTGTTGTATCTATGCGTTCAGATAAACTTATCAGGTCTGCCCCAGTGTCTTTGATGTGATTACTAATCTTGAGCATGTCCTCAAGTTTGCGACTTACACGGGATAAGCTATAGCACACAAAAGCCATGTTTTTATTCAGTGCTAAAAGAGCTTCTTGTAGATCTTTACGATGTGCGATGCTTTTACCAGACAGCCCTGCATCCTCATAAATATGGACCAGTTCATAATCATTTAGATTACACCAAGCTGCTATCTTTTCTTTTTGCGCGTCAATAGATACGCCGTCTGTGACTTGCTTAACGGTACTTACACGAACATAGCCAATGGCTTTTTTCATAACATCCCCGATAAAAAAGGGCATAAATGCCCTATTGATTATTGTTTAACTTACTTATATTTATCTAAACCATCCTTTATGCATTGAATAATAAAGTCATTTTTATATTTAAATTTGCAATTTGGATCAGCCAAGAACTCTTTTATCTTTTGTTTCATTTCAATAGGGAGTTTTGCAATTTCACGCCCCGTTGTTTCCTTTTTACCAACTTCTGGCACTGATACTTTTTTTACATACTTTGCTAAACCATCACTTATACACTGAGTAACAAACTCACTTTTGTTCTTAAATGGGTAATCTACCGTTGCAACAAACATTTTAATTTCTTGCTTTAAAATAATTGGTACATCAAATGCTTCAGGATATTTTTTACCACCTGTTGTTGTTTTTACAACTTTTGGTGACGCTTTTGGGGCTTCAACTGTTTCATTTGGTGCAATCGTATTGCTTGCAAATATAGCAGCTTGGTCAAAACGGCTAGTCGTAGTTGTTACTTTTGGCTTACTAATAGCGATTTTTTTGCCCGTCATATTTTTACTCCAATTTATTTAATTAACTTCTCAATTTCTTTGGAAAAATCAAGAAATTCTATTTTGGCTTTTTGGTGATTATATGCACCTACCCAAGTACCCATTCCCATCACATCAGAATAAGCTATATAATCCGATAATGGTTGCTTAATACTTTCATGCCCTAGCATCTCTTTAACCTGTTCTTGCAACTCCAAACGCCGTTTTGTAGGCTTAAATTTGTTCCAGACTAAGCGCAATTTAAGATCAGGTTTTTCGGCTTTAGCCGTTTCGATTAATTCTGAAATATCGCTTGCCGCCCAGAAATCTGGTGCTGAAGTGGTAACAGGCATAAGAATTAAATCGCTAAATAAAAGGCTAGAACGTGCAAGATCTTCTAAACGTGGAGGTAGATCCACAATTACAAAATCATATTTTTCATCAGCATCTTTTAATAACGTAATGAGTTCATCTAAAGAAAAAGTAGAGCCAAATTGGAAGTTTTTATCTTCAATCATGCTTGACCAAGCAGACAATGTCCCCTGCTTCATATCAGCATCAACAGCCAATACTTTTTTATTTTTAGAAAGAAAATAGCCCGCAAGATTTGCTGCAATTGTTGTTTTTCCTACACCACCTTTAAGCTGTAGAACTGAAATGTATTTAGTCATTAGGATTTCCTAAATGGTTATGCATTATAGTTTACCCATATAATCATATAATCACAAATATGATTATATGATTATATGATTATATAGTTTTCATCTTTTCCGCTTCAACTGCTTCAATGTGCTTGTAGCAGTTATTGGATTCTTCCATCAGCATCTCAGGTGTGATTTGATCACGCGTGATTTTTCTTTTTTTAAGGAAACGTTCAAATGAAATATTGGCAATTTGTAAGATCTCAATGAATTGGGAAAGTTGTTCATCCGTCACAGTATTTACAGATCGTTGCTGCCTATTATTTTGTTGATTATTCTGCTGCTGATAGTGATTTTGATTGTGGTTGGTCTGCTGCTGATAGAACTGTGCATTTGATTGTTGTTCAATGTCATTTTCCCCTTTTGTTGGGATGCTGAACATTTGTATATAACAATACTTATGTGCATTAGATAGGGCTTTTTGGCTACCTTTATCTGTTGAGTCTTTAGCTTCTCCCGCCATTCTAATGGTGACAAAGCTTTCATCAACGATACTTAAAAATTTGTACTCAACTTCAATGTGTGTGTGATGGGATATTTTCCCATAACTATCTACAAGCTTTTCAACAGTAGTCGATTTTACGTCTGGGATACATACAATATTATTTTCAGAAAGCAATGGTGTAACAACATTATAAATATCATCCACACTGCGAAAATTATAATCCTGAAAATTAGAATTTTGCTTGTTATTGGGTCTGTTAGATTTTGTTGAGTGCGATTTAGCAATTCCTACTTTAGCTAAATACGCTTGAATAGCATGGATAGCAAGATAGATTGCAGGGATTTGAGTTTGTGATTTTTGAGATTGATTGTTTGGCATATTATTGATTCCATTATAAATCATACAATATATGATTATATGATTATATGATTATATGATTATATGATTAAAAATTTTTAACGTTTCATCACTTCAAAGTATTTCTCGTTTGCATCCAAACGACCTTGTTCCTCAATTTGTGAAGCATCTACCCACATGATCAGCGTAAGAAAAAGAACGAAAGTTAAGCCACCAAAGAACACAATAAACATGATGATGTTTTTAATAAAATCTTTCGTTAAAAAAACTAAAAGTGCTTTAAACATAAGGATCACCTTATAAATACAAAATTATTCCCAAAAGAATAATAATTATTCCTAAATTTAGCAATAGGGAATTTATTAGAATATAAAGGAAATTACACTTTTGGTTTATTTTCTTTCTAATTGGTTAAATTTTGTTAAAAAAATGGTAAAAAGGTATTTTTATTTCTTTTCTTAAATTTTGTAGGGAATTATAAGGAATAAAAAAGGCAACATAAGTCGCCTTTATTCTAAATAAGTTATAATTTAGTTCACAATATTTGTGATTGTTATTACTTTACCTAATATTTTGAAATTAGATTGATCTAGTTTAACAATTACATCTGGATAGTTTTCTTTATCTTCAGCACTAATTCTGACTTGTTGATCAGGCAATAAAAACAGATAGCGTGGTTGTAACAGCCCTCCAATTTCAATCGTATAAAGTTTCCCAGAAATCACTGAAGTATTTGTTTTATCAAATGTTACTCTTGCGCCAACATTTGCAATTTTCCCCATACCTGTGTCTTGAACAATGATGTATTCAATATCATCAACCGTTTTCCCTTCTGGTAAAAGCTCTTTATCAAACATTAAATTATTTTCCTTATCATGGGTTGTATCTGGTGATTCATCGACCCTAGAATTTATATCACCATACTTTCTAATAAGAATAAATTTATTTGCTTGTTGTAGCAAACCGCTTTGATTAGAAATTATGCTTTCCGTTGAATCTTTTTCACCAACCCCATAAAGTAACCATTCTATACTTACGTTTAATATTGAAGCAATTTCAAGTAAGTATTTACTTTTTTTAGTTTTATTTGTACATATTTTACTAACAGTTCCTTGCTCCACATCTAACATGTCTGCTAATTCTGCTTGTGATATATTCTGCTGTTGTAATAATCGGGATAATCTATCTCCGACTGTCATATTATTTTGCATATTCATAATTACCTCAATTACATACTGTCTATAAACGCACTTAAAAAATAATACTTTTAAGCATGTGTTTTGTTTGATTTTATGCTTAAAAGCATTGAAAGACTATGACTTGATAAAAACCTAAAAGATTCTTTTTAGTTGCTAATGTATTCCTATTTTTATAATATTATTCCCACATGTGATAATTAGGAATATTTTGTATGCTAACTGTTATGAGTTTTACAGATCAGCAGCGTGTGGAATTATTAGAACGCTTCTCTATTGATGATACTGCTAAGCATTACCCTAATTCAGTAATAGACAAAATATTGCGTTTAAATCTAGCAATTGGACTTTATTTCAAAAATCAAACTGAAGCAGCAACTTATCTTGAAGTTCAACAGCCCAGTATTTGTAAGTATCTCAAAGGGCAATTGCCATTACCTAAGCACCGTGCTGAAAAATTAGAGGAAATTTCTAAAAAATCTATTTTGGCACAAGATATTTGCTTCACGTTAGATGAAGTCAAATAAGTAAGTTTTATTTTTTATTTTTAAATTTTTATTTTCAGGAAAGCAGAATGACGGATCTATCTATTGCTTTGCAGTTAGAAAATGCTGCAAAACGTGTAACTGTGTTTAGAGATCAACATAACAAGGAAAATCCCTATTGTGTCATCTCAAACAAGGTTATGCGTGACAAAAATATTGAAAAATTTTCTGATCTTGGATTGCTCACTTACTTGTTGAGTTGGAGCAATCATCATCGTGTTTGTATTGAAGCATTGGCAAAACGTGGCAAAGATGGGCGAGATGCTATACGCAATATGCTGAAGCGTCTTGAATCACTGGGCTATGTCAAACGCACACAATTAAAAAGTGAAAATGGTCAGTTTGGCGAAGTCATTTATCAAATCTTTGAAAGCCCAGAACAATTGCAACCATCGCTAGAACTTGGTGATGCCAAAGCAGCAACAGAGCAGCAAAAAGAGCAATTAGAAGATGCTCAATTAGGTTTTGATTTCAATGTAGATTACCAGGATGAATCCATGACTTTTTATACTGAAAATGAATTAACCGCAAGCGGGTTTTCCGTCAACGGGGAAAGCAACACTAATAATTACGATGATTCAAGAAGTACCATTAGTAATAGCGAAGAACAGAAAAAAATTGAAAAACAGGAAATCATAAATCGTTTTCCTTTAAAAATTGATGATCCTATTGTGAAAGCAAGATTGAATATGTCGATGTTATCTAATGTTGTTTCAACACAAGCACAATTAGACAGTTACTTACTTGATTTCAATTTAAATCATTCTCAATATAAAAATTTAACCCCTCATAAACGATTATTAAATTTCATTGTATTTCTCAACAAAATTCACACCTCAAAAGCGGGGCAAAACGCCCATATTGCCCGTTTGAGAGCAAATGGCTTCACTGAACTACCAAAAGCACCTAAAAACACACCTAAAGCGAAACCTAAGCAGGATTTTAGCCGTTTTACCCATGTTCAGCCTCAATCAAGTCAGGCTGAACAGGTCGATGCTGAAGCACTGCAAAAAATCGCACAACAAGCTGCAATTGATTTGGATGGGTTCTGATATGAATACAATGGTTAATGTGGCTAAAGAAGAATTTCAGTGTGAAACACACGGCGGTTATATCAAGTTTGAGAGTGAGCTAAATAAAAACTGTCCCTACTGTGAACAGCAAGAAGCTAAAAAAGCGATTGCGAACCAGGTTAAAAAATTGGATTTTGGTTTTATTGATTTGGTTGAAGTGCCTATTTCATGTTTAAAGCATGGTGATCAGATCGTTAAAGTACCTGAAGTCATTTCTAAACATGCTCAATGTCCTGAATGCCGTACTGAAGCAATGACAGAACAGCTTAAAACAAAAATGAATGATTGGGTAAAACAGGAATGTAGAAAAGCTGAATTGCCCGTCAATAGCTTTGGTACTTTTAAAGAGCTTTCAAAAACTGTTAGAAGTGAAAAGCAAACACGTATTTATGATCGTTTTAAACAGTATGTTTTATCTATGTTTGAGTCCAAAACAACGGAAGGACACCAGAATATTTACTTAACTGGGAACATGGGGACAGGTAAAACGGTCATGGCCAGTATTTTGATGCAGAACATTGTTTTACGTTCTGTGAAATGCGATAGCTTAGATCCGAACGATATAACGTTTAATGCCACATACAAATGCTTATTTATCACTGAAGCAAAACTCAATGCTGAAATTTATGCAACATGGCGTAAAGATAGTGAATCCACATATAAAGCACTTATGGCCAAGTTAATCAAAGTGCCGTTTTTGTGCATTGATGACATTGGCAGTGTGTCGCAAAGTGAGCATTTATTTGAAGCTTATATGATGATCATTGATGAGCGATATAAACGCCGCTTGCCCACTGTCATTACTTCAAACGTACCATTTGATCAATTACAAGAAATTATAGGCGCACGGGCTAAGGACCGCTTTGCAGAAAAGAATCGAATTATCGTTGTGAATTGTGATTGGGAGGGGTATCGCACAGCCCAAGCTAATGAAATTGAGTTTTTTTAAATGTTGGGGTATCGGCTTAAATTTCATATCACGCTTGAAAAGTGGGTCGGAAAGCGTAGAGGACGTTTATCAGAGTTGGCACGGCGTTTAAATACAAAGCGTCAAACGCTATGGAGTCGTATCTCAGTATATGGTCTTTCATTGCTTGAAATGGATCGGATCAAAGTGCAGCAATTCAAAATTGAACGTGATGAAAAGCGGGCGATTGATTTGTTGCGCTTCATGAAAAAATGGATGAGTAAAAAACAAGGGCGACAAATAGCACTTGCACAGCGCATGGGGATTACACCGTTTGCCTTGCGTCAGTTATGCAATGCAAAAAAAGATAAACGTTATTCCATTCTAAAATACGGGATAACCGCTGTACGTCAGGCAATTAGAGAGATTGAAAGAAATTTGAAGATCGCCTTGAATCATATAATCATATAATCATATAATCATATAATCATATAATCATATAATCATATAATCATATTTATGATTTATCATATTAAATTTTTAAACAGGAAAAACAGCATGACTTTTGACTTACTTCCACATGAGTTAATCATTGATAATTTTGCGGGCGGTGGCGGCACAAGTACGGGGCTAGAACAGGCATTTAATCGTCCTGTAGATGTTGCAATCAACCATGACCCAAAAGCTTTAGCGATGCATCGAGTGAATCATCCTGATACCAAGCATTATTGTGAATCAGTATGGGACATTGATCCGATCCAAGTGACGGGTAATCAACCTGTAGGCTTGGTATGGCTTTCACCTGACTGTAAACATTTTTTCTAAAGCTAAAGGCGGCAAGCCTGTAGAAAAGAAGATACGTGGATTGGCATGGGTTGCATTACGTTGGGCTGCCAAAACTCGCCCACGTATTATCATGCTTGAGAATGTTGAGGAATTTAAAACATGGGGTGATTTAGGTGAAGATGGAAAACCATGCCCAAAAAATAAAGGACGTACTTTTAATTCATTTGTGAATGCGCTTAAACGTCAAGGCTATCAAGTGGATTATCGTGAATTAAGAGCATGTGACTATGGTTCGCCCACCATCCGTAAGCGTTTTTTCTTAATTGCTCGTAGGGATGGATTAAAAATTCAATGGCCCGAACCAACACACGGCGACCCTAAAAGTGTCTTGGTGCAAAATGGGGTTTTGAAAGCTTGGCGTACTGCTGCTGAATGTATTGACTGGTCATATCCATGCCCTAGTATTTTTGACCGAAAAAAGCCTTTAGCCGATGCCACATTACGCCGTGTCGCAGCAGGGCTATCCAAATATGTCATTAATAGCGATGAGCCTTATGTGGTTAATGAAAAACAATCTCCATTTTTGATGAAGTTTCGCTTTAATAGTCACGGTGAAGATATTCAAAAACCATTACCTACAATTACGGCAGGCAGTTTTATTAAAAGACCAGGTGGTTCAGGCCATGCGCTTGGTGTATGTGTGCCGATATTGACTGAATGTGCAAATGCGTCATCACCTCGATGTATGGCAAAACACTACACTGGAATTATCGGTAATGATATTAAAGATCCTCTTAGCACTGTAACAGCGAAAGATCATAACAGCCTTGTAACAGGAACATTGATTAAATTAAGAAACGGTTGTGTTGGTCAGAATGCAAATGAGCCTTTGCACACAATTACATCCAGTGCAGGGCATTTTGCAGCCGTTCAAGCCTTTCTGACTGCATTCTATGGCAATGAAAAAGATGGTAACAGTTTGACTGACCCATTGCGTACAGTGACAGCTAAAGAACGATTCGGACTTGTCACAGTTAAAGGTGTACCACATCAAATCATTGATATTGGGTTGCGTATGCTTCAGCCTGTAGAGCTTTTTAAGGCACAAGGATTTCCCGATTCTTATATTTTTAGCTATGGAATGGATGAAAACGGTCAAACCGTAAATCTAACCAAAACAGAACAAAATCGAATGGTTGGTAATTCGGTCTGCCCGCAACTTGCGCGGGCTTTAGTTGAAGCAAATTTCAAACATGAGAAAAAATATAAAGGTGCGGCTTAAACAGGTGTAAGTTATGTGTAATACATTTAATTTAAAGAAAGCATGTAAAGATTGTCCCTTTAAAAAAGGGAATACATATCTTCACCCAGAGGGGTTAAAAGAAAGATTTAACCACGTTACTAAAGAGGATCGGTCTTTCTCTTGTCATAAAACCGTTGATTATGATGCTTACAATGAATACCGAGAAGCACAAAGCGAAATAGAAGAAATTTTGCAATGCATGGCTGAAGATGGTCATTCATTTATGGAAATCAATACAGAGCGTCAAAAGCTAGAAGCTGATCCGTATTTTATGGATGTTCAGGAAAAATATCAGACTACACTTAAAAACGAGATGTATTGTGCAGGCATGTTAATTCTGGTGAAAAAGGAGAATATGATTTTTAATAATTTCCCTTTACGGTACGCCGTATCAAAAGGGTTATTAGATCTCAATCAGTTTAAAGATGAGCATGAGGTATATGACTCTATAGATGAAGCCATAGAAGCACATGCTAACGGGGTTTAATTTTTATTTAATCATAAATATGATTAGTCATATTTATGATTCACTTAATCTTAGTCACAACCAACCCATTAACACCTTTGTATTTAGTCATTTTTAAGTCATACCAATCAAATAGATCTTTGGCTTTGGCAGCTTTATTAATTTCCAAAGCTTCATAGATTGTTTTTAGCTTTTCCTTAGCATCGACATTAGAGATAAATTCACCATTCCTTAATGCTAAGCGGGCTTGAATGGTCCTTTTATTGTCTTGTGATGAAAATTCGGCTTCATATAGTTCTGTAATGTCCTTATTTCTATATCTGAGGGCTTTAATCTTATCCGCACCTAATGAATCAAAATACTTTCTAAATACCAGGTTACGGGCATCTATGAGCGTATAAATTTGTTCATCGGGCTTTTCGCGCGCCGTCACATATTCTTCCATTGTTTCACTGAAGCTTTGGTATCCGCTTAATAGCTTGGACATACCAGAGATAGGGCTAGTGAATTGCACTTGTTTTGATTCATCATTCAATAGATCTCGAAATGATGCTGAAAATCCAGATGCTTGATAGTCCACACCTTCAACATCACGGACCACATAAGTTGCTTCCATTGCTTCATAAGATTGCAATTCAGATTTTAAGGCAACGTCCGACACGTAGTATTGCTTGGTGTCGTCATTTAAGAAGATATATGGATCTTTGCCTATGCTGTCTAGTAAAGCTTTCACAACAGCGGGTTTATCTTTATTTACGGGGCTATTTAAAGCTTCAAGAAGATCATTTGAACCTTGAATTTTGGTTAATACAGTGGATTGCCATTCATCTTTAGTACAGCTTGCAACTTCAGGTACATTACTTAAAAGAATATTGATGGATTCATTGTATTCACTATCACGTAAGCGACCGCAAATTTGAGGAATCAAAACAAAAAAATCAATTTTGGTATAATCCCGCAGTCCGTTGATGATGATGTATGTTTTACCTTTTTTGTCGTAAATATCCGCACCCTCAAACATGGTAGATGTATAGAAATTTAATTTACCTACTGGGTTATCTACCACATCATCGACCAAGCCCCATGCGCCAAGTTTATTGTCTAATTTTTTTTCATTATTTGGGGATTTAGAACAGATCAAGCGAATATCATCACGATTAAAAGCAGGCTTTCCGTCAGATCCTATTATTTTACTTAACCATTCCATAACTTTGGTGATTTCAGTTACAGAGTTATAGAAAATATGGGCGTTACCTTCCTCACGACCTAATAAAAAACTTAAACATAGGTTAAATAGGGCATTGTTAATGCTTACGCCTTTTTCTAAGCGTTGTAGATTAAATTTAACTTCACGGACGTTATCCCATTCAATCGTACAAAGCGGTAGATGATTGATCATGTCAGGGAAGTATTCACGTTTTGTTGGTGTTGCTGTCAAGAAAACAGCACTAGAAAACTTTGAATAGTTTTGTAGGATAAATTCGCACTTTGGGGCCTTGAACGAACCCAGATTGACTAAAGTATGTGATTCATCTACAAGCAGCTTAAATTCACTGGGATTGAATCCTTTGATTTTCATTAATGCGGGTAGTGAGTCAAATGTGCAAATGATTTTGCGGGGTTTTGATCTATCTAAAAGCTGTTCTGAAATTTCATCATCATTATCAGTCCACTTTCCACCACGAATGATTAAATTGATTGAATCAATATCTTTATTGTCTGCAACTTTTGATTTTAAAAGATTCACATACGGCACAAGGACGACATAATCAACTAAATTTCTTAAAACAAGTGTAGTACCACCGCAACCAGTAATTTGTTTGTTCACATAGCAATTATCTGGAAAGTCTTTAATGATGTTTGAAAGGCGTTGAGCTGAGTCACCCACGTAAATGGTCATCGTGTTTTCAGCATGATTTTGTTCAATACGTGCTGTGTTATTAATGACTAAGCTTTGTAATTCCATTTATGCAGATACCTAATTTTCGATTTTATGATCAATACTTAGAACAGCTATTGTTATTCGGAAATCACTCTACTTAATTAAAAGAACAGTGTCAACTATTTTTTTTGACATTTAAATATTGATTTAAATATATAAATAACTGATATTTATAAAAATGTTGTTTTATCATCGTCTAATAAATTTAGCATTTCTTTACGACATATAAGGTTTTTTAGAAAAAAATTAGACAAAAAATTTCCCTAATTCAGCACTAAATTCTCGAAAACATTAAATAGATAAGGTGCGTTATTCACGCCATTAAATGTCATCATGTGATTGGTATTGTCATGGGCGTGATACTTTTAATTAATGTTGCTTTGTTATTATTGTGATCAATCGTTAATGTTGATAAGTCGCAACAATAATTAAAAGTTTAAATTCAAAATTAGCTAATAATCCAATTTTTCATTCTAAAAAAATAGACAATAAAAAAGTGCTTGATTTTTTAGTTAAGTTATTGATATATAATTAAATTATGTTTTTATGTTGTCTAATTTTTTTGACATTTCACTATTAATAATAAAGATAATAGATTTATGTTTAAAAGTTATCAACAGTTTTAAATTTAAAAGAACTTGAGTGTTAAATCATGATGGAATATTTTTAGAATAAAAAGAATATTTATTGTTCTTTTTGGAATAAATAACGTGTATTATTCTTAAATATTCTTTTATTGAGTATTTAAGGATGAAAAAAGAAATTTATGAGTACGAAGGCAAGCGATTCGTCTATGACGTTGAACAACTTCGCTTGCAGCAAATTTTAGATTCAAAACCACAGGTGTAAATCATGGAAATACAAAAACATTTAATACCAATTGCATTGTTAAAAGCTGCTTCGTTGGCAATTTCAAGAGATAATTTTTTACGTCCAAATCTCGAAGTTTTAGCAATTGAAAAAGGTCATATCATTGCAGCGAATGGTCATATTTTATTTTGTTCAAA
Organism: Acinetobacter sp. CFCC 10889; assembly: GCF_003268395.1. Classification (GTDB taxonomy): domain Bacteria; phylum Pseudomonadota; class Gammaproteobacteria; order Pseudomonadales; family Moraxellaceae; genus Acinetobacter. The sequence continues at coordinate 5,679 of NZ_LQXQ01000001.1, read as the reverse complement.
ATTAGATATAGATCCTGAATTTAAGGTTTATATCCCATTGCCGCATATAGAAAGCTTTCTAAAAAAGTTGAAAAATTTGACAGCTATTATTGTGAGTTGAGTTTTGATGTTACGGAGCAGAAAGGCTTATTAGAGATTAAAAATCATTATGGTGCATACGAAGCTTTTATTCAGAACTGGAATAATTTTACAGATTGGCAAAAGGTTGTTGTCAGCAAACCTGAAAAAATAGAATTAAGTGCTTATCCGTATTTTGATACCAAGTATTTAAATATGGTGAATGAAATGGCGAAAATACTAGGTGTTTCGAGAGGATCTATTTATCCAACTGGTACAGAAACGGCAGCATTTATTGATTTTAAATATAGTGAATATAGTGATGCCTTTGTTTTATTGATGCCATTATTAGATCAGCCTGAAAAAAAATGGGCTGTTCAATGTGGTCATGATGATGAGGATGAAATTGTTCTATTGCCCGCTGAATCAGAAGAAATAGCATACAAAGCCGTGCGCCGTATTAAAAATGATTTAAATTTTTCATCTTATGGACCTAATGAGCCACGCTTTAAAAGTCGCCATGACAATGTTTTTGTTGTTTGTTGGAATGGTTCTACTGAAGAACATAAAAAAGAAATGTTTTACAACCAAGCGTGGTTTGATCAGCCATTACTTCAATTCGATGATTGCGCCAAAGCTATTCGCTACATCACTGAATTGGATGAGGTGGTGCGTTGCTATATCCCTAAAACAGAATTTGAAATCGTCACTCGTTCAGTTGATGAGGTAAAGGCATTCTTTAAACGTCATTCGATGGAGGTTCTACCATCATGATTAGTACGGTTTATTTGGTTTTGGTTATTACTTTTAGTTACGGTGGTGAAAAATCTGTAGCAGTCGAAAAGATCCCACAAGCCAATATGCAGCAATGCCAAGTTAATCAAAAAGCGTACTCAAAAGATGATGCCATTCGCCGTGCCTTTTGCATCGTTGGTGTGAAGTAAATCAATTTTTAAAAAGGAAATCGTGATGAAAAAATTTAAATTAACGTGGGATGAACGTGTTGTTGATCAGGACGGCGAAACTTTGCATCTTGAGCAAAAAAATCAAGTTATTGAAGCGGAAAGTGAAGCTGCTGCATGTGAGCAATGGAAAAAAGAAAATGAACACAATGAAAATCAAAACGGCTTAGAGAGCTGTGAAGAAGTAGTCGAGCATCCGTTATTTAGTAAATGCCTGGTTGTAACCATGTCAGATGAAAGCCAATGGGCTGTACCTGTTGAATTTATTGCCCGTCACCGTGCTGCTTATTACGCCATTAAAGAATATGAGGGGAATATAGCAGAAAGTTTGCGTGATGATACCTTGCCTTTGTTTGAGTCTGAACAATATGAAATTCATGATTGGGCTGCAAACAATATGAATTGGTCTGATGTTCAGTGTGTCGCCGTTCAAGTGGAAAAACCAAGTGTCGATTATGAAGATGGTTGGTGTAATGGTGAATGGAGTATCAAATAATGGTCAATGGATGGTACGACAATCAAGCGGGCTTAGTGGATTACACCCAACCAAGTTCTAAGCCAAAAATTGTGGTTAAAAAACGTGGCAAGGTTGATATTAATTCATTGAGTTTTGATGAATTAAAGGAAATCTATGCTGAAGCAAGTTTGCGCTTAGAAGAATATTGCAAACATTCCGAAGCAGTTCAGAAATTAATTAAAGATCAGATCGTTGGTACGGTTAAGTATCTGACGTTAGTTAAAGTTCGGATGAGTCTAATTGCATCGGGTGAGCAATCAGTACAGTTATCTTATCTCAGTGATTTAGAAGATGAAAAATTAAAAAATTCTAAGTTGATTGCAGAATTGACCCAGAAGCTAAGCGAAAGTGAGCGAAATCTAAGGGAAAAAACCAGAGAAATCAAAAAACAGGCTGCACATATTTCCGAAATGCAAGGTCGATTGGCGAGTGCAAGAACTTTTAAGGCACGGAGAAAATAAGAAATGGAAATTTCAAAAATTAAAGAGTTGGCACTTGCAAGCGGATTTAAGCTGAAAGACCAGGTAAACGGCGAACCAGATTTAAATGCTTATGTGTATGAATTTGCACAGGCACTTGAAAAAGAAGTGTTGGCACAATCTCATAGTGTTTTTGGTCAAGAAGCTGTAACGATCAATGATACGGAAACTTTAGACAGTGAAATTACTCAAATTTCGGAAGCAATGGCTGAGAATCATTGTTTTGGGTGTGGTGAATTAGATCAATTAGAAATACTTGTTGCTAAAGCAATGAAACTTGGTGAGCTTTATGAGCGTCAAAAGTGGCAAGAAGCTAAATCCATCCCTGAAGGGTTTGTTTTGATGCGGAAAGAAGCAACAGCATCATTTAAAGAAAAACTTGATGAGCTTCTTTTTAATCTTTGGACGGGTGATCATGGGTGTGATTGGGATGGTTTTGTAAGTGTTGATGCTATTGATTCTGATGAAATTTGGCAGATGGTGATCGAAGCAAGTCAGGAGAACAGCCAATGACACCCCAAGAAATCCATGTAACCAATTCGCTGAGTGGTGAACCAATTGAATTGGTTGCAAATGTTATTAGTGTTTTACCAAAGATCATTGATGCTGTTAATCAAAGTAATTGGATTGATGTTGGTTTTCTACTACCACCATACGACACAAAAGTTTTAGTTAGTTTAGGTGATGATTGTGATCCAGAATTTGATTATTTGACTACTGATGCTGATGAAAATGAAGTTTTTGCAAACTATGGTAGTGACGTAAAGCACTGGATGTATATGCCTAAATTGCCACATGTAGAGCAGTAAGATGCAAATTAAAGAAGTCAGAACCCATCACATCCCATCGCAAGATGGGGTGGATTCAATCAATTTATTTGTTGCCTGGTATGGCGAATGTAGGTCACAGGTGACAATTCAATGTTGGGATCATGCATGGACTGCCTATTGGGGCGGGCATTGGGTTGAAAGGGTAGAGGATTTTATAACAGATCCAGAAATCATTGATTATTTGATTAGTAATTTTTCAAGAACTAGACAGGTACAGGAACGTAAGTGGTTACGCCAAATTATTGAATCAATCAGAAAGTATTTTAAAAATCTTGAGGTGCAAAATGGATAAGTTTTCAGCCAATGCGGTAGTGGCAAAAATGGTTATTAATGGCTTGGTCGCTGTTTTGGAACAACAGGAAATTGATGTTGATAACATGCAATTTTCTTTGAAAAGTGATAATGGTGAAGCGACACCAGAGCTTAATTTTAAAGAATTAATAGATTGTACGCGGGGTTGGTTACAGCAAGTAGAAAACGAAGAATTTTTGATTGTTCGCCGTGATGCTGTTAAAGGCTATTTTTCCAATGATGGTGAAAATTATGAAGTTCACGACACCTTAGCTGAAGCAAAACATGAAGCTGAGTGTGCAATTGAATCATTTAGTGAACGTCTTGCTGATCAAGGGTTAGATCCAAGAAGTGATGGTAATTTTCATCAAGTGGGCTATGGCATTGTGTTGGCTAAATCAGGTCATACCGTTGAACATGTTGTTACTCAGCAAGATGTAGATTGTGGTGATTCTAAATATGATGTTGGTACTGAAATTATGAGCTTACATCTTGATTCTTGTTCTATTGATGGGGAGGGGCAAGATAGTGAGTAAATTAATCAAAAAAAGTTCTGAAATGGCACAGAACGATATTAAAAATGCATTGTCTGAATTACGCAATTGCCACGATGAAATAAGAAGAGGGCTGACTTGTAAGACTTATGCAGTTTTAGCCCAAGAAAAGCTAACCAAAGCAATCAAACACATGTTGGATGCTGAAAGTTGGGTGGATGCAATACAAGAAGCACAGGAGCAAGACAATGGCTGATCTTAAATGTCTTTTTATTGGAACAAAACATAAGCCAAATATGATTGAGCTTAAACTCAATAAAGTGGGTGAAATGCAATACGTTATTAAACGTGTGGGATATAACCTTGTTGGCGGGATTACTTGGAATTTTCCCGCTGATGCACTGGAAGGGGTGACTGTAAATATAACAAAGCATACGCCTACAGATATGTCGTGCGATGATTTTTTTCCAAAGCATGTGCGTGAATACATGTCGAAATGGAATTTAGAATCTTGTGGATATACAGAGGTGGCTTGATGACTAAATCTACCAATACAGCAATTCAGGAAATTATTTTCGATGCAGAGCTTTGGATCTATCAGCGTAAATCTGCATTCCCAATGGTCGCTTGTTTACCTGGTCCTGCAAATGGTTTGTGGGAGAAATTTAACTATCATCCTGTCTGTAATGGGAATGTTCTCCAAGATCAGGATATTTTAGTTTTGGGCTTAGATGGAGCTTATACCGTTAGATCTAAGCCTTGTGATCAGGATAAATATATTCATCTAAATGACATTATTAAGGCGAAATTCGTGCCTGCCTATGGTGATGAGGTCGAAATTTACGGTCGTGTACGTGAATTTAAAGGCGATATGATTTGCTGCAATGAGATCCATAGCGAAAGCCCTTTTTTCTGCTTTGAAAATGAAGCTGAAAAGATAGATTTACCTGAAAGCGTTATTAAAAGTTTGTGTGAGGTGGTGTGATGGAAAAACTATGGTCTGTAAATATTCCTGAAGAACCAGATTCAACTTTGTTACACCCTGTGCCATCTCAGAAGATTGGTAAGCAATTGGTTTATCGTTTAAAGAAGGAAGCTTTAAAACAGTTTCCAAAAGCTGGTCAATGTATTGCTGATTCGATCACTTTAGAAATTTGGGATGGCACTGAAGAAGATCATAAAAAGTATCTTCAAGAAAATAAAGAGTGGTGGATTGAAACTACTTTTTTAGATGATGAGGCGGTGTGATGAATATTCAAAGAAAAAACTTTATAACTCAGGTTAGTGAGTTGGATTCATTTAATTTATATGAATTTTCAATAAACCCATTTGAGTGGGATGAGATAGATCAAAAATTTTATTTCCCTCCAACTCAGCTTTTGTGGGAAACATGGCAAGCAGCAAAATCTATCCCTGAATGTTTTGTTTTAGTACCTAAACTTTCAGCCAATTACCTGTTTAATCAAGTACCTGAACTTGGTTTTAAAGATCAAGATGAAAAAAACACAGTTCTTTATCATTTGAATTATATGGCTTCTGAGTTTAAAGAATCTGCAAAAGAGTTTGTCAAAGAGGATCATGAAAAACAGATTAAATTTATTAAGGAAGATGGAAAATGGATCGGTGGTTTTTATGACAGCATATCGGACGATTTTCGCTGTAATAACAAAGAGTAAATAAACATGACATGTGAAAACTATGCAAGCCCAGATGAAATAGCCGCAGGGCATAAGATAGACAAATAGATTTTGTAATGCTGATGATAAAAAGCCTAATTTTAAACATTAGGCTTTTTTGTAGCTCGTTTTCTTCTTGGACAGCGTGAACAACCATGGCCATGTAAGTGATTATTTACGATTTGCTCAAATACGCCATGTGTGGGACATATAATTTTAATTGGTTTTTGTGAGCCTTCATAAACAGATTGGGAATAGTTATATTTATCACCATGAACCGTTTTAGCCTTTTTTAAAAAAAAATTCTAGGTTTTTTTTCGGTTTTCTTTTCTTTGTGCTTATACAACTTGGGCAATCCGCGCCTTGCAAATGG